>CARNVA010000019.1 GCA_949031345.1 uncultured Eubacteriales bacterium | reverse complement strand
AAATATCATTTTCATCCTTCACAATATCTGTAAAGTGGTCAAGAATATACAAAGTAAAAGTCATCCCTTTCTCTTGCTCGTATCTTGAATAATGCTCTAAATTAAAAAGCAAAATCTTTGCAAGCTTATCTTCATCTGTAAGCTTGTTTTTATCTTTAATTTCACCAATTCTCTTATTCAAATATTGAATATATTCACGAATTTCATAGCATCTTCGATTTGATTTGTATATATTCATAATTTGCCCCTCCATAAGTTAACTTAATGATATCATAAACAGCCTAATTTGTCAATGCTGAAATTTTTAAAAGTAGCTTTCTTAAAAAATAAAAAAAACGCAAAAAGTATATTGCGTCTTTTAAAATTCTCAAGTAAATTGGCTCATAAATAATGCAAATCTCCTTCCTTTGCAATAAGCACATTGCTGAAATATTTCTCAGCTTCTGCCTTGCAATTTTTTCTGTCCTCTTCCGGCCAAAAATGAGTAAGCATAAGTTTTTCAGCCCCAGCCTGCACTGCTATCTTTCCCGCCTGCGCCGCCGTAAGATGCACATAAATTTCTGGGAAGCCATAACTTTCAAGCAAGCTTGCTTCGCAAATAAGCATATCAACGCCCTTTGCAAAAACTGCCAATCTATCTTTGTCACAGAACGAAACATCGCCTGAATAAACGATGGTTTTTCCATGCGCTTGAATTTTTGTGGCATAACTATAAAACTGCGGAGTGTGAATAAGCTTGCAAATTTCAATTTTGAAAGCCCCAATTTCATAGATTTTTTCTTCTTTTATTTCATGATAATCAGCAAAGGCAATCTCTTCATTTTTTATATCTTCGGCAAACCGGCAATTAAACTCTGGCAAATATAAATGAATTTTCTCTTGCACCTTACCCTGCCCATGAAGCACATAAGACGCATATTGATAGTTGAAAATATCGTTGTAATGGTCTCTATGAAGGTGCAAAATGAAAATGTTAAGACCGCTTAAATTCTTCATGTCAAAATTGCTGTGAGAGCCGCTTCCAGCATCAAGCAAAATATAGGTCTCGCCATCACTTATCAGATAGGACGGACATGCTTGACCCTGCTTGCAATATGGGCTTGTCGCGCCCAAGATTTTCACAAAAAGATTTTTCATGTATGTTTTCCTTTATATATTTGTTTTAAAATATAATTCTTTATTTCAAGATAGCTTTTATCAATTTTCCCTTTAAATTTATTTACTAAAATATCAATCAAACAATTTTGTTGCAAACTCAAGAGCGAGTTTAAGAGCTATTTCTTCACCTTGCAAACTTTCGCCCTGCAGTATTCGCATATCCCACTTTTCTTTTGCCAAACTGTCTGCCGCATAAAAGAATTGCGCAAAATTGACATTTCTAAGATTAGCAAAGGCGGTCATGGCAGAGCATTCCATCTCAACGCAAATACACCCCTCTTTTACTCTTTGCGCAACCTTGCCCTTTGTTTCTCTGTAAAAGGCATCATTTGTCCAAGTCTTGCCCAACACATATTCAACTTCGGCTTCTTTGCAAAGTTTTTCAAGTCTGTCAACATAGACAGGGTTAAGCTGAATTTCTTCACCTGCTGGGGCATAGTGAAAACTTGTTCCTTCGTCACGAATGGCTGCATAAGGAATGATGATAGAGGCTTCCTTAATATCAGTAAGCACACCACAAGAGCCAAACATCAAAATATTTTTAGCGCCCATGAAGCAAACCTCTTCAAAAAGTGCGACTGATAATGGCGCACCAATTCCGGCAAGCACAACAGCGATTTCTTTTCCATTTATAACCGTTTTATAAATAGTATGTTTTTTTATGGCAGTCGAGCCAATAATTTCTACCTTGTAAAGCCTTAAAAATTCATCCATTATTTTATCGTCAAAGAAGGTGACAACCGTCTCTGGCATCCCTTCAATTTTTTCAACCATATCGCAAGGGCTTAGCATTGCAACCCTGTCTTCATCAAAATTTAAAACCATAAATTCTCCTTAAACTATAAATATTCCAAAATTTCTTTAAACTCTTTGTCATAGCCTGACGCTGCCGTGAAATGTCCCGCCTTTTCAATAATCACCTTTTTCGCCTCAATCTTGTTTGCAAAATCGTCAAGAAGCCTAAAATCATAGATATCCGTCGGCGAATAAAAACAAATTCTTTCTTTTGCGAAAGCTTTAAATTTGGCAAGATTATCCACAAAAAAGCTTTTATTTATCTCTTCCCAGTCAGGATGGGGCGAGTTTGTATTGCACTGATTAAAAGAAACAACCCCAATAAACTTTGCTATTTTCAAGTTGTTTTCCATAAGATAATGCACTGAAAATATGCTACCCGTTGAATGCCCAATAAAAACACTGTCTTCATTTATGTATCTCTTATATGGACTAAAAGCCTCTGCCCAGCTTTGATAACTCATCTTTTCAAGAGGCGGAAGAGTGGGAACAAAACACTCAAAGCCCATTTTCTCCACCTCAGTTTTAATATATTCATACCAATAATCTTGACCGCAATTGCCAAGCGCATGAATTACAAAAAAGTTTTTCATATAATCTCCTTGCAGCTTGATTATATCAAATTTGTATCCTTTTGGCAAACGCAATATCAAAATATTTTAAAACCTTTTTACGCAAAAATCTCGCTAAAACATAACCTTTAAAATGTCTTATTTTTCAGTCACTGCTCGCCTTTTTAGTCTCCACTCTCGTTTTTTTGTATCAGCTAACCTCATTTATTTCTGCTAACTACTTCTATCTCAGCCAACCTCTTTTGTTCCCCACTCATCTCTTCTATTCTTCACTCGCATCTTTTGTCCGCGCTCTCAGTTTTTCCCAAGACGCAACAATATTTTTTATTAAATTTTCACCTTTTTACTTGCCACATTTCGCACAAAAGCACTGTCAAGCTCAACAAAAATGAGGGTTATGCCACTTTCTAAAAGCAATTGTTCAATCTGCATTCTCGAGATAATATCAATATAATTAAGGGGCTCACCCCATATGACCAAAACAAAAAAAAATAAAATAAGAAAAAATCATCAATAAA
>CARNVA010000018.1 GCA_949031345.1 uncultured Eubacteriales bacterium | reverse complement strand
TGTATAAATTTTTCTTCCCATATGTGTCTCCAAATCCAACCGTTGACGTTGATACTGGGCTTGTACCACCATTTGCATTGTACGAAACAGTATATGGTTTTGCACTCCACTGAGCTGTGAAGGTCACATTATTACCATTCTCACCTAAATATGGCACCGTTATTGTTAAACCGCCACTGTCATTACAATTATATGGCCCTAATGGTTGGTCTAAAGTATAACTGCAAGTCCACTTGATGAGATTGTATCCAGCTCGCGTAGGCACTGGGAAAGTCTTACTTGTTCCATAAGTAAAATTTTCACTTCGACTTCCGCTGCCACCATAAGAACCTCCGTTGTAATTTAATGTCACATTATAAACATAAGCTGTCCAATAAGCATAAAGGGTCACATTGCTTGTAAAATCACAGTTTCTGGCGCTTGTTCCATCAGCGTTGTAATATTTGACTCCTGTGCCATTTTTTCCTGTATAAAAGCCATGAAAAGTATGTCCTTGCCATGTCGGTACGGATGTCAGTCTGGGCATTGGACTTGCATAAGTTGGTATAATTCTTGTTGGGATATTATCTCCCCCGTCGCTTTGAAAATAAATCCCTGTCCAATATGCATAAAGATTATATCTTTCATCAGTTTTATTCCAAGTTATGTTGTTGTATGCCTTTCCTGCATAGTTGTAATATTTTATCCCACCGCCATTTGTTGCGCTGTAATAACCTTGAAATACACAACCCATTTTACCAGGTGGTGTAATGTCTGGCATAACAGAGCCAAACGCAACATCGATTGAAGTTGTTCCAGCAAAACCTGCATTTTCATTGACTAAATAAATGTGAGTTTTATTCAAATTTTGAATTGCTTTTGACAAATTGAAATGAATAGCAGGGCGCACCGCCAGAGACATATCAACTAAAGTTTTTGTTCCACCATCATTTCCACTATTTCGAATACCGAAAACACTATCTCCAGTATAATAATGCCCAGTGCGCGTCCAAGTAGAAGTTTCTACTCTTCCATTTGTATTTTTGCTGCCAGCATTCTGAGAAATTGAAAGATTTTGACCTGTATGATTTGACCGTTGCGTATCAGACAATTGCCAAATTCCATCATAGGTTGAATTTGACCCTATTTCTGTAATGCTTGGAAGCCAAATATAATCATTCTGCCAAGAAATATAGTTTGCCTTGTAAGAATAGTCCCACATAACACCTGCACTGCCATAAGTCGAACTGGTATACCAGTTAAAATTTGAAAGCTCTGCAAAAGCATCGTTTGGCAAGGTGTAAGAATAATTTACACCATATTTTTTTGAAGAATCCTGCCTTGCCTGCCAACTTACATTTGTTGGCTTAACGATATAGTTTGTTAAACTTCCAGTTACACTCGGCATTGTAAACTTAGCAAAAGCACTTGTTGAAGTTGCTGTAAAATTTTTATAAGCACTGCCAATACTGCTTAAATATTGACCACCATTGTTTAAAGTTACTGCGCGAATATAACTCGTTCCATACATATTTGTAGGCCCGCCTTGGGCTTTAAAGTTTTTGTTGGAAATGTTATTTGACCAGTCAGAGAATAATGAGCCATCTATAAAGCCATAATAATCACCTTCAGTTTGACTTCTGCCAGATTTCCATGCGTCTTGAATGCTGTTTGTAAGCCAAAGCGTCATGACAATGTCGCCATTCACTTTTGATAAATAACAAACCTGCCACTTCAACCCACCAAAAGAAACAACCACATCTTTACCAGAGGTCTTTACACTGTCATAAGAAACATTTCTTATAGATTTTGCCGTTGCACCAGTTATTCCATCATCAGTTACGCCTGTAGCCATCGAATCAATATATGATAAAGTTTCTATTCCACCTCTTCCGCAAACATAACGAATAAGCTTATTCAATTCGTCTGCCTTAAATGTTTTTGTACTTGTATTATAAATT
Organism: uncultured Eubacteriales bacterium; assembly: GCA_949031345.1. GTDB lineage: Bacteria > Bacillota > Clostridia > Christensenellales > UBA1242 > Caccovivens. The sequence goes on along the minus strand of CARNVA010000018.1, from coordinate 3,322 downwards.
TCACCTACCTCTGCATAAGTTGATGTATTTGAGATATACACTGCATTAGATAGATAAAAAACACCGAAAAAAGACAATCCCAAAAGAAAGCTTATAAAAGCAAAAAGGATAGCTGAAAAAATAATAGTCAGTTTTCTATATATTTTCGTCATAACCCTCCTTTTTTCCTGTTCATTGAAAAATTTTTATGTTTGTAAAGTTTGTTCATCTTTAATTTAAAAGATTATTTAAAACATTATTTGAATGTTTCATATTTACTAAATTTTATTTAAAATCTTCTTTATCACTTTATATAATGCTTTGGTTATAAAACTATTTATGTAAAACCCAAACTCTCAGTTTTATGCTAAATTTTTGCCGTCATACAAAAGAATTTCTATGCCTAAATCTGTTTTAATATCTCAAATAACAGCCTTTTTCGTAAAGCTATTACTCAAATTATTTTAATATCCATAAGAAAAAGATTTTTTAAAACAAACCTATTAAAAACCATAACAGGCATTTGTGTATATGGACATTACATAGTGCAACCTCAATAAACGACAAAAGCTAATATTCTTAATCTTAAACTTTCTTTTTATTAAATATCTTTTAATATTATTAAAAGCTTTGTTTTTCTTCAATATAAAACAAAATTCGCTATATTACAATTTTATTTTCTTAAATGACAACAACATTAAAACAGATTATTTCATCAAGAAGTATAATCTTATTTTACCCCCCCCCGAAAAATGTCAAGTATTTTTCGGAGATTTCCGTTTTCTGCGGATGTTATAAAACGACCTTTTTGAAATTTTTAGCCCTCTTTAAAATTGTAAAAAAATTCAAATTTCAAAGCCTTTTTGTTTAATAAGTTTATCTAAAAATTTTCTGACTTATATCCATTAAACTTTTAAAGATTATAGCAACCATCACTTAATAACACAACTATTTGTTTTTTGCATACCAAAAATATAGCTTTTAAAATCCAATCTTATTTCCATGACTGATTGTATTTGTCCTATTTGTTATAATCATTCCTAGCAAACATGACATTATCAAATAGCCTCTTAATATAACCTCTTAACTATGATCTTCTCTTTATTTTTTCACACCTTTTCTTCCATAAACAACTTTCTTACTTTTCCCATCAATAAGCCTCACCATTATTATGTTCTTCTTTAATATAATTATAAAATATATTTTATCATTTGTATTACGGAGTTTCTTATTTTTTAAAAGTTATTTATCATATAGAAAAGCTCTACTATAATGTATAAAATTAAAACGTTACAGTCTTTTTTAGTTATTAAATAATAACTTTACTTATTTTATACAAAATTTTGCTCAAAAATATTTATTGCACCCTGATGTCAATAAAAGTTATTAAATATTTTTAAATAAATTTGCAAAAAAGACTTAAAGTTTTAATAAATATATGATATAATTTCATTGTTAAAGAGGTTTATTACTATGGGAAAAATTGTTGCTTTCGCAAATCAAAAAGGTGGTGTCGGAAAAACTACCACCTGCATCAACCTTGCTGCCTATGTTGCTGCAATGGGCAAAAAGGTTTTAGTCGTTGACCTTGATCCTCAAGGCAATGCCACAAGTGGTCTGGGAATAAATAAAGGCAAAGACTTAAAAACTATTTATGACCTTATATTTGGTGAATACAAAATTGATGAAGTCATTCTTCCAACTCTTGTTCAAGACCTTGACATCCTTCCTTCAACTGTTGACCTTGCTGGAGCAGAACTCGAAATGATTCAAATGCCACAGCGAGAAAAAGTGATGAAAGGAATTTTGGACTCAGTAAAAGATAATTATGATTTTATAATGATTGACTGTCCACCATCTCTAGGGCTTATTACCGTAAATGCATTGACTGCAGCAAACAGTGTCATAATTCCAATGCAATGTGAATATTATCCACTTATGGGTATTACTCAACTTATGAACACAATAAGACTTATAAAATTTCATCTCAACCCTTCCATTGATGTCGAAGGAGTGGTCATGACAATGAAAGACAAAAGGTCAAACCTTACAAATGAAGTGAGTGATGAAATATTAAAGTTTTTTGGAAAGAAGGTATTTTTCACTTATATTCCAAGGAATATTAGACTTGCCGAAGCTCCAAGCCATGGCGAGCCAATCCTTGTTTATGAGCCATCTTCTAAGGGCGCTGACGCATATCTTTCACTTGCAGAAGAGTTTTTAGATAGAAACAATGTAAAATACAACCCTATCACTAAAGATACAAAAATTAAATTGAGAGAGGTAAACAATGGATAAGAAAAAAGGTTTAGGAAGAGGCCTTGAAAGCCTTTTCGCAATATACGATAATGAAGAGCCAGCAGTAAGCACAAACGAAACAAAGCCAACTGCCCCTTCAACAAACAAAACAAATGGTGTCACTGAAATTGATGTTTTCAAAATCATACCGAATCCAAACCAACCAAGAAAACATTTTGACGAAGAAGCTTTGCAAGAACTTGCAAGCTCAATCAAACTTCATGGCGTGATTCAACCACTTGTTGTCAACAAATCAGATAACGACCAATATTTAATTATTGCAGGTGAAAGAAGATGGCGTGCTTCTAAAATGGCTGGTCTCGAAAAAGTGCCTGTTGTAGTAAAAAATTACACTGAAAAACAGGTGCAAGAAATTTCAATCATTGAAAACCTGCAAAGAGAAGACTTAAATCCTATTGAAGCAGCACGCGCTATAAAACAACTTATGGATGAATATCATCTTACACAAGAAGTTGTGTCAGACAGAATTGGCAAAAGCCGTTCAAGCGTAGCAAATACTTTAAGACTATTAACTCTTTATCCTGATGTAATTAAAATGATTGAAGACGGAAAGCTTTCAAGTGGTCACGCAAGAAGTTTGGTAGTCGTAGATGACACAACTCAACAAATTAAACTTGCAAAACAAGCTTCAGATGGAAAAATGTCAGTGCGCGAGCTTGAAAAAGCAGTTAAAAATTACTTAAATCCTCAAAAAAACAGCTCAAATAAGGTGCAAGAGCAATCTTTAGAGCTTAAAGAGCTTATAAATGAGATGCAAAGAGTGTTTGCTACAAAGGTTTCTGCCATTGGAAACGATAATAAAGGAAGAATTTATATCGACTATTACTCAAGAGATGATTTAGATAGACTTTCAGATATTATCGAGCTTATTAAGAAAAAAGAAATTACATTGAATGACTTACGAAATTATAACAGAAGACATCCAAATAATAAATAAAGAAGAAAATCTAAAAAGAAGTGAAATTATTCACTTCTTTTTTTTGCAATAAAAATAATAAATTTAAAAAATCTAAAAATTTTTGGT
>CARNVA010000017.1 GCA_949031345.1 uncultured Eubacteriales bacterium | reverse complement strand
ATCTTCTAAACTTCTTGTTTTTTCTTTTAAGTCATTATTATTTTCTTTAATAACATTACTTGAGCCAACAATATTTGAAATTTTATATTTATCGACATAATTAGTTTTAACATCCTTATCATTTCCTGAGTATACTAAATTATAATATATATCTCCTCCATTTGTCATAACATTAGAAGCAACTAAATCATTATAACCAGTTTTTATCGTTTTTGCCTTAGTATCACTAGCAACAGAGATCTCGTTAAATCCACCTCCTGCATCGTTCCAATAAACTTGTACATCATCTCCATCTGTTCCAAAATCTTGATCATACCTATCACGTACAACTTCATACTTAAAATTTAAATTATAAGTGCTTGAAAATTCAATTATGTAAGATAAAGGAATATTAAGTTCATTTGTTGACAATGTCTTAATTCTTGTAGTTTGTCCTTCCGCAGCGCTATCTGCTATTTTTTGATTACCTACATACCCAAATTCTTGGATTGCTCCTATTTTAGGAGCTAGCAATTTTATTGAATATTCAAAACAATTAAATGTGTAATAATGATCCCACCAAGGTATCCCCCACCAGTGAAATGCAAAATAATAGTTTTTAGTAAATAAATTATAAACTTCTTCGACAAACCCTTGAGAATTTAATGTTTCTAAAATTTTCTCTAAATCTTTAGAATAAATTACAGCATTATTTTCGAGTGCAGCACCATTACTATATATTGTAGTGGTGTCATTATAATTGCCTTTACTTAATTTAATACTACTCTCTGTAATAATAGTATCTTTCTCCTGTGTTCCAATGCCATAAGAATAAACATTTCTATTAGAAACTTGTTTTAGAACTAACTTATAATCAGTTTCAATTATTGGTTTATTCCCAATCTTTCCGTTTGAAGTTTGATTCATTTTTCTATTATCATCTTTTAAATAAGATGATTCTTCTCTCCAATAACTTCCAGCCCAATACCACTTATGATCTGGATTTTTACCCAACGCTTCTACAGTGCCTTCATTATAACATCCATCTACATTACCACCTGCAGTATAACCTATGATACCACCCGCATAAGCAGCATGATTACCAATATTCTTTTGCTGTTCTCCAAAGCATGTATCTGTTTCAGAAATACCAAAATTATATTTTGTATTATTAGAGGATCCAACATTGTTTTTATTTCCTGATTTAATCATACCAGAGTTATAACTATTAAATATTTTACCCTCATGCATATAGCCAACAAGACCACCTGTAAAGAATTTGCCCTTTGCAGTTGAAACTTGCGAGCCACTTGCATAATTACCTAAAACAGAAGTTGCATTATAACTATATAATATTTCACTCTCACCATACATAACGCCAACGAGACCACCAAGTGCAAGAACTTGAGGAGTTTCATTTGAGGTCAATATATTTATAGGTCCATAATTAGCACAGTATTTTAAGTTACTATTTTTTATTATTCCAGCAAGACCTCCTATCATACTTGAATTATAATCAAGATTGCTTGATGTCTTAACTTCAGCCAAATTTATAATATTATATAAATCGGATGAATTTACTTTATTTGCAACAACCCCTCCTATGGATGATATAATATTGATTGTTCCTGATATTGTTATGTTTGAGATCTCAGAAGATATAATCTCATTAGATAAAATTGGTGTTCCATTAACATTTACATCTGTCAATCTTAAATTTCTAACCCATGTCTCTCTCTCATGTCCATCTTCTTTTCCTATATTTGTAAATAATCTTATCTTAGCTCCACTGATTGTTTTATTTTGACCATCTAATTTACCTAAGAAATTGTTAATTATTGTATTATTAGGATTTCGTAACTTATTATAATCTTCTGTCAAATTATCTACTACTTTCTCTAGATCAATGTCGTATTTTAAAATGAAATTAGTAGTAAATTTATCGGCAACATCTCCATGTTTATTAAATTCTTGATAAATTGTTTGTCTATTAGTAAGGATAGCAGCATTTGGTATCATATAGAAACAATCGAATCCTAAATAATTAAATTTATCTTCATCATTTCCTTCACTGTTTTTATATGTTGTTTGTGGTGCATAACCATTTGGAAGTCTAACATATTTATTTTCTTGTATATATTTATCATATAATTCGAAATTTTTTAAATTTCCATTTTCAAACGCCGTGTTAAGATTTATATCTTGTTTATCATAAGTTTTAAATGTTTGTCCTTCATTTAAAAGTCTTTCAAGTTTCGTCATTGAAGCTTTTGTAGTCTTTCCATTCTCTGTTTTTACGCTGTTGTCATGATAAGCAAATGACGATGGCTTTAAATATTGATATTTTAAAGTTGGATATCCATAGTTATATGCCAAATCAACTGTCCATTTTGAGTTGTCAAAACCTGTTTTTTCCCACAAATTTGTACCTTCTTTCAATGAAGTATCTTTCAAATCGGAATATTTCTTTGCATCTCCAGCTTGAGTTTCTAAGCTATGACTACTAAAATGATTTAAAGCGTCATAGTCATAGTAGTTGTTATCATAAATTGAATTACTGCTTACTTGTTTTACACCAAAAACAGAAACTTCACCTTTATTTTCGTTTTCCATTTCAGTGTAATCTTTCAAATCAAGTTTATTTATCGCATAACAATTTTTAACTATTGTATTTTTTGTTGAATTTGCAAATGAATAAACATTTGATGAAATATATGTAGAAATACTTCCTGAAACAAATGTATTTTCAATAATTCTATTATAACTTAATCTTTCTTCTATTTGAGTGTCTTGACCTTGCAAGTTTGCCAAACCATAGACATTACCTGTAAGACCTGCACGATAAATTATATCTAAGTCTGTTGAGCAATCAAAAATTCTACCTGATTTTAATACACCAACAAGACCAGAAACAATTGGGCTTGTGTTTCCTCCAACATCAAATGTTCCTTTAACATTGATTGCATAAAGAGTACTGTTTTCTTGCATCTCTTTTACGAGAGGTGCAACTATTTCATTGTCATCATCTTCAGTCAATTCATAATCAATGGAGACATCTAAAACCATACCAGAAACAAATGAATGTCCTGACAATGTGTCAATAATAGAAGATATTTTTGCTTTATTTCCTTCATATTTAATTTCTTGGCTTGAGCCACCAATAATTGCAATATTTTTAAGATTATTTGTTTCACTATCTTCAAGACGAATTTGTCCATCGCTTGATCCATTGAATGCACCACCCTCAACAACATAATAACTCATACCGTTAAAGGTTTCAACTTTCTTCATTTGAGTATTAGTTTCATAGACCGCTGGATTTAACTTTTGTCCAACAGCTTTATTATTAGATTTTTTTCCAGTCGATAACAACAAATGACTGATTTCAGTATCATTTTCTTGCCAGTTGTATCCACGATAACCGTTACTATAGTTGTAACCAATATCAATACCACACTCGTCATTTGCAAGAGCAACGGCATGGTTGTAGTAATTTGATGTTGTGGTCGTAATTCCTTCTCCAAACAAAGCATTTGCCGTACCTGCAGTTGTGCTATACTTAGCGTTGTGAGAAGTAGTCAAAGAATAATTACTGTCAATTTGGAAATCCAACTCATTTGATGTATTAGCGCCGAATTTTCCAACCAATCCACCAAAAGTATATGAATTTAATTTTAATAGCGTTTGATTATACTCAACAAAAACATCACCATAGTTAATATTTGAAGCCATAACTAAATTCTTTATTACTTCATTTCCAGATGTAACATCTTGTGAATCTGTTGTTGTGGCTACTTCACCAACAGTACCACCAGCAATAATTGAAGATTCTTGGCTGTATTCTCCATAAACTTTTGCAACTCCACCAAAAGAAGTATTTTGAATATTTAAACCATTTTTATGGTCACTAGCAATAGCATTGAATTTTGCAACCATTCCACCAAAAGTTAAATTTTGGCTGTTTGAATAAACTGCACCATCAAACTGAGCCATATTGCTACCGGCAATCTCATTTACTCCACCTTTGTTTATACAACCAACAAAGCCACCTACATTCATTCTTTTTGCTGTACTACTATCTACATAAATCTCTGTATCAGATTTGATATCACCTGAAATTTTTATTGATCCTTCTGTATAACCCAAAATAGAGCCAACATTAACAGCATCTGCTTCTGTAATTTGTTCTGCGCCTGTGTATTTTATTCTAAATGAATTCACTTCTTTCTCAGTATTAAGTTTGTTTATGTTTATTTCACCACCAACAGACAATGTTCCGCCTTGCGCATAACCAACTACACCACCAACATACGCATGCTTATTTACATTTAAAAGAGAATTTGAAATATCTTGATTATTTTTATCTAGTTTATAAACACCTGTCAGTTTTTCTTTTTCAGAAGACAATTGATAGTTATCTCCACTATTTATACCGCTTGTGACACTAAAATCAATAGATTCAACATTTGTTACTCCAAAAGCTAGTCCAAGTCTACCTACAATTCCACCAGCATAAAGATTTCCGACAGAGAAATCCTTATTAACAAACAAATATGATTTTACATTTGAAGTTGCCATGTCTAATGTTATGTTACTTCTACTAGCATTAAGATTTCCAACAATGCTTCCTACGACCAAGTCATTTACAACATTTGTATTCACATTAAATGCAACAAATATTGATTTTTTCTGAGTAATTGATATTTTATCTAAGCTTGTTAAACCCTCTTTACCCATTTTGGCAATATATCCGCCCATGTAAACATTGTTTACTGGGCTTGTGCCTGAAAGTGAAATATGAGTAATATCTGCCGTAGCATTAGTTGAAGCCACATCTGAAAATTTCTTCAAATCATCAAGCTCAAAGGTTAATGTTTTTTCACCACCTTCAGCATAAACTATACCAGTATAACCACCTAAATAATAATCGGTAATACTTTGGAAACCATTATTTACAACTGAAATTAAGTCACCGTACCATCTTATATCCACTTTTTCAAGAATAGAAGATGTGTTGGTTGAATTATGTGAAAATTCTCCTGAAATCAAACCAGCATTAAGAGAAATTCCCTCAACACCAGCATCTCTGCTTGTGCTTTGGTCTTTCTTTGCAATATTCATTAAAGTTCCATTTAATTTCGATTCATTAAATATCTTAATATTTGAAATTGTAGAATTTTCAATTGTAGGTGCTATTAAGCCTACATTTGCAGCTTGATCGCCCCCTACATAATACTTGATAGGTTTTTTAATTTCCATCTGCAGGCCTGTAATTGTTACGCCCTCAACAGGAGAGTTGATAAATAAACCTAAATTATCATCAGCGCTTTGACTGTAAACTTCAATATAATTATCGTTATTCTTGGTTGGTAAATAAACCACTTCAACATCTATTGCACTAAAGCCCATAGTAACAGACTCTATGAAGTTTCTGTCAGTAATAATTCTTACCTTCTTGCCAGTTTCAGGATACATACCTCCCTTCAATCGACCAGCAAATTTTCTAATCTTTACACTATCATTACCTGGCTTTGCATAGAAACTCCTCAAATCGATATCCACATAATTTTCAGAACCTTCTGATTCAAGTCCACGAATATAAACTGTATGATTGTTTCCACTTATTGTATTAAATACTTTTTCAATATTATAATTGTCAAGATAAATAATGCTGCTTGAACGTTTATATTTAATGGTTGGGAAAAGATCATTTACATCATGTTCCCAATTTATAACATTCCATGCACCAGAATTTAAGAAACCTGTGCTTGTATATTGATATCCAGCTGAAGAATTTGTAAACGAAGATGGTGATTCAATTGAATAAACCAAATCATCATAAATTTTATAATCACCATAAACAATATTGCCGTTTTCGTCTCTAACTATGTTTCCTGAATTATCTTTTAATGGATTTCTTTCATTACCATTTATATCTCCAAAGAGTTTTAAGGCAATAAAATCGTTTGTTTGGTTGTTTTTATAATAACCTTCATAATAAGCCACAGAAGCAACTGGCTTAACTGCTTCAGCTTCTCCGCTTCCAGAGTTGTCGCCTCCACCTAAACCAACATATTTTATAAAGGTCAAATAATTATTATAAGCAGGTTTGTTATCTGTATTATCTGAATAGCTTACAATTACATCGTTGACTGATCCATTTTCATTTACATTTGCAAACATACCTACTAAAGAATTTACTTTAAATAATTCTGAGAAGTTTTTAGTACCTTCTTCGATTTCGGCATATTCACCAGTTGAATAATTATAAGTTGTGAAATAATTAAAAGCATTTACTGACTGCATGCCAACTCTAGCTGACTGACCAACAACTCTTCCAATGATACCACCTGCAAATATATTTGCACGAATATCACCAGTCGCATATACTTCATTGATGAAATAAGTAGAATAGTAAGAGTCTCCGCCACCTTCTACATCAAGCTGGTATGCGCTTGCATCATTTAATTCAAGGCCACCGATTACGCCGCCTGCATAGCTTGCATTTGGTGCAGTAACATTGAGTTTTGAATATGATATTTCAAGGTTTCCGCTAAATGCAACCCCTATCAGTCCACCAACATATTTTTGTGTATAGTTTGTGCCTGGCATGCTGAACAGGTCAAGATTTCCTCTTTCAACACCTTCATTTCCGTTATAGAAATTGCCCATGTTGTTTTCAATCTTATCTTGTGTTTCATCATCATGTACTGCAAAAACTCTTGTCAATGTACCAAATGATTGGCCTACTATTCCGCCGGCAAAATATTTTGTCGCAAGAATATGTGAATTTGTTCCACCTGTAATAGTCAGACCAATATCACGAACATTTGTCTGATAACCCGCAAGTCCAAATACTCCGCCTGCAACTTGACCTTCAATATAAACTTCTCCAATAACTCTCACATTTTTGATAGCATAATTTTTAGATTGATTGATATCAAACGCATTATTGTTTGTCTTAAATATATCGGCAAAGCCAAACATTCCACCTGCATAAGAATAATTTGCAAGTGTATCTTGAATGATGCTTGCGTCAACAGAGGTGTTGTAATTAAGATTGTTGCCTACTCTTGTTCTCAAAGTTTGAAGAGCCCTAGGGTCAGATCCTTCTGGCTTTGAAATAAAGTAATTGCTTGTGCCTTCATCATCACGCAGTGACTTAGTAGCCTTAACATTTGGATTTTCAATTCGAATACATTTGATTGTATTGTCGCCAAATACAAAGCCTGCAAGACCACCAGCGAAATTTAGTCCTGTAACTTGAGCATTTTCTGCAAATTCAATATCAATGCTGATGATGACAGCATCTTTAATGTAACCGGCAAGTGCGCCTGACATAGTCACAACACTTCCGTCAACTTGTGTCACATTTATATTAAGGTTTTTAACAACAGGGTTTGAGCCTCTACCCCTCTTTTCAATTGATTTAAACAATCCAAAACCAACGCCTTCTTGTTCGGTCGCAATTGAAAGTCCAGAAATGGTAAAGCCATTTCCATAGAATGTACCAGCAAAAGCCTTTGAAGATGATGGAAGTGCAATTACATTATCTCCACTTGCAATATCTCCAAGGTTGATATCATCAACAAGTCTGTAAGTGCCCCAAAGAGCTGAGCTGTTGAAATATTCTTTAATGTATGAAGAAGTGCTTGTTCCGCTCACTGCGATAAAGTCTTCTGCATCTTTAATTATAATTGGGTTAAATTCGCCACCAAGAGCTGTATTTATCTCTGTTGATGAGTCAGTAAAGGTAAGAGTAGAATAAGGAAGGATATATTTACCTTGGTCATCTTCGCCAGCAACGCCTTCAAAAATATTGTCGTCTACACGATAGATATATCTATGAGAAACTGAGATAAAGTCTGTGCTGACAAGGAATATGCCTTTGTCTTCTATAATCTTCCAAATACCGTCATTTTCACCATTTGCAATCGCAAAACCATAGAAGAGAGATTCTTCATCTGGCTCTGGAATCATAACAGCACCAGTGTTGTTTTGTGTTTCTGTAGTGTCATCAGTTGTATCTTCTATATCATTATATTGCTTATTGAAGAAATAACAATTGATATATTCACCTTTGGCAAGCAACTCACCGCTTCTATTAACACCTGAGAAATTCATTTGAGTGTTCATTTGATTTCTTATTTGAGATGCCGAATAGCCATTTTCTATTTTTCCTTCATTTTCATAAACATAACCTGAAGCCAAGTAAACAGAATTTGAGTCATTTGTATTTGAAATTAAAATGTTTGAATAACTGTCGTTTATTTTTCCATTTGCATCATTATTATATACAAAACCAACTACATAGCCCATTTTTGATTTAATTGATGAGCCTTCATAAGCATAAACGCTGTAATTATTTGGGTCTGCTTGGATTACCGCAGGGTCAGTAGGCACGCCTTCGATGTATGAAACATTGATAGTTGAAGAGTTTACACCCACAAAGCCCGCAGCGTAATATTGTGTGGTTTTTGACTGATTTTCCATATCAAGTTTCTTTACAAAGCAGGCTGAAATATTCCCGCTTGAGTTGTTGCCAACAAAACCAGTCATATTTCCTTGACCTATCATATAGAAGGTGTCAAGCTCTTGTTTTGAAGCATAAGTGCGTCCACTTGGCTGACCATCAATCATCTTTTCATCACCAAGCACAGTGATTGAATCGCCACCTACGCGTGAGTTTGTAATAGAGCCTTGGTTTGAAATTACAAAACCAGAAATCTGAGTGTTCCAATCCGCATTGTCAACGATATAGTCTGGCTCGGTATTTTCTCCCCTTGTATATGTGACATTTATACCTGATGGATAATTGTGTTTAACGCAAGCAGGATAATTGAGCTCTTCAATATCACCTACAGCGCTGTTTGTAGTATAGTAAGAAACAACTTCACAGTTGGTGATAATACCTGCGTTTTCAATTGCAAAGCCTGCAATATTCACTTCAGAATATTTGAATGTATTTACAGTAATTTGTCCGCCATTGTAAATGTTTACGCGTACATTTTTCAAGATTGTATCTTCTGAAACATTGTTAAACAAAGCAAGATTAAGAGTAGAGGTATTCTCTGGCATATTGAAAGAGCGAATATGAATTGTATAGCCATTTCCGTCCAAGCTTCTTATGAGAGAGGTATCAAAAGCTGTGTAATCTTCAAGTAAAATATCCTTTGTCAAAATATAATCTTGTGGAGTTGGAGTAGTACCTTCGCTGCTCTTGTTTGGATTTAAGTTTTTAAAATCTTTTGCACTCTTTATAAGAAGAGGAAGATCTGGGTCAGAATATGCCTCAACTGAAACTGTGAATGGAGTTTCAATCTCTCTGGTAATTCCGCCAGCTGAAATATAAGTCTTAAGCACCATTTGAACGGCACTTGCAATTCTTATTCCAGTAAACACTATTGAGTTTGAAGTTGGGTCAAACTTATAATCAAATGGTTTTTCAACAGCATCGTCAGAAATTGGAATTCTGTCATAACCACTTACAAAATAGAGTCTATCTTCAATTGTTTGCACTTTAAGTTCATTATTTTCATCATATTTGTAATTTATGAAATATTTATAATCTTCAAGTTTTTCGTTGTTGTTGCCAACTATTTCATTCCCATTGTTGTAATCTTTATTTTTCCCAAGCGGCAAATAACTTCTGCCTTCGTCGTTCTCTTCAAGTCTTGCTGGATAATATTGTGCGCCTAAGAAAAGATCTCTCTTTGCACGCAAATCTGCAATTGCCTTTTCAAGCTCTGGATTTGATGCAGCGCCATAATCTTCTGGAAGAAGGTCATAGTCAAATGTGATAGGTTTATTTACGCCCTGCCAAATTACAACATTACCCTCTGGCTTTTCATCAACTACAATTGAATTTTCCTGCAATTTAAAGTCAACCAGCACAACTGTTGCAACTGAGGTCTTAAATTCCTTAGAGCCATTAAGCTCTCTTGATACCTGTGCAGTCAAGTAAACAGTATCATTTGTAGCCTTTGCCAACACAGAAGCATACATGTTTGCAGTGTATGTTTTAATGCCTTTATCTTTATCAATAACAGGCTTTGATGGTTGAGTAATAATTACGCCATCTCGGCCATCATCATCTGCAAGTAAAAGTGAGTCAATTGACTGGTCTGCAAGCACATCAATTTGAATGGTTGCATAAGAGCCTCTTGCAACATAAGCAATCGATGCACCATCTACTTTAATTGTAGGCTCTGTCAAATAACTTATTGAGATATAATAATTCACATAAGTAATAGGAGTCTCACTGCTGTTGTCATAGAAATATGCAGTAAGTTTTATTGTGCTGTCACGATTTACTGTGGTGTTTACCCAAAGTTTATAGTAAAGTGAGCCTTTTTCGGCAGCCTTTGGATAAAATCTAAGTCCGCTTCCAACTGGCTCTATATCGCCATTTTCACTTACTCTTCTTACAAAAGTGTCGTTTCCTGTTTCTTTCACCACTTCAATGTTGAGGGCATCAGAAACTGTTGCATTTGAGTATACAAGGTCTACATGGTCATAATATGCAAACTTAGGGTTTACATTTATCTGCAAAATTGAGCTTTTGCCAGGTGCAAGCACTGAAACAGGCTCTGAGGCAGTATGCTCTTCGACAATTGTTCCGTTTATGTTTTTGAATATTGAGCTTGAAATCTTTCTATTTGAAACATCAATGTTTGTGAAATTTTGTCTTGTAAGATGAAGTTTAAATTCACCATTCCAATCTTTGCTTGAATTTCCACTGTCTGACATCATATAGACATCAAAATCCATATCTTGAGAAACCCTTTCTCTATAGGCAGGGTTTACAGCAAATATAACATTATATGTATAAGTGTTGAGGTCTCCACTTGTTGCCTTTTGGCTTTCTTCAATTTTTATAAGTGTTGATGTAACTTCAAGAATAGCTTCATCTTGGCCTTTAATAGTATAAAGGTTTGTATTTTTACCCTTACCTTCCTTTCTGTCAAGCTCTATACCATTTAAACTGATGATTGGATAAACTTTATCGTTCAGCATAGTAGTCTTAATTCTTACTTCGATATTTGCAGTAGTTGAAGGTGTAAGAGGAATGCTTTCCCCAGATATATCAAATGAAATTACGCCATCAATTGCATTGATGAAGAAGTTTCTTGTGAAGGCGTCATTTACGGCATTTTGGAAAACTATTTCATCAAAAATGCTTGGGCTTACTCTAAACTTAGAAAGCGTTGAATTGCTGTTTGTAAGCACCTTAAAGCCTGAGATAGAGATATCCCCTTCGCCTACAAAGACCTTTTCGTTGTCTTTGTTTATTACTTCGCCTTTATCATTTGTAATGTCAACTTTATCAACATTGATATTTAATGAAGCATTGTCATTTTGCTTAAGCTCGTAAGCTGTGGCAAGGTTGCCAAGGAATACTTGAGAGTTTTCAAAATTTACCCCATAATATCTTGAGTGCGTTCTTTGAAGAGTAAGCTGAGACTCCTCTTGAACATAGGTGACTCTTCCCGCACTGTCAGTCCATGAAATCATGAGATCTGAAAGAGCATAGACCACCTTGATTGAAATTTCTTTGTTGTTTGTAACATCTTGTTTTGATGACAATCTGATTGTAGTATCTCCGCAACCAACAATTTGAAGAGAAGAGCCAAGCACTTTCACTATATTGCTGTTTGAAGAAGAAACAATCACATTTGCACTTACGCTTGTTCCAAGAAGCTCTGAAAGCGTAATTGTATTAAGCTGATTAAGCCCGTTTCTCTCTGAAGCGTTAAGCTCTACAACGCCATCTTTAAGTGAATAATTAAAGAGAACGCCGCGGCTTATACTGTCAGTTGATTTTACTTCAAGTGATTTGTAATATCCATTTGCACTTGATGTTTTAATATTGAGTGTGTTTACCGAAGAGACTGGCTCGTCTTGAACAAGATCTCTAAGGTGTGGATTACCTTTATTTACATAGGCCTTATATGCAGGGTCATTGTCGCTTGCAGAAACAAAGTTTGAATTTTCTGTTTGCAAATTAGCGTCAGTGATATAACTGCTTCCACTATAATAAGCATAATAGCTGTTTGTAATTGTGATATTTTCGTTGTTGCAAAGAGTGCCAATTCCACCACTAAGCACAGCGAAAGAATAATCTATTGTTGCTCTTTTGCCTTGAGCAGTTTCTACATCGCCGACAAGTTGCCCAAGTATGCCACCTTCTTGGAGGTTGCTTAAAAGCACTGCACTGCTGTTTGGAGCGATAGTGTAATCGTAAACATAAGAATGATCGATGCTTGCGCTTGCGCTCATATATCCGACAACTCCGCCGACAACTCCGCCTCTGAATTTATTTGAAGCATAAGTCACTTTATTGTCTGAATCTAAGCCATTTTCAAGATTGTAAAATTCAACTTTTGAATTGCTGATTTTGTTAAGGTTTTTGCCTGCAATTCCACCTACATAATCGGTGCCGCCAAAGATGTTTAGACCAAGCACACGACATCCATCAATTTGTCCGTTGTTTTCACCTACGAGGCCACCAACAATGCCAGAAGCTGTAATACTGCTTGGCTTAAGGCCATTTACATCAATTGTAATATTTGATAATTTTCCATTATTTACATTTGCAACAAAACCATTTCCAGTTGTAATATCGCCTACAAAGGTGATATTTCTCACCTGACCACCAGCGGCGATTGTGCCTGCAAAATTTGCGCCAGAAAGTCTTACTGTAATGTCCTTATTTGCACCTTGCAAACCACCAGAGAAAGAAGTGATTGCGCTTCTCTCTTCACCTGTAAGGTCAAGGTTGTTCATAACAGTATAATAAAGCTCTGGTCTCATATTTTTGAAAGCATTGTTGTCATAAATTCTATATGCATATTCAAAACTTTTTCCATCTGCAACAGTGACTTTAATCTTTACAATAATATCAGAGAATTTCACTGTTTTAGTTGTTCCGTCAAATGCGTTTGACTTGAAATAAGCATTGCTTACAAGAAATTCATATTGACTTGGAAGGTCAGTATCAGAAATGCTTCCTGATTTTTCTTTGTCACCATCCATGTAATAATATCTGATTTGATTGTTGTAAATTGCATCGGCAGGAAGGATATAGATATAACCTGTCATGCCATTTTTGATTGAGTTTGCAAGGTTGATTGAAAGAATATTTGAAGATACTGCATCGCTTACTGATACAAACTTGCTGTTTGTTGAATTATTTTGGTCGGTAATTATGTATGCAACTCTCTTGTTTCTTGCACTGTTTGGACCAGTCTCCAATAAGAGATATTGTGGCTGGTCATCACCAACTTCAAAATAAAGCCCTTCGTCATCATAGTTTTTCCATTTCAAGCTTTCAATTCTTTGAGCATTTTTGATTACGATATCAATTGGTGTGTAAATATCATATATCTTTTTGCTTGTATCTGACTTGCCATCTCTGATGACATAATGCACATTAAGTGAGTCAGTGAAAATTGTGTCTTCATATTTGCTTATGCTGAGTGCTTCGATTGTGAAGGTAATCCCCTCTTCTGTGATTTGAATACCTGAAATGCTGTAGCAGCCATTTGACCAAGTCACAGTATTTCCGCTTACTTTCATATCACCCATTGCACCATTGGTTGAAACAAATTCAAGATTATAATCAAGTGAATTATAAGTTACATTTGAATTTTTAAAGCGTATATTTATTGTTTTTCTTGTAAGAGCCTCGTCGCTTGTTGCCAGCGTATCGAAAGCATAAAGAGAAACATTTTTGTCACTTTCTGGATTTACGCTCAGTGCTTCTGGAGTGACAAAACTTTCAATATAAATAATGCGAACATAGGTCACTTGACCATTTGCGTCAGTGCCATCAACACCCTTTCCAGTAAATGAAATTACTGCATAAGTATGACCAACGCTCTTTGTTGAAATGCTTGTGCGGTCAGAGCTGAAGTATGCAACACTGCTTGTATCACCTCTTTCAGTAGCACCTCTGATGATGTTGAGAATGCCATCAGCTGTGTTGATAAGACCTTTGAAGCGGTCGATATCATCATTTTCGCTGTCAAAATCATAGAAACTTACACCAATGTTTGCAACAGCTGAAATTCCGTTGATTGTGTTGTATGTATAAAAGAGTGGTGTTGTTGTATTATTCTTGAGAATAAGTCTTGAAAGACTGCCAACTGGTGAGCTTGCGGTTTCTGTTCCCGCAGTTGTGTAGACTTTATTGCTCAGCGCAGAGTCAATCACAGAGTTTGATCTGTTTTCTGTGGTTGTATCAATAAACATTGAGCCATATTTTAAAGGCAGGAAAATGTCAAGGTCATAGCTGTCACTTATGAGACCATTTCTGTGAGCAATTTGATAGCTATCAAGAGTTGTCTGACCATAACTTGTTGTTTTCAAAGTAAGACTTACACTGAAAGTAACGCTTTCTTCATCATGAGAAACTTCGGCGATGTCATCAAATATAACATTTTTGCTGTTGTTGATAATATAAAGTCCATCAATGCTTGTTTGACCTTTAAGAGTGAAAGTCTTTTTGTATTCTTTATAAAGCACACTACTGTCAACTCTAAAGCCGGCATCATTGAAAGCGAATTCACTTAAAGATGCACTTTTTACAAGTCTTAAGTTAAACGAAGTTGAAATGTCAGTATTGTCTTGGCTGACAAAAGTAATTCTAAAGCCTTCAACAACCTGCTCTTTTAAAGAGCTTGAAGCTTTTAAGTAAAGTGTAGCAGCAGAAGGATAATTTTCCTCTCTTGTCACATAATGACCGTTGCCATCAAGTGTGAAAATCACCTGAGTCCAAACATTCCCATTTAATTCATCTTTATAATAAGCTTCAATAGGACATCCATCAGCAACAATTCCGCCACCAGATAATCTTTCAACATCAATTGAATATTTTTTTGTAGCGTCAATAACCGTTGTAGGAGTAATAGAAATGTCAAATTTTTGACCATTGATTGAAGCTGATGCAGAATCAACATAGTTTGTATAAAGAGTTTGAACGCTGCCTGCAATATTGTTTGCTTCGTTTGTTGAAATGGTAATTCCATTTACAAGCTCACGAGCTTTAATTGTAATTGGGAAATCTTTTGCAGTATCAATAAAGTAGTTAAAGTTTTCATAACCAATTTTGAAGCCAATTTCATAATCTTTATTGATATCTGGCTTATCCTTGCTTGCATAAACAGCATACAAAGGCTTGCCTTCATAGTTTCCTTGTATCATCACTTGAATATCGTCGCTTGTTTTGCCTGTTGCACTTTCAATCACATAAGGAGTGATTTCAAGATCGCCTATGTAATCAACTAAGATATAACCTGTATAGCACTCATCAGTTGGAATATTTGGAACGATATTAAAAATATTATTTTCTTCATTTATTTCATCAAAGGAGGAGTTTTGACTGTATGAGAAAGCAAGTTTTACTTCACTTTCAATCTTATCAACCACAGGAAGAGTGATTTTTGTTGAAACACCTTTCTCTGTTGTTGCATCCAAGATTACCTCATTGCCAACAAAAGTGTCTTCAATTGTCAATGTTGTTCCATCAAGTGTCAAACCACCTGCCATGTTCATCTCTTCAGCGATTGCCCAAGTAAGAGTGCGTCTGCTGTTTGAAGAAGGTTGGAATGAAATCAATTTTTCTTCAATCAAAGAGTTTGCCTCTCCACGAATAAGAAAATTGTTTTTCTTCTTGTCGTTCTCAACAACTTGACTCATTGCACTCACTTCACTGAAAACGGTGACATTGATTCGCTTTTCAATGTTTCCAGGTGTTGCACGCACAACAACTTGAGCTGTGCCCTCTTCAAGACCTTCAATTCTTATCGAACATTTGGTTGATGAAAGAGTTGAGGTGCTTACCTTAACCACATTTTCATAGCCACTAAGTGCAGACGCCTGAATTTTGCCTGAATCTACACCAGAAAGCTCAGCGGTCACAATTTGATAACCACTGTCTTCGTCTTCAGCATAAAGCTGAATAGCCACTGTGTCTTGAGATAATTTCAGACTTGGATTGCTTCCACCACATGCAGTCAAAAGTGCTGCACCGAAGAGCAAGAAAATTCCAAGAATGCTGACAAGAAACTTTTTCATATTTCCTCCTTGTTTAATATCTGTAATTTTTTTGATAATTAAACATTAAAGCGAAATGATTTTAGTAAAAATAATTCCGCCTTATATAAATTATAGATTTTTGATTTTTTTAAGTCAAATAAATTTAATATATATATTAAATAATATAAATATTTTTTCTGTTTTTTTAAACCCTGAAAAAATGGGAAAGATTAAATAAAAATTGATAAAAAATATATTAAAAATAAAAATATCAAAAAATACATGAAAAATTAAGGAAAAATCATGAAAAAACCTTAAAAAATGGTTAAAAACACCTAAAAATTAAGTTTTCTTTCAAAATTACATCTTATAAAAGAAAAAAGAGATTAAAAAAATTTTAAATAAGTTTTAATCTCTCTTTTTTAGTTTAAATTATTTTTCAAGCATAAAACAGTCATTGCCAAGCTTTATTTTTTTATTTTCGCGACTTAAGCGCGAGATAAACTGTTAAATATCCAAATTTTCATACTTAAACATTTCGTCATTGAAAAACTCATAAAGCTCCATTCCAAGCGCATGCGCAATCAAGCCCACAGTTGACAGACGAACATCTTTTGCCTTACCTTTGAAGATTGTCTGCAATGTCGATTTGTCTAAGTTTGTCAATTTGACCAAGCGATATTGCGTCATATTATGACTGATTAAAAGACTTTGCGTCCTTTTGCTTACAGCTTCTGCCAATGTCATAAAACCACCTCCTTATAATAATTTAGCAAATAAACGATTAAAATCTAGGTAGAACAATTTCAACCTATTTGCTTGACAATAATAAAATTATTGTGTAAAATATCGAAAATGATACTCACGAAAGGTAACTTATGACTTATGAAACAAGAAGAACTTGTCCAGCTTTTGTATAAATCTTTTCTCATCGTCAAGGAAGCAGAGCTTGAAAAAAGTGATATTATGAAAGAAATATTGCAAAAAGAGAAAGCTTTCATTGCCTCGCTGTCACATTTGCAAAAACAAGAATACTTAGAAATTGAAAGTTTGATGGCCGAAATAGAAAGAGTTTCAGAAATTAAGATGATAAAGTTTATTGTTGAATTTTTTAAAGGGCTTGAAAACGAGACAGAATAGTTTTTTTAATTCATCATTCAAGTTTAAAAATAACTTAATCGCAAAACACTTTTAAAAAAGTTGCTTTTTGCGATTTTTTTTTGTACAATCTTTCAAGCAAGAGGTATTTATGCAAAAAATATTATCTGTGCTGAGAAAGGCATCAGAAAAATATCAACTTATTGAAGATGGTGACAAGATTGCTGTAGGTCTGTCTGGTGGAAAAGACAGCCTAACCCTGCTTGCCGCTCTTTCAAGGTTTCAAAAATTCAGTCCTCAGCATTTTGAATTGGAAGCGATTGCTGTTGACTTAAGCGGTGGCAAATGTGACTATAGTGAAATAAGTAAATTTTGTGAGACGCTCAATGTAAATTTCACACTCATTCCTTCCAATGTTTTTGAGGTGGTCTTTGACATTAGAAAAGAAAAAAATCCATGTTCGCTTTGTGCAAACATGAGACGAGGACTTTTGAACAGTGCCGCCAAAAATCTTGGCTGCAATAAGGTCGCTCTTGGCCATCATAAAGATGATTTTATTGAGACATTTTTAATATCACTTTTCTTTGAAGGAAGACTATCTACTTTCAAGCCAAAATCTTATCTTTCAAAGACAGATTTGCATGCTATTAGACCGCTGATTTTATGTGATGAAAGTGATATTTTAAGGGTCAGCAAAGACTTTCCTGTATTGATAAATCCCTGCCCTGCAGACAAGCATACAGAAAGAGAAAAGGCGAAAGACATCATAAAAAATCTTGACGTTTTATATCCAAATTCAAGAGAAAAAATCTTTAATGCAATTATTCATACACAGCGTTATAATTTGCTTGATAAAGATTAAATAAAATCAATAATTTGAAAGAAAATTGCAAAAAATCAGCAAAAAAAACTGCATTTTTCAACAAAAATAAGCATATTTTTTATAATTATTGAAATAAAACTAAAAAAATTTAAAAAAGAAAATTAAAAGAAAAAGGAGAAATTTTAAATGGTTACACTGGTAATTTTGGATGGTTTTGGACTGAGAAAAGAAAAATTTGGCAACGCTATTGCAGCTGCTGGAACGCCCAATTTAGACAAACTTGAGAAGCTTTATCCAAGCTCTAAACTTGAGGCAAGCGGGAAAGCTGTTGGGCTTCCTGACGGGCAAATGGGAAACAGCGAAGTTGGGCATTTGACACTGGGCTCGGGACGAAAAATTCTTCAAGATTTGCTCAAAATTGATGACGATATTGAAAAGGGAATTTTCTCTCAAAATGAGAAACTCATCAAGGCAATAAATCATGCAATTAACAATAATTCCGCTCTTCATATTATGGGACTCTTATCTGATGGAGGTGTGCATTCTCACATTTCTCACCTGTTTGCTATCTTAGATTTGGCTGAAAAAATGGGGCTGAAAAAAGTGTTTATTCATCCATTTTTAGATGGGCGTGACACCCCTGTTGACAGCGGTATCAACTATCTCCAAATGCTTGAAAATAAGATAAAAAACGCAACTTTTAAAGTCGCTTCTCTCTGCGGAAGAGTGTATGCAATGGACAGAGAAGAGCGTTATGACAGGCTTAAAAAAGCATATAATGTGCTTGTATATGGTGAAAATTTAAGCAACAAAAATGCCATAGAAACTTTAAAAGAAAGCTATTCAAACAATGTTTATGATGAGTTTGTTTTGCCAACTTTAATAGAAAAAGATGGCACAATCCAAGATTCTGACAGCGTAATTTTCTTTAATTATCGTTCTGACCGTGCAAGAGAGCTTACCTTCGCTTTGACAGATAAAAATTTCAATCGCTTTAAAACAAAACAATTTAAAAATATGCTGTTTTCGCCTATGCAACTCTATTCTGCAGAATTTGAAAGCCTTAATGTGCTTTATCCGCCAACTAAGGTACATGACAACCTAGCCGCCCTTCTTTCAGAACATGGGCTTAAACAGTTTCATATTGCCGAAACTACAAAATATGCACATGTGACCTTCTTTTTCAATGGCGGAATAGAAAAAGCTTATGAGGGCGAAGAACGAAAACTTATCGAAAGCATTGACACTCAAGATTTTTCTTACTACCCTAAGATGAGAGCTATAGAAATTACTGAAGCCACCCTTGAAGCAATAGCATCGGCAAAATATGATTTTATTTTAGTAAACTATTCAAACCCAGATATGATTGGCCATACAGGAAATTTTGATGCAACTAAAGAAGCAATCGCTTGCGTGGAGAAACAAGCTTATGCCCTAGCTCTTGCAACCATAATGGCTGGAGGCGACTGCATCATCACTGCCGACCATGGAAATGCCGAGCTTATGTTTGACGAAAAAGGCAACAAAGTCACCTCTCATACTTCAAACCTTGTGCCAGTCATTCTTGCAAGTGAAAAACATAAAAAGGTAAAACTTAAAAAAGGAAAATCTATTGCAAATATTGCACCAACTGTTTTAAAATTGCTTGGACTTGAAATTCCAAACACAATGGACGAAGCCTTATTTTGATTTATATTTCATTTAAAAATATCCATATTTCACAAAAAATGCTTAAATTTAATATTTTTAAGCATTTTTTATTAAATTTTCGGGAAATTTCGTGTAATTATCCAATTATTATGAAATTTTATATATACATGAAAAACATGAAATTTATATAATAAATACACTTTAATATTTTTTAAAATTATCTTAAATTTATTTGCAAAAAAACTTGACATTTTTTTTATAGTGTGTTATTATTCTATAGTCAACATTATGCAGGTGTAGTTCAGTGGTAGAACACTAGCCTTCCAAGCTGGTTGCGAGGGTCCGATTCCCTTCACCTGCTCCATTCCGCTTCCGTAGCTCAGCTGGATAGAGCAATGCCCTTCTAAGGCAGAGGTCGAAGGTTCGAATCCTTCCGGGAGCACCACAACCAATTCTCTTATATGGTGGTCTTAGTTCAGTTGGCAGAACGCCAGATTGTGGCTCTGGAGGTCAAGGGTTCGACCCCCTTAGATCACCCCATATTTACCTTTTCTATTGGGGTGTCGCCAAGTGGTAAGGCATTGGATTCTGATTCCAACATTGCGAAGGTTCGAATCCTTCCACCCCAGCCATAAAGGGACTGGGAATTGGCTTAATATTGGGGTGTCGCCAAGCGGTAAGGCACAAGATTTTGATTCTTGCATGCGTAGGTTCAAATCCTGCCACCCCAGCCATAAAACTTTAAAGATGAAATGTCTTAAAGTTTTGAAAACTCTTCTTTGGTTTACTAGCTCAGTCGGTAGAGCACTTGACTTTTAATCAAGGGGTCCCGGGTTCGAGTCCCGGGTAAGCCACCAAAAACATCAGTTCTTCTGATGTTTTTTATTTACCCGGCACTTGCATATCTTCGACATGCCTAGGCTTCCGCCTATCGACCCCGTGACTTGTCCCGGTCGAAATTTCTTTTTATGAAATTTGGCCATTCGCCTTTGCTCCCAAGCAAGTTTCAAATAATACTGATTTTATCTTATTTAATTATTTATTATTCTAAATATAGTATTCAATTTAAATAAATCCTAGTTTGTTTTGTTTGAATATTTTTTAAAAAAAAGCTGCTAAAAAACAGCCTTTTAAATCGTTTATATTTCACTCTGCAAGCGTTTTTGCATAGTGAATAATAATTTACAATAAACCTATCTCATCATCCTCTTTTGAAAATAAGTTTTCGTACTCATCCTCTTGTTCGTCTTCTTCAATTTGTTTGCCATAAAGGCTTTGTTGCAATTTTTGATATGCTTCATTGCTTACTTTAAAGTTTTCAAGTGCTTTTACGCTGTCAAAAGCAAATAATCTTGCACTATCTTCCCCTCTAGGCAGACAATAAATAACCTTTTTCCTTGACAGATATTTCACAATAAAAGCTTCACATTTTTTCACATCAGTCATTTCATCAGTAATGTCATAAAATATTTGTTCATTTGGCACTTTATTTTCTTGTGCATGGCTTATAAAACCAAACTCTGCCAAATCTTTCAATTCAGACACCGCTTTACTTACAGTCACTTTATCTTCATTAAATCGGTCAATTACATCATCTATAATCACCCTATTTTTTGCCAAACTTTTATATTTCAAAACAATGTTTACAATCCGATTATGATAATCATCAAAGCTTGGCATAGCGTTTGGGTCAACATAATCTTCTTTTCCATCAATGGCTTTAATATATGGAAGTGTTTTCAAAAGTTCGGCTAAGTCATCAACCATATCCAAGTTTCTTGCCACCGAAAAATGATTTCCTTCTTCTAAAAGGCAAGCATAGCCGAGGTCTTCGATTTCTTCATAAATCTTTTCATTATAAAGTGCGTCTTTTAGACAAGTCTGCCTTTCATTCCATGTATCCACATCAGCAATATAAAACCAAGATTTTTCACTGTTTTGTGATGTTTCTTCATCTATAATAGCAACAAATTTTTTACAATTTCTAAAATCATTCATATTAAAGCTCCTTAATTTTATTATAACACATTGCCTTATCATCGTCAAGTTTGAGCTTTTAGAAAGCGCATTTATTATTTTCTAAAATAAAAAATCTTCCTTTTATAATAGAAAGATTTTTTAATATTTTAAAATAATTTAATTAAAATTGGCGAAAAATTGATAAAAAATGCTAAAAAAGATGCAATTTTTATGAAAATTTTACTTAATTACCACATTCGCCTCGCCTAGGAGACCTATAAGCTCATTCTCAAGATAGTTGTTGATTTCAACTTTTGCATTGAAAGAAAATACATTTCCGCTTGCAAGGCATTTGATAATAACCTGGCTCTCGCCTGGATAACTTGCGGCAATTCTCTTGACATTGCCATATATGTCTATATCTTTGGTATTAAACCTTAAATATATCTTCTTTACAACTTGCACCTCTGTCTCTTCATTTTTCTCCCAAGGAATGATTGCTTCTGCGAGAACGCAAGGTGTTTTTCCATCACGAATAGAAATCTTTCCTTTAACAGTAACAAGTCCGTCTTCAACCACAACATCTTTATATTTGCCATAAAGCTTGCTGAACAGCATAACTTCAAAAGTGCCATATAAATCTTCAACTGTGATGAAAGCCATATTGCCAGTTTTTGTCATAATCTTCTTGATGGCTTTTATAATGCCGCCACCTATAACCTGCTGGCCATCTTTGACAAAGTTGTCATCTTCTGCAGGCACCTGCTCATCTTCATCAGAATTATCTTCTGACTCAACTGAATATACACCGCTGCCACCTTCCATGCCCTCTTCATCCTCGCCACCTGCCATATCATTTGCAGCGGTTTCTGGAATCATGTCAGATGTGAAATTGAATTTTTCATATTTATCTAAATAGTCATCAAGTGGATGACCTGAAAGATAAATTCCAACAAACTCTTTTTCAAATTTCAAAATTGTGTCTTTATTGTATTCTTTGATATTTGGATAATCAATTTTATTTACTGCTTCTGTCTCTTCTTGGAAGGAGTCAAAGAAAGAATATTGCCCCATTGCCTTTGCCTTACGGTCAGCACTTACAAGCTCCATAAACTTAGGGAAAACCTCCATAAGTTGTGAGCGTGGATGACCAAAACAGTCAAACGCGCCACTCAGCACAAGCGCTTCCATTGACTTTTTGTTAAGCGACGAAGCAGTGACTCTTCGCACAAAGTCTTCAAAGCTTGTAAATTCTCCACCACTGTTGCGCTCTTCAACTATATTATCAATAAGTGCTGTTCCGACATGCTTTAAGGCACCAAGTCCAAAGCGGATATTTCCTTTTTCAACTTTAAATTCTGTAATAGACTTGTTGATATCAGGTGGATAAATTGTGAAACCTTCCACTCTTGCATAGTTTGTATATTTCTTTACTAGGTCGGCATTGGTAATTCGGTTGTTAAGCACCGCTGTAAGATATTCAACTTCATAATGTGCTTTTAAATAGCCTGTTTGATAGGATACATAAGCATAGGCAGCAGCGTGTGATTTATTAAACGCATAACCTGCAAATTTCGCCATTTGTTCGAACACGCGTTCTGAAACCTCGGCGTCGTGGCCAAGTGCCAAAGCACCAGGAATTGGTTTTAGTCTGCCATCTGGGTCTTCCCAACCATAGATAAACTTCTTCTTTTCAGGTGGAAGTTTTTCAGGTTTTTTCTTACTCATAATACGACGAACATTATCCGCTCCGCCCAAACTGAAACCTGCCATAACTTGAAAGATTTTCATAACCTGCTCTTGATAAACAATACAACCATAGGACATGCTTAAAATTGGCACCAAACAAGGATCTTCATACTCAATATTTTCAGGGTTTTTCTTTCCTTTAATAAACTTTGGAATAAAGTCCATTGGCCCTGGACGATACAACGATATACCCGCAATAATATCTTCTAGACAGGTCGGCTGAAGATCCTTCATAAACTTCTTCATACCGCCACTTTCAAGCTGGAAAACGGCTTCTGTGCGACCAGAGCTTATCATCTTAAACACTTCTGGGTCGTCATAGCTCATCTTAGTAAAGTCTATATCAACGCCGTGGTCTTCTTTAACATACTTGATTGCCTTGTGAATATCTGTAAGCGTTCTCAGCCCCAAGAAGTCCATCTTTAACAGGCCTAAGTGTTCAAGCTCGGTCATATCAAACTGTGTAATTTCATCATCACCGCTTTTTGCCATTGGAACATGTTCAAAAACGGGGTCTGGCGCAATCAATACGCCGGCTGCATGCATGGAGATATTTCTTGGAACGCCCTCAAGTTTGATTGCCATATCAACAATCTTTTTGATTTGTTCATCTTCCTCATACATTTGACGAAGCTCTGGAATTATGTATTTTTCATCCTCTTCCTTGCCCGTAGTGCCAAAGTAATATTGCAAAACTGGTGGTTTGTGAGTAGGCTTTCCAGGAATTTCTTTGGTGATTTTATCCACTTCAGAATATGGAAAACGCAACACTCTTGCGACATCTTTAATGGCGTTTTTTGCCTGCATATTTCCAAAAGTAACAATGTTGGATACATGGTCAGAGCCATAACGGCGTTTGGCGTATTCAATCACCTCACCTCGTCTATCCATGCAGAAGTCAACATCAAAGTCAGGCATAGAAACACGCTCTGGATTGATAAATCTGTCAAAGAAGAGGTCATATCGCATTGGGTCAACTTGAGTAATTCCTGTTGTGTAAGCAACCAAACTGCCCGCACCAGAGCCTCTTCCTGGCCCAACAGGAATATCATTTTCACGAGCATAGTTGATATAATCCCACACAATCAAGAAATATTCAACATAACCAAGCTTGTTGATGGTGTTAAGCTCCATTTCAAGTCTTTCTTCATATTCTTTTGGGGCTTTATTATCATAGTTTCTTGCAAGACCTTCCCAAGCCAGTCTTGAAAGAAACTCGAAAGGCTTCTCACCTGTGTCAGGTATATATTTTGGAATGAAGTTGTCAGTCGCGCCAAGTTTATCTTCATCAGGTATATTTTGATTTCCTGCCTCTGCAGACTCTCTAAGCGACTTGGTTTTTATATAAACATTGCACTTATCAGAAATTTCTTTTGTACGCTCAAGAGCTTCAGTATAGCCAGGAAGCGCTTCTTCCATTTCTTCATAGGTTTTAAGATAAAACTCATTTGTGTCAAATTTCATTCTGTCTGGGTCATCAATGGTCTTACCCATTTGAACACACATCAAAACATCTTGAAGTTCGCTGTCTTCTTTATTTAAATAATGAACATCGTTGGTGGCCACAAGTGGTATGCCCAATCTTTCACTCATTTCTGTCAGTTTAACCAGCACCTCTTTTTCTTCAGGGATGCCATGATCTTGAATTTCAAGATAGAAATCATCACCAAAAAGGTTTTTAAACCAAAGTGCAAGCCTGTCAGCTTCATCATATTGCCTCTTCATTATTGCTTGAGGAATATGTCCAGCAAGGCAGGCAGAAAGACAGACAAGACCTTCACTATGCTTTTCAAGAAGCTCATAATCTATTCTTGGCTTATAATACATTCCGTCAAGATAGGCATAGGAAGACAATTTCAACAGATTTTGATAGCCAACATTGTTTTTTGCAAGCAAAATAAGGTGACCAGTATCTGTTCTATTTGACCTTGATTTCATATCATGACAAATATAAAACTCCTCACCCACAATTGGTTTAATTCCATTTTGAACACAAGCTTCAAAAAACTTTATCACACCATACATACAACCGTGGTCGGTTATGGCAATAGATTTCCAGCCCCTTTCTTTAACAATCTTTATAAGTTTGTCAATTCTTGCAAGACCGTCAAGTAAACTAAACTCTGTATGCACATGCAAGTGAACAAATTCTTTCATTTCTCCCCCTATTTATCTTTCAGCGTCTCTGCAATTTTCAAAATTCTTCTAAATCTGTGATTGAGACCGCTTTTTGTAAGCTTTATCGTTGACAACTTCAAAAGCTCTTCCATGCTCTCTTGCGGATTTGCAAGTCTAAGCACAGCCACCTCTTGCAAGTCATCAGGAAGGCTTTCAAGTCCAATCTCGCTGTTTATAAGATTGATGGCACTAATTTGCTTCATGCTTGCCTCAACCGTCTTGTTTATATTCGCATTTATGCAATTGACCTGCCTATTAACTGTATTTCTAAGATCACGCTTTGCCATCTCATCAGAAAGGTCAAGCACGCATTGAGTCGCCCCTAGCAGAGCAAGCAAGTCTTTAATTGACTCGCTATCTTTGATATAAAGCACAAACACCTTCTTCCTTGTTGCTATTCGGCTTGTAATGTTAAAGTCCTTTAAAACGGCGCTAATTCCCTCTAAAAAGCTTTCGCGATGAGAGGCAAACTCAACATGATAACCAGTTGTAGGATTTCGTGAGCCCAGCTCACTGAGCTTTATGCTTGATGTGGCACAGCCTACATAAGCCCCCTTTAAAAAAGCAATCTTGGTTGACTCATCAGCGATTATATTTGGGTCTATTTCTCCGCCTAGGTTAAACTCTCCGTTGCTGCTTAAAAGCGAGGTATCCTTCAATACTTGAGTGGAAATTTGTTGAGGAAACCTTAACCGATAATAGGTGGTTTTGTTTATTATGTGATCATCAGAAATCTCAAGTGAAAGTTTTTCACCATAAAGATGTTCAACCAGCAAATTCAAAAAGTCGAAGATTTCTTTAAAATCGGTCACGATATCAACAAACATTGCCTCATTATTTCTTGTAATTGTGCCTGAGGCATGCAAAAGTCCAGAAATAAAAGCTTGAGCACAATCTGCGTCCTCAATCTTTTCCTCAATAATTTCAAGTTTACTATCTTTTGCAAAGCTCAAAATATTATCCCCTTTTTGCTGCAAATTTTGGAAGTTTGTCTATATTGACAATTTGTGACAATGGAAGGTCAAGTCTGAAAATAGTATTGAATGCATTATTGCACTCACCAACTCTATCTGGACTATGCGCGTCAGAATTTACAATAAATTTCACACCTTCCTCTGCCATTGTAATAATTTCTTTATCAGTAAAATTTATTCTTTTGCCGTTAAGCTCAATCAAACAACCTTTCTCTTTTGCAAGGCGTGCTACCGCTAATGTATCAGTTGGAAAACCATAATTAAGATGAGTGATTATATCAATTGGATATTTATCAAGCGCTCTTAAAAAAGCTGTTGTATTGCGATTTAAACGGTCTTTGCTTGGTGCATAAGGCGAGCCAAACATATTTGCTAAAAATAAATTCATTTCGTCATCAAAAGTTGACATCTTGACAAGCTTATGGTGCCCCATAAGAAGAATATCTAAAAACTCAAAGTCACTTTCTTTAATGTCGATGTCACCCATCTGCGAAATAAGATTTGCCTCAACGCCAAGAAGAATGTCAACCCCTGTCACCTCCTTCGCATTTAAAATATCATCTTTCACTTCTGGAATGTCTTTTCTGCGCACGCCAAAACATCTGTGATTAAAACCATGGTCTGTAATTGCAATCTGCTTAAGCCCTTTATTCAGTGCAACAGAGGCGTTTTCAAGTATGCTTCCTTTTCCATGCTTTTTTCTTGAATATTTTGTGTGAGTATGATAATCTCCGTATAAAATCATAAGTCCTCCGTTTAACTGCTTGATATAATAAACCCTATTTTTTATTATTGCCAAAAATAAATCTTTTTTTGAAAAAATGCGGCCGGTGCTTTAATCAGCCCCCCAAGGAAGCGTTTGGCCTTGCCAAACAAATTGCCTTCGCAATTCAAATTTTAAGCAGTAGCTTAAAATTTTGCTTCCTTGGGGCTGCAATCTACAAACCCTTTCACTCTCACTTTTTCATGTTTACTCTCATTTTCAAGTATAACTATTTTATCCTAATATGTCAATTGTTAAAATAAATTTTAAATTATAATGCCACTTGCTCATAATCTAAAAAATGTTGGAAAAATAAAACACAATTTGAACATAAAAACTAAATAACCCC
>CARNVA010000016.1 GCA_949031345.1 uncultured Eubacteriales bacterium | reverse complement strand
GTGGGGTATAAAAAAAAGAGTGTTTCCACTCATTTCTTTTGGTAGAGATGAGTGGACTCGAACCACCGACCCCCACCTTATCAGGGTGGTGCTCTAACCAGCTGAGCTACATCTCTATATTTGCCACATCCATTTTGATTAAAACAGTGTGACCAATCTAAAAGATATTTAAGAAGAGGGAGAATCTTCTAGATTGCATTTTAATTATACTCAATTCATCTTTAATTGTCAACTGTTTTTTTGTTTTTTTATCTATATTTTTTTAAACTTTTTTATTTCTTCTTTTCCATTTCTGCAAGTTGGTTTGCGCGATCCTTAAATGAATTGGCAGTTTCTCTTATATCTCTTTCATCCCTCAATATCTCCTCAACTGTGATATACTTATCAACAATCAATGTATTATCTTTTTTTCTCACATACATATTATAAATCTTTATATTATGTTTTGTCTTCTTATAGTAATATTTGGCAAGCAAAATAAAGCCAGCAAAATATTCTGTCAATTTCTCATGATAGCCATCATAAGAGTTTTCTGGAAAAATTATAATGCTGTTCCCATCTTTCAAATAGTCACTGCTTTGCTCTATTGTTTGCATCAATTTACCATTGGTGTAAGTTGGAATAAGCTCCATTCCTTAATGATTGATATAATTTAAAATCATTATATAATCAAACAAAAAAATTGTCAACTGGGTTTACAATCATAAAAAAAAATAATTATAGTGCAACTTTCCTTGACTTGCTTTTAAAGCATTTTATATAATAAAATAAATTAAAAGGAGATTTTATGAATAAACAATTTGAGCCACTTTTTACCCCTTGGAAAATCGGCAATGTTGAGATTAAAAACCGCATAGTGCTTTGCCCAATGGGTGGGACATCCATTTTTGGATGGATGGAGCCCCATCATTTTGACAAGGATGCAGCTGATTTTTTCATGGACCTTGCAAAAAATAATGTGGGGTTGATAATACCTGGCATTGCACCACTTCGCAACCTTATGGGAGGTGCTTGGCTTTATAAAAGTAAACGCACCTTCAAAAAGCTTAAAAATTATATGGAAGTATTTCATAAAACCGGGGCTAAGATGTTTATTCAGCTTACTGCCGGCTTTGGAAGGTCTTTTTCCATTCCAAACAATATGGTGCCAATGCTTAAAAACAAAGCTTTGGCGGCTGCAGTCAAACCTATATTTGATGTGCGCTATTTATGCGCTAGTCCAAGCAGGCTTCCTTCTCGTTGGGCAGAAGGTGTAATGTGCCCTCAAATCAGCAAAAAAACTATTCAAAGAATGGTTGACGGTTTTGCTAAAACCGCGCTTATGTGTAAAAACGCCGGAGTTGATGGAGTTGAAATTCACGCTGTGCATGAGGGTTATTTAATCGACCAATTCACCACCCAATACACAAACCAGCGCACTGACGAATATGGTGGCAGTTTTGAAAACCGCTTCCGCTTCCCTGTTGAAATTGTAAAGGCAATCAAAGCAGTATGTGGAGAGGACTACCCTGTTTCCCTTCGGTATTCGGTTGTAAGCAAAACAAAAGATTTCTGTTATGGTGCCATGCCAGGCGAAGAATTCGTTGAAAAAGGCAGAAATATGGAAGAAAGTGAAAGGGCGGCCAAATATCTTCAAGATGCGGGTTATGACATGTTTGACGCTGACAATGGCACTTATGATGCTTGGTACTGGGCTCACCCACCAATGTATATGCCTCAAAATTGCAATCTTGAGGATGTGGCACATATAAGCAAGTTTGTTGACATTCCAGTTGTATGTGCTGGAAGAATGGACCCTGCGACTGCTGCTGAGGCAATTAAAGATGGCAAGATTGCTGCAATGGGCGTTGCAAGACAATTTCTTGTAGACAGCCACTGGGTGACAAAACTTATTGAAGACAGGCTGGAAGATATTAAACCTTGTATTTGCTGTCACAATGCCTGCCTTACTATGTCGCACTATAAAGGCGTAGCAAACGCATGTTCAATGGCTGACTCCATTCACATGTCAAGATGTGCCATCAACCCTCAAACTATGGACGGTGGAAAATATGACTATACACCTGCAAAGAAAAAGAAAAATATTGCAATCGTTGGCGGCGGAATTGGCGGTATGGAATGTGCAATTGTGCTTACAAAACGCGGTCATAAAGTGACAATTTATGAAAAGACAGACACTTTAGGCGGAGTTTTCATTGCTGCCGCAGCACCAGACTTTAAAGAAAAAGATAAAGAGCTTATCGAGTGGTATAGACGCAAAATGAAACTGCTTGACATTGAAATTAAATTTAACACTGAAGTGACCGACCTTAAAACTCTTGACGCTGATGAAATTATTATAGCAACAGGGGCTAAGGCGCGAAAGCTTAACATTCCAGGCATTGAAAAAGCAATCGAGGCGGTCGATTATCTAAGCGGCAAAGAGGTCGGCGAGAATGTGGTGGTTATCGGCGGCGGACTGAGTGGCTGCGAAATCGCTTACGACCTTTACAAAAAAGGCAAAAAGCCTTGCATTGTTGAAGCGCGTAATGACCTTATGATTGCAAATAATCTTTCACTTGCAAACACCTCATATCTTCGCGATTTCTTCAAAACTTACAATGTTCCGGTTTATCTTGAAAGTTTCTGCAATGAAATTAAAGATAATGTGGTTGTGGTATCAGATAAGAATGGAGACAAAAAAGAGCTTAAAGCTGACAGCGTTATCCTTTCTGTAGGATATTTGCCTGCCCCTCTTGCTAAAGGTGGAAAACATGTTCATGTTGTTGGCGACGCTTTCAGTGTTGGCAATCTTCGCACTGTAATTTGGCGAGCATGGGATGTCTGCACAAAATTATAAAATTTGAAAATAAAAAACAACGGCGTAAAATTCAGCTGTTGTTTTTTGTTGTTTTATTTTTAATTAAATCCATTTTCATTTAAGTCAATGACTTATTCGCTCGAATTATTTGTCGATTGTCTGCCTTTTTAAAATAGGTGATCTTTAATACAAAAAATTAGAATACGAAAGATTTAACTATTAAAAAATAATAAATAAAAACTGTTTTTTTAAAAAACATTACTTAAATTTTTAATTTTAAAGCTTTAAAAACAAACTCTTTTCCGAAAAGGTCGACATTGTCAAGTTTTTCTATATCAATAAATCTTGGCTGATAAAAATTATCTTCAGTCATTCGTTCAAGCTCTTCTCCGCCAAGCCTTGGCTCTGCATCATCTTTTATTTTGCAGAGATAATAATATGCATTACCATTTTTTGTTTCTTCTTTTCCCAAAAAGTCCACAATCTCCACTTCAACACTCATCTCTTCTTGAAGCTCACGAACAACAGTATCTTCTTCTGTTTCGCCTTCTTCTATTCCGCCGCCTGGAATGACATAATACTCGTTGACTGCCCCATCTTTTATTTTTCTTCTAAACATTGTAAGCACTTTTCTGTCTCTTATTATCACCGCTCTTGCACTGTCTCTCATAAACACCCCTTTTAGTTTAAACTACATTAAAAAATTCTCATTTTTATTATTTATGCCTGCACCCGCTTTTGTCAACTTTTTATTGTATGTTTTAAATGATTTCCTTAAGTAAAACATTAAATTAAAAATACCCTATTTAATCATTCTTTGTCTTTGAATTTCATAAAGGCTTGCCGTTGCAGCGCAGGCTATATTTAACGAGTCAATGCCATCGCGCATCTGAATTTTGACCAGCCTATCAGCGTTTTCGTTGTAAAATCTGCAAAGCCCATCAGTTTCATTTCCAATCAACAGCAGAGTTGGCTTAGTAAAATCGCATTCGCCTATAAGCTCATCTGTTTGAAGAGATGTTCCCACAACTTGAAAATCATTGTATAACTTTTTAAGCTTTTCAACAAGCTCCAAAAAGGCTGTATTTGACTCTATAAAAGTCTTCTGCATTTTAAAGAAAGAGCCCATCGATGCCGTGATAACTGCATGGTCATAAATGTCAACAGCATGTCCCGAATAGAAAATCTGTGTCACTCCAAAGGCGTCGCAGCTTCTTATAATTGTGCCTAGATTTCCCTTTTTTGACGGCCTGTCCAAAAGCAAATAAACTGGGTTATCCTCAGTCAAAATTGCCTGTTGGTCTTTCATTTTGATAAGCGCTAAAAGCTCGCTCGTATCCTCTTTGTCACTGAGTTTCTCCATAAGTGATTGACTTAAAACATAATTTTTGTTTGCCCTTCCTATAACACTTTTTGCCCACTGCGAAAGCTTTGTTTCGCTTGAATATATGAAGGCCTCAATCTGCCAATCAAACGCCAAAGCGTCCTTTATATTTTGAATGCCTTCCACAAAAAAGAGACCCAAACTTGCTCTTTTGTTTCTGTTTTCCTTAAGCGCGCATATCTGCTGAAAGGTGGCATTTTCTTTGCCAATATTTACTTTTTCCATAATTTTCTCTTTATTTTTCTATTTTTAATCATTTTTTTTACATTTTTTAGCAGTTTTTTATTAAATTTTACTTAATTTTTAATAAATTATCAAATTTGAAAAACTTCGACAACTATTTCAATTTTTCCACAGCCGCCCGCAGAAGAGCCTTCAATTGATTGTATGGCTTGTTTCCAAGCGCTTTAAAATAAATTCTGTCTAAATATCCATTTTTGTCTGAACCTTCAGGCCGTCCATAGAGAATTGGTTTTAAATTCATATAAAAGCCAAACTCGACATTTGTAGTAAGTGCAGGAAGCTCTGGGAATTTTCTTGGCACCCAAAATACAACAAGTGAAGCTGCATGCAAGGCATCCCATTCCCAAATAAACTGGTCATCTTTATCCACAAAATCTTTCATGGTGCTATACTCTGGCACATAAACAATTCCGTCAAAACCAAGCTCTTGCAAAATTTCAATCGCCTCATTTCTCCAACTACCCTTCTCCCAATCTTGTTGTTGTTCCTTTCTGACTGTTGGACCTGCCAAAAAGATTGATTTTTCGCCCATAACTACAGGCGCATCTGAATAACTTACTTTCATAAATTTTCTCCTTTTTTTATATCACTTCTTAAAAATCAAAGTCTAAATAAATAAACTTGTCCATATCAAAACTTAGATTTTTATTTATCATTTTCTTAGCAATTGCACAAGCCTTGGAAATGCGCTTCCCTTTAAATAGCGGGTCAATATATCTGACTTTAGCGCCATGATGAACATAATAAACGTCTTTTGGAGCTATTAAAGAGGTCTTAACCTTTTTCGCATTTTTCCATATCAAAAACTTTTGGGCATACTTTGAATTTAAAATAATGTCAATCACCTCAGCCTCTTTCTTCTCATACAAATCTTGCTTTGTAATAAGCCCATCTTCATTCAGCTTTTTTATTAAATCTGCCAAAAACTGCATTGAATATCTTGTCCTATCCTCTCGATAAATCACTGACAGACGGCTGGTAAATTTGACAAACTTTCTCGCAAGCGTCTTGGTCTTAAAGCCAAGCTCAACTATTTCATCCTCATTTTTTTGCACTTCAATATCTTGGTAAAGCTGTTCAATTTCCTCAAATTTTGCAAGTTTATAAGTAAAAAGCGCATTTGACAATGAATATTCAAGCCTGTCCGCCGAAAGCTGTGGTGTATCATTATCCGCAATTGGATAGATATGATAATCCGCCACCTCGTCAAGTTTTATTCCATCTCTTTCAAGCAGTTTCATAATCTCAGCCGAGCCCCTAAGCAAACTGTAAGTCAAATCTTCAGTGGACTCTTGAGTCATATAATCACCATTTAAAAAGTCAACACAATGCTTAAAAACAGGTGTTGCAATGTCATGGAAAAGTCCTGAAAGAGTCTGCTTTTTATCATGAGTGAAATGCCAGACAATAAGCGCTACTGCCACCGAGTGATCAAGGCTTGAAAAGAAAAAATCACTTTCAAAAAGGTCAGAATATATTGTCCCGCAGGTAACGCTTATATCAGCCTGCTTAAGCATTTCTTTCGTTTGGATATATTCTTCCAGCCATGCTGGAAATTCTGGCTCTAAAATATCAAAATATCTTCTTATCTCTTTTTTCACATTTTCTAAGTATTCCATTTGTATTCCTTGTAGTTATTTTTTTGTTGTAATCTTAATTTTTATTATTTTTGCTGTTTTTTAAATATCTGTTTTTTAATTTAAAATGTTTTTAAAAGCTGTTTATATTTTTATAACATTGCTTTAGATTTTCTTCCTTTTTTATAATATTGATTATAAGGTTTTATTTGTGTTTTAACAGCATAGTTTTTAGTCTTTTTAATCAATAAAATTTATTTAACGAAATCCAAAACAATTTGAGCAAGCTCAGCCTCTCCGCCTCTAAACACATGCCCGCATCCCTCAACAACCTTATAAGCACTGTCTTTATT
Organism: uncultured Eubacteriales bacterium; assembly: GCA_949031345.1. Taxonomy (GTDB): domain Bacteria; phylum Bacillota; class Clostridia; order Christensenellales; family UBA1242; genus Caccovivens. Next base: position 21,516 of record CARNVA010000016.1, on the reverse strand, counting down.
TTTTGCATTTTCTTTTATAATCTGAAGATGCTTTGCGGTGTCATTAAAAGCGAAACCGTCTTTTTCGCCCATTACAAAAAGTCCGCGTTGTCTGATTTTCTTAAGCTGTTTAAAATCACCATTTGAATAGATAGGCAGATTTTTAGAATGAGGGTTTTCAATAAAGTCCAAGAAAGCTCTGGCTGTATAAAGATTCCAATCATCAAACGGAATTGGAATAAGCTCATCAAGCTTTCCCTCTTCTTTCATCTTTAAAGCAATAGGCATCAGCTTTTCGGCAGAAACTCTTTCATGGTCTTTCAAAACTGTTGTGTCTGTGGGTGAAAGAAGAATATAACTATCGATATCTTCATCTTGATTTTCTGACAAATAATAAACCACTTTGTTTGTGCCATAACTATGCCCACCTAGAACGATTTTTTTGAAGCCACTCGACTTTGCATAATCGACAAACGCTTGCAAATCTTGAAGGCAATCATCAAAAAGCTCATAAGTATTTCCGAGTGTCTTTCCACTCAATGATGGCGAATCCATTCTGTGAAAGGCGCCGCTGTTGTGCGCATATATGAAAGATATACCTTCCCTTTCAAGTTGCTCGCCCATATCTCTTAAAAACTTATTGTCAAAAATATTGCCGCAATTTCCGTTTGTAATTATCACGCATTTATCTCTGAAATTTTCGCCATATAAGCAACCATATAATGTATCACCGCGTTTGGTCATGACATCAAAAATCTTCATTTTTCCTCTCTTTAATTTTTTTATATTTTAATTTGGCATTTGCTCTTTTTTTAAAAATTTAAACGCCCTTCAATTATTCACGCTCATTTTTTTGATAGCATGATATATGTCATACCAGCTGAAGCAGCGTGTGGTGTTTTCAAAGTTGAAGTCTTTGTTATATTCGGCGTGATAACAAATCATTGGCACAACTTTTGAAAGGTCTTCAATATTTTTTGGGCTGTCTTCAATCATCAAATCAATTTTAAATTCTTTGATTTCATCAAGTTTCTTTTCCTTTTTAGCTTTGGTGAAAATAAGTTTGTCATAGATTATATCATTCTCACACAGCCATACTTTGACCTTATTTCTCATATCTTCGCCAACCTCATCATCACGATTTGTCAGCCATCTGGCAGTAACAATATAGATTTCATGGCCATCTTCTTTAAGTTTTTTAATCACTTCACTTGCAAAAGCGCAAGCTCTCACCTTCCTCGCGTATAAATCAAGATATTCTTCCCAAAAATCATCTTCGATATTTTCATCAATTCCAAACGCAGCATAAACAACATAGTCTGCCTTTCCAATTTGATAGTCAATATTGTTCTCGACCAGATATTTTGTCAAATAGTCGGTGGTAAATCGATTAAGCTCGGTCAGTACCCCATCAACATCAATTCCAATTCTCATTTTATCTCCTTAAACAATCAATGTAAAGCAATGTATTAACTTTTCATGCATCCAATATCGTTTTCAATTATTTTTAAACTTTCGTTAAGTTGAGTATCCACTTTGTTGTAAAAATCTTGCAAATCAAACTTAATTTCAATGTCAGGTTTAATCACGCCTGCGTAATCAAAGCCTTTTATAATGCAGTGCGGCTTGACTGGCGCATTTTCATCATGAGCAGAAGTAAGCTCAAAATATCTTTCACATGTTGTAAACTTTTTCCCATCCACTTCAAGCCATTTTATATTCCCATAAGCTCTTGTTGGCTGACCTGCATCTGTGCCAAGCAAAGTCGCATTAAGCTGTTCCTTAAATGACGCAAGAGCAAATGTGCCACTAGAAAAAGTGGCTTCATTCATAAGCATATATGTTTTGATATTGTTTTCTTTTAAATAATCGCAAAGCGGTCTGATGACAACATCACTTCCGCCAGTGTTGTTTCGCACATCAACAAGACAAGCTTTAGGCAAACTTTCGCAGCTTTGCGCCACCTCTTCAACAAACTGCTTGAATGGATAATTTTCCATGTTTCTGCAAGCACGATAACGGATATACAAAACTTGCCCATCACAATATTTATCACTTTCATAAAGAGGTTTTCTTTTGAAGTTTTTCACTTCATCCTCTGTTGGAAATCCTCTTTCAATCAACTTTCCGCCTTCGCAAGAATAAACCACTTTGTCTGCATTTTCTTCGCCAAAGTCAAGCATGGCGAGTGCCCGCGGTGAATTTAAAAATCTTACGCCGATTTGCCTATACGCCCAGGTCTCAACTTCATAAGGAATGTATGCCTTGGCTTTTTCAATAACCTCTTCAATATCATGCCCGTTGACCTTTTCAATTTTGAATATTTTCTCGCCGTCAACGACATAAAATTCTCTTTCTCGCTGCGCTATCTGCGCGTTTACGAAATTTAAACTTAACCCCTCATAAAAAAGATGCGCATCCTTAAAAAGAGCAAATAGTTTCAGCATCCCTGCTTGAAAATGAAGCTCGTCCAGCGCTTCCACCCCTTCCAAAAATTCATTCTTTTGCCTTTCAAACTCTTCTTTTGAAATGTCATGATAAAGATAAATGTGGGACTCTTCCAGCTTCCTAAAAACCTCATTAACAAATTCTTTCCTTAACATTTTAGCCCCTTTCTTCTTGTTTTTTGTTCAATCAAAAACAACTTAAGCTTTTTAAGCATGTCTTGTTCATCTGAGTATTCAACCACATTTTTTGTAATAAGTTTTAATGAAGAGCTGATTTTGCTGCCCCTTCTATATAAACATAACAAGGGAATATTTTGCATATCCGCCCAGCCAATTTCAATACCTTGACCAGTCGAAGCAAATGAGACCTCCGCGACAACTAAATCAAAACTGCCAATAATATCCTTTGTATTTTTCTCTTTATCATCATGCGGAAAAAAGAATTGTATATCTTCAAAATCTTTGCAATTCTTAATCGGCAAATAAAACTCATTCAAATAATCAAAACTCGTCGAATGCGAAATATAAATCTTCATAAATCCCCCTCTTTAAAGCAATAAATCTTTATATCTCAATTAAAAGTATTATAACATAATTTTGCCTGCTTTGTCGCGTTTTTAAAGATAATTTATTTCTGATTTAAATGATAATTTCAAATAGACATTTTTACAGTCAACTTTTTTGTAGACTTGAAAAAATATTTGAATTAAAAATAAAAGACATACAATTCTTTAATTTGAAAGTATGTCTTTTTTCTTTAAAATTTTTATGATTTTCATTTTTTTATTTCTTTTTCTGCTTTTTCATCAATTTTACACTTATTTACTGCATCAATGATGATGTAATAAACAGGAATTGTCAAAAACAAAACCCATAATGGATGCCACAAATCAGTCAAAAGTCCTGTCAAAACATATATGGCTGCAACTAAAACTGGATACGCAAAATGCTTCACATCCTTTTTAACAATTGCATCAGCAAAACTTGCCACGACAGGTATCATCATAAACAAAATCCAGGTTGGATGCCAAAGGTCAAAACAAAAACCAACAATGAGATATATCAAAGTAATAATAAGCGAAGCACTGCCACCTACAATTGCCAGTATTGCTATTTGCCTAGCTGAAAGCTTTTTTTCGTCATCTTCGTCATCATCTTCTTGAATGACTTCAATATTTTCAGCTTCACTTTCATTTTTGTCCTTTTCCTGAGCCTTGCCCTCATCCTTATCTTCAACAACCACTTCATCCTCACTTTCACTGTTGATAAGCTGGTCAATAGTGATGTTGTAAATTTTTGCAAGGGCAATCAAATTGTCGGTATCAGGTGAGGCTTCACCCCTCTCCCATTTTGAAACAGCCTGCCTTGAAACATTCAATAGGTCAGCTAATTCTTCTTGAGAATAACCATGTGCTTTGCGCTGAGCTTGAAGCTTTTCTGCGATTTTCAAATTCATAACCACTCCTTTATAAGACGATTATACAATTAAAGCTGCCCAAAAACAACCAACTTTAGTTGGAATTTCCGCAACTATTGGTTGCAAAGTATGCTAAGTTAACGAATTTAGCTCTTTTTCAATATATTGTATCTTAATAAAATAGAAATCCATGCCGAAGCTTTTATACTCTCTAAAATTTTATAATATGTTCTCAACCAGCAAGCAACTAAGCAACCTTTACGTTTAAGAATAAAAGTTTTGCTCCTTCTTTTTAGTTAAGCCAAAACGCTTTAGATTTTTTCAAAAAATTTTCTAAGAACGAATTAAATTCATTTGGTTTATCCATATTTACGCAATGTCCAGCGTCTTGAAAAATTATTTTTTCACACTGCTCTCTATCTGCCCATTCATCAACAATTTCAATTTCCATAGGAAGATCATACTGACCGCAACCCACCAGCAATTTATATTGTCTTTTTTTGTTTGGAAGATTGTTGACAAGATTTTTCAGTTTTGCCAAATACTTAAAAGATTTTTTCTTAAACTGAATGTTTAATTTATAAAATTCTTCCTGAGCCTCTGTTGTGTAAGTTGAGATCTTTTTATTCGCTTTTGCAAACCATTTGATTGAAAAAATTGCTTTCATCATCATTTTCATCTGTTCTTTAGAGTTGCTTTTTTGTTTTTCAATGTCAAAATTATTGATATCATATCCACCAAAGCATGAAAGCGACAACACCTTATTTTCATATTTATTGGCAAAATCTTGAATAAAGACAGCTCCCAGCGACACCCCGACAAAATGCGCCGCCTCTATTTTATGCTTTTCAAAAATCTGATTTATCCAAAACGACATATTTTCAATAGAGTCATTTTTTCTTACTTTAATCGAATTTCCATGCCCTAAAATATCAACTGCAAGAAAATTATATTTGCCTTTAAAATATTCAAACTGCTTATCAAACATTCTATGGTCAACAAACGCTGCATGAATAAAAACCAGCCAATCCTTATCTTCTGAGTCATCAATATAATATACAATTGGTGAGTTTTCAAGATAAAATTCTTTCATATTTCGGTCTCCTTATTTTCTTAACTTATAATATCACAATTTTGCATACCGTGCTTTGTTTAGCACTTTCTTAAACAAGATTATTATATCACAACTCTTTGCAACTGCAATCGGTTTTGGCTTATCTTTTTCTTAAAATTCGACTACCAACATTTACATTTTGTGATAAAGTGTGGACTTGGTTATGCATTTTGCAAAGTCAAATATGGAAATCCTTTGTTTTGCTAAACCATAAAACACTGAATTCAAAAAGCCAAAAATCGCTATATCCCTTTATTTATGGGACATTTGAGCAATAAAAAATACATTCAATAAAATCTCTAAAAAAGAGACTTTTTTGAATGTAAAGTTGTGTCAACTAACAACGAAGTCTTTTTTTGATTTCTTCGTTTTGATAATGCCACTTTTTTCATCTATTACTCCTTTAAATAGATTGTTATTGTTAATTTACCCTATATCTTTTAACGATTATAAATAATATTCGTCTTCATCTTCATCACCATCGCCACCATCGCCATCATCGCCAGTATCACCATCGCCACCTGTGCCAGTATCACCATCAAATCCACCATCGCTATCATTATCAAGAATTACATATGATTTATCAAGTTCCTCACCGTCTTGGACCATAGTTACACCATTTTGAGAACAAATATCAAGTCGTCCTGTTGTAGGGTCAATACTTACATCACCGCCAGACATATTAGCTTTTCGAATTTGAATAGCATCTTCCGCCATTATATCATATTCACTTACACCCTCAAGTTTTGCACGAATTTCTACCTGTGCAAAATACCTTTCTCGAGTTTGTGGGCTTGACTCTAAAAGTTCTTTAATAAAAGCATCTGTCGCTCCTTCAAGGTCACGAACAGGAAGGTCATCTGCTCCGATCCTAAAAATGCTTGCTCTCAATAAAATAAATTGTTCTTGAGAAAGTTGTTTTTTCTTTTTCTTTTTTTCTTTTTCATCTTGCTCTTCATATTTTTCTTTTTCTTCTTGTTGGTCTATTGTCGTTTTATCCTTTTTATCAAAATCTTTATAAAGCCCAACCTTTTCTTTTTTATCTTTAAACATTATAAATCCTCCTTAATTTTTCATTTGATTTTTTTGATAATCTAATTTTTAAATTTTCAACTGTAACACACATTAACGCTTGCAAACAAAAAGCGTTATATATGATATTTTGCGACGCTTAAATTTTAGCATAAAAATCAAATTTAATCAAAATAAAAATCAAACTTTGATAAGTCAATGAGCGAAACAAACTGGATTGCTTGCAAGCCAACTTGTGAGCGAAGCCAATTTATATCTATATTTTGCGACAGAATTTTGATTTTGCGAAAATCAAAAATTATCTTTTCCAAGGTCGCCTGTGTGCCAGCCACCCTTGTTCTGTCCAATATTTGTAATCAAGACTTTCCGCTTGGTTTTTACGAATCGATTTTTGAATCATTCGGCACAAATAAAATTTCAACTTGGTTTTTATTTTTGTGTGCGCTGGCTTTCCATAGTTTATCTTTACGAAATGATTTGAAAGCTTCAAAATCTTTTTCTTAATCTTCTGTTGTTTCTTTTGTGGCAACTTTTCCCAAGAAATATCACTCATCAAACTTGTCGCAAATACTTTTATTTTTGATATTCCCCACCACGAAAGGCTATCCTTAATATCCTTTGCTGCTGATTTTGCACCTGCTCCAAGGCATTGTGTGATTATAACCGCTCTCTTTGAAAACATTACTGGGTGTGGTCTGTGTGGCATCCATCGAAATGCCATATGGTCAAGAAATGTTTTCATTGCACCTGTTGTGTGCATAACATAGGCTGGCGATGTAAACACAAGCAAATCTGCATTTTCAATTGCTTCTCTTATTGGTTTTGTATGTTGGTTATTCCTGCAATTGTCCTCACCTTTAACAAAACAAGTGGTGCATCCAGCACAAAATGCCCTGCAATCTTTTGGAAGATAATATTCTGAAATCTCCGCGTTTCCACGAAACTTCTCCAAAAACATCTCTTTCAATTTGAATGTAACACCTTTTTTCTCGGTGCCATTTATAACTGCAATTTTCATAAGTTCTTCCTTAAAATTCTATCGTTTCAATTTTGAAATCGCAATAATATTCAGCTTCTTGTGCTGTAAATTTCAAAACACAATAATCTGGATCGGTTACACCTTGTTTATAGAACAACTTGTCGCCAAATCTCCAAATCTTATCTTTTGTAGGCTGGTCGGTGCAAACTTGCATTGTCCCTTTGATTGTTACACCTTGATACTTAAATCTGCCCCGCTCATAGAAATACACACAAGCCTTGTTGTTCTTTTTATATTGTTCCACTTTACTGCTCGAAGTGTTGGTTGAAAAATATATATCGTTGCCATCAATTTCCCTTGGACAGAGCATTGCCCTTGTTATTGGGTAGCCCTTTTCATCAACTGATGAAATAAATGCCGTCTTTTGTTTTTTGATAAATTCAAACAATTTTTCTTTAGTCATACTAATCTCCTTCTCCTTTACCATCTGTTTGTCTTTTTCCCTAAAATTTCGACCATTAACTTCTCCTGCTTGCATTATACCACAACTCTTTGAAATCTGTATCGGTTTTGGCTTGAAATTTTGATTTTTTGATTATTTTTGATTTATTTTGATTATTTTTGATTTTCTCGGTAGTCAGTTTTGATTTTCAAACTTTTGATTTTGCGACTTTTTCTGTTGTCTTTTGCTTTGCAATAAATTCAAATAATTTTTCTTTGGTCATTTTTGCCTCCTTGTTTTACATAGGTTTCAAATTTTTGTTAAGCCTATCAACTATCCAAGCAATTCTCTTTGCCTTACCTGCATCTGTTTTTGCTTCAAAGTATGCTCTTGTGTATGTCTTTTTTACTGACATAGACATTGCTTGGAAATTGGAGTATGCTGGTTCATATGCTTTCAAAATTTCATCCAGAACATTGATTTGTTCCTCTGTAAATTTCATAGGGTCAACAGCATCCCATTGTCCATTTTTCTTTGCTTCTTCTATCTTCACTCTTCCAAAGTCGGTCATCAACCCTCTTTCTTCAAGGCTTTTAACCAATGTCTTATTCTTATCTGACCACTTGCTGTTTGCTCTTCTCCGTGAAAAATACTTCTTGTATGTTATGTCATCAATACTTTGTATCTGTCCGTCTATCCACCCAAAACACAATGCTTCTTCAAGTGCCTCCTCCGCCTTGATTGTTTTTGAGTCTTTTGCTTTGCTGAATAAAAGCCAAACCCCCTCACAGTTCTGACAATGCTCAGAAAGCCATTCTCTAAATTTTTCCCTATTGATAAATGTTAATAAATCTTTCATAATTTCATTATACCACAACTCTTTGCATTCTGTATCGGTTTTGGCTCATCTTTTGTTTGAAATTCGACTACCTACACTTGCATTTTGTGATAAAGTGTGGACTTGGTTATGCATTTTATAAAGTCAAATATAAAAAACCTTTGTTTTGATAAACTACAAAATAATGAATTCAAATACTCAAAAATCGCTACATCCCTTTATTTATGGGACATTTGGGCAATAAAAAATACATTCAATCAAATCTCTAAAAAAGAGACTTTTTTGAATGTAAAGTTGGTGCTTCCAGAAGGACTCGAACCCTCGATAATCGATCCGAAGTCGATTGTGATATCCACTTCACCATGGAAGCATATTTTATTTTTTTTCTTAAAATTTTTGTAGCATTTTTGTTGCAGACCGAATAGATACTCCTAGAGGGCGCAATATGATTTTTAATGATGGGCATGATGAAAACTCAAATCAACTTTCTTACAACGATGATCAGATTTTAAATGCTGGTGATTATGAAAAGCTTGCAAAAGCTTATTCTCAAGCACTCAAAAGTCGCGGCTTTATGATTGTCCAAATTGACAATGAAGAATCTCAAGCGAAAATCAAAGAAGTTTTTGAGAATATTTTTGCCATAAAAAGTTATCTTTTCTCTTTAGGTGGCTTTCTTGGCACAAGCAAGTTTTATTCACTTAATGAGCGGCAACTTAAAAAGCTTGCAATCATTTTTGATTTTGACGAGCAACTTCCTCTTAAAAAAGCACCTCGCGACAAAACAAAGTGTCTGCTCAACTTTCTTTCAACAGAATGTCTGCTCATCAAAAACCTCATCTACCTTGCCGACAAGTCAAGTTATGAGCACCAAATAAAAGATATAATTGGTGCGCGGCTTAACCTTTTAAGTCAAATATTAAAAGTATGATTAAGAGAGGAAATATTCGATTGTTTTTGGAATTGACTCGTCAATATACCTTCTGAGAGTGACGAAATATTTTTGTTCAAAAGGCTGAAAATCATCTTCCAATTTGACAAGGTCAACAGGATAAGCCTTTAAAAACTCTCTTACAATAATCTTGCATAAACCTTTGCAAAGGACATAGAGCGTATTATAATCATCTATGTCATTTTTATATTTAATTGTGTCATATTTTTCATGGGCAATAATTTCATCACAGGCATAACCAATGAGAAATTGAAGTTTTTCAATTGCAAGCTCATTGCCTCTTGCACTTGCAACAAACTCCCAAGCAATATAGCGCATATAGTTTTCAGAAAGCACACCAGGCACACCTGACTTGTAATAATATGCAAGCACATCCATTGCAACGGCGTCTTCGCGCATAGCGCGCTGTTTATATTCTTCAAACTTTTCCAAAAAAGCATGTCTATCTTCACGACAATCGTTAAGCTCTTTTCTTGCAGCCGCAAAGCCAGTCAATGCCTCTTGATATGGAACAAATGGTCGTCTTCTTATTCTTTCCATAAAATCCCCCCTCTCTAACAAATTTAGTATAACATAAATTGCCAATTTTAAATAATTATTTAAGCCTATTTTTCAGTTTAATTTAAATTTTATAATTCGCCCCTGTCATGAAGGTCAAATAAAACTTTCCAAAGCTCTCGTTTGACAACTTCTCCGCGGACAATCATATCTTTAAATTTTTCAAACGAAATCCAGCTGACATTTTCGACTTCTTCCTCTTGAACAGAAATTTTCTCAAGCGGAATATCTTTTTTCAGCAAATATATATAATCAAGCTCTCTTTCAACAAAGTCTTCTCGATATTTTTCATTTCTCCAATATTTAGTCAAAAATTTAAGCTCTTTCTTTAAAACATGAACGCCTATCTCTTCCTCAATTTCTCGCACTAAAGCATCCAAAATGTCTTCACCTGCTTCAATATGCCCGCTTGCAGTCAAGTCCCACAATCCTGCATTTTTCTCTTTTCTATAAGAGCGTTGTTGACTTAGCACCCCCCCCCGAATTATCACAACTCCACAGGCATGGTGTGGAAGTCCATTTTTATGAACATCTTTTCTTGAAGCTGTCTTTCCAGTGACAAGTCCATTATCATCTATTAAATCAAAATATTCCATTATTTAAGCCTTCCGTTGTATTCTTCAACATACATATCCAAAAAGTTTTTCATTAGATCAGTCTTGACCTTGGCAAACTTTCGCGCAGTTTCTGTATTCATATTTTCACCCAGTCTTAACAATTTGTTGTGAATATGGTGAATAGTTGAAACATCTTCCTTGCTCTCTGAAAAATCATTTTGATAGAAAGGCACATTTGGGTCATATTCAATCACTTTATGAGCTTGTCCATATTTGATTGTTCTGATTATACCAATTGCACCTATCGCGTCAAGATTGTCAGCATCTTGCAAAATCTTTGATTCAATATCACTCACGCTGACCTTTTCATTTCCAAAGTTGTATTCTTCATGATGCTCGACAGCATATAAAATATGTTGTTTTTGCTCTTGTGTAAGCTTTGTTCCCTCAAGCAGTTTTTCAACCACAGGCAAACTTTCCTTTGGTGAAACAAACCTGCCCACTTCACTTCCCAAAATTCTGTGTATATCGTGTATGAAGGCAGCCACGCCAACCACAACTCTGTCTCCGCCCTCAATTTCTTGAAGTTGCAAAGCGTAAGAGAGTGTTCTCTTTAAATGGTCGATACTGTGCCCACTTGCGTCCTTACTGAACATGCTGGCAATTTTATCATAAAGCACATCTAAAACTTCAACAAGTGGCTCGTCTTTTTTCAAACTTAATCCTTCTAGTTTTGACATAATTTCTTAAAATTCCTTTTATTTTGGCGATAATTTCGTTTTTTTTATGTGTTTTTAATGTTTTTTAGCTAATTTTTGATAAATTCCAGCAAAATTATTAAAAATTTAATCATTTTCCTTTTCTGCAAAATCTTTATTTAACTGTTCAATTTTCTTCTCATTTCGTGCAAAATATTTTTTATATGAATTTTTGCAATATCTTTTATGTTTTTCTTCTTCGGTCTCATTTGGGTTGTTGAAATTGTAAGCACCATTGACTTTCCACTTATTAAACCAGCCAATCTTGAAGGCATCCTTTGGACAGAAGAAAGAGCATCTCATGCACATCAAGCAATTCTTGCCAAAATGGAAATTCCCATTTTCATCAATAGAGATATTGTGAGTTGGGCAACGCTTAACACACAACTGACAATTTATGCACTTGTCATTAACCTTATAATGTCTGCCGTTTACTCTTCCGCCCCAGTGCTCTATTCTAAAAATCCATGCCATTGTATGACCAAATGGCACATATTTGAGTTTAACATTTTTCCCATCAACAATCTCGCGACAATCAAGAGGTAAAACTCGCTCTATCAAATTCCACATCTTATACGCCATATTATCAGTGTGTCTAAAAATTATATTGTATGGCATGCAGTAGTGATATTCATTTTCAAGCTTAAAACCTTTCTTCTCCAAAATTGATTTAATTTTGTAAGAAGAGATGTTGTTCAGCGCAAGAGGCTCACCAGAGGTCTTAATAACAAAAAGCTGTTTTTTCTCTTTTTTGTTTTTTAATTTAAGCTTTGGAAGTTTCTTTGCAAAGTCAATCACTATTGAAGGCGCATTGAAGGCATGAATAGGATAGGCTAAGCCAAGGCTGTCAAATTCGTTTAGGTCATATTCAAACTTGCCTTCATCTATGCTGTAAAGCACAGCTTCATTTCCAAGTTTTTCAAATTCTTCTTTCGCCCTCATAACCACTTTTTTAGTGTTTCCTGTTCCAGAAAAATAACAAATTAAAATCTTTTTCATAAGTTTTTCATCCTCGCCTCAAAGTTTTCATCTAAATAGTAAAATTTATCTTCATCTTGTTCATGGCTGTCATACCAAAGTTGAGCATAAATTTTGTCATGTTTCGAAAGACGGTCAAAATCCCAAACATTTTGCGTGTAAGTTTTGTTCATCCAGTGTCCTGCCCTTAATACGCTGAAGGCACTTGCCGAAAACACCTCACCATCAAAAGTCTGCCACTCAAGTTTTTCATAGAGGTCATCAAATTTCTTTGACAAGAGTTTTCCGCCATGCATTTCGGCAACATTTCTCAAATCTTTAATTGAAATTTCTTCATTATCATAATCAAAGCCAAGGTCGATAAGTTTGGCATTTTTCTTTGTCTTAAGTGCGGTGTAGTCAATTGGATTATTCCATTCATCTCTGTTTTCAACCAGCAATCCAAAATCCTCCCAAGACTTAGCAATATTATCATAGCATTCTTTTCCTCCAAAATATGCAAACACTTTTGGCTGATCATCATGCTCTACCCAATATCTTGCAGCATTTGGGCTTTTAAAAAGTCTTTCGATGGCAAATTTTCTAATAAGCCCTTTTGGCACAACTTTTCCAAGCTTAAAATATCCGTGTCCATCTGCAAATTCCTTCCAAAATTCTTCAGCTGACTGTGTTTGATAATGGAAAAGCTCTTCAAGTTTTTCGCTGTCATAAAACCATACGCCATGAAAGTTTCTTGTTGCGTTGAAATTTGGCTTAAAGAAATCTTTTGCACTTCCGCCGATGATTTTAAAACCGTCGTTTAATGTATCATATCCTGTCAGGCAGTTACGCTCACCCGCCCCAATATTAAACACTTTCTTCCAAAAAACTTTGCTTAAATCTTCTTTCATGTCGCGTCTTATTATGTTTGCAATCAAAAGTCCAGAGTCATGAGCTGTGACCCATTCAAGTGGAGCATTGAAGCAGGTGTGAAACATAAGACCATCACTCATATTGTCAGAAAGCATGTTGTGGTGAAGCATGGCTGATTGTCTAAGCACTGCCCAGTTTTTTATTTCACTTTCAAGCACGAAAAACTCTCCACGAAGCTTTGTGGCAGAATAGATATCAAATGGGCTTACAAGCAAAGGGTCACCCACTCTAGCCCATGGATGACGAGAATTTCTGTTCCCATATAGGGCAACGGTCGATGTGTGAATAAACTTAGGTTGTTTTTCGCCCATCCCTTCAATTACACTGACCAGAGTTTTAACTCCAATTTCATTACACTCGACAGCTTTCTTTGGATCTTTGTCAGAATGAGGAGGAATTACAGCTGCCAAGTTGACAACATAATCCACCCCTTCAGTGAGTTTTTCGCAGGCAGCTCTGTCTGCAAGATTTCCAAAGACCACTTCAATTCTGTCTTTGTGTGCTTTAAGTTTTTTAAGCAATTTATCAATTCTCTTGTCATTTTTTAAAATAAGAATTTTAATTTTTTCTATTCCGTCAATTTTGACAAGCTGTGCAAGTGTGGCTTGTCCCATATTTCCAGTTGCGCCCGTAAGTGCAAGTATCATAGTTTCCTCCCTTGATTTAATTAAACTTAAGTAAAAGAGAAATGTTTTAATTTAAAATCAATCTCATTACAGATGAAATTATAGCAAAAAATAAATAATTTTTCAAAGCAATTTTTGTGTAAAATAAAACAAAATTTGTCTTTATTCCACATTTTTATTATATTTTTAACATCATTATTAAAGCACTTTTTATTCTAAATTTGTAAAACAATTTCTCTATAACCTTGTTTTTTCTTGCAGGCGGTTGTGTAAAATTGCCTCCATAACAAAAAAATTCTCTTAAATTAAGAGAATTTTTCAAGTTTTCAGCCATTTATAACATTTTTTCAAGTTTCAAATTTTCACTATTTAAAATCAAACAAAAATTCTTAGTAATGTTTTTTAGCACTTACACCTTATTGTTTATAATCAAGCTTTCCGCTCTTTGAAAGAATGTTGTAAGCATTTTCAGGTTTCTTGCGAAATTCAACTCTATCTTTTCAACGCTCATATCTCCAATAAGCTTTTCAGCTCTGTCAATATGAAGCACACCGTTTAAGTGGTCATATTCGTGACAGAGAATGGTTGCAATTATGTCGGACTTATTTTTCTTGACAATTTAATACATATCTAAGCACTTCTGCCCAGTTGTGCACCTCTGTCACATTTTCATGCTTGACTTCTTTTAAGGAAGCATCTCTGAAATACAAACATTTAATGCCCGCATTTGCAGCCACCTCAACATTATCAGAAAAGTCCTCAATCAAAAGATCAAGTTTCTCTTCTTTGCAAATGTCAAGTTTGTCATAAGCTTTATAAATCACCTTATCAAATTCAAGCCCATCTACTTGCAAACGCTGCTTTGTGATTTCAATTTCTTCATCATAAAGATAACCCCTGCTTGTAATAACCACAAGTTTATGACCTGCCTGTTTTAATGTAGCAAGCACCTCTTTGGCATAAGGCATAAGCGGTGCAGTTTTTTCAACTTCAGTGACAACCTCATCTAAAAATTGCTGCCTTTCCTGCTTTGACCAATCATATCTCTTTCGAACTTTAAGCTCGGTAGGATTTATCATTCCTTTTCCACCAATTTTAATGTCAAAAAGCTCTCCATATGTCCTGAAATAAGTTTCTGTATTGAATACAACGCCATCTAAATCAATTCCTATTATCATTTTATTCCTCTTTGTATAACATGTTTTAAATTTGTTTTATTGTCAATTATTTTGTTTTTAAAGACGGTTTAGTTTTTGTTTAACCAAATAGAGCTTGGCTCTTGCAAAATATAATCAATGCCATCACCATTAAATTCAACAAGCTCTGTAATAATTAAACCTCCTCTATCTTCGACAGAAATAACGGCAGCAAAGTTTCTTTGAGACACGGTGACATACAAACGGTCACCTTTAATCATAAAGCTTGCATCTCCAGAAACAATAGTCTCTTTTCCTTCTTGATTTATAAGGTTAAACTCCACCTGCAGCGCATTGTTTAAAAAATTTAATATAAGCTCTTGACTTGCATCACCGCCTATTAAAATTGACCCGCTGTATCTGCCATCAACAATAGCAACATCATTTTTTCTAGCAAAAATCAAAACATCTTCTCCATCAAGCAAAAGTGCAACATTGTTTTCATCAATAATTCTCAAGGTTACATTAAACCCAAACGCCTCAGCAGTCAGGGTATTTCCCTGTCTTGTGTATAAAATGTTTTCAACTGAATACATATTGCCTGGTACTTCATTTGATGAAATATAACAGTATGCGTCAACCTTGTTTCCCTCTTTAAAACGAAGAGCGTTGAATTCATAGCTTGGTTTAAAATAGCCATATGAATAATCACTAGCAGAATTATATTCGATTTGACAAATATAAGTGCCAAGATTGAGCGAAATAAGCTCTTCACTTTCTCCGTCACTGCCTATATTTCCACTTTGCTCGAAAAGCGCAGTTAAGGTGATGTCATGTTTTGGCATAGTAATTTCAGCACTTCTCAACACAACTCCATCACAGGTAATCGCAACAAGCTCATATCCCTTTTCAGCTATTGCGCTTACCTCAATAATTTCTCCTGCTTTTGCCTGTGATTTGTCAACAGTGATAATTCCGTGATTGCAATTTTCAATTATAACTTTAAACTTGTCATCTTTATTGCCTAAGCAACCTGCCATCATGACTGTGCTTAAAAGCAGTATAATCACAACAGCCATACTTGAAAATAATTTTTTCATTAAAACTCCCTCCATATTTAATATAACAAAACCTTTGAGTATAAGTCAACTGCTTGACACCAAAAGGTTTTAAAAGCCTTAATTGTAAAATAAATTTTAATTATTAAGACAATCCGTCACCAGCCCCGCCAATCCATGCCAGCCCATTTGGTAGAGGCTGACCTGAGGCAAGATATGACCAGTTTGAAAAATCATCACCTATTCTGTTTTCTGTTCCGTTGTCATAAATACAGTTTTGAATGACAGCTCCACCTGTGCATATTGCTAAAATTGCTAAATTTTTATTTGATGTAATTGCAAGACTGTCAATGATTTTTCCAACTGTCATAATTCCAGCAATCAGTCCTTGATTCATGTCAGATGTGATAAAGTTTCCTTTATATCCACATGAAATAATCTCTGTGCCACTTACGCTTGAAGAGCCTAGTATTCCGCCGCTATTACCTCCCAAAACATCACATCTTGCAAGGCTGCTTATTATCTTCATCTTGGTTGAAAGATTGCAGCCAAGTATGCCTCCTGCTCTTGAAGAAGCAGAAACATTTCCATAATTGAGGCATGAAATAATGTCACAGCCCTTGCTTGCACCAATCATTCCGCAGTTGTTTAATCCATATACTGCCACTCTGCTTCGACAGCCTTCTACGCTGCCAGTTTTTGTTGTTCCAGCAGAAATTGCCTCAACATAACCAGCAATCGAGCCAACATTTTCTCTTCCATAAACATTGCCCGAAAAGAGATTGATATCTTTCAGTGTCGCACCCACGGCGTAACCAAAAAGACCAACATTTGAATAGAGATAATTGCCTGTCGCGCTGCCAACTCTTGCACTTGAAGTGGTCAAATTTCTTATCAAAAAGCCATTGCCGTCATAGTTTCCTTTAAAAGCCTTGCTGGCACTTGAGCCTATCGGCTTCCATAGTTTTCCGCCAAGCTCTATATTGCTTATCTGCTTAAAATACACACCGGAAAAACTTGTTCCGTTATCCACAGCCCTTGAAATATATGCAAGGTCTTCCTCCCATGCAACCAAATATGGTGCGTTTTTCGTTCCGCTTCCAGACAGGCTGGCACTGGCATGTGCGTTCCAAGTCTCTTCCCACTGCGCATATAAGGTTATATTTGAGGTTATATTTGACACCGCTTGATTTTCAAAATATTTTGTTCCACTGCCGTTTGGACTTGTATTCCAACAATTGAAATAATTATTTGCTCTTGTAAAGGCATTGCTTGTAAGTATTTTAGAGCCGCTATTATATGTCACACCCAAACTGCCCATGTTTCCACTGCCGCCATTGGCATTGAAATATATGTAATATGTTTTTGCTCGCCAAACCGCATAGAGATTTACACTGCCACCATTTGGCCCTAAAGTGCTTACAGATTGACCATTTGAATATACAACTCCACCAGACGAACTTGTCGCCCATCCAGCAAAGTCATATCCTGTTCTGCTGAAGCCAATCTCTTCAACTCTTTTAAGCGGCGAAGACCTATCATAAGTAAAGCCTGTATGACCGTAAGTTGAGTATGGTGAACAATTTAAATTATAAATCACTGAATAGGTTTTTGCACGCCATACTGCATAAAGATAAACATTTCCGCCATTTGGTCCTAAACTGCTTACATACTGACCGTCAGAGTAAACTGCCGAACCTGTCGAGCTTGTAGCCCAGCCGACAAAGTCATAACCAGTCCTGCTGAAGCCAATCTCTCTTATTGTCATCAGTGGTGATGAAATTCCATTTTTAAAGCCAGACTGCGAAGAGGATGTATGGGGCGAAAAGTTTGAATTATACACAACGGTATACATCCAGTCCATTCGAATTTCAATAGCATCCGTCCACCCTTCTGAAGGTGCTCCACTATAATTTAATGTATAGGTATAAGTTTCTCCACTTTTCGAGATTGTGCCATTTCCGTCGCGGCATGTCACACTTGAGACAAACAAACCACTTGCCGGCACAATGCTTGAAATTCTTATGTAACCACCATAATGCAACATATCTTCAGGTTGATCAGTTTGATTATGGTATGTATTGCCTGAAAAACTATTGTAATAAGTGACTGTTCCACTTACATAATCTTGTTCCATTGCAGGATTTAATATATTCATATCAATTCTATATTGATTTTGCTGCCAATGCGAATATAGAGTTTGCGGGCCTGTGCTTGTCTTGACTGAAGAGCTTGTAATCCTTGTGCCTGTTCCATTTGGAGAGGTATACCAGCCTAAGAATGTATAACCAGGACGAGTTGGATTTGAAGGCAAATTGTAGCAATTGTAATATCTGGTTGATTTTGATGTATAAGGAGTTGAGTTGTAACTATTATAATACTTTATTTGATATGCAATCGGTCTTACATAAACTTGATAATAATATTCATCATAAATGCTTGGGCGGTTTGTGGAAATTGTGACCGAACTGCTTCCTGATAAACTTCTTTGAGTTGTATAGAAAGTCCCTCCATATAAACTAGCGGTATCGGATATGCCAGAAACATAAAAGCCCGTGCTTTCAAAGCCGGTAGGCGGAGTATATTTCAACTCAAAAGAAAAATAAGTCGTGTATGTTTCGTTTATCCAAAGAAACCTGTCTCTCTTGCACCATATTTCTGCTATTTGGTTTCCTGAGTATTCTCCAGAGCCGCCAGTTGCCCAACCTAAGTGTCCTACCCAGTCGTCTGTATAGTCTGTATACCATAATGATGCAGAAAAACTGCCTAAAGAGTTGGGATATCCATTTTGAGTGAATGAGCCTCTATAATAATTAAAACCTCCGTCTGGCGAGAAAAAAGCTGCCGCTTTATAAGTCTTTTTATGAATAGCAGCGTCAGCGGTCTCAACAGGGTTTTTGCTTGTTTTTGAAAAATCTACAAGCAAAGTTATCCCACAACTGAGAGTAAAACAAATCAAAATAAGAAAGAAATATTTTAAAACTTTATTTTTTTTCATTTTCACCCCCTTTTGTTATACTAAACATAATCATAGTAGTACATTATTATCAAATTTATATAATTAAAATTCTGGATAAAAATGTTTGGTTGTATATAATTTGGTTGAAGCCAAATAGTAATTTTTTGCCTAATAATTTATAAAATAATATCAAATGAATTTTCTTTTCATCCACTCTTTTACAATATCTATTTTACCCCCCACCCAGTTTATTGTCAAGCAAAATAAGCATTTTTAAACATTTATCGACAAAATAATGTATTAAATAAAAAATTTGCATAAAAAACACGAAATTTAAACATTTTCATTAAAAAATAAAAAAACACTCAAGTTGTAAGCAAGAGCGTTTTCCATAGCCATAAATTCTTAACTTAAAATACAATTAAAGCCTGTGCGAAACTGATAGTTTTTGCACAACAGATTGAAAGCCTGCACCTCTCCCATTCCGCCAACTTTAATTGAGGAAAGTTTTTCATAATCTGTGTTATGCAAAATTCGCATAGTGCTGTAAGCAGCATCAGAAACTTTTTCACACAAAGCCGTGCGGCAAGCTGGGCATACAAGCTCGCCAACTTCAAAATTGAAAAACCTCATTGAAAGTTTGCAGCCACAGGAAGAGCATTTTTCAGCCAGAAAGCCATAGCCCATATTATAAAACAGCGACAACAAAAATTTGTCAATCACATAATATTTTTTCACATTATCATAGCAAAGCGTTTTAAGTGCTTTTACAACCTCGATAAAAATTTGAGGATTTGGCTCTGACTGCGTTTTAGACACAATATCTAATATTGCACAGCCTTCATAATATTTGTCAATATCTTTTGACAGGTCATAGAAATTGTCTATTATGTCTGCCCCTATCACTATATTTGACGAGTGACCTTCTTCCACAACAAAATCACCAAAGCTGAAAATTTCTTTTGCGCTTTTCAGTTTGGCCTTGTCTCCTCTGACACCCTTCATAGAGACCGACATTTTTCCTTTTTCCAAGGTATAAAGAGAAATAAGCTTGTCCTTTTCTTTAACATTCACGCCGCCAATTACAACGGCTTTCACTTTGGTTGATGCCATTTTTTAAAGTTCAATCTCCTCTTCTCTTGCAAGGAGTAAATCATATTGCATGATAGAATCAATAAGCATTCTTGCATCATCTATATTTCCGGTAACACTAAAAATATCCCACCAGTCAAGCATAGCTTCTTTTGCCATTTTCACCTCATTTCCCATGATATCGTCCCTCCTTTGTAAATATAGTATATACCAAAAACAACAAAACACACAAACTTTTTTGATAAAAAAATCAAAACTTTGTCGAGTTTATTTTTGGGGCTATATTTAATATCTATATGACCGTCTTTTAAAATATATACAATTTTTCAATATCTTGTGTTCAATAAAATTATTTTTGGGATTTATATACTTTTTTGCCGTTTTTTGATGTTTGAGTTTTCTATATAAAATTGTTTTTTTAGTGTGGTTATGGCGGCAGAATTTTCGCTTTTTCAAGCGAAATGTGTGAGGCTTTTCGCCTCGCACAGCAAAAAATCAAAGATTTTTTGCCCTTCTGCCGCCATAACCACGCTAAAAAACATTATTTCACATGAAAAAAATGTCTGGCTGAACAATAATATTCGGTGAAGAATTATTGAAAAGCGAAATAAAAACATCTCTACAAGTAAAGATTGGGTCAGGATAAGACCTGCCCATATTGCACTGATTAAAGTTGAGATTGCAAGGCATAAAGACTCCTTAATTACAAAGCCCTCACCTACATTCTATTTCAAAAGCAAAATTTGTGACAAAACTAAAAAAAATAATTGATTTCTAAAAAGAATTGTTATAGAATAAACAATAGCAAATGTTTTATTATGCGCACGGTAAAATTGGGCTGCAAAACTTAGTTTTCACCTTGATTATAGTAAAACAAAAAATATAATAAAAGGAGAAAATATGAAAAAGTTTTTCAAAGAATTTAAAGCGTTCATAAGCAGAGGCAATATTATTGATATGGCTGTCGGCGTAATTATTGGAAGTGCATTTTCAGCAATCGTAACATCACTTACAAATAAAATCATTATGCCACTTATCAATGCCCTTCTTGCCCTCATCGGTGGAAACGGACTTGAGTCTGCAAGAACAATCCTTGGTGAAGTTGTTTACAAAACAGCAGGCGATCCAACAAGCGGAATAGACTGGGCTTCAACTGTCTATATCGACTGGGGTGCTTTCATAACTGCCATAATCGACTTCCTTCTGATTGCGCTTGTGCTTTTCACTATTTTGAAGATAGTAATGAAAAGCTCTCAAATTTTAAAAGATGCCTCAACTGCTGCAAAGAAAAACAGACTTACTAAAGAGCAACGCCATGAGCTTAAAACGCTTGGCATTGACAGAAAAAATAAAGAAGCTGTTGCACTTTATCTTGAAGGTAAAAAACAAGAAGAAGAGCGCTTGAAAGCAGAAGCCGAGGCTAAAGCTAAAGCAGATGAAGAAGAAAAAATGAGAAATACAAGCGAATATCTTCTCAAAGAAATTCGTGACCTTCTCAAAGAAAACGCTGCCCTTAAAGCTGAAAAAACAGAAGCAGAAGAAACAAAATAAAAATTAAGACTAAGCAAACACTAAGCTTAGTCTTTTTTAATAACTAAGTTATGCTTCCTTCCCATACCCTAAAATATCACCCCATATGACCAAAACAAAAAAAAATAAAATAAGAAAAAATCATCAATAAA
>CARNVA010000015.1 GCA_949031345.1 uncultured Eubacteriales bacterium | reverse complement strand
AGCCAACATCCTGGTTGTCTAAGCAATAACACATCCTTTTCCACTTAACCATTACTTTGGGACCTTAGTTGTAGATCTCGGCTGTTTCCGTTTTGACAATGAAACTTATCTCACACTGTCTGACTCCCTGTGAACAATTGATTGGTATTCGAAGTTTGATAGGGTTTGGTAACCCGCGAAGGCCCCTAGCCCATTCAGTGCTCTACCCCCAACAATCTTTAAACAGAGGCTAGCCCTAAAGCTATTTCGAGGAGAACCAGCTATAACCAGATTCGATTGGCGTTTCACCTCTAACCACAAGTCATCCCCGGACGTTTCAACGGACGTGGGTTCGGTCCTCCACGGAGTGTTACCTCCGCTTCAACCTGCTCATGGTTAGGTCATCTGGTTTCGGGTCTACGATATGCAACTATAGAGCGCCCATTTCGGACTCGCTTTCGCTTCGGCTCCGTGCCTGAGGCACTTAACCTTGCTACATACCGTAACTCGCCGGCCCATTCTACAAAAGGTACGAGATCAAACTATTTCCTCATGGAAAGTCGTCCTTTCTCTGCTTGTAAGCATACAGTTTCAGGTTCTATTTCACTCCCCTCCCGGGGTTCTTTTCACCGTTCCCTCACGGTACTATTCGCTATCGGTCACTTGGTCGTATTTAGCCTTACGAGATGGTCCTCGCATATTCGCACGGGATTTCACGTGTCCTGTGTTACTCTGGAATCGGCTAGACTGTCATTTAATTTCGGTTACGGGACTATTACCCTGTATTGTGTAATTTTCCAAAAATCTTCACCTATCATTTGACATATCACATTGCCGTCCTAAACCCCTAGCAAATTTCTTCGCTAGGTTTGGGCTCTTGCAGTTTCGCTCGCCACTACTCCCACAATCGTTTTTTTACTTTCTTTTCCTCCGCTTACTTAGTTGTTTCAGTTCAGCGGGTTCCCCTCATAACATTATGTATTCATGTTATGATACTGGAGCATTACCCCCAGTGTATTTCTACATTCGGAAATCGACGGATAACAGATTATTTGCATCTCCCCGTCGCTTATCGCAGCTTATCACGTCCTTCATCGGCGCCAAGTGCCAAGGCATCCCCTATATGCTCTTTGTAGCTTAATCATTTTAAAATGATTTTGGATAATCTTAGCATTTTCACATCTTAGATAAAATCTAATTTGTATTTGTAATCATATTTAACGATAATTTAATTTACTCGACGTAAATTGAATTTTGCACAAAGTATCGTATTACACTTGAATAAAATTTAACAAGCATAATTGATATTTGTTGCTCGTTTTACATTCTGTAAAACATTTGTATTATGTAGTTGTCAAGGTTCTATGCTAACGGGGCAACCAGCCCTTTTTGAGTTAGCATGAATATAATATCACCATAGGAAAAAATTGTCAACGGTTTTTTCAAAAAAAAATTAAAAAATTTAAACTTTTTTTTGCATTTTTTTAACACATCACCATGTGTTCGTTTACACCTCACCGAGTGTTTGCTTTTAGACCCAATTTTTAACGATTTTATAACAGTTTTTATCAAGCATTAAAAAGCAAATTCTTTTAAAAAAAGGCAAAATTCTTTTAATTTCTTTTTACTTTTTCACGGACCAATCAACGATTTTGTTTTAAATTTCAAAAAAATGAATTATAAAAAACAAGCATTGCCTGCTTTATTATCAAATTCATATTGCTCATAAACAACTTCAATCTTAAAAACAGAAATTCTCTAGCAGTTTTGGTAGACAAAAATAAATACAATAAAAACAAAAAAGCCTATCATTAAGATAGGCACTTTTTATTTAAACTGGTTTTTTCTAGTATATTTAATTTCGTAAAATATTTTTACTCCTTCTCTCCCTCTTACTTTGGCTCTTATTTTACATCTTAAGCTTTTGTTTCATCATCCTTTGTTTCTGTTTCTTTTATTTTTTGTTTTTTGCTGCTTTCTTCTTTTGAAGATTGCACCCTTCTTGCCCCATATTATAATGTTATATTTTATATAATATATATAATATATAATATATATAGGGAAGCGACGAAGTCTCAAACCGCAAATGAGGCTTCTATAATAAAGAAAATGAAGATTATAAAAAAAAGAGACGAAGTCTCAATTCTCAAAAGAGATTTAATTTAAGAAAGAAACGAAGTCTCTTTTATTTTAATCTCGATAATACTCATCGTCAATGCTTGGAAGCTCCACCTTATCTTCTTCAAAAATACAATCCTTTTCCGCACTGTTGAAACCATCATCAATGCTTGGAAGCTCTTCTTCATCCTCAATTTCCATGCTTTCAATATAATCAAGACTTTTTAACTTTTCCTCTCCAATTTTTGTAAAGCCTCCTTCATACAAATTTAATTTCAACTGTTGACCATTGATATAAAATTCACCGTTAGGTTTGCATTCCACCTTAGCCCCCATTTCAAGCGCTTTTGACAAATAGAACGCAATTTGTGCAAATGTAGAGCTCTCACTGTTGAAAGTTTTCGTTACAAATGTATGTGCAATGATACTTATTTCCACATTTCTTTGCATCTCTAAATTAAGACTGTTAAACAATTTGAAAAAGTCATCCAACGCCTGTTGGCTTCTTTGTTTTGACATTCGCACTTTATAATGCTTTCCAAGCTCTTTAAGTGTTTTTAACATAATTTTTTCATCAAGTCTTTCAATAAGTTTCATACTTGCTCCTAGTCATGTTTTTTGTCGTAAATTTTAATCTCGATAATATACATCGTCAATGCTTGGAAGCTCCACCTTATCTTCTTCAAAGTCAACTATATCAGTCGTTTTAACATCTTTTTGATAATTCTGATCGTGAAAGTTTGCACTAATAATATTTTTTGCAAGAGTTACAGGTTGTGTGCTTTTTAAATATCCATCTCTCATACATGTAATCCTTGGATCTCTGCTCATGTTTCCTCCTTATTAAGCGGTGTTGTCTTAAAAATATTATAACATATAAAGTCTTGCCTGTCTATACAAAATTTAGATATCCTCAAAAACAGCGCTATATCTATTCTCATTCGCCAGCTTCACTTCCGCTTGCGTCTTCATTTTCAGCCTCAGCCATTGCCTTTGCAAGAGTCTCTCTGCTCCAGATTTTGTCACTGCCAGACTTGAAAAAATAATTTTTCTCTTCCTCAGGAAATCTTGGAAGAAAGAGAATATTTCCATGCTTTGTCACATCAATAATGAAATTCATTGAAAACCATTCTTCCATTTTGACCGCATAATAAGCATAATGGTCATACTCGGTTTTTTGAGGCGTCTTTTGTCTGCAAAGATGTTGAACATTGTCGATAAACCTCACTCTAATGTCCTTTCTCATCTGCCCAAGCACAAACTCAAAACGATTGTATGCCTCTTCAATATCACTGTCATAATTCATGCTTTTTGCCATAACTCTCATTTCATTTTTGATGATTTGTGCTTCTTTTTCATTAAAAACTTTTGTCATATTTCTTTTCTCTTCTTTTATAATTTAATTGATGCTTGGCAATTCTTTTTCATCCTCGCCAAAAAATGTAATAAACTCTTGCAGCTTCTTTTTTTCAACATCTATTATATTTTTGTTATAGTCATCTCCTGTGACAAGCAAGCCCTCATAAATAAGGCCTTTTTTAGTAAATTTGATATTCAAGCCATTCGTCAAGCCTCTATAAACCAAATAAGCATCTCTTCCATAAACTAAGCATGTGGAGTTTGTAGATACATCGCGATTTTTAGTTTTTTCTCTTTTCTTAACTTCCCTGTCTAAGCAGTCTAAATACTCTTTACATTCTTTATCTCTAAGCTTGGAAACTTGTCTTTGAAAAACCAAGAACGCTTCATAAGCGTCAGTTTCAAAATCCTCAAACATCGAATGCGCAACCACTCGTATGCCCGACCGAATTTTAAACTCCTGTTTAATTGAAAATAACATAATTTATCTCCTGTAGAAAAAACTCTCTTCCTTAAATTGCAAAATTCTCAATTTGAAAGACAATAACAAAACACTTTAATCACGATAATACGCATCATCAAGCTCAGGAAGCTCTTCTTCATCTTCTTCAAAGACATTTTTCTCTGTATTAACTTTTTCATTATTGTCTTTCTCAGATTTTATTTGCTTACTTTTAAAACATAAAAGCCCGCCAAGCTCAGTTATAACCACAGGCGCATTAGCTTTGTTTGCAATATCAATCTCAACAGCATCCTTAGCCATTTCGGCAATAGGATCCATTTTAAAAGCCACTTGAAGCCCATAATTTGTTATGTCAAAATCATTCAGACCTTTTAAAAAATTAAAATAATTATCAGAAACAGCCAAAGCCCCTTCCTTATCAATATTTAAGCCCTTCGACTTTGCGTATTTCTCTATTTTTATCAAAAACTTTCTTTTGCTAAATTGCTTCATTTCTCCTCCATAACTGATTTTGAATTTTGTCCTTAAAAAATTTACCTCTGAATATAGTATGGTTTTTCTTTTAGGTTGTTTTTATCATTTCCTTAATTTGAAAGACAATGACAAAACACTTTAATCACGATAATACGCATCATCAAGCTCAGGAAGCTCTTCTTCATCTTCTTCAAAACCATTTTCAAAAGAAAACTTCCCGCTCTCTTCACCTAGGAAAATCTTTTCATCCTCAATAGTAATCACACCACCCTCTATACCACAGACTTTGTGTCTAACCATGGCATAATAAAGTCGATAAGCGTCTAATGCCATAACTTTGAATTGGTCTTGAAAAGAAATGCCAGCTTCTTTCATTCTGGAAATATATAGGTTGCAATCCTCTTCTTCAACAGAATTAAAAAACTCTAAATAATTATTAAGCATTTTTTCATGCATTTCCGCCCTGTTGATTCCAGTTTTGTTTTTAAGCAGATTTTGTAAAGCACTGCAGAGTAAAAATATCGCAGGTTCGGTAAAATGTCTATTTTCCATATTATCTCCTTTATCTAGCCCGATAGCCCTTGCAATCCTAAACAACCAAAATTGTTTGATTTGCCAAAGTTAACTTCCCGAATGTTTAATTTCAACTGCTTAAATGATTAAAACTTTGCATTTTACAGCCAACTAATTTCTATAATACTCCTCGTCAAGCGCAGGAAGCTCCTGTTCATCTTCATCCTGAAAAACCGTCTGCTGCGGGTCTGAAACATTCATTTTTGATAAATTCATTTGCAAAGGTCTTTTAAGATGGTCTTTCAACATTCGATAAGCCCCACTTCGATTATTTGCAATAATCGTTGGTGGCAGACTCTGATCTTGTGAGTAATAAACCAGCTTTCCTTCTTTATCAATTTTACACTTGTCGCCTTCAAAAGCAGCTCTCCAAATAAAGTAAGCATGCCTTCCATAAATGGTGGACATAGCTGTCAATTTGTTTTCATATACTTTAGGCTCTTCAAACATTATCAAAAAGACTTCTTTTTCAGCTGCATGTTTATACCTGGCAAATACATCATCTGGCATGCTGCTGATATAAGACAGATAATATTCATAAATTTTACCATTATCTGCATTAAAATCATTCAGTTGCACATGCGAAATAATTTCAATTCCTGACAAAATAAATTCTTTCTCCGCGTCATTAAAAATCTCATTTCCCATAATAATCTCCTTTCGCCTGCCTTGTGCACACGCCTTGCTGTAAAGTCCTACTTACGCATTCATTTCCTGCATTAAACCTAAACTTCTTTAGTCTTTATAGTATTCGTCCTCTATGCTTGGAAGCTCTTCCTCGTCTTCTTCAAATATTATTTCATTTTCATTTCTTTTCAAAATTATTTTACCCTCTTCCAAAATAACCTTATTTCCTTTTTGACTTTCATCAAAAACACGAAAAGCGTCTTTGGCCATAATATCAAATTGTGTAATATTAAATCCATGATTTCTGTTTGTAGCAACACATTCCTCAGTATATCTAAAATAGCTTGACAACTCTTTTTCTGTTTGATTACTCAAAAAGTCGATAAAATTCTCTCCTAACTTTGAAGGGTCTATATACTTTTGATTTACAGACAAAAGTCTTTCTATCGACTCTTTCAATCTTATTCTATCATGCAAGGTTAAATACATCTTTTCTCCTTAAAATTCACTTATTATTGAAATAATCATCAATGCTAGGAAGCTCCTCGCTGTCCTCTTCAAAGCCATCACCCAGCTTGCTTATCTCTTTCTTCGTAGGCTTAGTTGTCTCTTTTTTCTCAAATATTGTCTTTGCAAACTTAAGATTACCCTTGATGTCAAGTTTGTATTTAATGCGATTTTTCTCTGCCAAAAATATTTCTAAAGCATCAAGTGCCATCACTTCATTCATTCCGACACTTTTTCCTTCTCCACGAATGGCTTCTCTATAACTTTCACTAATGCGTTTATCGACAGTTTTCATATATAAATGAAACTTTCTTGCTCCAATCGTTTTAAGCCATTCAAAATAAAAGTCAACAGCCAGTGAAATTTCTGTAATATTTGTCTTGTATTTCTTCTCTATGGCTATATCAAAAATATTTTGTTCTAAAATTTCTTTCGCTTTAGCAAGCTCTACTGGATCAATCATAACTCTCCTCTTTAAATTCAGCTGTTGTAATATTCATCAATGCTTGGAAGCTCTTCCTCGTCTTCTTCAAAAATTTTATCTTTTTCAGAAATAAAATGAAATTCACTTAACGCTGTCACCAGTTTGTCTTCAATAATGATGGACCCATATTTGCTCATATTGCAGGATATACCTTCATTTAAAGCCCTTCCAACAAGATAGCAAAGTTTTCCATAAACCCAAGCATACACATCATTTTTATCTACCTTATATTTATGCAAAAGCACCATCTCGTCATAAAAATTGTTGTCAAAATGCATCATTAAAACTTCGCTATCTGTTTTTTTTATAAAATTCATATAAGCCTTAATATAAGGCTCACTGTCAACAACCTCTGCGTTGTGAGCTTTTTTAGCGTATTTTTTTACGCCATCAAGAATCAATAATCTTCCTTTTTTATTAAAATATTTCACATCACGCCCCCAAAAACTATCTTTTTTCAAGCATGCCGCAAACTATCCAAAACTTTTAGTCTCTGTAATATTCATCGTCAATGCTTGGAAGCTCTTCTTCATCTTCTCCAAGCTCGCTGGCATTATTATTATTTGTTTTAGTTGGTGGCGGAACAACTGGTGGAACATAAGGTGCCAACAGCCTATTTGCTTCTTGAAGGTCGTCTTCAGCTGATTCAGTAATATTTCCAATTGTGCCTCTAAAAATCAAGCCCAATCCGCCGAAAATAGCCGCAACCGGAAGCACACTACAACTTGCGACTGCCGTGCCAATTTTCTTCTTCTCTATGTAAGGCTCTGCTGCCTCACCGGCCTCGTTCATGACATCTTTAACAAACTTATCAGACTCTAAATATTCCATTTTGTTGTTGTAGGTATAGACATTCATTTCGCCAGACTTATAAAGACTTTCATATTCTTCATATCTTTCAGAATAAGCCTCTGCAAAAATTTCTGTATTTTTAAACTCTTTTTGCGCTCCAGTCGCCATGTATACGCCGCATGCAAACATTCCAGTAAAGCCAACAAAGCCACCTACAATCATCGCTACTGGAAACCATGCACATATCTTTTTGATAATGCCCTTAGTTTTAAGCAGTTTCCCTTTTGTCTTATCTTTCATAATATACTCCTTTAAAATTCTTAATTTCATGCAATATTTCAGCTTAGAAAAATCTAAATAAAATCAATCTCTATAATACTCATCATCAATACTTGGCAAATCTTCTCTGTCATACTCAAAGCCGTCATCAGTCATTGAAGTATCTCTTGCTTTTGACTTAAATTGTTCGTCAAATTTAATTGTTTTTGTTTTTTTATCGTAATGATAACCTCTCCCCTCTTGTTTAGCTTTATACATATCAAGCGCATCAAGGCTGATAATGTCAACATCATAACATTTTTCTTTATTCATTTTGTCAATGTTTTCTTGAAGCTTGGCTCTTCTTGAGACTTCAGCTTTATAGGCCTTTCTTTCCTTATTTGAAAGAGAAGCCATAAATCTGTCGTGAAGCTCAACTACCTCATAGGCATCAATATAGCCATCTTTATTTTCTATGCGGATGCAAAGGATATTCATTGCAATAAAACTTGCCTCGCCTTCATTATAAAAAACTAAATTCCAATTTCTGCTCATATTTCCTCATTTTTAAGAAAAGTAATCCTCGTCAAGACTTGGTAGCTCTTCATCATCTTCATCAAACAATGTTTTTTGGTTTATTGCAGCGTCAATTGCACTGTCATGATATTCAGTAGTCATTTTTTTAACTCTCACAAAAAAGTCTGCCGAATCTTCCACTGGCTTGTTGTCAAGCTCAATTAAGCCAAAATCATTTATTTGACAAGGCACTTTTTCGCTAAGCGCTCTTGCAATTATCACCGCCTCACGCCCAATTATTAAACTGCGCGCCTTGTCTTGATTTACATATAAGTGTTTGTTTTTCTTATAAAGTTGACTTGACTCTGCGTCTTTTTTTAATAAATAACTTGTTCGATTTCTATCACTTGCCTTCTTCAAAACTTTTACAAAACTGTCAAAGATTTTAACACTTGAAATATTATCGTTCATAAAATCAGCAGAAATCTTTTCAATCTGAATTAAAATGTCTTTTTGAAGCTCTTTTTCAAAGAAATTTTTCATTTTGCCCTCTTTTAAAAATCATCACTTATGCTTGGAAGATCTTCTTCCTCATTTTCTTCATCTTCAAACACCGAAATCTTCGTGTTGTAATTTGGGTCGTTTACCAGACTTACTGTCATTTTCTTAATGGATTTGCTAAACAACATTTCTGGATTTTTGTTGATGATTCCGCCATGAACAATATAACCCTCTCTGTCAATCTGTATATTAGTAATTCTATCAAAGATTAAAGCATCTCTTGAATAGACATAAATAAGTGCGTCTTTTTTACTTTCAAACCTTTCAATCTCATCAGTTCTGTACAGCTTGGTCGCTTCTTCGTCTACATTGAAAAGATAGTTTATTCGATTGCGCTCACTTGCACATGACAACAAATAATTATATCTGTTGTAAACCAAGCTTGCATGCTCAAGGTCTTTCACAGTGCCATCTGAAAGCTCAATAATATTGTGTATAATTGCTACCTTTTCGTCTTTCAAGAAAGTGAATTTCATATTGTCTCCTTTTCAACCTATATGTATTTCATAGGTTATATGTGGGTTATATCTATTTCCGCTTTTAAGCAGCTCGCGACGCTTGTTAATCTCTTCAATGCGTCTTTGAGTGGCCCTTCTTCGTTCTTCCATAGTGCGTTCAATCATTCGTCTAGTATCACTCATTCCTTCAGGGAAACTGCGTGTTCTCATATCGGACCTGCGTGTGCGCATCGAATTTAAACTTTCTCTGGTCATTCTTTCTCGTGCCACCCTTTCTCTTGCTGGCCTGCTTGTTTGCCTGCTTGCTGCACGCTCGCGAATTTCTTTCAATCTCGCCTCTCTAGCCGCAGTCAACTTGGCAAAGTATTCCCGCCTTTCAGCATCTCTTCTCCTTAACGCTTCCTGCCTCTCAAGCCTAAGCCTTTCATAATCAGCCCTCGATTGACTTGGTCTTGAAGCTTGGCTTTGAACAGGTCTTTGCATTGAAAGGGTTGTTCTTGTCCTCTCTGCAGGTCTCGAATTGGAAGATGTCCTTGAATTTACAGCCATCTTTGCCGCCGCTCTCGAAGAAGCCATTAACCTTGAATTTTCATCAATTCTTGGATTTACACTAGGTCTAATCGCCTCTGCCCTTGAATTTGCAGCAACGCTTGTATTTGCACCAACTGTTGATTTTGTATTCTCCATTGAATTTTCATTTACAGTCATTCTTTCGTCAGCTATCAAATTTTTATTTACAGTCAATCTCTCATTATCAGCCCTTTGATTTACAACATTTTTTACAGAGACTGTTTGAGGGTTTTGCTTTGTTTGAGCCCCAGCCACAACAGTTTTTGTTCTCACCGTTTGTTGAGTAGGTCTTGCCATTATATCAGGCTGAATTTTAACACTTGCAATTGAAGGTCGCACTCTTTGTTCTGACCTTCCGATATTCTTTAAGATGTCACTTTTGAAACTCTTAGAGCGTGGCTTAATGATAATCTCCGATTTTATGATTATTCTCTGCCCTTTGATGTCACTTTTATGAGTTTCTGTAGTGTTTATTTTTATTCTTTGCTCTGCTTGTGAGCGGTTATCTTTTGCTGGCTGATTTCTAAGTTGTCTCTCTTCTTCTGTTTTTCTAATAACAGGTTTGACAACAACACCCTCATCCTCAGCTTTCTTAATTTTTTCTCTAGCCGCAACATCTTGCCTGCGTTCTTTCTTTTCAGT
Organism: uncultured Eubacteriales bacterium; assembly: GCA_949031345.1. Lineage (GTDB taxonomy): Bacteria > Bacillota > Clostridia > Christensenellales > UBA1242 > Caccovivens. The sequence continues at coordinate 27,192 of CARNVA010000015.1, read as the reverse complement.
CGCACGCTGCAAAATTTTCTCTTTGTTTAAAATTGGTCTAAGACTTGGCTCTCCCATATCTCTTGGTCTTTTGATTATAGGGTCTTTTCTTACAAGCTCATCCTCAATAATTGGTCTTTTGATTTTGCGAGCATGCTCTCTGTTCATATCTGGTCTTTTTTTGATTGGACGCTCTTTTTGCTTTTCAGGGACAACATTGCCTTTGCTGTCAAGTTTTTCGCCCGGCTTTAAGATTATGATATCAGAAGGGTCAAGCTCGATAATTGGCTTTTTCTCTCTTCCGACAGGTCTTTGCTTTTTGACCTTTTTGACCTTGTCTTCACTTACAATAAACTGACCGTCTTGATTTATGTAATATGGGTGGCGGTTTTGCTTTGCTTTGAAAAGTTTAATAGCATCTGTAGCAAGCACTTCATTCATGTCATTGTCACGCCCCATAACATTTCCATTGGAGCTATGAAACCTGTTTGCGACATCGGCCATATACCTGCGTTTAACTTCGCTGTCTAAAGATGATAAAAATCTGATAAAATCTCTTCCGACAATGTCAGCATCCACAAAAAAACGCTCTGCACTGGCAACAGTGAGAATTGCTATCTTAAATCTAATAAAACTTGCTGCGTTCATTTCTTGTTGTTCCATAAATCTCCTCAGGCAAACTTCGTTTGCATCACTATTTTTTCCTTATATTCTTTATTTCTGATAACCCCTAGTCTCCAAGAATATTGTAATATTCATCACTTAATTCAGGGAGGTCTTCCTCATCATCGTCAATAAAACTTTCTTCATTTTGAAGTCTCAATCTTGGGTCTAAATCATGAATAGAAATTCCAAGCTTTTCAAGCACCTTTTCAAATTCAGGATTTTTTTGTGCATATTCTAACGCATAACATCCCGATATGATAATTGTGTGATTGCCTCTTACTTGAATGATTTCCTTGCCAATTATAAGCGACGCATAATTTGAAATGTCTACATATTGATGAAAATTATTTGCGGCAATGTTGACAATGTATGCTTCATATCCCACAATATCTCCAAGCACTTCCACAAATTTGTGCTTGCTTTTGATTGCTTCCTTCTTTGCCCTTCGCTTAATATTAGTTAAATATTCCTTGGTCGTGCTAGGCTTTTTTTTGTATGAATTTGTAATCATCGAAACATATTTTTCATAAATGTCTTTGACCATGCCTTGCGAATGAAATTTTCCTCTCATTCTGAAGCACTCATCCACACCATGCAAAATAGCTTTTTCTTCGGCATCAGTGAAAAATTTCATTATATCTCCTTAAAGTGAAAGCTCTGGCTCGTCAAGCTCATCTTCCTCTTCAGGCGCATTCTTTTCCTTTCCGTCAACCATAACCCTTCCTGAAGTTGAGTCAATGTGATAATCCGCATGGCTCATCTGCGCTTTCTTAAGAGCAACAGCATCTTTGGCCATGATGTCAATGTCAGTAAGCCCTTCAATCTTTGCCCTTTCTTCAGCTTCAGCAAAATAGGTTTTTCTAGTCTCGGCACTTTCACCCTTTAAAACATTTTCAAGCACAACCTCAGCGCCACTTACCTCGTCAAGCTGACTGCTGTAATCGCGATTACCAGACATTTCACTCATCTGATTTGCCAGCATTGCAATCTTTAAAATGCTGCTTTTAAGCATTTCTCTCTGAATTTGAGTGAACACCTCTTCGCTTTTCTTGTTATCCTCTTCCTTCTCTTTCTCTTTAGGTTTAATAATATCTTTAAAATCAGTCATAATTTCTCCCTCTTTTTTTAATATCTGCACTTTTAGCACCACTAAAACCCTGCTTTTTCACCATACAACGGAAAAAGGGTATAGCGGTGTGTATTATACAACACTATTGTATAACCTAACAAGCAAAAAGTCAATAGTAAAATAAAAAATACCTATTCTTTAGAATAGGTATAAAAACTCAAATTTATTTCAATTTTTAAAAATAATTTATATTTTTTTAATCTAATTCATCCTGCTTTAATCTTTTGTATTGTCATCATTATCAAAAACAACGATTATGCTGACAAGTCAGAGCTTCTATTTTAATCTTTCGTATTGTCATCATTATCAAAAATATCAAACTCGTCACTTTGCTCGTTATGTTCTGATATCAATCCTACGCTTTCCATCCAGTCCTTAAGCTGCTGAGCCTGTTCTTGCGTAAACTCTTCTTCAGGGTCATTATCGGCTTGTTTCACCTCTTCGCCCATCTTTATATCAAATGGATCTTGATATGAAATAATGTTTGAAATGATATTTGACTCTTTAAAGGTAAACTCAAACAATTGATTTTGCAATGACTTAACCTCTTCAATCAATTCTTTGCTGTTTGAAAGTTTTTGCAACAGCTCGGCTTTAAGAAGCATTGCATTTACATCAAGCTGTTCTTGTCTTATCGATTTAAGTCTTTCAAAAACGCTTTTGTTGATGGTATAACTTACACTAAAAGGTGTATCTAAACCGTCAATAACCCCATACATTGTCAAAGAGTTTTCATCTATTTCCATCTCTGTAGGATAGATATCTTTTCCTTTGATGCCTTGGATTTTAGTTTTGAAAATCTGTTCTAACGATTTAGTAACTTTCTTGTCATTTTCTTTAATTCTGTCTTTTGGGCTGACTTTTCCAAGTTTTAAAATTCCTTTTAAACCAAGTTCAAATGGCATTAAAGCAAGTTGGTAAGCAATGTCTATTGTAGTGCCAGTAAATTTCAAGATCCCGTTTGCAACACTGCCCGCCGTTTTAAGTGCAATTCCAGGAAGGTCAACAAGCACCGCACCTACTTTTGCAGCAGTTGAGGCGTCAGTCAATGTAATTCCACCAGACTCAAGTGTATTGCTTCCAAGAATTTTTCCTGCAAGATAATCAAATGGAAGAGCAAGCCCTTCGGTGATTTTCTTGATTCCAAGTCCTGCACCTTTGATAATTCCTGTTCCAATCATCTCTCCAATTGTAAGCAAAACGAAAGGCACAGAAAGGCCGATTGCCGCATAGGTGGCAACTCTTCCACCCTTAGTCACACCTGCATACTTTTTCTGCGCAAGATAGTCAACATAGACATTTTTAATTGCCTTTTTATAACTGTCGTCAATTGCCTTATCCTTGCAGATTTCTTTCATAATGTCTTTTCCGCAGTCATCATTTATTTCGTTGTTTTTTAAGAAATCTTGAATGTTGTAAAACTCGCTGAAGATATAGTCAGCAATCGCATTTTGCTCTCCAGCAGAAGCCGAGCGCAATGCACGAATAACCACCTGCCTTGCATCTTGTAAGCCTTGAATAAACTCACTGTCTTTTTCAATAAGTGAAGCGGTATATTCACTTATATCCTTCATTTGTTCTTCATCAGTAATTTCGTTTAAAGTCTTTGTAATTTTATGTTTGTCTTCTTGGTCAATGTCACCATACTTAGCATTAAGGACCATGTCAACACACTTGATTGCAGCATTTACATCCGCTTTTTCAGAAATTCTTGCATAAGGAAGTGAGCAGATAATATTTTGCTGCAAAAACTTAATTTGCTCCTTCAAAAGTTTGAAATAATCATTCTTTTTTTGCAAAAGTGTATCACCTAAAGCGTTTTTAATTTCAGCCTCAAGAATTGAAGCTTCTTTTATCTTGCTTTCAAGCTCTGCGCAATCTCTTAAGCAGTTTGTAAGTTTAACATTCATTGGCTTAATGTCCTTTTTTTGAATTTTATATTCAATTCATCACAGCGTCCCTTCTGAGCGACTTTCATTATGAAAATGATATAACTTTAAAAGACTTTAATAAGGCAAAATAAACTTTAAAAATTTGAATTTTGCTTTAAATTCCATTCTTTTTATTATTATATTATAAATAATTAAAAAAGTCAATACCAGCCATTAAATTTTTAACAATTAAATGCCCTTTTTCGCCTTAATTTAAAGCTGATTAAGCATTTTTATGCAGATTTATTTTTAAAAGCATAAAATTTCTTTTAAAAACAAAAAAAGCAGAAATTTCTTTCCGCTTTTTAAACGATTTTAGTTTTGTTTGTCGCCTTCCTCGACATCAACTTCGTCAAGATATTCAACATCTTCATCAGCTGTGTCAACTTTTACAAGTTCTTGAGGCACTTTGTGCAAGTTGAGGCAAAGTACACCATCATCAGTAATCTCAGCAAGTTTTCTCATAAGCCTAATTACTTCTGGCTTATTTTTATATTCGCCAAGAGTGAAATCAAGTTTTTCTGGGTCATGGCCAAGCTCATTTTCGTCAACAACATTTTCTTTCATTGTCATCAAAATGTTTTTAAATTCACCCTCTTTAATCTGATAAAGAGCATTAAAATTGAATGGCACTCTGTCTTTGCCAACAACTGTTCCGCTGAGGTTTAACACACTTGCTCCGCTTACCTGTTCAACAGAAGCCTTGACATCTTTAACATCACGCACCTTTACGCCGTTTTTCTTAAGCACCTTTCTAAGATTTTTGTATATATCAGCATAATCTTGAGCATAAGTCTTGTTTTTGTTGGCATTTATGCTCATCTTCTTAAGTCCTCTTGAAACGCAAATGAAAGGTGAAGCAAGCACAAGCCCAACCCCTTCAAAAGCCTTGTTTATCCAGCTAAATACTGTTCCGACAGCATGCAAAGAGCCATATACAACCTTGCCAACAGCACTTGGAAGGGCTGCAGAAACTTTAAGCATCTTGCTTCCAGCTTTTGGAGATGTCTTTCTTTGCACTCTGTATTTGTTATACTGAGATTTTAAAAATGCCCTTTCCTTCTTATTGAGATCTTTGTTTGCAATGACATCCCTGGTTTTGTCGCCAAGACGGTCAAAGAATTTTTCAATATAGCCCTCATCTTCAAGGATTATTTTTGAAACTTCACAACTGCTTGCACTAATTCCGCGGTTGACAATAGAGTTTTTGAAAAGCTTGTCAAGACCTTCTCCAGAAACACTGTAATTGAAAGCGCTTTCAGGCTGCTCTTCATTATAAATGAGATAGCCAGTAAGAAGCTCTTTATCATACTCAACAAAATCATCAATGCCGGTCAGAAGCATTGGCTCAACTGCAGGCACAACATGAAGAGAAAATATATTTGAAAGGATTGCACCCTTGTCAACTTCACTTCTTGCCCTTGTGAGAGCATACTCTACGCATTTAAGAATGTCTCTTACATCTTGGCTGTCTTCAATTTTTGTAGCCTTAAAGTTTGAAAGCATGGCATTTAAAGTCTTTTCAACAAACTCTTTTTCAACAGCTCTCTGCTCTTCAAGTCTTTCCTTTTTTGCAAGAAGAGACTGAAATTGTGGGCTTTCATTTATTCCCTCACGACTTACAGCCACTGTTGCATTGATTTTGTTTTGCAAATGAAAAAGTTTGTCGTCAAGTCTTTCAACATTGCGCTCAAGCACATCCACATTTTCAACAAATGCCATAAGCTTGTTTGGCTTTGAATAGATTGGTGCGTTTTCCTTTTTACTCATACAATTCCCCCTTCAGCAAGCATATGCCCGCCATTTTAGTGTTTGAATTTTATTTTTTGTTTTTTATCTTAATTTTTTTTAGTATATCAATTTTGTTTAAGATTTTTTCAATCTTTTTACATAGTAAGCAACTTTGTTGCCCTTAAAAGTTTCATTTGATTGATTATAAATCTTTGTCGTTGTCGTTTTCGTCACTGCCGTTTGAATTTGATGACTTTGGTGTTTTTAATATTCTGTCCATTGAGACTTTGTCACTTTCAAAAGAATATCTCTTTTCATCTTTGAAAATGTCTTCGCTTGAAGCTTCCACTCTTGGCTTGCCTTTTCTTGAAATGCCGTCTTCATTTGCTTGGTCTTTCTTTTTCATGGTTATTTTATAAAACCCGTCATCGCTTATAAAGTCGTATTTTTCTTCATCTTTTTTAGGTGGTTTTATTTCTGTCTTCTTTTTAGGCTCTGTTCTGCCTGCTTGCCTTAACTCAGCTTGATTGAAATCATCACCGAAAACCCCTGCCTCTAAAAAGCCTTTCAAAAGAAACTCTTCAAAGCTCATGCCGCCTTCTTCAATAATATTGCCTTCTTCGTCTAAGTCAACACTTATGACAATTTTTGGCTGAACAAAACGAAGCTCATTTTTAAGTTCGCCAACCAAAGCTTCCAAAAGTGCATTAGAAGCAGCAAGTGTGAATAAGTCATCAATGTTAGCCTGTTTAATCATAGGCTCAGACTTTAACATATCCAAACCATTTACTATATTTCTAAATTCTGGATCATCCAAATCCTGACCAGTCATTTCGCCAAGTTTAATGACCTCTTCGGTCAATTCAGTCAGCTTTTTTAATTGTCTGCGATATTCTTCTTCAAATTCATTCATAACAAAAATACCCCTAGTAAGATAATTTTAGTTTAAAAAAGGACAATTGTCAATACCTTTCTTGAAAACAAAATGAAAATAGCAGGCAAAACAGCACCTTTTTTGGCTTATTTTTAATTGTTTAGCAGCACTTTTTAGAAAATAAAAGATATTTTTATCATTCAGCTTTGAAAATTTTTTTTGCAAAAACAAATAAAAATTGTCTTATTTAAAATTTCTTTGTCGAATGAATGACTTGCTTGAATAAAGTTTGGCCAAAAAACCAAACTAAAAAATGAGGTGAATTATGTTGAAATTTTTGTCTTTATTTATGATTATTCCTGTCCTTTTTTGCAGCCGCATAAATGTGACAACCGACCTTTTTGAAGGTGCGAAAAATGTTGAGATTTCTTTTGATAATGAAATAGTTGAAATCTCAAAAACTGAATTTGATGAATTTGAAAATATCTTCTGTGAAACGATAAAAGATGCTCACCAATTGCCAGCCCTGTCAATTTCACTTGACAGCGAGACCAAAGAGGCAATGAAAGAAGGGCTTTGGATAAAGTTTATCTTTGACAAAACACAAGTCAAATCTGAAATGCCGTTTGACGAGCTTTTAATCAAACTTGAAAAAGACAGTTTTGGCTTTAATATCATAAGAGGGAACGATGGCGTTTACGAAGGAAGATGCTTCTATTTAGATCTTCAAAAAGACTGCAATAAACTATATAACTTCATATATAACCTTACATTAAAGACTGAAAACGAAAGCGAGGTAGAGCTTGAAAGTCAAGAAATCAAAGAGACAACCATTGTCAGTGAAGAGGGCGAGACTGATGAAGATAAAAACAAAAACAGAAAAAATTCTGTGATTGAATTGGATCCAGAAACAAACAAAACTGACAATCAGCAGACAAGCATTTTTACAGATTGCAAAAACTGCCCTGACAATTCAGATTTGCAAGATGGGCAAATGGGCGGACAAGATGAGATTTTAAAAAGCCAAAAACAACTTTTAGAGCAACTCGATTAGACAAAATATCTTTAAAAACCACCTTTAATTTGCAATATGCCCAGAAAAATAGTTGTTAAAAAAAATCTTTTATGTTACACTTAAAAGGTAAATTGTTGAATTTAAAGGAGAACACAAAATGGCAAATGTAATTCGAAATATGAATTTCAAACCAATTATCGAAAAGATTGATTATCAAAGATTAAGTGAGCCACAGCCAAACAGCAATGTAAATATGAGAGTTTGGGATGAGCTTAGCGTTGAAAGAATAAGGACAGACGCAGTAAAAGTGACCGTTCAAAGAAATGTAAAGCCAGAGCCTGAATGCATCTTTTCAATTGAAGTTGCTCAAAGCGTAGAGGTGATTATCAACACAGCTGAATTTGAAGAGCTTGATGACGCTGAAGATTATTTCAAAGCAAGCCCAGTCGCAAGAGTGCTTGCAAGCAATATTGCCTGCATCTTGGCAGAGCTTACCCTTCACTCACAAATTGGGCCAATGATTACCGCCCCTGTTTGCCAATTTCCACAATAAAAACTGGGCCAAGGCCAAATAAGACAAAGTTTTCTTAAAAACAAAAATCAGAAAGATTGCTTTCACAAACGAGGTAAAAATTATGTTATATGCAATGATTGCTGTAATCGCAGCACTGCTCCTGTTTATGCTCATTTCATTCTTGCTTACATCAAAAAACTATTCATTCAATATTGACAACAATGAAATTCGTGTGCAAAACAGAGGGGCTCACCTGAAAATTTTTATAAATGGTCAGCTTTTTGAAGACTATTATATGCCACAACTCATCAAAGGCGAAGAATATAAAATTGTGCTTAACAATGACAAAGAAGTTGTCTTGAAATGCAAAAGCAGCGCTCTTGGCTATAAAATGAGAGTGGAGCTTATAGTTGAAGGAAACACTGTCGCAGACAATGGTGTAAAGCTTAAAAAAGAAAAAACGCCAGAAAAACAAAAAAAGTCAATTGATGAGACATTGGCAGAGCTTCATAACGAAGCATCAGAAAAACCTGCTGAATTGGATCAAACAACAACTAAAGACAATTCAAATCAAGATTAAAAAAGCGAAGCGGAGTTATCCGCTTTTTTTGATTTCTAATAATTATAAATAATCACTTAAACGCAATTGTTGCGGAATTATCCGCTTTTTTTGATTTCTAACATTCACAAATCATAACCTTAAACGACACACCTACTTTTTGCAGTAAACTGTCTCATCCTTTTTATGCGGAATTATCCGCTTTTTTGTACTTTTAAATAATATTCATCAACTTAATACGCAATTGTTGCGGAATTATCCGCTTTTTTAATTGTCTTTCAAAACAAAAAAAGCACGATTTTATTTCGCACTTTTATTTAAATATTTTTTATCATCTTTTTTTAAAAAAACATAAAATTAAACAATAGGTTTATTTTTTGGATAGTTTCTTCCGCGAGGATATTTGACTGGAGTGTTTTTGACCTTTTTAATCAAAATCACAGCACGCTCACCAGCATCCTCAATTGAATATTTAAGCACCTCGCTGATTTTTCCGCCAAGAGTAGAGATTGCCTTTTTCCCCTCTTCAAGCTCTTCTTCTGCTTTTTGACCTTTATACATAATCACCATTCCACCAATTTTAACAAATGGAAGAAGATATTCACTTAATGTGTTGATTTGCGCAACTGCACGAGCAACTGCATAATCAAAGCTTTCACGCTTCAATTTTGCATAATCTTCTGCCCTTGAATGAACGCAAGTGACTTTTGTAAGACCAAGGTTTTTGACAAGTTGTTGCAAAAAACCAACTCTTTTTTGTAAAGAGTCCACAAGCACTAAACTGATGTCATCTCTGAGTATTTTAAGTGGAATGCCTGGGAAACCTGCCCCACTGCCCACATCAATAATTCTTGCTTTTGATTTAATCTCTGCATAAGGCAAAGCGCTGTCAATAAAATGCTTTAGGATGATTTCATTCGGCTCTGTAATGGCTGTGAGATTGAATTTTTCATTTTCTTCAAGCAAAAATTTCATGTACTCATCAAATTGCTCTGCCTGTCTGTCAGTGAGCTTAATTCCAAATTCGTTGAATTTATTTTTAATCATATCTTTCATGCGTCAGTCCTTTTATCTCCTAAGACTTATTCTATTTTATACCTAAATTTTAAATTTGTCTAGTATCCAGCGAAATTATTCGAAAAAATAATAAAAAAATTGATAGAATTTGCTATTTTTTTACAAAATATTACAAAAATCTTGAAAAAATAGCAAAAATTACCAATTTTAAAAAATGATTATTTTAAAAAAATTACAAAATATATTATTTTTTTTACATTATTTGATTTTTTAAATTAAAATTAAATTAAAAAAATAACAGTTTTTATTTTTGATTTTTTTAAATTAAATTATATTTTAAAATATTTTTTAATTTATTTATCATCATGTTTTTTTAAATTCAAAGCCGACCGGCGAGCAGCTTATTATAGGCAAAAATGGTGCATTTTCAGAAGGGGCAAGTCCATAAGCTTTGTTGATAAATCCGACAATATTTACACCACTCGTCACGCAAAAAACAATGTCGTCATCATTGTAAGTTTGACATATTTCATCGAGAAAATCCATTATTCTCGTCTGCAATTCAGTCCAGCTTTCACCTTTCAAACTGCCAAACTCATTCAATCTTGATTCTTCAATAATTTCCACACCAAAGTTTTGATTGATGATTTGAGCCGTTTTTTTGCAACGGAAAAAGTTTGAGGAGTATATTGCCCTGACCCTGTCTTTATAACAACTCAAAATTTTTCCTGAAAGCGCGGCATCCTCTTCGCCCAGCACAGTCAAGTCATCTTCCAAGCCTGCCGTTTTTACCCTCTTTCTTTGTCCATGATGAATATAAATAACTTTCATAATCCGTCCTTAATTTATTCTAACATTAAAGCTTAGACAAAGCAAATAAAAAGGGCATAAAAATTTATGCCACATTTTATGTTTTATTTATGTTTTTTCTTTTTCAACAGAATGATTGTCACTGCAGCGATTACGCAAACTGCAACAGCGGCAACAGCAATTCCGATGATTAAACCCATATTGCTATTTCCGTCTTCATTTTTATCTGGCTTTGGCTTATCGTCTGGATCTATGTCAGGGTTTTCTGGGTTACCACCAGGATTTCCAGGGTTTTCGCCATTTGTTTTGTAAACGGCAACTAAGGTGAGGTCATCTTCAAGACTTAAAATATCACCTTCGTAATATTTATCTTCCCCACTTGCCCAGTGGCTGAAGACTTTATCATCATATTCTTTTGCTTTAAACAAAATTTGATAGCCAGAGCCATAAGAGATGACATCTTCATTTAAAAGCTCTTCGCCTTCATAATATTTGATTGATATTGTCTTTTTAATCCAAGAAACCTTGGCTGTAATGCTTGCAAAATTGCCTTCACCATAGACATATTCAAAAGTAAAGCTTCCGTTTTCTGTGAATGTATAATGATTGTTTCCATCGTTGTTTACGATTACAACCTCGTCTTCGCTGTCAAATACGAGAGTTGCCACAACATCTTGATTAGTTTTTTCAACGATATCATAAACAATGCTTACATTTGGCAATTTTTTGTTTATCCAGTTGACAATCGCTTGAGCCTGACCTTTGTTTCCAAGTTGGTCTTCAAACTCAAAAATAAAGGTGCCGTTATCGTCAAAGATATAACTGTCTTTTCCGTCGTTGTTTAAGATTGTTACATTTTCTTTATCAAAAGAAATCACAACTGTCACAGGGTCTCTTGTAATGTCATAATTGCTGTATTCAAGTTTTGCAGTAGGCACAACCTTGTCAATCCAATCAACTGTTGCAGTAGCAGTGCTTTCATTTCCTGCGCCGTCAACAAACTGGAATGTAAAACTTCCATTCTCAATAAATGTATGATTTCTGCTTCCGAAATTGTTGTTTACTATGATAGATTTTTTGAATACATTAAAGCTGCTTTCTTCAACATTGTCTGGTTTTTCAAAATCAACAACGCTTGCAATTACATCCCTATTTGTCAGGCTGGTCAAGTTGTAAGAAATGATTGCCTTAGGCACGCTTTTGTAAATCCAAGTAACCTTGGCTGTTGCGCTGCCTATATTTCCTGCCTTGTCAGCAAACTCGAATGTGAAAGAGCCTTTTTCATCAAAAACATAGGTATTTAAGCCGCCGTTGTTTGTGATAACGACATCATTTTCATCAAAAGCAATTGAAGCTGTCACATCAAATCGAGTCCAACCCATTGTGCTGTAATTGATGGTTGCAACTGGTGCTTTTTTATCAATCCAAGTCACAACAGCAGTTGCAACAAGGGTTTTTCCATTAAGTTGATAACTAAAATCAAATTTGCCATTATCTTCAAAAATGTGAGTATCAACCACTTTTCCGTTTACTAAAAGTGAAGCCTTGACATTCTTGTTTGTAAAATCATTTATATCATATACAATCTCAGGTGCAGCAATGTTCTTGTCAATCCAGCCAACCTTTGCTGTTACACTGCCCCTGTTTCCTGCTCTGTCAACAAATTCAAAGGTAAACAAGCCGTTATCTTCAAATAGATAAGAGTTTTTGCCGTCGTTGTTTGTAATGACAACATTCTCTTCATCAAATTCGACATAGGCAGTCACCCTATTTGCAGGATTGAGCGTGCTGTAAATAATTGTTCCCTTTGGCGTTGTCCTGTCAATCCAATTGACATTGATTTGCTTTGAAACTCTGTTTCCAAGCTCGTCTGTGAAAAGGAATATCTTCGATTTGTTTTCAGTAAACTCACCAACGAAAGTTTTGCTGTAAGTTGTCGTTGAATATTCTTTCACCTCTCTGTCAAGGGTGAAAGTAACAGTTACATTGTCCTTGGTTGGCTCTGTCGTGCTGTATTCAATATTGATAATATTTGGACGAGTATTAAAAATGTTTTCAACTTTTGCTGTATAAGAGCCTTGATTGCCCGCTAGGTCTGTGAAGAAGAAGGTAAACTCACCGTTTGAAGTGAATGTATAGGTGTATCTTCCACCATTGTTGTTTATCACAACCTCTTCATTGAAGGTCAAGGTCACAATAACATTGTTTTTGGTTTTATCTGTGGTGCTGTAACTTGCTTCTGCGACAGGGACATCTTTGTCAATCCAGTCTACAGATGCAACCGCCTGACCAGTTTGGCCGTTTACATCCTTAAATTCAAAGTTGAAAGTGCCATTTTCAGTGAATGTGTGAGATGTTTTTCCGCCATTGTTTGTGACAATAATGTTTGCACTTGAGTTGTATAAATCAACAATTACATCACCGTTTGTCAATGCTTTTGTGCTGTATTTAAGTGCCGCGGTTGGCTTTTGACTTGAAGTAGCCTCTTCATTATGATAGAAATTGAACATTCTTCCCGAAATGAAACTTTTGCTTCCAGAACATTTTTCGCCGACAATCTTTATATACTTAAACTTTAAGTTGCTATCCAAAAACTCAGCTGTCTTTAATGTTTCATTTTGTTGCCAATCAACACTTGCAAGCTCTGTCCATTCTTCGCCTGTTACACTGCCGTAAATTTTTCCTTTAAGTATCTTTCCGTTTCCGCCACCTGCTGGAATATAATCCATAGCCGTAAAAGCGAACAGCTGGTCAAATTCAATTATGATATATCTTTTTGTATCATTGCCATTCCAATCAGAATGCCATCTTGTGTTGTAATTTCCGTCAATCATATAGGCAGCGTCACCTTGGTGAGTTGTAGCCTCTGATGAAACATCATAAACTGATAGATGTTTAATTGGGATATATTTCTTTTGTGTGTTGTCTTCACCGTCAGAAGTCAGAGAGTAAGTAGCGACCTCACTTGCAAGCTTTGTACCTGCAGCGCGTCTTCTTATTTCAATCGTTTTATCACCTGACAGGTCTGGCTGCTTTTTTGAATAAGCCGTCCAGTCCTCTTCACCTTGGTATCTCCAATCCATAGTCTCGTCAAGCCCGAAAATTTTGTTTTCCCAGTCGTTGACATAAAAACCTGTTGGATCATTTGCTTTTGTAATGTCAATTACATAAGTGTTTTGTTCTGTTCTATTTGTTCCAATAATATGCACTTTAATATCTGTATCAGCACTTATAATTTGAATTTGTTCGGTTGTCAAAGCCAAAGACTTTTCATCTGTCAGAAGCCAAGTCTCGCCACCGTCTATGCTGTATTCCCAAGTAGGTTTTGAAGTCTCATACATTTTGCCGAGTGCTAAAGTGCCGCCACCTTCGCCGTCAAACTCAAATTTAGCAACTTCAGTATCCACTCTTCCAAGAAGGTAGTTTGCCATTATTCTTGTAATATTTGACTGCAAAACTTGTGCCTCAGTTGCCTTGCTTCCAATTGCCAAGTATTCAGCTTGAATCATGCTTAAAACAGCCATATACTCTGGTTTAGACGCGTGCTTTCCAATCAATCTAAGCATATCATACATAGGAAGTGGATAGAATTTCAAAGCGTCTGCAAGCTGACGAGCAAGCTCAACAAACTCATCCCCAGATTTTTGCTGAGCTGCATAGTTGTTTATAAGCCCAAGCCAAGCGTCAAGGTTGAATTTTTGAATTTCCAACGCCTGACGATAAATCTGTTCTTGTTTTGCAAGGTCACCGTTGTAAACATTTGCGAGAAGCATAAGCTCTTTCGCCTTTTCAAAGTTGGCAAAGTCGTTCATTGCAGCCTGTGCCAATAAAAGATATGTTCCGCTTTGAACACTCGCATAAGAGCCTACACCCCAGTCAAGCATAGGTCTCAAAGTATACCAACCACCCGCACTTCCAAGGTTGTTGAAGTTTTTAAAGTTTGTATTGACCCATCCAAACACATCATTTGTAAGGGCCCAATAACCTTTGCCCTCTGCATTTTTGTAATAATCAGCATAAGCAACATGTTCAACATAACCCGATTGTCCTAAAGGTGTTGAAGGATGTCCCCAAACGGAAGTCATGTTTGCCCCAATGTTTGACATGTTCCAGCACACCCCGCCAGTTTCAAACATCATCCAAGCATGAGTGTAATATTTTTTGTATTCGATGCCATAACCATTAAGTCTGTATTTTTCATAATAATAATCTTTCTTTTCTGGGTCATAAAGATGAGGTACTCCAGACCAAAACTCATAGGCCACTAAGTAAGCCATGTGATTGTAAGGTCCTTTTGTCCCCTTCCATTTCCAGTAGTCAAGCAGCCATTCAATTTCGTTGTCAGGAAGAAGGGTGTTCATAACATTACGCATTTCTTCCACTTCAATATTTTCAAAAACATTGTTGTCAAGCTTTCCAGCAAGCCACATTTTCTTAAACACCTGATATCTCATCAGCGGATTTGAGTCATTGTCTTTCTTGTTGAAAGAGTTGTCAGGGCCAAGGTCATAAATCCAGAAACGCACCCTCTTTGAATGGGTCAAAGAAATGGAAATCATCATCTTTTGATAAATGTCACCCCTTCTTTTTCCAAGCTCAGAAAGACTGTCGTCAGCAAGGTCATCTTTAAAATTTGTGTAAAGGTTTGTCAAAACCCTCAATGAGTTTGACCAGCTTGAAGCATTGTAAGTGTTGTTTTTCTTATACATGTCAACATTGTCAGGCATTCCACCTGTTGTATACATGCGAAGCACATCCAAATTATTGAAAAGCCAATAGAAAGCAGCTGCATTATTTTCACTGCTGAGAATATAGTTGTGTAAAGTTACATGCCCCATAGTGCCAAACTTGCTTATATAGTTTCGCTGAAGAAGTGCAAGCTCATATTCCTTGTTTGAAAGGTCAGCATCAGCATATTCATTTTTCAATAATTGGTCATATTGGTTTAGTGATTTAATAAGATAATTAAATTCTTGATTTGCATTGTCAGTAAACTTTGCGTCCGCCCAAACAGCATTTGCCACAATACGAGAACCACTTGCAAAGTCAGCCCTTACTCTCATGTATGAATAACCCTGAAGGTCAACCAAAATTGACTTAGCAGAATCGTTTGAAGTCATATCCTCACTTGAATATTTGGTCACCCAACCGCCAGTTGCCGAATTTGACAGGTCAATTCCAAAAACAGCCTTTCCACTTGCAGAGGTGTTGCTTTGAACGCCAATGAAACTTGAAAAATAGCGATAATTCAAATTACTTATATTATAAATAAATCTTTTTTCAGTAGGCGTGAAAAGACCTTTCAAAAAATAAGTGGCATATCCATCCATTTTGATAGATAAAAACCCACCACTACTGGTTTTGTCTTTCACAACTCCGTTTGGAAGATAACCTGATACTAAATAACTGTTTGATAAATCAGATAAATAGGTATCACTCTTCTCTTCCCCTTCATTTGCCATCAAACTTGTTTCATTTTCTTGACCATTCTCACTTAAAGCACTGGTGCTTAAAACAATTCCTGAAAGCATAAACACTGTCATAAACACAGCTAAAATAATCAAAAGAAACTTCGCATTTCTGCCCAACTTTTTCATGTTTGACTCCCTTAAATTGAAAATTTAATTTTCCAATACTAAATATAATATAATCTATATATTTTGTCAATAACTATCTTTTCCAGCCTTAATAATTAAGTCTTAGTTAATATATGTTTATCACTTGCGATTTGATAAATTTACGATTTGATAAATTCAATAAAATAAGCTTCTGTTATTCAAATTAAATCTCAAGTATGCAGCCAAATCTGTGAAAGCCCATCTCACTAAAAATAATGCAAATCTTAAAAATATTATAAAAAAACTCCCTTCAATCAAGGAAGCTTATTTAATATTTATTTTAATTCAAAAAAATCTCAACACCCATTTTAAAACCAGCCAAGATTAAATTTTTCCCTTTAAAAAAAACAAAAGCAATTTTGAAAAACGAGCAATGTTAAATTTAAATGTTTTAAAAATGTGAAAACTTTCACAACTTTTTTTCAATAGCAAAAACCTCATCATCCTTATCAAACTTTTTCACAGTGAATGTGTCCACAATCTCAAAACCCAAATCAAAGAAAACCTTAAGAGCCCTCTCTCTTGACTTAGGAACGGTGTCCGTCAAAGCCTTAACCCCCTTTTCTTTGGCCTTTTCAATTAAGAGCATCAATGCAGGTCGCATATAACCTCTTCCTCGAAAATCATCATCAATCAAAATTCCCATGCTTGCCTTGCCAGAGATACGATTTATCTTAAAGTTGACATACCCAACAAACTGATTAAGCTCTTCATCCAAAATATATGCATAAAATAAATCTTCGTCCGAAAGACGAGTGCTGTGCCATTTTTCCCACTTTTCTTTTGGAAAATCAATGCAACCACTTTCGTAATGATAGCCATCATAACTCACCTGATAACCAGCATTATAAGCCATAGTTTTAGGATTTGACATGCACTTTTGCCTAAACCAAAGCTCTTCAACCTTTGGCACAACCAAACTCAATCTAGCCATACTTTTCAACCTCCACAAAACAGATAAATTTAATATATGAAATAAAACATCATTAAGTCATATAAAACACAACTAAATTATTTATAAAATTGAATTTTCATAAATCTATCTTAAGAATGCTTGACGATTTCATTGTTTGAAAGCGATGTTCCATAAAAATAATCTAAAGGCCAATTTTCACCAGGTTTCCCAACAATTAAACCAAAATAGAGCTTTACTTCATCCAAATTTAAAACGGATTTTATCTGATTGACAAACAATAACGCCTCTTGAATAACCCCTTCATCATAAACAAAATTGTCTTTGTAAAAAACTAAATCACCGTCTAGATAATAACCTCTTACCAACTGATTAAAAACCTCTTTGCTTAAATTAAACCTACTCAAACAAAATTCCCAGTGAGACATGGGACTACCTTTTTCGATAAAAAACAACTCATTTTGAAAGATGATAAACGCTCTTCTTTTGCTGTGAAAATCTCTTGACTCGTCTTTAGTTACATACCTAAAGTCCACATTATCCTCCATAACCAGCCTCCTATAACCCCATGATAACACATTAAATACCCAACCACCAAACATTTCATAATAGAATTTTTAAGCGTCCATAGTCAAAAACAATCATAAATTATCTTCAAAAATGTATTTGATGTGTAAATTTGCACCATTCAATAGAAATTCTAAAAAACATTTAAACAAAAAAAGTACAAACACACACAATTGTGAGTTTGTACTTATTTCCTTTGGCGGAGCAAGTGTAACGTAAATCGAATAATTACTCAGGCTTGCTACTTCCCACTAAATCCCAAAAAACATTCTCTGATATGATTGTAAGGTCTTGTCCATTTAAAATACATTGCTCAGCTTTTTTATACTTTGCACTTTTAGTATCTTTACATTTACCATAGTCAATATTACCCAACACCAGAAAGTTGGTTTGTTTAGTAACATTATCCTCACAATGTCCACCCAAATCAACAACTAATTGCATAGCATTTTTTCTTGGAACACTTAATGTGCCTGTGAACACACAATACTTATCATAAAACTGGTTAGTTTCATCAAAACATTCATTCGTTGAAATTATATCTTGAGCTTTTAATTTGTTTGATTTTGGTTTAAACAATTCCTGTAAAACAATTTGTTTAGAGTTAATATAGTTCTTAATGTATTCGTAAAGTTTAAAAGTTGCATCACAATCAGACAATGCACGATGATGTTCTATACCATCAAATTTTAAGAAATCACAAATAGTAGTTAATTTATGATTTTTTAATTCTTTAAACAGTTTACGAGAAAGACGCAATGTATCAATAAAATCATTCTTAAAAGGCTTGTTTGAAATTTGTATAGAATTGTCATATATAAAGTTAATGTCAAAATTTACATTATGTCCAACTATTTGCATATCAGAAACAAATTCTATAAATTTAGGCAACACCTCATTTATGGTTGGTGCTGATTTTAGCATATCATTGGTTATTCCTGTTAACTCACTAATAAACTGACTAACTGGTGTGCTAGGTTTAACTAGCTGTGAAAATGAATCAACAACAATTCCGTTTTTTATTTTTATTGCACCAATTTCAATTATTTCGTCGAATATAGGGTCTAGACCTGTTGTTTCAATATCTAAAACTACATAATCATTTATTAAATCTATTTTAGAACATCCTTTGTATTCTCTATTCATTTTTATATCTCCTAAATACATTGTAGCATAAAAATTTAAAATTACATACTGTTTTTATATATTTAAATTCACTTTGGCATTTAGGCGTGTGCTTGTATATAACAAGTGCTGTCGCTTCGCTCCAGCAACAAGCACACGTCTAAACAAAATGAAACGAACTCTCGCAAAACGAAAGTGGGCAAAAACGGAGTGCGGATAAACCGATCGCACTTCCGTTTTTTCTTCGCCCAATTTAGTAGAAACAAATACGAAACAGCCAAGTACAAGAAAATACTAAAAGATAATGGTGTTAAATTATTATCTGCTATGGAAAACATACCTGATACACTAGAAGGAATAATACTTGAAAGTTTACTTGAAGGAATGGCTGAATACTACTCAGCAAAATTAAGTCAAAAAGTAAAGCGAGGAATGAACGAAACAAGACTGAAAGGAAACTTTACAGGTGGACACCTAATATATGGCTACACAAAAGAAGACCACAAATTATTGATAAATGAAGAACAAGCCGAAGTTGTGAGATATATTTACAAACAATATTCACTTGGAACTTATGTTAAAGACATTATTTCAACTTTAACCGAAAATCACATATACAATCACGGAAAACCATTCGCAAGAAATACAATCTATAACATACTTAAAAACGAAAAGTATTTTGGGGTATATAGGCACAATGAAGAAACTTTTGAAAATATGTATCCAGCAATCGTGCCAGCAGAAGTTTACTATAAGGTGCGAGATAAAATGACAAAGATCAGGGCTTTTTTATTGCAGAATATTCAGCAAAGATACAACGAATAATTCAAAATATAACCGAACAAAGATATGTTGACATTAAGGTTGAAATATATGTTTAAATCGTGGCTAATTTATTCCACGGTGTTCTTGACACAGGGCTTAGAATGTTAACCCCCACAATTAAGACAAAGAAACAAGCATTATGCTAATAAAGCGAAGATAATTTTCGCTTTTTTCTTTTTGCCTCTTGTCTATTATGTTCCATTCTTAAGCCCTGAGTAAAGAACCTTTCGCGGCATAAAGTAGCCACTTATTTTTAATTAAATTTTATAGGAGAAGCAAGTGCAATGCTCAAAAATGCTTTGATAATTTTCTCTTGTGTATCTGGCTTCAATTTACTAAAGTCATTACCAAGTTCTACAAATTTATCAGCAAAATCTAATGCTTTCCCAAACTCTGTGTGCATAATAGACATTTCGCTTTTTATCGCTTCTTTAAATAAATTTTTTTGTTGTTCTATATTCATTTTATAACTCCTTTCGTTTATTATAGCAAAAATAAAACCTAAATCAAACTTTTAAGGTCTGATTTAGGTTTTGATTGGCGGAGAGAAAGGGATTCGAACCCCTGGAGGCTATTAACCTCAACGGTTTTCAAGACCGCCGCTTTCGACCGCTCAGCCATCTCTCCATTCTAGAAAAAGTTTGTTTTTTCTTTCTTTTTCTAGTATACACATTTTATTTCCTATTTTCAAGCGTTTTTTTAAATTATTTTCAAATTTTATAAATTTTTAACAATTTTTTTCTTATTTAAAAGTCTTTCTTTTCTATTTTTAACGTCATAAGCAAGAAAAATCAGATTTTTTGTTAAACCGTATATCATTTTTAAAAATGGTTAAATAGGTTAAATCTCATTTTTCCTTTTTAATAAGCACGCTTAAAACTGCAATATCCGCTGGTGAAACACCTGATATTCGTGATGCTTGGCCTATACTTAAAGGTCGCATTTGCTCCAGTTTTTCCTTCGCTTCAATTCTCAGTCCATGGTATTTGCCATAATCAAAATCTTCTGGGATAAGCAGCATTTCATTTTTCTTGAATTTTTCAATCTCATCTTCCTGCTGTTTTAAATATCCCTCATATTTGACCATTATGTTCATCTCGTTTATTATTTCATGATCAAACTCATCAAAAATATGCAGTTTTTTGTTAAGTTTAAAAGCGTCAATATTGCTTCGTTTCAAACATTCTTTGACAGTCATACTCTCTTTAGGAAGACTTTCCCCATTTTCTTCAAAAAGCTCACGCAGTTGTTCGACCTTAAATCTTTGTGACAGTCTGCCTTCTATTTCGGCAAGTTTAGCCTTTTTGCGATTAAAAACTTCCCATCTTTCATCACTTACAAGCCCAACCTTTCTTCCAATTTCAGTAAGTCTCAAATCGGCGTTATCCTGTCTTAAAAATAGCCTATACTCTGCCCTGCTTGTCATCATTCTGTAAGGCTCAAGGGTGCCTTTAGTGACAATGTCGTCAATCAAAACGCCAATATAACCATCACTGCGTTTAAGCACAAGTTGCTCTCTATTTTGCAGATAAAGACTGGCATTTATTCCAGCGATAAGTCCCTGTGCTGCCGCCTCTTCATAGCCAGAAGTCCCATTTATCTGCCCAGCGAAAAACAAACCTTTAATCTTTTTCAGCTCAAGCGTTGGGTTAAGTTCTGTAGGCTCAATGCAGTCATACTCGATGGCATAAGAGTCGCGCATAACCTCAGCATTTTCGAGCCCTTTTACAGATCGAATCATCTTTTCTTGAACATCCACAGGCATGGAAGTTGAGAAACCTTGAATGTAAACCTCTTGAGTGGATAGCGACTCAGGCTCTAAAAACAACTGATGCCTTTCCTTGTCTGCAAACCTTACAATCTTTGTTTCGATTGAAGGACAATAGCGAGGACCAATACCTTTAATCAGCCCTGAAAAAACAGGTGCCTTGTCAAGATTTTCGCGAATAATCTTGTGTGTCTCCTCGTTGGTATATGTTAAGTAACAACATGCTTTATTATTCAACTTTTCTTTGGTCAAAAATGAAAAATTTTGTACATTTTCGTCGCCTTTTTGAATTTCAAGCTTAGCATAGTCAATGCTTCTGCCGTTAATTCGAGCCGGAGTGCCAGTTTTAAATCGCAAAAGCTTAATTCCAAGCCTTGAAAGACAATCTGATAAAAGCATAGCATTTGAAAAACCATTTGGTCCGCTGTCTTTTACATAGTCACCAATGATGATTTGACTTTTAAGATAAACCCCTGTTGCAAACACGACAGCTCTACATGAAATTTCTTCACCAAGAGCAGTTTTAACCAGTTTCTCACCGTTGTCTTTGCATATAATATCAACCGCTTCACCCTGTCTCAAATAGAGATTTTCACAACTTTCAAGAGTTTTCTTCATTTCGTTGTGATAGGATATTTTATCTGTTTGAGCCCTCAAACTTTGCACTGCGGGACCTTTACCACTGTTGAGCATTCTTATTTGAAGCATGGTTTTATCTGCATTTAAACCCATTTGCCCGCCAAGCGCATCAATTTCACTTACCAGTTGCCCCTTTGCAGTGCCACCAATTGAAGGATTGCATGCCAAAAAAGCCACTGCATCAAGATTTAATGTAAGAAGCAATGTCTTATTTCCCATTCTTGCAAGAGCCAGCCCAGCTTCACAACCAGCATGACCAGCCCCAATAACAACCGCATCAAAAGTCTTCATTTTTATCCTTATTTCTATTATAACTAAGTTTTAAAAACTTATTTTGAAAATAAAACTTAAATTTTTCTATAATTTCTTTATATTTATTCAAATTTCAATAAAATCTCCATTTTTTCAGCATTCTCAAACAAAACATTGCAAAAACGAAAATAAACTCGAATTAAAGAAAATTTTGAAAATAAATGTAAAAATTTAATATTTACATATTTATTTGCCTTTTTAAACAGCTTTTTCCACGATAACCCCAGCTTCACTGAAGAGCTTTAAAGAGAAATCATCAGGATAGCCCTCTTCATAAACCACTCTCTTTATTCCAGCGTTTATGATGAGACGGGTGCAAACAGAACATGGTTGGTGAGTGCAATAAAGAGTTGCACCTTCAACGCTTATTCCAAGTTTAGCAGCTTGACAAATGGCATTTTGTTCAGCATGAACGCTATAACAAAATTCCTGTCTTGTGCCACTTTCAATATTATTTAAAATGCGTATACATTCGCCCCTATCCTTACAACTTGTCACACCACTTGGCGCGCCGTTATAACCAGTAGTCAAAATGCGTTTGTCTTTAACAATAACCGCACCTACATGTCTATTTTCTTTAAAGCAAGAGCTCCAATTTCCAACCACTCTTGCCATTTCGATAAATCTTTTATCCCATTTATTATCAATCATAATCCCTCTTTTAAAAAAAAATTGTTTTTTTCTTTAAATTAACTCATAGTCGTCAAGCGTAAGGCTTGGCAAACTTAGTTTGCATCGCTATTGAATTTTGTTAGTATTTTATTTTTCTCATAAATCTTAGTCGCCGAACATTTGGGCAAACTTAGTTTGCATTACTATTTATTTTCTTTTTTATATTTGATTTAAATTAAACCCACAGTCGCCAAGCGTAAGGCTTGGGAAACTTAGTTTCCATCACTTTTTTTTCTCTTAAGTAATCAATAAACACCTAAGTAAACAATCACTTTAGCAAACGATGTTTGCATTACTATTTATTTTTATTTTCTATTTTATAAACCATAGTCGTCGAACATTCGGTTCGCTTTAGTTACTTATTTGCCTTATCAGAAAATTTTGGAAGCCTATCTAAAATTTCGTTAACTTTTTTAAGTTCATCACGAGTATTGGTGCTTCCCCAACCTTGTTCACCCCTCTTCGATGGTATCTCCCTAAGTGCCTGCAAACTTATCTCTTTTATTTTAAGTTTTTCAACAATGTGAATAAGTCCTTGAGCAATCGCCTTAGAAGTCGAATAAAATATTAAATTTTTTAAATCATCTTCTTTCAAAACTTCATCCCTCAACAACTCTTCTCTTATCTGTTTTTCAGCAAAAGGCGAGAAAACAAGATAGCTTGTGTTTGCATTGAAAATTGCAACTTTGATTTCTCCGCGATAGCCACTATCAATAATTCCACCGCTTACTTTCAAACCTCTTTTTCCAGTGGATGAGCGCTCAACAATCTGCATATAGTGATTTTCATCACACGCCCAAGCAATTCCAGTTGGTATAAGCTCTGTTCCAAAAGGTTTAATCAAAATATATCTTTCATCAAAAGCAGCAAACAGGTCATAACCAGCGTTTTCGTCTTCCTTTTTAGGAATAAGTGCATCAGCTCTCATCTTTGCAAAATAAATGTCATTAGAAATAAATTCGTTCATCTTTCCTCCACAGTAAAATCATAGCCATAAAAGGCGAATGTTTGAGATTATTTTAGCACTAATGCTCTTAATAAAACAATTGTAAATGACATTTTTTTATAATTTTTGTCAAAATTATCCGCTTTCGCAATCGTTGAAAACAAAGTCAATATCATGTTTTTAAATAAAATCAATTTTTTCCTGCGAAATATTATAACATATTTATTTTTTATTTTCAATGTTTTAACGCTTAATTACACCCTCAAAACCCATAATTTAAGCGTTTATCTAAGAATTTTATGAAATGATTAGACCAAATTTGCTCACAAAAGGTCTATTAAACGAAACTTACAAACAAAAAAAAGCTATATAAATATACAGCCTTCTTTTTTAATTTAACCAATCACTCTTACAGGCAAAATAAGATATAAAAATTCATCTTCTTCAGTAGGCACAACCACGCAAGGAGTTGATGAGTTGATAAAGCAAAGTTTAACAAAATCATTGCTTACTGCCTTCAAGCTTTCAAGAAAATAGCGTGGATTAAAGGAGATGATAATATCCTTACCAGAAAGATTTACCGGAATGTTTTCCTTTAAATTTCCAAGTTCTGAATTTGAAGTTAAAAGAATATTGTTTTCTTTAATATCAAATTTAACATAATTGTTTCCGCTTGTTTTTGAAAGAAGGGTTGCTCTTTCAAGGGCTTCTTCAAAATTTGCCTTATTTACAGTGATAAAACTCTCATAGTTTACTGGAATTATCTGCTTATAATTGATATAATCGCCTTCCAAAAGTCTTGAAGTCACTTTTGTATCGCCAAGGTCAACCATAATGGCATACTTATCAATATAGACATTGATGATATCATCAGTGTCATCAATAAGTTTTGAAAGCTCGGCTAAACTGCGGCTTGGCACAACAATAGATTTTTCAACATTTGAAGTCACATTTTTCTTAACTCTTGCAAGTCGATAACCATCAAGTGCAACCACATTGACGCATCCACTTGAAATATCAAACAAAACGCCCTTCAAAATAGGTCTTGAATCATCAAGCGCAACAGCAAAGATGGTTTTAAGCACGCAAGACTTAAAGTCTTTTTTGCTCATTCCAAAATAATCTGTGGTATCAATCTTTTTAAAACCTGGATATTCAACTGGATTATAGCATTGAATAATAGATTCACTGTCATCATAACGAATAGCCAGTTGATTTTTTTCATTTACTTCAAGCTCGATTGTGGAATTTGTAAGTTTTTTTACAAACTCAGTGATAAATCTGCCAGGAACGACAGTTTCGCCCTCACTTTTTACATTGGCCTTTATCTTCTTTTCAATTGAAAGTTCGGTATCTGTGGCAGACAAAGTAAGGGTATCGTCTTCAGCAACCATCTTAATTCCTTCCAAAATTGGATTGGTTATCTTTGATGAAATAGCTTTACTAACTCTTAAAAGTGCATCTGAAAGTTCGAGCCCTTGACAACTTACTAACATATTTTCTCCTTTAATTACAAGTCTTAAAAATAAAACTCACATTTTTACCTTTATATTATAATACTTAAATTTATTTAAGTCAACCATTATCAGCTCTTTTTTAGCAACCAAAATAGCAAAGCTTTTTTAAGTTTAACATCTTCCAAATAAACCTTCCTTAAAAAAAGTGTAAACCGAACAAAACCAAACAGCTCAAATATAATCTTGCTTCCCTTAAAAACTTCTTAAACCTTAAAAAGATAAAATCCTTTTCCACCTCTCTTTTCCATTCTTTTAACAAGCAATCTTCCTAAACCTTCTCTCACTCAAATTTTCCTTTTTAAGAAAGGATATTTTTTATTGATTGATAATAATAGTAATAATAAGCACTGTGAATATGTGTATATCTTTTTAGTTATACAATATATAGTATATAAATTTAAAAAATAATAAAGTAACATACAATATACTGATTTTTTATTTGTGTATATTTTGTGTATAGCATAACAAATTTGTTACACAATTGCACAAAAGATATACACATTGAGGAAAAGAGGCTTCTTAAAAGATGTTTTTAAGAGCTTTTAAATTCATCAGATTTTTAAATGAATTTACAGAAAAATAAAAGCAATATTTGTTTGCTTTAGAAGGTAAACTTTGATATAATAAAAAACATGAAAGAGACAATTTGTGCAATATCAACGCCTTTAGGAAGAGGCGCTATATCAATAGTAAGATTAAGTGGAAGCAGAGCGCTGGAAATAATGAAAGATATTTTTAAATCAAAGTCACTAGATTATCAAAATATCATGCCGCGCTATCTTTATTTTGGAAGTTTAACACTAAAAAACAACTTAAAAGAGCACTGTTTGGCAGTGTATTTTAAAGCACCTTTCAGCTATACTGGTGAAGATATGGTGGAGTTTCAAATTCATGGAGGCTCCTATCTTTCTCAAAGCGTGCTTGAGCTTTTGATAAAATGCGGAGCGAGACTTGCTGAAAACGGAGAATTCACCAAACGAGCTTTCGAAAACGGAAAGATAAGTCTAGATATGGCAGAAAGTATTATTGATGAAATCAATGCAGAAAGTGAGGGCGAGCTTAAAGCAGCTTTATCGTTGGCTGATGGAAAATTATATAAAGAAATCACCCTACTTCAAAATGAGATCACTCAAATGATAGCTCAAATAGAGGCCACTTTAGACTATCCTGAAGAAGATTTTGAAAGTTCGACAAAAGAGCTGATATTTAATAAAATTGAAGAAATTCAGTCAAAGCTTAACCGACTTTTTGAAGACGGCAAAAATGCAAAGTTTATTAAAAATGGAATAAATGTTGCCCTTGTTGGTGCTCCAAATGTAGGAAAATCATCCACTTTGAATGCACTACTCGGTGAAAATCGAGCAATTGTGACAGAAATAGAGGGCACAACAAGAGATACTTTGACAGAAAGTCTAATATATAAAGGTATAAAGATAAACCTGATTGACACGGCCGGCATTCGTGATAGCGATGATAAAGTTGAAAAACTCGGAATTGAAAAGTCAAAAACTTCAATTGATAAGGCTGATGTCATATTATTTCTTCTCGATGGAAGCAAAAAGATGAATATTCAAGATAGACAAATAAAAAATCTTCTTAAAAATAAAGATAATGTAATTACGATAATAAATAAAAATGATCTCCCTCGAAAACTTGAAAGCCAAACAGATGAAATTTTAATCTCAGCTTTAAATGAAGCAAATATCAATGAAATCAAAGAAAAGATTTTTACTTTGGTTAAAGCCGAAAAAATTGATTATTCACATACACTAGTCACTTCTACAAGACAGCTAGAAATAATTGAAGATGGCATGCAACTGTGCAATCAAATTTTGGATAATAAAAATGAAAGCATGGACATAATTGCTATGCTGATTAAAAAGCTTTGGAACAGTCTTGGAAAAATCACTGGCCAATGTGAAAACGAAAATATTATTGATTTAATATTCACTAAGTTTTGCCTGGGAAAATAAATCTTAATTTGCTTTAAATTGAATACTAAATAATATCAACAAAAAAAAGTTAAATTTCAACTTAATATTAAAGACATAAACATACCCACAAG
>CARNVA010000014.1 GCA_949031345.1 uncultured Eubacteriales bacterium | reverse complement strand
TTCTAGTATGTTAGAAAATGATTTTTCTATAGAAAATTTAAATCTTTTAATTGATTCATTGAAAAGGAAATTCGTTACGAAAAATTTATTTTCAAAAAGATTAGAAACATTAGCTTGGTCAAAACGAGATGATAGTCCATATCATGAAGAAAAATTGAAAGAAAAAGTACTTATTGTTCTTGATCTTATAGAAGAGTATCATACAAATTCTTCGCCGATTGTAGGATATACGATTGAGCATATATTACCAGATGATGGGGGAGATATTAATTCGAAAATTGGGAATTTATTACCACTTGAATATATACTTAACAAGAAATGTGAAGTAAAACCTTTAATTGAGAAATTGCCAATATATAATGAAAGTCAATTGGTTACACCAAGGAAATTTTATAATAGGTATAAGAATGAAGAATTTATAATTGAATCAAGACATTTACATATTGTAAATTTATTATATGACAAGATATTGAATATAGAATAATTAGAAATTGCATTTAGGCGTGTGCTTGTCTTATACGAGTGCCTTCGCTTCGCTCGGCAGACAAGCACACGCCTAAAACAAAAATTTAACTTCTGCAAACAGAAAACGGTGGCTAAAACGGGAGTTGGCACGCAGGCTTTCTACCATACTCCTCGTTTCTTTACGCCACCGTTTTTTATTCCATATTTAACATAAGTGTTAGCATATTGCTGGCACTTTTTTCTATGTAGAGTCATTACAAAGTCAGCATATATTGCATATTCTTTCTCTTACAAAATTTAAACTAAAGTTTTAATATTATTTTTATCAAAAAGAGTCTGCTGGGATCCTAGCGTGTGCTTGTCTTGATACAAGGTTATTTATCTTTCGCCTTGTGGAGCGTAAACGAAAACTCTTTTTAGTCAAGGGTAAAGTGTATTGCTTAAGCAACCCTTGACTAAAAAATATATATTTCAAACTTAAAAATACAAATCAGTTTTCGTTTATTTTCGCTCCGTCGAAAGACAAATAAAAAATAAATTAAAAGGAGTTTAGAAAAAATGAAAACGGCAGTAATTTACGCTAGATACTCTAGCAGAAACCAAACAGAACAATCTATAGAAGGACAAGTTCATGTATGCGAAGATTATGCAAAAAGGAACAACATAATAATCGTTGACTCATACATTGACAGAGCCATTAGTGGCACAACTGATGAAAGAGAGTCTTTTCAAAAAATGCTAAAAGATAGCAATAATAAAAAGTGGAACTATGTTTTAATATAAGCTAGATAGATTCGCAAGAAACAAATATGAGGCAGCAATTAATAGAAAGCACTTAAAAGACAATGGAATTAAACTTTTATCTGCTATGGAAAACATACCTGAAACACCAGAAGGAGTTTTACTTGAAAGTTTACTTGAAGGAATGAATCAATACTTTAGCGAAGAACTTGCACAAAAAGTAAGTCGTGGACTTCACGAATCACGAATGAAAGGACATTGTATTTGTAGTGTTCCTTATGGCTACATTAAAGAAAACAAGAAACTATCTATAAACCAAGAAGAAACTGAGATTTTAACAAGAATATATAAAGACTACTCTAGCGGCAAAACAATCTTACAAATATGTAGAGATTTAGAAAAAGAAAAAATAACAAATAAAGGCCAAAAGTTTATACCACAAACAATAAGACATTTCTTGCAAAGAAAACTATATACAAGTGAATATGAAATAAATGGCAAACAATACAACAATATCTACCCACAAATAATAGCAAATGAACTATTTATAAAAGTCAAAGAAAGAATGGATAAAAATAGATATGGGTGCAGAAAAGATAACCACGCAATATTTAGACTAAAAGACAAAATCTTTTGTGGATATTGCAACAAAAAAATGTATCCTGTATCTGCAATATCTTCTAATGGCGAACATTTAAGATATTACAACTGCATAGGAACAAAAAAAGATTATTGTGCAAACAAAAGAATGTATAAAGACTTTATTGAAGGTGTTGTAGATAAATTCTTAATAGAACAATTTAATACATCGAAGAACTTGGAAATATTGACCGAAAAAATATTTGAAGTGCATAAGAAACGAATGTCTAGCAATACATCTCTAAATACACTTAAATATGATTTGCAAAAAGTCAATACTGCTATTGCAAATATAATGTCAGCAATAGAAAAAGGAATATTTACCGAAACAACAAAAGCAAGACTAGAAGAACTTGAAAGTTCTAAAAAAGAATTGCAAGAGAAAGTTATAATAGAACAATCTAAAGAAAGATACGAACTAACGAAAGAAGATATACAAGACTTTTTCAAATACACAATAAAACAATGCCCAGACAAATGTTTTGAATTGTTCATTAAGTTTGTAAGAGTTTATGAGAACAAAATTGAAATAGGAATAAATTACGCAGTAAATACAGCTAATAACAACGAGCCAATAATTCAAAAAGTATTTACTGAAAGTTATACAACCGAAAGACATTATAAAGGCAATAAAACTAAAATAACAACTAGAACTTACGATATTTATGTTGTTATATAGATTTGTGGTTATTTATTTCACGGTGTTCTTGACACAGGGCTTAGAATGATAAACTCCACAATTAAGACAAAGAAACAAGCATTATGCTATTAAAGCGAAGATACTTTCGCTTTTTTTCTTTTTGCCTTTTGTCTATTATGTTCCATTCTTAAGCCCTGAGTAAAGAACCTTTCGCGGCATAAACCGCCACAAAAAAAGAACTCTAAAATACTAGAGTCCTCTTTAATTATTATGCTAGTTTCAAAAGTAAGCAACTATTGGGCAGTTTTTTTAATTTTAATATGAAAAATTTGATAGGGTGCCGATGCTTATTGTTGTAAAGCCGTCTTCATTGATTTCAAGCAGTGAGCTGATATATCCAAAGTTGTTTGCTTCATAGCCTCCATAAATACGCTGAAGCACTTGAAGATAATAGCGGTCGAGGGCTATATTATAAAATGGCAAGATTGTATTAACATCACTTATATAAAGATTGCAATCATCATGGTTTTGGCAGCCCGAGTTTGAGCTGTCAAGGTATAATTTCTTGCCTTGATAGTCAATCTCAATCAGGTTTTCTTCTTTATAAGAGGCTGTAATGTTTGGTTTGAAATCTTCGCTGTTGAATACGCTTGTTGCTTTTTCATCAGAAAATGAAAACATTTGATAAAAGCTATAGCCGCCGCTCCCGCCGCTTTCTACGCTGTAAAGCACCTGTTCTAAGCCGTTATTCAAAAAGTTTGCGACAAAGAGGGAGGGGTTATAACCAATGTTTACAGAAGGCTCGACGACAATTTCTTCGCTTCCATTTGATACTCTTATTTCAATATTTTCACGAAAAAGCTTGCCTTCACTGCAAATGCTGACATTATTAAACTTATTGCTTTCAATCAAATTGCCCACCTTATAGTCGCAAACGGGTGCGGCGAGTGAGGCGCATGCAAGAACAATTGGTAATATTTTCATATAATTATTTTGGGGCAAATGTTTAAAAATATACATGCCTTAACAGACAAAAAATGATTTAATGAATTTTGTTAAAAACATATTTATTTTTAAAGCAGACGAAAATGCTTATGATTTTGGCTACTCTTGAAGATTAAACAAAATTTAATATTGTTTTTTGTTTTGTAAATAATAATTTATGTGATAAAATATTTTTAGAGGTGAAAATGATTAAAATTAAGGATAAAAAAGACAGCATTATCAAAATGAAAGAGCTTAGGCTAAACTATTTTCCACTTGATGTTTTTGAGACTTTTGATGTTGCTGGAATTGAGAATTTTATGAAGAGTTATCCTGCAAAGGAATATGTTCTTAGAAGTGCAAACAAGGCAAAGGGCGAGTTTTATTTTGTGACCAATATTGACGAGGCAAAAGAGAGGCTTGACCGTTTTGAAGATGAGGTGACGATAAGCGTTTCTTACAATGAATTTAAAGAAGATATCGTGCTTGTGGGAGACATAATTGTTCACAACGATTTCGGCTCACAGACTGTTGACCTTACAGCGAGGAGTGACATTGAGGCAACCCATCGAAATATTTATGAGAAGCCAGAGTTTAACATTCACACATCCATTGAAGATGACAAACTTTGGAAAATTCCAGGCATTTCAAAGATTATGAGATATATTTCTGACAATGAGCTTTACAATGTCATCATTGAGTTTTCGGTGTATGACTGTAAGCTTGGAATAAACAAAGATAATGTTGTGATAAGCGAGCTTAGGACAGGTTATTAACAATAGCAAAATTTTGCTTGACTGCAAGTGCTTGCATAGTTTAAAATATTGTTATGATAAAATAAAACTTTGCGTTCTTTCAAATTGTTGAAGGAGAGGGGCTGGTTAAAAGGAGGCGCGTTGTGAGTTTTAATCCATGGGATGATGAAGAAGACGAAGATGAAGATGATGATTTAGATAATGACGACCCATTTGGTGACGATAACGAAGACCCTTATGGAGTAGATGAAGATCCCCAAGAGCAAGATGGTGAAGAGGGCGACGAAGGAGAGGATGAAGGGGAAGAGAAGAAGAAAAAGAAAAAAGACGATGATGGCGATGATAAGGGTGACATTGCAGCTAAGATTTCTGGAAAAGGCAAAAAGCCTAGCAGAAAGCAGATGGATACTCAAGCCAAAGCGCTTAATCTCTTGCCAATTCCTGGACCACTTGCAAAAGTTGTAAGATGCCCTGAGTGCAAGGAAGATTCTCTTTATCTTGACACTGTTATGTCAACTGGCGTGAGAATTACTGTTGCTATTGTCAAGGGTATTATTGGTTGTGACAATATGGAAAAAGATTTAAATGTTTTGCGTTTTTGTTGCTTAAACAAAAAATGCAAGGGTTATTATAAGAGAACGGGCACTAAATATAAAATCAATACTACAGGCTCACCATTGCCTCTTGTAATTGAAAGGCACTATTTCCATGCTGATATTTAAAGATTTAAGATAATTTTGACATTTAAAACAACTGTAATATTTTTAAATTTTGCATTCAATAATAAAAAAAGGCTGCCATTGGCAGTCTTTTTTGTCGTTTTGCGATAAAAATTTAGTTTAAATTTTTTGAAATTTGATTATATTTTTAATTTTGATATAATCTTTAGTTTAAGATTTGGCTTAAAACAATTTTTAATCATATTTCCAACTTATTCAAAGAGGTTGTTGTTTAAGAAGATTGGCTCGCATGTTACATTTATGCCAAGTTTTTTCAGTGTCAATTCTTCCGCTTGGGAAAGAATAAATGTTGCATGTGCTTCTGCGCCTTTGAGAAGTTCGAGTTTTGACATTGCCTTCTTCGCCTTTTCGTTTGTGCTTGCTGATATCGCGAGAGCAACAAGGGCGTCATCAAGTGACAAAACTTGGCTGGATGTGTGAAGAAGGTCTTTTCGCAGCCATATTATCGGCATTAAGATTTCATCCGCGATTATATCAAAACAGTCGTCTAAATTTGCAAGCACTCTAAGTGCATTTAACACGGCAGCTGCACCAGCTGATACAACTTTTTTGTTTTTGCCTATTACAGTGTGGCCGTCAGTAAGTTTTAAAGCGATACATGGATAGCCGCTGTTTTTGCTGGCACTTTTAGCAATTGGCACTACATCAAGATAATCTTCTTTAATGTCAAGTTCAGACATGAGGCAGCGAGTGCGTTCTAGGGTGTCGAAATTGATTTGACCGCGTTTATAGTCACATTCAGCACGGAAGCAGCGTCTTACAACTTCTCTTTTGGCAGCGTCTGCAATTACGGCTTCATCAACGATTGCGCTTGCAACCATGTTTACACCCATGTCAGTTGGAGACTTGTAAATGTTTTGTCCAGTAATCTTTTTTAATATGTTTTTAAGCACTGGAAATACTTCAATATCACGATTGTAGTTTACTGTAAGCTCGCCATATTCATTGAAATGATAAGGGTCAATTTGATTTATGTCTTTTAGGTCGGCTGTGGCTGCCTCATAGGCAATATTTACCGGATGTTTAAGTGGCAAATTCCAGACAGGGAAGGTCTCAAACTTTGCATAGCCAGCCTTAATGCCCCGTTTATAGTCATGATAAAGTTGGCTGAGGCAGGTGGCAAGTTTTCCACTTGAAGGGCCTGGAGCGGTAACTATGACCAGTGGGCGAGAGGTTTCAATGTAAGAATTCATGCCATAGCCTTCGTCAGAAACGATCGTGTCAACATCGCTTGGATAGCCTTTTGTATAACTATGAAAATAAACCTTTTCGCCATGTCTTTCAAGCTTTTGACCAAACTTAACAGCACTTGGCTGGCCTTTGAAAAGGGTGATTACAACGCTTGAAACAAACAGGCCTAAGGCTCTGAGGGCGTCAATTAGTCGCAAAACTTCGTTGTCATAACTAAGTCCAAGGTCGGCGCGTATTCTGTTTCTTTCAATGTCGCCTGCCGAAATGCATATAACAATTTCCGCTTGCTCTTTAAGTGATAAGAGAAGTTTTGTCTTGATATCTGGCTCAAAACCTGGCAAAACTCTGCAGGCATGCAAGTCATCAAAGAGTTTTCCACCAAATTCTAGGTAAAGTTTGTTGTCAAACCTTTCAATTCGCTCAAGTATGCGTTCTGTTTGGTTTTTAAGGTATAAATCGCTGTCAAAGCCTATTTTGCCTTCTTTTTCGTTCATAGCTCCTCCTTGATGGCTGAAGCCCTTTATTTATAAGGGATATAGCCATTTTTTAGCATTAAATTTTGCCGTTTTTAATTTGCATAAGTAAATTTGAAATATTTTAAAAAATTCTATCATGAATAAAATTCAATATACATTTTCACCATTACAAACTAAATTATAGCAATTATTTTCGTTTTTTCATAACATTTTCACATTATATTATAAATTTTTTTATATTGATTTTATTGCAATTTAAAATTCTATGTGATAGAATATTTGTGAAACCCTCTAAAATAAAGGGTAAAATTTTTTGTAAGATGTTTACAATCTTTGCTTTTTTGCGAGAAAACAATCTGGAATTGGCAATGATTGAAAATTTATATTTAAAAAAAGAAGGGGAATTATGAAAAAAATATTGATTTTTACTGTTACCGCAGGTAATGGTCATAATGCCTGTGCCAAAGGAATGAAAAACAAGCTTGAAAGCATGGGGCAGGATATAGAGGTCAAACTTGTTGACCTGTTGAAGAGCTATTCAACTGCATTGAATACTTGGGTGGCTGACGGCGGCTATAACTTTGCAGTAAGCAAAATGCCAATATCTTATAATTATTTTTATAATCATTATAAAAAAAGCAAGCCAGAACATAGATATACCTGTGCTGCTCAGGGCACGGTTATGTCTACTATTGATGGCGTTTTGAAGGAAATTCTTGAGTTTAAGCCTGATGTAATTTACTGCACACATTTTTATCCAGCTATGGCTATCAGCAATCTTAGGCTTTACTATGACATTCCTTGCAAGGTGATTGTTTCAAATCTTGATTATGTCAACTCTCCTTTTTGGGAGGCGACTATTGGCGTGGATTATTTCGCTATTCCAAATGAAGATTTTATTGAAGAGTGCATTGAAGAAGGTTTCAGCAGAGGTCAACTTATGCCTATTGGTCTTCCTGTGGATGAGAGAACGCTTTTGGAAGTGGACAAGGCTGCTGCAAGACGAGAGCTTGGGCTTGATGAGAATCTTCCAACAATAATGGTTATGTTTGGGGGTGGCTTCTGGAGCGGCGGCTTTAAGATTTTTAAAGATTTGATTGACTGCTTAAAGGGCAGAAAAGTGCAAGTCATAATGATTAACGGCAAAAATAAGAAGGGCTTTGATAAGATTGAGAAGATGAAATTTGAGGACGGAATTAAGGTTGTCAATGTCGGATTTACAAACAAGGTGCCTTATTATATGTCGGCTGCTGATTTTATCATCAATAAGTTTGGTGGCACTTCTGTCACTGAAATGATAAATAAACATTTGCCGATGGTCATCACTGAAAAGCTTCCAGAGCAAGAGAGATACAATCTTGTATATATGAAAGAAAAGGGCGTGGCAGTTTCATTCAAAAATAAAAAAGAATTGAAAGCACATGTTTTAAATTTAATCGACAATCCAGAAATTCTTCAAAGCATGAGAGAAAAAATCTCACCTTTGAGAAAAAATACAATAAATGAGCTTGCTGAATTTATGTTGTCGCTTCCTCAAGCAGACTATTCAAAGGTAGAGCAGGATATAGACTTTAAAAAGGTGAAGAAGCTTGTCAAGAAAAGGATGCTTGAAGAAAATAAGAAAGAACTTAAAAATGCCAAACAAAAAGGGCAAAAGAAAAAACTTGAAAAAGTAGGAGGATAATGATAAATGAAAGTTGCAATAGTCACTGACAGTAATGCAGGAATTACACAAAAGGAGGCGGAATCAATTGAAAATTTGAGAGTTTTGCCTATGCCTTTTACGATTGAAGGAGAAGAATATTTTGAAGATATCAATCTTTCTCAGGAAGAGTTTTATAAAAAACTGCTTGATGAAGATGCTTCAATATCAACTTCACAACCATCTATTGCGTCAGTTACTGAAATTTGGGATGAGCTTTTGAAAGAGTATGATCAAGTTGTTCATATTCCAATGTCAAGCGGACTCAGTATGTCTTGCGAAACGGCAACAAATTTTGCTAAGGAATATGATGGCAAGGTTTTTGTTGTCAACAATAGAAGAATTTCTGTCACTCAAAAGCAGTCAGTTTATGATGCATTGAAACTTGCAAAGGAAGGAAAAGACGGGAAAGAAATTGAAAAAATTCTTGTTGAAACTTCAATGGACTCAAGCATTTACATAATGGTCAGCACACTTAAATATCTTAAAAGAGGTGGAAGAGTTACGCCAGCTGCAGCTGCGATTGGCACTCTTTTAAAGATTAAGCCTGTGCTTCAAATTCAAGGCGGAAAGCTTGATACTTATGCAAAAGTTATGAATGAAAAAGTGGCAAGATTAAAGATGATTGAAGCGGCAAAGCATGACCTTGAAACTCGTTTTAAAGACCTTTATGAAAGGGGTGAAATGAAACTTGCTGTGGCATACACAAACTGTATCGACAAAGCAAACGACTTTGCACAAGAGATTAAAAATGCAATCCCAAATGTTGACATCATCAGCATTGACCCATTGTCTTTAAGTGTATCTTGTCACATTGGAAGCGGTGCTTTAGCGGTTGCTGTAGCAAGAGCTTTATAAATCTTTTTTGGATAATTTATTAAAAATTAGCTTAAAATGGCAAAAAATCATTATTTTTGACGATTTAAAGTTGTTTTATTTTAAATATAAGAAATTTTTCAACGGAACAAAGGGAAAACATGAAAAAGAAATTTGAGGGCAAAGTTGCGATTATTACCGGCGCAAGCAGTGGAATTGGTTTGGCAATTGCTCAAAGTTTATATAATGATGGCGCAAAGGTTTATGATATTTCAAGACATACAGTCAAGCATGATTGCGTGATAGAAAGTTTCGAAGCTGATGTGAATGACTATCAAAATGTAGAAAAAATTATTGATAAAATTGCAAGCGAAGAAGGGCATATTGACATCTTTGTCAATAATGCTGGCTTTGGTATTGCGGGGGCTATTGAATATTCAAAACCTGAAAATATTTACAGACAGGTAAACACCAATTTGTCTGCCTATATTTCACTTTGCACAATTGTGATAAAATATCTTAAACAGACAAAGGGAAGAATTGTCAACATCTCGTCGGTGGGTGGGGTTATACCTCTTCCTTATCAAGCCACTTACAGTGCGACGAAAGCGGGAATTGAAATTTTTTCAAGAGCGCTTGCAAATGAGTTGCATCCATATAAGGTTAGGGTTACTGCAATTTTGCCAGGAGATGCCAAGACAGGTTTTACCGCAGCTCGAGTGATTGATAACGAAGCAAGCTCAGAAAAAGAACAGGCAGATATTCGTCTTTCAATTGCAAAGATGGAAAAAGATGAGCAAAAAGGCATGACGCCAGAGACGATCGCAAAAGTTGTGAGGAAGGTTTTGCTTAAGAAAAGACCTCCACTTCGAAAGACTGTGGGCTTTGGTTATAAATGCGTTGTGTTTTTGCCTAGATTGCTTTCAACGAGAATGATAAATTTCATTGTCAGAAAGCTGTATTGCAAAAAGGCTAAGAATAGGTGAGTTATGGAAGAAAAAAATGCTATTTTTAAAAATACCAGCAAAATGGATGACGAAGAAATTTCGTTATTTCAAAATTTTGTACTGAAAAAAACTACATTTATTTCATCTTTGGTTTTTTCTATTATTTTTATTGGCGGCGGCGTTGGAATGTGTTTTGTAGACCTTACCATAGGTCTTGCACTTGCAATTTGTGGCGTTATTGGCGGAATTATTCTGTTGCCATATCTTATGAAAGAGTCACTTAAAAAACAAAATAAAATAACACTTGGTGATAGGAAATATTTAAACACATTCGAGTTTTGGCAGGACCATATTTTTATAACCAGTCAAGCAACTTCATCACCTACGGCAAATGACTATCAAGAGATTGCCTCACAAAAAGTTTTTTATAAAGATTTATTTAAATTTGTTGCTTATAAAGAACATTTATTTATTTTTATCAATCAAAAACAGAGCTTTATATTTGATTATCGCGGAATGACTAAAGGTACAGCGGGTGAAGTCGTTGAATTTTTGAAGGCTAAGGGTGTAAAATTTGTTGATAAGTCTTCTGTGCAAACTCCAAACCTGCAAAATAAAAAGAATAATAAGAAGAATTAAAAAAGCTGCCAAATAGGCGGCTTCTTTTTTTGTTTTACGCTTGCTTTATTTTAATAGAATATAATATTAAGTATTAGTTTCGACAAAATAGTAAAATAAAAAACACCTGTTAAGATAGGGTGTTTTTTTGCAGTCATAAAGATAATAAGTCAAAAATGATTTGGCTTTTTGCAAGAATATTTAATATTTTAGTTGTCAGCAAAGTATATACGGAGACGAATTGTCTTCGTTTCTATGTAAAGTCAATCTAAGGTTTTGCTTTAATTAAAAATTTTTATTATTCAGCTTTTGCATCATTCAATGCTTTTTGATATGCTTCAAGGATGACATTTTTAAGTTCTAAGCGAGTTTCAGTGTTGATTGGGTGAGCAATGTCAATGTGATCGCCATCAGCAGTTTTCTTGTTTGGCATTGAAATAAAGAGACCATCTTTGCCGTCGATTACTTTGATATCGTGTACAACAAAGCAACCGTCAATTGTAATTGATACAATTCCTTTTAATTTTGTTTCATCTTTAAGTCTTACTCTAACATCTGTAATTTTCACTTGATTCTACCTTCCTTCTATTATATTTTCTTTGGTTTTAAAACCTAGATATATTTTACTCTTTTTTTGTCTAACTTCCAAATAAAATGAAGCATTTTTATCTAATTTTTAGATTTTTTTCAACAATTTTGTAAAATTTTCATAAGAAAGGTTATGATATACAATTACAATGGAGTTGGGGTCTATTATGAAGTGAGGGGAGATTCCTCTCAAAGACCTATTATTTTTCTGCACGGCTGGGGAAGAAGCGGTCGTGATTTTGAAGATGTCGTCTCGCTTTTTCCAGAGCGCTCTTTTTTGTTGATTGATTTTCCGCCTTTTGGGGAAAGCTTACAAGAGCCGGAAGGGTGGAGTATATATACATATGTTGGAATGCTCATGTCTTTATGTGAACACTTGAAAATATATAGTGCTGACATTATTGGGCATTCTTTTGGTGGCAGAATAGCTATAATTTTGTCTGCAGTCAAACGCTCACTTGTTCATTCGTGCATACTTATTGACAGCGCTGGAATGAAGCCTAGACGCTCTGTAAAATATAGGTTTAATCTTGTTAAATACAAATTTTATAAAAAGCTTGGTTTGAAAAAGTTGAAAAAAGGCTCTGTCGATTATGAAAGGCTTTCCCCTAGTATGAAAGAAACATTCAAAAGCATTGTAAACACCTATCTTGAAGATTATGCTCGAAAAATGTCAGTCAAAACTTTGATTGTCTGGGGAAATCAAGATGAAGAAACCCCTATTTACATGGCAAAGCGACTGAACAAACTTATCAAAAATTCTCAGCTGAAAATTTTGGATGGCGGACATTTCTCTTTTATGGACTGCAGGCTTGAGTTTTACGCTATTTTGAAAGAGTTTTTAAAGGAGGAAAAATGATTTATTTCAGCATATGTGCATGTGTAATTATGTTCATGCTTCTCTCGTATATATTTATTAAGACCTATCAGCTTTGTGGCTATCAACCTCTTCAATTTCTGAAAAGCGTAATTGAGTTGAAGCTTGCTTATGGCGACAAAAATCGACTGGTTTTTACAAAACGCATGATAAGATTTATATTACTCCTCTTTTTGATAAGCACAGGCATTTTTATTTTAATCAATTTATATATCAACAATATTTACCTATTACTTTTAGACATCCTTTTGATTTTTCTGTGCATGCCACTTGTTATTGTGTTTGTACACTACTTGATTTTGCCACTTGAAATTTTGATAAGAAAATATTTTATTTCAAAAGCAGCGAGAAAGCTTAAAAGAAAAACGATAATCAAAATTGGCATTACAGGAAGCTATGGTAAGACTTCCACTAAAAATATTTTAAAAGCCATCTTAGAAAAGAAATTTAAAGTTTGCGCAACTCCCAAAAATTATAATACAGAAATGGGACTTTCAAAGACTATACTTGAAAATCTCGAGCGGCAAGATGTATTCATTGCAGAAATGGGAGCAAGGCACAAAGGAGATATAAAAGTGCTGGCGAAAATGGTGGAGCCTGACTATGCGATTATCACCACCATTGGGGAGCAACATCTTGAGACTTTTAAAAATCTGAAGACGATTGAGGATACAAAATATGAGCTCGTCGAAGGCTTAAAAAGTGATGGCGTCGCCGTGTTCAATGGCGACAGTCCTTCAAGTCGAAAGCTTTTTGAAAGATTTGAAGGCAAAAAGGAAATTACCAACCTGCCAAATAGTTTTGCCTACGCAGAAAATATTTCAACCACTAGTGAAGGCTCAAAGTTTGAGCTTGTATTAAATGGTAAACAACTTGCGGTTGAAACCAAACTGCTTGGAAAATGCAATATAAACAATATTGTTACGGCGTCTGCTCTGGCTTATATTATGGGGATTGGCGAAAATGAAATCGCTGATGCAATTTGCGATTTAGAGCCAACTAAGCACAGGCTTGAGCTTATGAAAAATAATTTTTGCACCATTATTGATGACTCTTATAATTCAAATATAATAGGAATGCAAGAGGCGCTTGATGTGCTGTCAAAATTTGAAGGTAAAAAAATTGTTATCACTCCTGGCCTTGTTGAGCTTGGCGCTGAACAATCTCAGGTTAACTTTAAACTTGGTGCAATGATTGCTGATGTGGCTGATGAGCTTATCATCATGAATAAGGTAAACAAAAATGAAATTTTATCTGGTGCTATATCACATGGTTTTGATAGAAAGCGCATACATACGGCTGAAACTCGAAAGAAGCAAAAAGAGATTTTGGAAGGACTTACTGAAAGTGGCTGCGTAATTCTTTTTGAAAATGATTTGCCAGATAATTATGATTAAACTTGAAAATTTGACAATAGAAATTTGATGTCGAAAGAGGTCTTTTAGTCCAATTTATTAGACAAAAATTTGATATTAAAATGAAGATTAAAATTGTATTGGAAAACTGGATATTGATAGATAATTTATGAAAATATGGTCAATTCGACAATATTTTTGCAAAAAAAGCGTGATTTTATAAAAAAATCACTAAATTAAAGGAGTTGATAGTGAAATATATAGGTGTTTTTTATGGTGGAAAAAGTGTTGAGCATGACATATCAATAATTACTGCTTTGCAGGCTATGAGTGCAACGCCAAAGGGCTGTTTTATGCTTCCAATTTACATTACCCCTGAAGGAAAAATGGTGACTGGTGACAATTTAAAACAGGCAACGACATATCTCAATTTTGCGAAAAATGTCAAAGGCTTGAAAGAAGTTGTTGTGCCAATTGGCAGTGGCGAGATTTGTTTATGCAAACGAAACAAGATGAAAACTCGTATAAAACTTGACTGTGCCCTTCTATGCAATCATGGTCATGGTGGTGAAGATGGAAGCTTGCAAGGTTTATTAGAGCTGGCAGAAATACCTTACACATCTTGTTCGGTTTCTTCAAGTGCAATGTGCATGGATAAAGATTTCACTAAGGTCTTTCTGCAGACAAATGGAATTGACACTCCAGCATATTTGCATATAAGCATGGACAGCTATAAAGATGAAAAAGAAAAATTTATCAAAGATGTGGAAGATTTTATTGGTTATCCTTGCATTGTTAAACCAACAAGGCTTGGCTCAAGTGTAGGAATTGGCATTTGTGCAAATGAGGCAGAGCTTGAGAGCAAAATTGCGGAAGCTTTTAAGTTTGATAATAAGCTGGTGGTAGAAGAATATCTTTCTGGGGTGCGCGAATTTTGCTGTGCAGTTGTAAAAAATTCAGGAAAGCTTGTGGCAAGCAAAGTTTGTGAAGTTGTAAAAAGTGAGATTTACACCTTTGAAGAAAAATATATCAATCATAAAAAAGGTGAGCAGAAGGTGATATCTAAGGCACTTGAAAAAGACATCAAAGATATGGCTGTTGCTTCATATAAAGCACTGGAATGTGATGGCGTTGTTCGAGTTGACTTTCTCTATGATGAAGAAAGTAAAAAACTCTTTGTAAATGAGATAAACTCAATTCCTGGATCACTTGCTTTTAATCTGTTTGAAACCTCTTTCGCTGACCTTTTGATGACCCTGTTTAATGAAGCGAAGGCGAGAGGGGATAGTAAGAAAACCATTGTCTATAAGTTTAATTCAAAGGCAATAGAAAAGTATATTGAAATGACTTCTAGTTTTAAAGTGAAATAAATAATTTAGTGATTTTGACAAAAAAATCGTTAAAAAACGCATAAAAAGTGCAAAAATGCGTGAAAATGCCGCGAAGAAGGCAATTTTAAGAAAAATCAAAAAAAGAAAAGAGGTTGGCAGAGAAGATGAATTTATTAAGTTTATTAAGAGATGTGGAGTGTGAACAAATTGACAAAAGTTTGTTTGAAAAAGATATCAAGGATATCAAAATTGACCATCGTCAAGTTGAAAAAGGGGATGTCTATCTTGCAATGAGAGGCAGTCAATTTAATGGCAATGACTTTGCCTCGATTGCGCTTGAAAAAGGTGCGGCGTGCGTGGTAAGTGATGAGCTTGAAAGCGGTGAAAAAGTAGTCAATGTAAGAGATGTTCGCTCTGCTTATGCGCTTATGTCAAAAAACTTTTTTGGAAGAGTTTGTGACAATCTTCGTATTATTGCAATTACTGGCACCAATGGTAAAACCACTGTTTGCAACACCATTGCTGACATGCTTAGAGGTGCGGGTTATAAAGTAGGAGTTATCGGAACGCTTGGTGCGAAGGTCGATGGCGAATTTGAAGATACGGGTTTTACAACTCCAGACCCATACAAACTGCACTCGATTCTTGCGAATATGAATGGCAAAGGAGTTGACTTTGTTGTTATGGA
Organism: uncultured Eubacteriales bacterium; assembly: GCA_949031345.1. Taxonomy (GTDB): domain Bacteria; phylum Bacillota; class Clostridia; order Christensenellales; family UBA1242; genus Caccovivens. The sequence continues at coordinate 26,098 of CARNVA010000014.1, read as the reverse complement.
GGCATCAGCTCATGCACTTGCTCTCAATAAACTTGATGGCATAAGGTTTGAAATGGGTGTGCTTACAAATATCACAGAAGACCATCTTGACTTTTTTGAAAATATGGATGATTATGCTGATGCGAAGCTGAAGCTGTTTGAAAAGGGAAGAACAACTCTTGGAATTTATTGCGCTGACAAAGCTTACACTGACAGATTGCTTGAAAAATCTGGTGTCAATTTGCTGAGTTATGGTTTTACAAGCGATTGCGATTATGCGGGCAGGATTTTTGAGAAAAATTTTTCTGGGAGTCATTTTGCATGCACAGATTATAAAGGGAATATTTTTGATGTGAAAACCAAGTTGGTCGGAGGTTTTAATGTTGAAAATGCCTTAGCGGCAATTGCCGTTTGTAAAAATTTAGGTTTGAGCAATTGGAATATTCTAGAAGGGCTAAACGCGATTAAGGCAGTTGAAGGAAGGTTTAACACAATAAGTACTGGCAAAGCGAACATTGTAATTGACTTTGCCCACACGCCAGACGGGCTTGAGAAGGTGCTTCAGACGGCAAGAGAGATTTCAGATGGCAAAGTTGTGGTAATATTCGGATGTGGTGGAAACCGTGACAAGCAAAAAAGACCTATCATGGGAAGAATTGCCTCTCAACAAGCGGATGAGATTATTCTCACAAGTGACAACCCTCGTTTTGAAGACCCTAATGCAATTATTTCACAGATTAAAAAAGGTGTAAAAGGACCTTGCAAAGTTTTGCCGAATAGAAAAAAGGCGATAGAATATGCTTTGGAAAATTATCAAAATGGGCAGACAATTGTGATTGCTGGCAAAGGTGCAGAAAAATATCAAGAGATAAATGGTGTAAAATATCCTTACAGCGATTTTGATGTTGTGAGAGAGGTCTTGAAAGGTCAAAAAAAAATTATAAATAGAGAAGATTATTTTCTTGACAAAGACTAAAATCAACTAAAATAAGCTTTAATTTAATGCTTTTGACAAAAAAATCGCAAAAAAATGAGTAGCTTTCTTGGTTCCTTTCTGGTCGTATCGACTATGCTTTCTATGCATACTATCTCTAGTCCTCAGACGCCGATTACTCTAGCAGCACTGTAAACTGTTCCCGCAATGTGCGGTCTGCATTCTGCCTAAAAGATAAAAACTGTTTTTATTTGCAGGCTTTAAAACAAGAAACTTGAAAAGACATGAAAGAAATTTAATAAGTTGCAGAAAATATTCATATATTAGTGTGAGGTGAATATGTTGAATTTCTTTCTTGTCTTTTTAGTTGGGCTTGTCAGTGCAATTGTATTTGGCATTCCTATTTTAAAACTTTGCAAAAGATTTCATCTTTCGCAGACCATTCTGCACTATGTGGACAAGCATGCTGGAAAGAGTGGTACTGCGACAATGGGCGGATGGATATTTATTGTCGCCACAATTTTTTCAGCTCCATTTTTCTTAAGAGGAGATTTTCTTTATTCAATTTTAATTTTGCTTGTCATGTTGGGATATGGATTGCTTGGCTTTTTGGACGATTTTATAAAAATCAAATGGCATAAAAATGAAGGCTTGAAACCCTATCAAAAAATCATTGGTCAGGTTGGTCTTTCGCTTATTATTGGTCTTTTTGTATACTTCAACATTGGCGGAACGCTTGACTTTTTTGGACTTAAGTTGAATTTAGGCTGGTTTATAATTCCATTTGTGGTTGTTTTCTTTGTTGCAGTGACTAATTCTGTAAACCTTACTGATGGGCTTGATGGGCTTGCAAGTGGAGTAAGTCATGTCTATCTTCTATTCTTTGGAGCTATTCTTGCAATGCTTGGATATTACAATTATTCAATAATTGCCTTTGCCATGGCTGGTGCGCTTTTAGGATTTCTGCTGTTTAATGGCTTTCCTGCTAAAATATTTATGGGGGATACAGGCTCACTTGCTATTGGCGGTCTGCTTGCCTGTCTTTGTGTTTTTACTGGGCTGGAGCTTATTCTTGCTATAATTGGAATTATGTTTGTTTTATCAGCAGTGAGTGATATCTTACAGGTGGGATACTACAAAAAGACGCACAAACGAATATTTAAAATGGCACCCCTTCATCACCATTTTGAACAGCTTGGCGTGCATGAAAATCGCATTGTTCTTTCTTATGTAGTGATTACTCTTCTATGTGGAATGGGAGTGCTTCTTGGCTATATGGCTGTAATTGGAATATTATAAATAATTTAATAAAAAGTCGTTAAAAACGCAAAAAAAACATTAAAAAACAGATAAAAATGCTTAAATTTTCATAAAATAAGCATTTTTTTTGTTTTTATATTGATAGAAAATAGTTTAATCAAATTCAAAAACAAATATCTTTTTTTTAAATTTTATGAAGGTTTTTTGTGGTTTTAAATAATAAGTTTAAAAGCGTTTATTAAGGTGAAATAAATATAATCTAAGCAGGTTGTAATTAGTTTTAAGTTGCCAAACTTTTTCATTATTATATGGAAGCATATTTCGACAAAATTGCCCGTATATTAAAATATAATATTAAGTATAGTGAGGAATCAATGTTGAATGTTAAAGGAAAAAATGTGCTTGTATATGGGATGGGAATAAGTGGACAGGCGGCATGCAAATTGTTGCATGATGAGGGCGCTTGTGTTTCGACTTTTGATGATGAGGGCAGGTTTATTTCATATTTTACTTATGAAAAAAATCCAATGCTTAAAAAATATGATTTTGTTGTGGTAAGTCCAGGCATAAAAGTGCTTGGAAATCAACTTATCTCTCATTTTATAATGACAGGTACTAAGGTGATAAGCGAGCTTGACCTTGGCTTCAGTTTTTGCAGAGGAAAAGTGATTGGAATTACTGGCACAAATGGAAAAACGACAGTTACTTCACTTGTTGGAGACATATTTAAAAAAGCGGGAAGAAAAACTTTTGTTTGTGGAAATATTGGTCTGCCTATTTGTTCAATCGCTCCAAAAACCGACGACGAAAGTGTGATTGTTTGCGAAGTGAGCAATTTTCAACTTGAGCTTTCATCCATATTTAAAGCCGGCATTGCTTGTGTTTTAAATCTTGCGCCTGACCATATTGATAGGCATGGAAGCTTTGAAGAATATCTGCGTGTAAAAGGCAAAATTTTATCGCATAGTCGAAGCCAACGAGTTGTGCTTAATTATGATGATGAGATGGTGAATAAATTGCAAATTAACAGAAAAACGCTGTTTTTTTCAAAAAATCCGTTAAATAAAGGTGTTTTTGTCAAAAATAATGCAATTTTTTATAATAAAATCAAAGTTATGCCATTAAGTGAAATTCCTCTTTTTGGAGAGAAAAATCTCGAAAATGTGCTTGCTGCTATTTCTGTTTCGGTGCTGCAAAAAATTAAGCCGAGTGTAATAAGAAATGCTGTCAATGCCTTTAAAGCCCCACCTCATAGAATTGAATATCTTGGGCAGGTAAATGGAGCAGATGTCTTTGATGACTCAAAAGCGACAAACATTTCATCCACTATTTCAGCCGTGGGCTCATTGGGTGAAAGGGGGCTTGTTTTAATGCTTGGAGGCTGCAATAAAGGTTTTGTTTTTGATGAAATTTTTAATAAGGGATGGGACTTTGAAAAGCTTATTTGTTTTGGAGAGGCTGGTCATGAGATTTTTGAAACTGCTTCCAAGTATGGCTATAGCCCGCTTTTGTTTCCTACTATGAAGGCGGCAACATATTATGTCAAAGAAAATGCTCAAAGCGGTCAGAAAATATTATTGTCGCCAGCATGTTCGAGCTTTGATGAATTTGCCTCCTATGCTGTCAGGGGAGAAGTTTTTAAGGAGATAATGTTTGGAGATGTTAAACAAATTGAAATGTCATAAAAAGGTTGGCAGTCTTAAGGATATTTTAATCATTGCTGGCATTGTCATTTTTCTGTCCTCATTTGGTTGCCTTATGGTTTATAGTGCCAGCTTTTATAGTGCTGAATATCATTTTGGAAACAAATACTTTTTCCTTTTTAAACAGATTATGGGGGTAGTAATGGGCGTGGCTGCCATGCTGTTTTTTACATTTTTTGATTATCACAATCTTAAACGAATGAAATGGTGGATTGTGATTGGCACCTTTGTTTTACTTGCGCTTGTGTTTGTGCCTGGGCTTGGAATTGAAAGTTATGGTGCAAAACGCTGGGTTTCCATCCTTGGCTTTTCAATTCAACCATCTGAGGTGGCTAAGTTTGCGCTGGTGATTTTTGTTTCAGCTTATCTGTCTGATAATCATGAAAAGGTGAAAACGCTTAAAGGGCTTATGCCTGTTTTGATTGTAGGTGGGCTTATGTGCCTGCTTGTAATGATTGAGCCAAGCATGAGCGTGACTATGTGCATTGCTTTTGTCACTCTTTTTATGCTGATAATCGGCGGGATGAGCAAAAAGCACACATTGATGTTCTCCATTCCGGCAGCAGCGTTTGTGCCTGTTCTCATTTTAATCGAGCCATATCGTTTAAAAAGACTTATGGCTTTCATAGACCCATGGGCGTCGCCGCAGGGAGAGGGTTTTCAGCTTATTCAATCGCTTTACTCACTTGGGGATGGTGGTTTGTTTGGTGTAGGAATATTCAATTCACGACAAAAATATCTTTTCTTGCCTTTCGCTGAGTCTGATTTTATTCTGTCAATTATTGGGGAGGAAATAGGCTTCATTGGCACAACTTTCTTGCTTTCTTTGTTTTTATTTTTGACATATAAAATCATCAAAATTGGCTTAAATGCTAAAGACAGATTTGGAGCCATGCTTGCCTGTGGGGTGGCTTTTATTATAGCTGTTCAAACCCTTCTTAATGTTGCAGTCGTGACAGGCTCTATTCCTCCAACAGGACTTCCGCTTCCTTTTATTTCAAGCGGCGGCACTTCTGTAATGGTGTTTATGGCAGGGGTTGGAATATGTCTTAATATTCTCAGACAAAGCAAAGGCGAAAACTATAAAATAATAAAATTTAAGAAAATTAAACAAAAAAAGCTAAAAAATGCTTAAAATTTGGTAAAAAAATACGAATTTTTGTTTATCTTTAGTTAAATATTGAATTTATGAAATAAAAAACAACTCTAGATTTTATGCTTAATTTAATTTAAGATTCATAAAAAATAAGCAAGAGTTGTTTTTTTATGGCAATTTGGATTTGTTTATAAATATGTAATAAGGTTGTTTAAATTTTTCTCTTTAGCTTTTTTATAGCTGCAAAATATATCTATAAATGGTTAAATTCCAAAAGTCATCCAGCCGAAAAGGAATATTGCAACGCCTAGTCCTATGACATCTATATTTTGTTCTAAAATATTGTTATGAGCAGTTTTGCGAGCAGATTAAAAGAATTGAGAATTGAAAAAGGGTATACTCGTCAGATGTTGGCTGACAAGCTTTTTGTTAGTGTAAGGTTGATTTCTTACTGGGAAAATGGTATGAGAGAATGTGATTTTGAGATGCTTATTAAAATTGCTGATTTGCTTGATGTTTCAATTGATTATCTTATAGGCAGAGTAAACTTTTAATGATTTTTATCCTTCACTTAATATTGCTGGTGGCATATATAATATTATGGAAGGATTTTTTATTGTCGGTGGAAACCGTTTGAACGGAGAGGTGAGCATTGATTGCGCAAAAAATTCACTTCTCCCTATTATTGCTGCTTCTATTATGGTGGAAGACGAGGTGGAGCTTAAGTCTGTGCCAAAGTATAGCGATGTTTTGGTGATGTGTGACATTATCAAGCATCTTGGAGGAAAAGCTGAATTTAAGGGCGATGATCTATACATTGATTGTCGTGGCATTGACAAAAATTGTATACCAAATGAATTGTCTTCTTCTGTGCGCTCTTCTATTTTTACGCTTGGCCCTATTCTTGCAAGAATGAAAAGTGCAAAAGTGGCCTACCCAGGCGGCTGTGACATTGGATTGCGTCCGATTGATTTGCACCTTAAGGGAATTCGCGACCTTGGCGCAAAGGTGGTTGAAAAAAATGGATATATTTATGCAAATGGTGAAAGTTTAAAGTCATGTGATATTATGCTCTCTTTTTCAAGCGTGGGTGCAACGGAAAATATTATGATGCTTGCCCTTGCTGCCAAAGGTGAGACGAGAATCTTAAATCCGGCGAGAGAACCTGAAATTGTTGACTTGCAAGATTTCATCAATGCTTGTGGAGGCTGTGTAAGCGGTGCTGGCTCAAATGTCATAGTTATCAGTGGCGGTAAAAAGCTTCATGGAACATCCTTTAAAGCTATGCCTGACCGAATAGAAACAGGCACATACATAATTGCAACTGCCATGTGTGGTGGAAATGTGACAATAAAAGAGGCAAATGCTTCCCACAATAGTGCCCTGCTTGCAAAACTCAAAAAAACTGCTTGCCAAATAGATATAAAAGATGATATTATAAGAGTGGAAAGTCGGTCAAGGCTTGGCAACATTGGAGAAATCGAAACGGCTGTCTATCCAGGTTTTCCTACCGATTTGCAAGCTCCAATGACAGCGCTGGCGGCAGTAAGTGAAGGTTATAGTCTTATAATAGAAAACCTTTTTGAGTCAAGAAGCAAGCATGTGGGAGAGCTGCTTAAAATGGGTTGTGACATAAAAACAAGAAATGGCATAACCATTGTAAACGGAAAAGAAAAACTCTATGGAGCTGATGTCTCTGCGCCTGACCTTAGGGGTGGAGCTGCTCTTGTGCTGGCTGGTCTTTATGCGGAAGGCTATACAACCATAGACAATATCAAACTTATAGACAGAGGCTATTATAAGATGGAAGAAAAGCTTCAAGCGCTTGGCTGTCAGATAAGCAGGCTTGAGCTTGAAAGGCGTCGTTGCTGATAGTTTGAAATAAGCCATTGTTGACATTTTAATTAGACGTTTTTACTGAAATATTGTTTTATGAAAAACTTTACAAAAGAAGCTGAATTTTAATAATTGTGGTTAAATTTGTTAAAAAAGGCTAAAAAATGGTTAAAAATAAGCAAAATTTTAAGTTTTTCGTTTAATTATCATAATTTTTATGGATAATCTAAGGAAATTTATTTAGATAAAAAGGGAGAAAAAGTTTGCAAAAGATAAGCAAAAAAGCAAAGAAAATCATTATTGCATTAAGTGGCGTTTTGTCAATTTTAATCTTATTGATTATTCTTTGTTTTACCGCTTTTTCTTTAAAAACAGTCAAAATAGATTTTAGGACAAGCCTGGAAAATATAACCGTTTCTGAAAAAGAAATATTGGAAAGCGGAAAATTTAAAAAGGGTGGAAGCGTTTTCTTTCATGGGAAAAATGGCTATAAGAAAAATCTTGAAAATTTCAATCCTTACATTAAAGTTGTGAATATCGAAACTGTTTTTCCTTCAACCTTTGTTGTTCATTTGGTGGAGCGTCAAGAGGTTTTTGCAATTGCGTTTGAAGGGGGATATTATATTTGTGATGAAGAGCTTAGGGTGCTTAGAATTTGTTTAAATGAAAATAACGACAATGAAACAAATGATAACAATTCAAACGGCAATGACAATGCAACAGATTATGACAATGCTATGGATAATGAGATTGAAACAAAAATTGAAAACGTAAATATTATCAAAAAGAACGAAAGCAATGACGAAGCTTCGGAAGAAAATGAAGATGTTGAAAAGCGAGATGAATATATAAATACTCAACAGTCTCCAATCTTGTTTGAGCCGCTTGAGGAAATTAAAAAAGAATATCAAGTTGGTCAATATATTGTTGAATGTCAGCCGTCACAAATTTATAATTATCTATATGAAAACAATCGCAAGCTTGGTGAACAGAAGGCGATGATTGAGAGTGTAAAGCTTACAAAAGATTTTGACAAGGAGTCTAAGAAAGAGGGGCTTACAACCACTTTAAAATTTTTCAGCGGACAAACCTTTAAAATTCTTAATTGTGATTATGGCATGAAATATAAGGTTGGGATGATGCTTTCTGTGTTTAGTCAGCTTTATGATTTTATCGGAAAGGACATAACTCAAGATGGAAAAGTAATCGTTTTGACTGAAGAGAATTTGAAAAATTGCACAATTTTAGTTTCAAATTATTATGATACGACTAAGTATAGCGAGAAAGATTGTTATTTCAAAATTGTGGTTGATGAGGCTTTGGAGGACTCGTCTTTGCCAGAACAACCACCATTGCCAGGCAATCCACCTTCAGAATAATAAAAAATGCAAAAGTAATTTTGCTTTTTTTATTACCTTTTTATAATAGCTGGCAAAGTCAGAAGCTTACAATTTTTAAAAATATTTTGTTTTTGTGGATTGACATTTTATAATATATATATTAAAATATATATGATTATGTAATAATTAAATACAATATAAAGTGTTATGGTGTATTTTTTTTAATTTTTACATTCAGTTAACTTAACGAATAAATCGCGTTTGTGAGGATATATGAAAGAAAATTTCGTTTTGGCTTTTGATATCGGATCTTCAAAATTGCGGGCTATGGTGGCAGGAAGGGGCATCAATGGCACCTTTAAAGTCAAGGGCTTTAAAGAGGTTAGTTATGACGGCTTTTTCGAGGGTGAATTTTTAAATAAAGATAAACTGCCAGCTGTGTTTGAGCAAATTGTGGGAGATCTTGATCTTCAAAGTGAAAAGATAGATAAAATGTATATTGGTGTGCCTGCTGAGTTTTCATCAGTTGCAGTCATTGAAGAAAGCATCAATTTTGGAAATAGAAGAAAGGTGAAAAAAACTGATTTAGACTCGCTTTTTTATTTGGCTGGAGAAAAGTCAAAGAGTGGAGAGGTGGAAGTTGTTTCGGTAAGCCCGCTGTCGTTTGCTCTTGATGGCTTTTCAAGTCTTGACCCTATCGGTGAAAGCGGAACGACTTTGTCGGCGAAGCTTTCAATTATTTATGTCAACAGAGATTTTATTGAGCTTTTCAATTCAATCGCTGGTGGCTTAAATTTCTCAACAGTCGAATATATTTCAGAGCCACTTGCTGAAGCGCAATATATCGTGCCAAAAGAGAAAAGGGAAGACTTTGCTCTTCTTGTAGATGGTGGTGACCTTTCAACAAGCATTGCTTTTATAAAAGGTGATGGCTTGAGTGGTCTTACTTCTGTTTCTCGTGGGGGCGGATTTATTACAAACGACCTTGCCGAAGCGTTTGACCTTTCAATGAGTGAGGCAGACAGGCTTAAAAAACAAATTGTTTTGTCTATTAAGGGCGGACAAAATGATATTTATGAGCTTGGCACAGATGTTGGAAAAACTACTAGAATATCGCTAAACTTTGCAAATGAGGTTGTTGCTTACAGAATTGAAGAACTGGCTGAGGTCATTGCAAAAACTTTGCAAATGAATTCTTCTCAATTTGACAGCTATATTCCAATCTACCTTTGTGGCGGAGGAATTGCCAAAATAAAAGGTGGGCGAGATTTCTTGGCAAAGTGCCTTGGGCGTAATGTAAGTTATGGCGTGCCAAATGTGCCGGGCAAGGAAAAGACTGAGCTTGCGTCAATTTATTCGCTTATAAATGCCGCTCTTGATTAACTTGTGCATACTCGAAAAGCAAAATCACAAAAAAAAATAAACAAATTGTGAAAAACGCTTGTTATTCTATGAATAATGGTCTATAATGCAAATGAATAAATATTCATAAATCATGTATAAACAAAGGCTTTTATACATTTTATAAAAAATTTATTGAAAATATATTGCAATTTTATTCAAAAAGTATTACAATACTTAAGGTTTGAAGCTCGGGGCAAAAAGAAGGACCTTGCGGGCTGAATTAAAATTATAAAATAAGGCGAAAGCCTTAATCATTTCAAGGAGAAAACAATGGAAAATAATTACAACACTTCTGCAACAAGAATTAAAGTTATTGGAGTTGGCGGAGGCGGAAACAACGCTGTCAATCGTATGATTGATGCAGGCGTAAATGTTGCTGAGTTTATCGCTGTAAACACTGACCAGCAAACTTTGCTTTTAAGCAAAGCTGAGACAAGACTTCAAATTGGAGAGAGATTGACTGGTGGTCGTGGAGCTGGTGCAAGACCAGAAACTGGACAAAAAGCTGCTGAAGAGAGCAAAACTTCAATTACTGAAATGCTTAAAGATGCCAACCTTGTTTTTATTACTGCCGGAATGGGTGGTGGAACAGGTACTGGTGCAGCTCCTGTAATTGCTCAAATTGCAAAAGAGCTTGGCATTCTTACTATCGCAGTCATCACAAAGCCTTTCAATTTTGAAGGACCAATCAGACAAAAGAATGCTGATGAAGGTCTTGAAAAACTTAGAAAATATGTTGACGCTCTTGTGGTAATTCCTAATGAAAGATTGCTTGAAATTCTTCCTAAGAAGACACCTCTTGTTGAGTCATTCAGATTCGCTGATGATGTTTTAAGACAAGGTGTTCAAGGAATTTCTGACCTTATTGTATTCCCTGGTCTTATCAATCTTGACTTTGCCGATGTTTGCACTATTATGAGAGACAAAGGGTTGGCGCACATGGGTATCGGTTACGGCACTGGTGACAATAAAGCACTTGAAGCTGTAAAACAAGCTGTTGCAAGCCCTCTTCTTGAAACAACAATTGAAGGTGCAACTGGCATTCTTATCAATGTTAAAGGAGGCGGCGACCTTACTCAAGACGATATCAGTGAAGCAACTGCACTTGTAAGAGAAGTTGTTGATGAAAACTGCAACATTATCTTTGGTACAAGCATGGATGAAAACATGAGAGATGAAGTGGAAATCACTTTGATTGCAACTGGTTTCCAAAATCCAAATGATTTAAAAGCAAAGGAAGAAGAAGAGAAAAAGGCAAACGAAATGGCTGCCGCTCGTTCTATTGGAAACATGGGACAAGCAAGTCGTCCTGAATATTCTGCAAGAAGTTTGTTTGCAGGTTATGTTCAAAAAGAGAAAGAAGAAGAGGCTGCTGCCCCTGTTAAACCAGATGTTTCTCTTGAAAGAAAGAATGACCTTGGCTCTTCAAGAGTTGAAGTGAATAATTCAAGCGTTCCACCTTGGATTGAAAAGCTTAGAAGAAATAAAAACTAAATTTCAGTTTGACTTAAATAATTTATTAAAAAACAAAAGACACCAATCACATGATTTAAAGGTGTCTTTTTTTTGTAGATTCATCATTTAAAAATTTTCAGTTTTAATATAATTTAATAAAATTTAGCAAAAAATGATAGAAAATCGCTGTTTTTTTTTGTTGTTTTTATGTTAATTTTAAGGAATAAATGCAAAATCAAACTTAAATGTATATTTTAATTTGTATGTTGATTTGCAATAAAAGACTTTGCTTATTTGAGTTAAATTATAATTATAGATGCAAAAATATTCACTTTTATAGCTTGCGTTTTGTTTGTGAAAATGCATGAAAAATGCTGAATTTTCAATCATCTAAACTTCTTAAAATCTTGCGTTATCTCGACAAATATCCCTAAATTTTAAGTTTGTGAAAGCGTAAGAAAATGCTAAACTAGCAATGCGAGGTGAGCATGGAGATTATCGTAGAAGAAAGCCTTTGTATATGCTTTTTCTTAAACTTTATTTGCCAAAAGCTTGCGTCACTTATAAGCAGGCAAAGTGGAAGACTTTTTATTTTATCTTCCTTTCTAGGCAGCGCTTTCACTATTTTAATTCCTATGTGGAATATAAGTGGGGTTGTTAAGGCATGCTTGGTTTGCTTTGAGGGTATGCTTATGGTCTTGATTTCCTTTAAGTATAAAACCTTTAAAAACTTTGCATATGTTTTGGGCGCTTTTCTGCTTTCAACCTTTTTGTTGGGCGGGGGATGTCTTGCTGTAAGAGAAACTTTTGGTGATTTTCCATTGTTTATTGTCTCTATTATTGGGCTGGGTGTTTATTTAATAGCATCGATAGTGATTAAAGTTTGCTTTCATTTCAATAGAATGAAAAAATTTACCTATCAAGTCACCTTTAAAGATGGAGATAAGGTGATAAATGAAGAGGGTTATCTTGACAGTGGAAATGTTCTTTATGACTCAATTACACAAAAGCCGATTGTGCTTGTAACCTTTGATGTGTTTCATAAGTTTTATGAAAACATTACCTATCTGTCTTTTGTGACAAAAGATTTTGATTTTAAAGAAATTAAAAATGGTCACTATATGAAAATCAATGGTATTGGAAAAGGCACAAATATGTTGATTTTTACAATTGATGAGCTTACTTTAGAGGGACAAGAAAGGAGCTTTAAAAATGTCTCACTTGGACTTTCCTTCTCTGGATTTGAGAAAAGCTTTGGCAAGAAAGTTTTACTGCACTGTGATTATTCTTAAGATAATTTATTAAAAATTGGCAAAAATCGTTGAAAAAACGCAAAAAAACGCAATTTTAACATCATTTACTAAAATATTATTAAATTAAAGGAGCAATTATGCAATACATATTATTTAAAATTAGAAAATTCTTTTATGAGCTTTTTCATAGGGATAATTTACTTACAGCCAAAAATATCGTTTGCTATGTTTGTGGAAATGAAGAATTTTTGCCACCGCTTAGCAGTGATGAAGAGATGCGATTGTTGGAGCTTAAAGAGACTGGCGATGTAAGAGCCACTGAAAGATTGATTGAACATAATTTAAGGCTTGTTGCATATATTGCCAGAAAGTTTGAAAATACAAACATTGATTATGAAGATTTGATTTCCACTGGTGCAATAGGACTAATTAAAGCGGTCAAGACTTTTAAAGCGGACAAAAACATAAGGCTTGCCACTTATGCTTCTCGTTGTATTGAGAATGAAATTTTGATGCAAATAAGAAAAAACAGTAAAATTAAGAATGATTTAAGCTTAGATAAACCGTTAAGCGAAGATTTTGATGGAAATCAGCTTGTGCTTGCCGACATCATTCCAAGTGATGACGATCTCATTACTACTGCTGTCGATGAGCCGGGTGATAAACAGCTTATTGGAGAATTGATTTCAAAGCTTAACAGTCGTGAGCGTGAAATAATGGTGTTGAGATATGGGCTTGAAGGGCAACAAGAGCTTACTCAAAGAGAGGTTGCGGTTAAACTTGGAATAAGTCAAAGTTATATTTCAAGGCTTGAAAAGCGTATTTTATTTGATATGAAACTTGAAATTCAAAAACAGCTTTCGAATTGACAAACTTCGTTTGTTTCTATATTCGCTTGCTTCTATATTTGTTTGCTCTTATCTTAGATGTTTCTACATTTGATTATTTTAATAATTCGTTTGTTTCTATCTTTATTTATTTCAACTTAAAAAAGGTAGTAAAAACAGCTTTTATAAGAAGGATAGAGAAAATATAGTTATATGATAATTAAATAAAAATATCTTTAAAATGGGCAAAAAATGCAAAAAAAACAATATTTTTTGTGTTTTTGTCCTTTTTTGTCGGCTTTGAATAAAAATAAGTCCCTTTGAGGAAGATATGTTTATGACTTGGAGGGAATATGTCGTCAAGAGTTTGCATTGCTGGCGTTGATACCGCAAAGCTTCCTAAACTTTCTGGTAAAGATATGGAAGAGTTGATGATGAAAGTTAAGCTTGGTGATGAAAGGGCAAGAGAAAAGTTTGTGGTTGCAAACTTAAGGCTTGTGCTTTCTGTTGTGCACAGATTTTGTGCGAAGGGTGGGCGTGCTGATGATATGTTTCAAGTAGGCTGTGTAGGGCTTTTAAAAGCGATTGACAATTTTGATAATTCATTGAATGTCAAATTTTCAACCTATGCGGTGCCAATGATTGTGGGTGAGATAAGAAGATATCTTCGAGACAACAACTCTGTGCGTGTTTCGCGCTCCCTTCGCGATATTGCATATAAGGCGTTGCAGGCAAAGGAGGAGTTGTCAAAAGAGTCCTTTGTTGAGCCGACGCTTGATGATATTGCAAAAAAGATTGATGTTCCTCTTTCAAGTGTAACTTTTGCACTTGATGCGATAAGTGATACTGTTTCGCTTAATGACCCTGTTTACACTGATGGGGCAGACACCATTCATTTGCTTGACCAAATTGCCGACACAAAAAACACAGATGAAAATATTTTTGAAAATTTGTCTATTAAAGATGCTATCAAAACTCTTTCAGACAGAGAACGCGAAATTCTTATGATGAGATATTATATTGGAAAGACTCAGACAGAAGTTTCGCAGGAAATAGGGATAAGTCAGGCGCAAGTTTCAAGGCTTGAAAAAAATGCTCTTAAGGTAATTAAAGAATTTTTGGTTTAATTGTCATAAAATGTTGAAAACAAACATAATGTTAGGCTGTGGAAAGTTCATTTATAGAGTTAAGGTGCAAAGAAGTGGTTAATGTCTTGGACGGTAGAAGGCTTGGGCATATTATTGATTTGATTTTTGATTTAAACTCGGCGCGTGTGCTTGGGTTTATGTTGCCGGCCGAAAAAAGCGGTTGGAACATATTCAAAAACAACAATCAGCTGTTTTTACCTTACAACTGCATTGTTAGAATTGGGGAGGATACAATACTTGTGGAGTTGCCACCTGTATGTCCACCAAACAATCCATATATCTTGACACAGAATGCAGATAAAAATCAAAGATAATTTTTTTTTAATTTTAGTTGATATTATATGATTGTTATAAAAAAACAGCGCGTAAAATGCGTTGTTTTTTCTCTATATTAAAGTTCTAAAGATGAGTCAAAAAGTTTTTCAGCTTGTTTTTTATAATATAATTTTACTTCTTTATTATAAGCCTTATCTGCTTCTTTCTTTAAAGTTTTATTGATTTTAATATCGCCTTTGTTGATTTTATAATTTGTCCTGATTGCCTTACAAATTGCTCTAGGAATTTCTGCCAAATCAATATAAGAGCCCCAAATACTGTCATATACATTTGTATAATTTAATAATATTTTACCAATTTGTAATTTTAATTGAGCATTTTCAGTATAGTGCAATATTTCAAAAATATTTTTACAAAGTCCTTTTCTTGTTGTTATTTTTCTCTCATCATTTAAATATGCATTTATAAATTCATGATTTTTATCTTTATAATTGTCATGTCTGTTATATTCATAATTCATTATAATTTTAAACCTCCTTTAATCATCTATTTTTGGCAAAAATTCCTCATCTTCTTCAAAATCGGTTTCAATCTTTTTGGCTTTTAGAAGATTTAATACTTCATCGCTTTTTTTCTGTTTTTCAAGTTTTAAAGCTTGTTGTTTACCTTTTTGTTCTTGAATTTGCTGTTTTTTATACTCTGCCATGATAATTTTGTTTTGTGCTTTCAATTCAACATATATTTCTTGAGGAATTTCAGAAGCATCTATATAATATTGCAGTGTAGATCCTACTTTTGTATCTTTGACATAAGTGCCTGTTTCAACAAAATTTGTTATTGTTTTATCAACCGCTTTTAAAAGAGTTTCGTCTTTAGAATGTTCTATAATATTGTATAAAAACTGGCAAATTCCTCTTTGAAAAAATTTTTCTGTAATCTCTATATCGTCTGATTGATAATATCTATAAAATTTATAGCTTTCTACGCTCATAATAATTCCTCACTATTTACATATTATCAAGCAGTTTTTTGAAACTATCAAGATCTTTAAATTGGCGATATACTGATGCGAAACGCACATAGGCAACTTCGTCAATTCCTTTAAGTGCATCCATAACCATTTCACCAAGTTGAGATGACTTGACTTCTTGGGTGAGTTTGTTTTGAATTTGTTTTTCAATTGTTCCAACGATATTTTCAATTTGGCTCATACTTACAGGTCTTTTTTCACAAGCTTTAATAATTCCGCGTTTGAGTTTTTCTGGATCAAAAGATTGTCTTGAGCCATCATTTTTGATTACTAAAATAGGTGTAGTTTCAATTGTTTCATAAGTGGTGAAGCGTCTTCCACATACAAGGCATTCACGACGACGACGGATGGCATTTGACTCTTCGCTGTTTCTTGAGTCAAGCACCTTACTCTCTTCTGCTCCACAATAAATACATTTCATAATGTTCTCCTTAAAAATTTAATTTTTTTAGTAATTATATTTTATCATAAATTAAATCATTTTTCAACTTTTTTGTCTAAAAAAATATTCAATATATTTTATTATGGAAAAAATAATTTTTAAAACTATAAATATATGAAGTGTAAATTCTCCTTTAAAGCAGAGTTTTTTGAGAATTTTTGCGAATTTTGTCATAGGTGAGGGCTTGACCTAATAAATTATGCTATGGCAAATCTATTATCTTCAAAGAGGGGACAATACACAACCATCAAAGGTATTTCTGTGCTTGCTCCGATAAAAATAAAAAGACGGCTGTTGGAGCTTGGTTTTACAAGAGGTGTGAAAGCAAGGGTGGTGAGAAAGTCTTTGCTTGGCAATGCTTATATGATCGAGCTTCGGGGATATACCTTGACGCTTCGAAAAGACATTGTCAGTTTTTTGCAAATATAAGACATGCTTTATTCTTTCTTATTTTGTTAGATTTTTTAAAAAAAGCTAATTGATTTTTTGAAAAAGAAGAAATTTTTGACTTTTGCAAATCAACCATTTATAAGGATAATTAAAGAAAAATATTGAAAAATTGATAAAAAACAGCATTTTTTTTGATATTTTATGTGATTTTTACTAAATTAAGGGGGCGAAATGATAAATGTTGCACTGGTGGGCAATCCCAATACAGGCAAGACTACGCTGTATAATCTTTTGACGCTTTCTCATGAACATGTGGGGAATTGGCATGGGGTTACAGTGGAAGAAAAGGCAAAGCTTTATAATTTTAAAGGGCAGCAAATTCGCATGGTGGACTTGCCTGGCGTTTATTCGTTGTCTCCGCTTAGTTATGAAGAAGGGGTGACAATTGATTATCTTTTATCAAAACCAGTTGATCTAGTTGTGAACATTTGTGACGCAAGCAATCTAAAAAGAAATTTGTATCTCACTCTATCATTGCTTGAAATGGGATTGCCTACACTGCTTGTCGTTAATCAAATAGATAAGCGTCCAATTTGTAAAATTGATTTTGCACTGCTTGAAAAACTTTTAGGTTTGAAAGTGGTTTATATAAATGCTTCATCTAAGAAGGATGGAGAAGAGGTGAACAGGCAAATTTGCAAGCTTTATGAAAAGTTGAAAAATGGTTATGGACAGTCGAGACCAAGTTATTTAAAAGAGTTAAGGTTGGATAAGGTCAGAGGGCAATTGAACAATTTAAGCGAAAAGGAAATGCAATTTGCTGACTTTTTTGCTATTAAACTTTTTGAAGACGATGAGAAGGTGAAAGAAAAGTTTAAAATAGAAAATGAGTTTGGTGGTGTGGACGCCGTAGCGGAATGTCGATATCGTTATATAGACGAGGTTTTGGCAAAATGTTGCAGCGTGCATGAACGAGTTTATGGCCAGTCAAAATTTGATAAAATTTTACTTAACAGATTTTTGGCTTTTCCTATCTTTTTGCTTATTATTTCAGCGGCATTCTATTTAACTTTCTTTTCTGTTGGTGCATTTTTAAGTGACGGTTTGGGCTTTTTGCTTGATAGGTTTATTTCAGCACCTACTTTAAGGTTGTTGACAAATACATTTGGGCGGAGTAGCTGGATTGTAAGTCTTTTTCAAGATGCTATATTTGGCGGAGTGGGCTCTATTCTTTCTTTTCTGCCTCAAGTCGCATTGTTGTTTTTCTTTTTATCACTGCTTGAAGACAGTGGTTATCTGTCAAGAGTGGCTTTCGTGTTTGAAGATATTTTGGGCAAAATTGGGCTTTCTGGAAAAAGCGTTTATACTTTGCTTATGGGCTTTGGCTGCTCAACAACAGCGGTGCTTACTGCACGAAATATGGAAGATAAAAATTCTAAAATTAAAACTGGGCTGCTTACACCATATATGAGCTGCTCGGCAAAGTTTCCGATTTATGCTGTGCTGGGTGGAGCGTTTTTTGGAGCAAGCAATATCTTTGTAATTTTAGGGTTATATTTTCTAGGTGTGGTTGTCGCTCTTTTAATGTCATTCATTTATGAAAAGACCGTTCTCAAAAGCAAGGCGCAATCTTTTATATTGGAATTTCCTCCTTACAGAATGATGAATTTTAAGCGCACAATGTCTCTTTTGTGGCTTAATGTAAGAGAATTCTTGACCAGAGTGGCCTCTCTTATTCTTGCAATGAATGTCATAGTTTGGGTGCTTTCAAATTTTACCATAACTTTTAAATTCGTAAGTGGTGGCGAGCAAAGCATGCTTGAAACTTTTGGAAGAATCATTGCGCCTATTTTTAAACCGCTCGGCTTTGGGCAGTGGGGGCTTGTTTCTGCTCTACTTGCCGGACTTGTTGCAAAAGAGGTCATTGTTTCGTCTATTGCAATGTTTAATGGAGTGGAAGAAGGCTCGATTTCAGGCATTGGAGAAAGTGTGAAAGACGCAAGTTTGCCAGCGTTTTTTGCAAGTGGAAGTGCGGTGCTGAGCTATCTAGTATTTTGTCTTTTATATTTCCCTTGTCTTGCAACTGCTTCAGTGCTTGGAAAAGAAATCGGCAAAAAGTGGTTGTTTATCGGACTTTTAAGTGAATTTATTATTGCGTATATAACTTCGTTTGTGGTTTATCGTCTGGGGCTGGCGTTTGAGGTTTATGGATGGATGGCTGTGCTTATCTTTCTTGCAAGTCTGGCAATAATACTCTCCTCAGCTGTTATCGTGTTTAAAATTTGCAAGAAGGGAAGATGCAATTGCCATGGGAAATGTAAAAAAGACTGTGGCAAAAGATAAATTTAATCACATTTTTTAAAAAGGGAGAATAAGATTTACTATGGATAAACAAAAAGAAAAATTTAAAATCATTTGCATTAAAGCACCAAAGTGGCTCTCCTTTTTCATCAAAAGGTTTGTCAAAGAAAAAGAATAAATTTCAAAAGAAAGTTTTTATTTTTATTGAGACTGCTTTTTAATGTAGCTTTTTATATGAGAAATTTCGTCCTATCAAGATAGGACGCTTTTTCGTTGCGTAATATTTATACTTCATTCCGTAAGATATTTTAAGTTAAAAAAATTATAATAAAAATAAACAAGGGGTTCATTAAGCTTTTTATTTTTCAGCAAAAACCGAAAAATGCTTGACATTTTTCAAGGGGGGGGGTAAAATAGAAAGTGTAGATAAATTTTATTATTTTATAGATAAAAGATATGGATTTAAAATAGATTGAGCGTTAAATAGAAATATATTTTATGATTTAGTGCAAACAATATATTCGAAGGAGAAAAATGAAAACAAAAAGAAGAATTATTATATTATGTTTTGTTGCTTTTATGTTTCTATTTTCAGGTACTTTTCTTTACATGTCTAAAATCTATGAAAAAGATTTTGTTGAAGAAAATAAAGTTTCGGATGGTGCGAATTTAAAACCTATACCATATTATAGTTGGAAGTTAATCGAATATTCAACGATTACTTTAAATTCTAATGGCGGCAAAGCAAGGAGATCAGTCATATATAATGTATCATTTGAAGAATTGGTAAGAGTTCATGGCGATGCTTTTCAGTTTTTAAGAGATTTCGGGAGAGAGTGGTTTAATACCAATGGTACTAGATCAGTGAATCCTTTTGCATCTCCAATTTCAGTGCCAACATGCACTGATTATAAATTTTTAGGGTATTATACCCGCTCAAGTGGAGGCACTCAAACTATTGATTCGTCTGGCAAAATAATAGCTTCAGTAGATAATTATAAAACTAATGCAACATGGTATGCACATTGGAAATATTATCCTACATTTACCTTGACTTTTGACAGGCAAGGTGGAACAGGTGGCACTTCAAGCATTCAAGTAGTATTAGGACAGAGTGTGCCAGAAATTACACCGCCTACTAAAACAGGATATAATTTTGTAGGATATTTTTCTGGGAAAAATGGAACAGGCACTCAGTATTACAGCTCAAGTGGCACTGCTTTAGCACCTTGGGGTAATCAAAATAGTGCAACTCTATATGCACACTGGGAAGGCAAGTCATACACTGTCGTATACCATCCAGGCTATTCGGGGGTATCTTCAGCTTCTCATACAGGTTTTAAATATGGCACATCTACTGCGCTTAGGACGATAAGTGCTTTAGGATATAATCGCAGTGGTTATAAATTTTTAGGCTGGGCGACAAGTTCGGGTGGCGGAGTTGCTTATTCAAACGGTCAGAATGTAAACTGTTTAAGTTCTAATGGTGGAGAAGTCCATCTTTATGCTGTTTGGCAAGCAAATACATATATGGTGACAGCAGAAGCAAATAGCGGAAGTATTCCATCAACGAGTGGTTGGAGTGGAAGTGGAGTTAGAGCAACTAAAACAGTAACTTATGATTCGACTTATGGCACGCTTCCAGCTCCAACAAAAACGGGATATAATTTTACAGGCTGGTATACTGCAACAAATGGTGGAAGTAAGGTTGAAAGTGGCACACTTGTAAAAACTGCAGGAAATCATACAATCTATGCTCACTGGTCACCTAAGACATTTTATGTAAACTTTTATGCAAATGGCGGAAGTGGAAGCATGAGCAGCATGAGCGTGACTTATGATAGCGGCTCTAAATCGCTTACAAGCAATGCCTTCAAAAAGGAAAACTACATTTTCAAGTATTGGAGCACAAATTCAAGTGGAACAGGGACAACCTATTATGAAAATCAAGCTGTTTCAAATTTGACAAGTGCATTAAACTTGTATGCTGTTTGGGAAGAGAGTTGGAATGCTCACGCTTCTCAAAGTTTAATTGGAAGCGGAAAAATAAACGATCCTTTTCTAGTTTCTTCCGCCGCAGACCTTGCATACATTTCAAAAGCGGTGGACAACGGAACAAGTTTTTCAGGAGTATATTTTAAACAGGCAGGCAACATAGATTTAGGTGGAAAGTTGTGGAAGCCAATTGGTGAAAGCAACGCAAAAGCATTCAAAGGTAATTATGACGGAAATGGTTTTTTGATTAAAAACCTTTCAACTTCAAGTGCGAGAGTGGGAAGTTTGTCTGGCAATTATCTTTACTCAAATGTTGGGCTGTTTGGATACACTGTTGGTGCAACACTTAAAAATATAAACCTCTTTTCAGGCACAGTGTATGGAAATCAGAATGTGGGAGCGATTGCTGGGTGTATTGAAGCGATATCGGCTGGCGGAATAAATACTGGAAGCATTGAAGGTTGTCGAAGCAATGTTGTTGTTTATGGCAACAGCAATTGTGGCATGATTGGCGCAAGCAATGGTTGTGATATAACAAGTTGTTTAAATTATGGAAACATTTTGGCAAGTGAAAATGGGGGCGGAATAGTTGGTTTTAATTATGGTTTAAAAATCACAATTTCAAATAGTCTTGCAAGGTGCAATGTTTCTGGCACGAACAGTGGTGGTGTGATTGGTCGTTCTCAAGTGAGTGGAACAGCGGTTGTGGCGTGTGGCTTTAAAGGTGCTTTTTCATCCTCATCTTCTGGGCAGGGGCTTATCGCTGGAGTTATGAATGGAGGAAAGCTTCTAAATTGTTTGGCAATCACAACTTCAAACGCCTCTCTTTATGCGACTGGAACAACAGCAGAAAGTTGTGTGCGTGACAATGGCAGCATAACCTATATAGGCGACGACTTTTCAAATTGGTCAGAGCTTGCCTCCGGTCAGCTTCTTCCAAATGGGCTTGCATGGATTGGTGGTGCTGGTGAAGGACTGAAAATATAATAAAATGCTTTTTATAATATATACTATATAAAATGCTCTTTTTGGGGCATTTTTATTTTTTTTATGCAATTATTATTAAATTTTGTAAAAAACTTTCAAAATTTTTATATGTGTGATATAATTAAAAAATGGTAAATAAAAGTAGTAAAAATTTAATATATCTTGTCACATTAAAGCCTTCTTCGCACAGAACGGCGGAAGAAAATTTAGGAATTGGTTATTTGGCGTCAGTGTTGCTTGAAAAGGGTTATCGAGTTAAAATCCGTGATGGATGGCTTGATGGCAGCATTGACGAAGAGATAATTAAAAATGAAATTTTAAAAGACAAAGATGAGATTTTATTTGTTGGGACAAGCTCTTATATGCTCAACAATAAAGGCACTTGTCAGTTGATTGGCAGGCTGGTCGAAAAGGGAATAAAAGTTGCGTGTGGCGGCTTTGGCCCTACTTTCGAGCCTGAAATGTTTTTAAATAGTGGTGCTGAAATGGTTATGGTTGGCGAGGGCGAAACCACAATTTTGGAAGTGGCAGATTATTTTTCGGGCAAAAGTCAGTTTAAAAAATCTGAAATAAATGGAATTGTCTTTCTTGATGGAAATAATCTTGTTTACACTGAAAAGAGGAGGGCTGTTGAAAACTTAGATGACATTCCTTTTCCGCAAAGGCCTTATTTGGACATTGTGAAAAACAGGCATTCGACAGTGAATGTTCTCACTTCAAGAGGGTGCATGGGAAGTTGCACTTTTTGTTCTATATCGGCATTTTTGTGCAAGCAAAAAAGTCTGAGGTGGCGGGGCAGAACAATAGAAAATGTAGTTTTAGAGCTTAAGCAATTGCAGGATAAAGGTGCGACGACGGTCAAGTTTGTGGATGATAGCTTCATCGAAAATGAAAGAGATGACCTTTGGTGTGAAAGATTTTATAATGCTGTCAAAGCAAATGGAATAAACCTCAATTTTAGGGCGTCCATTCGTGCTGACAAGGTCACTGAAAAGGGAATGGAATTTTTGAGAAAGGCAGGTTTTTTCTCTTTTTCGTGCGGAATTGAAAATGGCTCTGAAACAGCTTTGAAAAGAATGGCTAAGCTTGCGTCGATTAAGGACAACAAGAGAGCTCTTAAGATTTTCAAGAAAAACAATATATATGTTCAAGCGGGCTTTATCTTATTTGATGACAAGACGGCGATGAAGGAGTTGGAAGAAAATTACAAATTCTTGAAAAAGTATATTTGGATGGTAAGCAAAGGTATATTTTCTGAGATGTATGCTGCGGTGGGGACGGTGTTTACCAAAAATGCAAATCTTGAAAGCAAAAATAAATTCAGTTCAAATAATCTCTATCTTGTGAAAAATGAAGATTCGTTGAAGGTTTACAACTATCTTAAAAAATGGCAATTGCACCATTCAAAAGTTTATGATATGGTCATTGACCCAATAAGTGCACCAAAGGCAATTGCGGTGAGCAAGATGAAAAAATATTATAAGCTTATGATTAAGATGAAAAAGATTGATTTGGCTTTTATGAAAGATGTGTTGAGAGCGGTCAAAGAAGGGGACGACCTTGAAAGTCTCTATCAAGCTTATGAAAGAAAATATAAGACCGCATTTGAAAAAATCAACAAAAAAGCTGAAGAGTTTTATTTGCAGGATGGGCTTTTGTATGATGCAAACATAAATGGTTTTTTAAGTGCCAATATTCAAAAGGGGGCTGCTCAGGAAATTTCTTTCAATGACCTGTTGAAAGAAAATCTAATTTTAAGTGATGCGATAAAACTGGTAAGCGAAAGGGCAACAGAAGAAGGCTCATTTGAATTTTTTAAGCGACATTTTCTTCCTTGCGCCAAGTGGTGCTTAAAATTTGCAAACAAAGAAAATGCTTTGGATGTTGCACTTATGGGGATTTTTCATGATTATGGAAAGTTTATCGAAGGTGACGGCAACGACGATCATGAAATTACTGGCTCGGCTTATGCAAAAGAATATTTGGAAAAGCGGGGGTATCCTAAGCAAAATATCTTAAATATTTGCAATGCTATTTTAAACCACAAACAAAATGCAAATGATGAAGAAATGTCAGATTACAGCAAAATTTTGATAAACGCCGATATTTTGTCTTACTTTGAAGAAATTGATTATTTTATCGAATATCTAAAATCTGACAATGGTGACTATAAACAAAAGGTTGTGCAAAAAATTTTGCTCTCTCTTGAAAGGCTGGATGCCGTTGGGAAAAGGGCATTTGAAGAAAGTGAGTTTAAAAACAAGATATTTGACCTCATCAATGAGGAATAAAAAGTGCTTTTGCTGTCAGTCTTAATATAGTATCATTTAATAAAACATGTTATCGAAAGAATTTAATGTGTTTTTCAAAAAGATTTTAAGTGTAGGTTGTTTAGTAAAGTGTTTTTATGTATAATTAAAATAAAAATGAGGTAAAAATGAAAGATTGCTTTAAAAAGCTGCTTGTTTTAATGGTTTTGCTTGTCAGCATTGTCGCTTTTGTGGGCTGCAAGTATGAAAGTTTTGAAGAGATTTCAGTAGAAGTAGAATATGATAATCAAAGAATATATTATAAGGAGAACATAAAGTCTGAAGAAAAAGTCGTTTTTAAGCTTCTTGAAAAGCTGTGTCTAGAGGATGAAGATTTCACTTTTGAAGCAAAAGATTCCGAATATGGAAAATATATTATTTCAATTTGCGGAATAAGTGAAAAAACTGAAAATTCGAAGCTTTATTATTGGTCTTTTTATGTGAATGGAAACTATGCAAGCAAGGGTATTTCATCGCAAAAGTTAAGCAATGGAATGAGTATAAAGTTTGTGTATGAGTCATTTAATCTTAATTGAAGGAAGTAATTATGATAAATAGTTTGCTGTTGTATTTTAGTTGTTATCGCACAAAAAAGTATTTAAACTTTATGTTTTTTATCTTTTGGCTGATAAATTTTTTGGTGGTTAAAAGAGATTCACTTAATCAAGTTTTTACCTTTATAAATTTGTTTGTTTTTTTGATTGTAATGAATTTGTGCTTGATTAAGAAAACAAACAAATATTTTGCACCTTTTTCAGTTTTAATTTACAGTGTCATTATAGACATAATTTGTTTTTATTACTTTCCACTTTTTAATGTCAATATGACAATATTTGAATATATTTTAAATGGAATTTTATTCAATTATAAATTTATAATCTTGCCAATCATATTTACAATTGGTTTTGAATTGTTTAAATTTGTTAGAGCAAGAAAAAACAATAGAGTTGTTTTTGACAATTATTTGAATCCTAAGTCAGTTTAAAAAGTATTTTAAGGAGAAATTGAGGACATGTCCGATTTTATATTTGAAAAGTCTCATCTTGAAAAGGTTATAGATGAGCTTAAAGAAAACAGGTGCTGTTTGCTTAAAAAGCTTGAAAGAGTAAATCAAACTAAGATGGACCCAGAGCTTGCAACAGCACTCACAAATGCTTACAACAGGCAAATCTTGGATATTGACAATCATGGAAATTCACCATACTTTGCTAAGCTTGTTTATAAAGACGACCAAGAAAGCAAAGAAGAAGAGTTATACATTGGTAAAGTTGGTTTTTTCAACAGCAAGGATGAGCAGATTGTAATTGATTGGCGTGCACCAATTTCGACGCTATATTATGACTCAGAGGTGGGGAGAGTGGAATATAGCTCTCCAGAGGGGCTAAAGCAGGGCGAGCTTAATCTTAAGAGGCAGCTTATTGTTGAAAATAATACCTTGCTCAGCATGACTGACAGTGACCTTATGACTAATGATGAATTATTGAGACCTTATCTAAATCAAAATGCCGATAAAAGACTTAAGACCATCATTGCAACCATACAATCAGAGCAAAATAGAATTATTAGAGCGCCAAGAAAAAATATGGTTGTTCAGGGTATTGCGGGAAGTGGTAAAACCACGGTTGCTCTTCACAGGCTTTCATATTTAATTTATCAGATGAAAAAATTTGACACTACTTCTGACTTTTTAATTGTTGGGCCAAACAAGATATTTTTGCAATACATTTCATCTGTGTTGCCTGACCTTGACACTGGTGATGCAAGCCAGTTTACCTATGAAGAAATTGCCAAAGAAGTGGTGAGAGAAAGCTTTAAGGTTGCTGACAAAAACAATGTGCTTAAAGAGCTTGTAAGCAGCAAGTCTGCCCCAGAATATTTGAAAAGAAAGACAGATTTAAGTTTTAAAGATAAAATTGATGAGTTTTTATTTGATATTGCAGATAAGTTTTTGCCAAATAATATAAATTTTAAGGGTGCAGAAATTTTCTCTAAAGGGCAGCTAAAAGAATTTTATAATCAAAATCGCGGCGGTGACTTGCAGAGTGAGTTTATAAGGCTTAGCAACTTTTTGGCAGGCAGGCTGTCAAATCCAAAAATCAGCAGAGATATACTTGCAGATGTCTCACGACAGGC
>CARNVA010000013.1 GCA_949031345.1 uncultured Eubacteriales bacterium | reverse complement strand
TACCTTTTTTTACGCTTTTTTTATTTTATACCCACAACGCATGCGGGTAGGTCTTGCATTTTCTTATAAAATGGCATCCAACGGCAAAATTTTTGAAATTTAAAATCCTTATTTTGTACTTTTTTCAGATAAAATCTGAGTTTGAAAAAATAAAAATTTTGTATTGATTGATCTTATTTAGTCGAAATTTAGCCAACTATTACAAAAAAGTGCAGCTTGCTGCTGCCCTTTCTTATCTTAATATATTATATTTAATATAAAACTATATAAATAAAAGCAACTTATTAAACTGCTTCTACCTTATCACAAAAATGCTTTCTTACCTTATCAAGCCTTATAATTTCGACCAGTACAGATATCATTTCAAAGTTTGAAAATTTAAAGCTGTTTGTATAAACTACCGCACCAAAATAATCATTTATACTTAAAAGACCGTTTGTGCGAAAAGCTGTGTCAATACATTTTCTGATGTTTCTTTCAACAGAAGTTTCTTTCGTATTATATTGTTTTGCAAGCATAGGATACAACTCTGTGGTAATACCCTTTTTCTTTTTGTCTTGCTTAAGATAATAAAGCACAGCACTTCTTATATAATCAAAGCCCTGCATCTGTGGCATAAAGCGACAGTTTAACATAAGTTTGGTCACATTCTCATAATTTTCATCCAATGTTTCATTCATAATTCACCCCTTGCTAAAATTTATCAACATAGGTAAGCAATATTTCATAATCAAACTTTCTTGACAAAAATGGGCGAAAAGGCTCATAAAAGATAAGTTTGTAAGCGCGATGTTGCACCAAATAAAATTCTTACGAGAATATTTTACAAAATTATCATATTTTTGTAAAATATTTTTCAATTATTTTTTAAAAAATGTTACAAAATTCATTCTTTTTGTCGATAAAAGGCTTTATTTGGCTTTTAAACAGAAAAAAACAGATGCAATTTAAGCATCTGTTTCAAATAAAACTTGTCTTTTTACAATTAAATTCCAACAACAATCCAGTATACACCTTTTGGCAAAGCCATTCCATTATAATCAACCCAATTTGAAAAATCATTGCCAACAGAATATTCATTGCCTGCTTTAAAATATTTGCAATTATTGAAATATGAAGTTGCACCAGCATTGATTGATACACTTGAATTTTCCACAGACAAGCAATCTTCAATCTTGCCTTGAGTCATACTGCTTACAAAAGCATAAGCACCAGATGACAGCCTTCCATTAAATATGCATCCTTCCATAAGAAAATCGCAATCAACCTTTCCAACTAAGCCTCCAACATTGCTTCCACGAGTTATAGCACAATAAGCCAGAGAGTTTTTAACAGTTACCTTTCCATTTTCAACGCACCACAGTAAACCACCTACATAAACCCCGCCCTGAATTAAGCCATAGTTATAACAAGCATCTAAATTGGAAGCACCTGTAATTAACCCCACTATTCCGCCAACATTTGAGTTTTTACCAACAACAGAGGCTTTATTGGTACAATTTAAAAGATATGAATTGTTTGCATTGCCCACAATACCCCCAATTCTATTATCGCCTTCAATAACACCCGACAAAAGACGAATATTTTTCAATACAGCACCATCAGTTTTTCCAAACAGACCATAATCATTATTTGCCTTATTTTCGATATAGCCAGTTTTAATGTTTAAAATAGGAAAGCCTTGACCATCATAACTTCCTTTAAAGATACCTAAAGGATACCAAGCATAGCCATTTAAATCTATTTTATCTGTTTGAACAAAACTAGCATTATAACCGCATGAAACAGCCCATGCCAAGTTTTCTGCTGTAGCAACTTGATAAACATTTCCAATTTTGTTTGGCTCTGTTTTTCTATTCAGCCAAGTTTCCTCCCAAACTGCATAGAGTTTTAAAGAAGCTGCCGTTTTATAAGTCATGCTCTGACCAAGTTTATAGACAACGCCTCCACCTGCCGAAGTTGCCCAGCCCTTCAACAAGTATCCCTCCCTCGCAAACTTTTCAGACAAAATCACCACATTACTATCATACACAACATTTTGTGAATAAGAATTTGTGTTGCCGTCATTGCTATAATAAGTTATCGTATACGTGTTTGGGCTCCACTGAGCCATTATAGTATGATTTGAAGCAGTATTCATCTTCGTACTATTTGAGATAATCATATTATTTGAATTGTTTTTCCAACCAGAAAGGTAATATCCTGTTTTAGAAACGCTTGGAAGTGGATTATAAGTGCTTGCATAAGTGATATATCTAGTCATAGTTGAGCTGTTCCCTGACCAATAATTATTTCCACTGGTAATAGTGCCGCCGTTGGCGTTTGCAGTGACAAGATAACTATTTGCCTGCCAAACTGCATACAAAGTAAGGTCAGTCGTCCTGTTGAGACTAACCGTTTGACCGTTGCTGTATGTTATTGCCGAGCTACTTGAGCTGGTGCTCCAACCTTTAAAGGTATAACCTAATCTTTCAAAAGTATTATTTCTAAGTTTTTGCGAGATATTTTGAGTAAATTGTTGCGAAACTGTTTGAGAGCCTGCACCAATATTGCTGTTGAAAACAACATTAAATTTCACTGACTTGGTAAAGCGGGCATAAATATAGTAATAATTGCTTTCATAAGTATAATATTTAAAACTAGTTGAATTTGAAATGAATTTATAATTTGAAGGCTCTTGCCAATTCACCTCATAAAAGCCATCAAAGACATAACCACTATTTACTGTCGCAGTAAAATTAAAACTATAATATGGCTCTACATTTGTAGATTTTGCTGTTCCTCCACTAGTTGAATTTGTATACGAAGCCGATGGGTTTTCTCGTGTTTGAGCAATCATATTCACCACTGCAAAATTGTATTCTCTTACACTTCTAGTCGCAATAATGTAGATATCATCAGATACTGTTAAATTAAAAGATTGCATCATATTCGTGCCAAAAACACCATAATGTTTGTTATCTTTGGTCACTTTAAAACCACAATTTACATTAAAATAACCACTAAAACCACCTGTTTTAGCTGAAACCGAAATAGTGCTTCCAACAGGCACTTCAATATAATCTTGATATTCATAAACATAATCGTCAATTGCCACATAAAGCCCATCTTCATCACTGCTTAAATAAACCCTTGCATTTGCAGCCTGAGTAAGCGAATTATCTTTGTTTTGACTTGGAGTTGCGCCTAAAAAATCACAAAACAACAATATTAAACCAGCAATAGCAATTAAAAAAGCCAACAAACAAAAGTTGAAATATTTTTTCAATTCTTTCATATTGCTCACCTCCTTTGGATAATCTAGGAAGCAAATCTATCGTTGTGCTTTATATCCTTATATAATTGTCGTTTTATTATATTTTACGCTCCTATGCTTTAAAATTGTCAAAAATTAAAATTTAAGATGTTAACTTTTATATAATATTATACTACATATATATTATTAAATCCTTTTAATAAAGCCTTTGTCAAAGGCTTTTTCATTTTTATAAATTTTATTATTAGTAAAAATTTAGACTATTGGTTTTTATTAAGATATAAAGTAATACTACTTACAAGTATAGCCCATTTTAAAGAAAAAATCTTGATATATTTTATGTCTTGAAAGGTTGCTTACAAAATTTATTTTATGATTATCGGTTGTATAAGCATAGCTCAAATCATCCAGGATTTCAGGGCAACTTATCTCTTTTGTCGAAAACCATTCCTTATGCATGGCAAATGCAACAGCAGAAAGATCCCAAATCGTTTTTGTCTGCCCCACTTCATCTAGTGGCGATTTTGTGAACGCTTTTTTGCAGTTTTTCATAGCCTGGCAAAGATAACTTCCAATCTCACCAAGATGACCAATATAGTGCTGCATCTCATATATTGAAATGCCCATATTTGATGCAACATTAAGGCATGGAATGACCGTCAGATTAACTTTTGAGCTGAAAAGTTTTTTCACGCCTTCTATATCTTGTCTAAAATTAAACTCATCATTTCTGTCGCTTAAAAAGCTGTTTCCGCCCAGCCAAATAACTTCAATTTTGTCTGTTATGTCTGGAGCCCTATCTAAAGCGAGTGCTACATTTGTAATTGCGCCAATGGCAACAATAGTCGTCATATCGTTTTTTCTTGCTAATTCAATAATCTTATTCGTCCCTTCATTTTCTTCCTTTTTGTTTGTATAATAACTCAATGCACCCTTATAGACCCTGCTTTTAAATTCATTTTTGTCAAGCATTGATAAAATATTGCAGGTCAGTTTGAAAGATAATTCTGTGCCCTCTTCAATGGTCTTTGTATTTGCATAACCGCTATTTGAAAAAGGTGCAATAGTAATTGCCTGCAAATTTAATTCTTCCCTATCAAGTGATTGAATAAGATAGGCAAGGGCAAACTGGTCGTCTACCTCATTTCCCATATCAGTGTCTAAAATTATATTTTTCATTGTCTTACCTCAAACCTTTTCTTTTAATGAAGCAATTATATTTTGATAATATTTATTATTCTTGAAAATGCAATTCTTTTCAGCTTTAACCATCTCTTCAAATTCATTGATTGTCACCCAAGCAAGTTCATCAACTTCTTCATCCTGCTTTTTGAAATATGAAAGAGGCTTGTCAATAAATTTATAAAAACAAGTTGCAAAGCACCTATTGTCATCTCTATCATTTTTTGTTGTATCAACAAGTAGGAGCAAGTCGTTTTCGGTCAGGTTTAAGCCAAGCTCTTCATTTGCTTCTTTGACCGCAGCTTCTTTTATGCTCTCATCACCAACTACATGACCTGCACATAACGCCCAGCAACCAGCATAAGACTTTTTATCTTTGCTTCGCTTTTGAATTAAAATTTCACCTTTTTTATTGATTGGAATAAAACCTACTTCTTGATGATAAAGACCATTTTTATGTGAAATAGATCTTTTTTCATAATACCCCGCAAAAGAGCCATCATCATTCAAAATCTTTAAAAGTTCTTCCTTATCAGCAGTCAAAACCATGCTTTCTCCTTTAAATTAGTCTAACAAATCAAATTCCATCAAAAGTGCGAGATGGTCAGATATGACCTTTTCAACCACTTCAAATGCTTTAACCTTGATTTTATCGTTTACAAGAATATAATCGCAAACCAAATCACCTTTATCAAGGCCATCATCAAAAGTTGGACGTGTTGAAGTAATGCCATATTCTTTAATCAGATTTTTAAAGCGTGGCTCAAAACCTGCCATGCTCTTTGTTGTTGGAAGCAAATTGAAATCTCCTAAAATTATGCATGGAATATCTTGCCTTGCCTCTTTTAAAATAAATTTCGTTTGGGCAAGCGTGCGTTCATCATCAGTTTTGTCTTCATTCCAAACGCCATGAACATTGATAATTTGCAGTTGTTTCCCATCCACCTTGATTATGGCAGACTGAATTGAGCGACACCAATCTTTCTCGCGAAAATGTGTAGCGTCATATTCATATTTATAATTATTATAATAAAACAGATTTTGATGGTCTATTATCTCATGCTTTGACAAAAGCATCATGCCCTGCTGAGCGTGACCGCCATAGCTTTGCACATAAATTCCATTTTTTGTCACCCCTTTTGCAACAAATAAAGGTGCAAATTCGGTGTATGAATATTCTTTAATTTCATCAAGCTGTCTTCTTACATGATAAATTTCAAAGCATTCGTCATCAATTCCGTTCATAACTTCTTGAAAGGCACAAATATCAGGGTTTTTCTCATATATCATGTCTTTAAGTTGAATAATATTGTCATGATGGTTGCTTACATTCAAATCTAAAATACGCATTACTTTTAAGCCTCCTCATTTCTCATTTTATCAATCTTATCTTTCAAATATTGTGCGAAATATGGATAATATTTATCTTGAAGCTCTTTAATTTTCCAGTCAAAGCCTGTCACCTTTTTTCTGCAGTTTTCACTTCCGCAAGTGCAATCAAAAGAATATTCTTCATTGTCAATAAAGGCATAGTCGGTGGTCAGCTCTTCATCTTTTTCAATGTCACGCATTGCCACAAAAGTCACCTCACCTCTAAGCCCACAATTTGGATTGCAGGAATGGTTTTGATAAAGCTTTATTCCATCTTCCTCTTCAAGATTTGTCGCGCCAAGAAAATACTCATCACTAAGTGGAAAATAACTGTTGATGACTCCGCTTGAAAAAATTTGATCACGCGTGAGAATGTGTCCGCCTTTGATAAACACAATTTCACCTTTCTCAATTTTCTCTTTTGCAAAAAGCCCTTTTCCATTTAGACTTTTTTCTCTTATCTCCACTTTTGGACTATAAACTGATTTAATCATTACTCTTCCTTTTTAAAACTTTCTATATGTTCTAAGTTGATTGCTAAAGTTATTTTTGTTCTGTATGTGAATAGAAATTTTTTCCATAAAGATTGTTGAAATCAAGATCTTGCAGGTCGTCAATATCCCCCACATTCATTGTTGAGCCATTAACCACCATAAGACTTGATTCTTGCGTGCGATCACAGTGAACAATGACAATCTTTTTGCTGAGACAGTTTGCAAAGCCAATCTCCCAAGCAGTGCCGCTGTCGCTGTAAAGACCATAATACAAAGCAACAACAATATCGCATTTAAAAATAGCCTCTTTATCCATTTCAAAGACCTTTCGTCCCCAAACATTGTTTGGCATATTTTCGCCGTCTGGAATTTTATGCTCCATTGGCACAAAAAGGTCAAAACCTCTTTTTCTTAAAATGTCTCTTGCTTTTTCAATATTGGCACGCTCCTCTGGATGAAAAAATGGCCCAGCTAAGTAAATTTTCATATTATCTCCTTATAGTAATTTTCACAATTTTGATATTACTAAAGTGATAATAACACAATATTGCCCATTTGTCAACTTTATTAAAGCATTTCTTTGTCACATTTTTCTATTATCAAAGTTTGACTGTTGTCAAACATGAAAAATTCATCAGCAATTTCTTTCAAGATTTTTGAATTTTCTAAGCTTCGATAATATCTTTTTTCTATTTTATCAACTGGCACATCATGCCCTCCTTGCAAAGCCCTCATCTTCACTCTTTCTATGTTGATTTCTGGGCTTTTTGTATAGACGAAGACCGCTTTGATTTTAAAGCCAGCATTCTTGGCACTTTTCATCATCTCAAGTTTGCTTGGGTGAGAAAGCACAGTTTCATAACAAAATGACTTTCCCTCTTTTATCAAGTTTTTGACTTGTTCTATCGTATAAAACATCGCCCTTTCATTTCTTTGGTTTTCATCTTCAATTTCAGAAAATTTGGTAATGCAATTCAGGTCTGCATTGATATAAGGGCATTCAAGTTTTCCATTGACATAACAATTTGCAATTAAGGTGGACTTTCCACTGCCATTCGGCCCAGCAAAAATATAAAGACATTTTTCCTCATCAGTCTTTTTATTTGTCACACTGAGTAATATTTTTGTGGTGGTTTGATTGTCAAATGCTTTCATTTTCAACCTTCTTATATATCTTTTTTATTCTTTTGCACCATACTAATTAAGCTTAACCTTTCAAATCTTTAAGCTGTTTTCTTATTGCTGACAAAACCTCTTCATGAACAACACCATTGCTTATTATTGCACCGTTTATGTCGCCGTCATAACGCTGTGCATTGCCAAACAAATCAGTGACCCTTCCGCCAGCTTCTTCAACAATGATTTTTACCGCAGCTATATCACAATTTTTATGACGTGTGCCTGGAAAGATTGCAAGGTTGAAATCACCGCTTGCAACTGCAACGCAAGCACGAGCAATGCTTCCAACACTGACAAAATAGGTCTTTTTGCCAAGCTCTTTTATCGCATCAAATATGTTGTATGGTGACTCTGGCCACATATCATAATGAGATACTGATCTCATGTCATCAAGTTGAACGCTGTTCACCTGAATTTTTTCACCATTACGGAAAGTCCCCTTTCCTTTCTCCGCAGAATATAAACTATCTGTCCAAGGGTCATAAACCACACCTAAAATTGGAATGCCGTCAACTACAAGGGCAAGCGAAAAGACTGACATCGGAATATGTCTTGCATACATTGCAGTGCCATCAACAGGGTCACAAACCCAAACATAATCACTCTTTCCAAAACTGCTTTCTTCGCCATCAACCGAATGAGTTGGATAGTCTTCTTTGACACGCTTAATGAGAAAATCATTTATCTCCTTGTCAGCTTTTGTGACAATTGTATTGTCGAATTTATAACTTGCGCCATTGTCTTTGTTGTTATATTTTCTCATAGTCTGGCCAGCAAACTGGGCAATCTCTTTTGCGAATTCTAAATAATCTTTATTCATTTCTTTCTCCCTTGTTTTTTATTTTTACTTTTTTAATAATTGAAAAATAATTAAATTTAAATAATTATAATAGGAATTAAATAATGAAAAATGCTGAAAAAATCGATAAAAATGGCAGAAAATAATATTTTTTATTTTTTTATGTATTTTTTAGCATTTTTTTGTTATTATTTAATTAAATTCTTTTTTTTATTTTACTTTATTTTAAATTTTTATATTTTTTATTTAAATTAAATTTTTATTATTATTTATTTAATTATTTTTTTAAAACACATATTTCAAGCAATTGTTTCTCTTTTTCATATCTTTTCATAACTGCATTGTTTACTTGACAACTGCCAATCAAGCCAAAAAACTTTTGAGCCGTCTTTTCATCAAAGAAGCGCTTGTTGTAGCCTTCCACGAAAAAGAAATTCTCTTCCAGCTTCTCGCCTTGCCCAGCACCATGATTGATATCTGCTGTCGAATTTACTCTTGCCAGAAGCATTCCGTCTTTTTTAAGCACCCTCTTAATTTCAAGCATGATTTTTTCTGTCATACTTTCACTAAAATAATGAAGACACAAATCGGCCAAAACGATATCAAAACTTTCATCCTCAAAAGCAAATGGCTCTGTAAGGTCAAGTTTTTGCGTCGTAATACCTTCAATCTTTGCTACATTTTCAAGAGCAACTTCAGAAAGGTCTGTCGCCAATTCTTTTATGCCATTGTCAGCCAGAAATTTTGCGTTGTTTCCAAGTCCACAACCAAGCTCTAAAATATTCGCCTCTGATTTGAGTTGTGGAAGCCATTTAACCAGCCAATCGTCATATTGAATTTCGCTTTTATTATGTTTTCTATGGTTTTCATTCCAAAGCGAATTAAAAGTTTTGTCTATCACTTTATCTGCCATTTTTAACCACCTCTTCAATCTCTTTTGGGAGATATTTCCCAGCGTCTCGCCCTCTTTCAATCAGCTCGTTTGCCATGCTTGAGCTGACAACACCAAACTCGCCCGCTCTAAAATATATTGTATCTATTCCGCTTATTTCTTCGTTGACCTGAGCAAGATTTTCTTCATAACCATAATCGACTCCATTACGCACCCCTCTCACAAGAAAGGTCGCCTTGCGCTTAAGCGCCTCATCTACTGTAAGTCCCTCATAAATAATGCATTCACAGCCGTTAAGCCCCTCATTATTAAAAAGCAGATTTATTGCAGCCTGCATCTTTTCCATGTCATATCTTCTCTTTTTGTTTGGATTTACACCCATTCCAACATAGACTTTGTCAAATACCTTGCTTGCTGCTTTTACAATATGAAGATGTCCAATTGTAAAAGGGTCAAAACTTCCAGCATAAAATCCTATTTTCATTTTTCCACCTCATTTAAAATAATATTGGCAATTCTTGCAACTTCCCTTTCAAGCTTGTCAGAAAAGTCGTTTTCAACAACATAATCAAACTCGTCTTCAAAGTAAACAATGGCGGCCTTTTCTCTCGCTTCAATATATTCTTCACTTACATTGTCTCTCTGTTTAATCTTCTCAAACCGCTTTGCCTTGTCTGCCTTCACGAGAATACGCTCTCCCCAATTCCAATATTTAGTTGTTGGAAGAAGTATCCAGTCAAGCACAACATTCTCATGTCGTTTAATCATCTCGTCAATTAGATCTTGCATATACGACCATGTAAAATCATTAAACTCCTTTACCCTTTCAGAGCCCTGCTCGCTGAATATAATCTTGCCAAGCTTCTTTCTGTTGAAGACTCCATCATCAAAAATTCCATCTCCAAAAAGCTGCCTCGTTTTTTCTAAAATATTTTTATCTTGATAAAGACTATGCCCCACCTTGTCAATGTCAATATATTCAAACCCAAGCGCCTGACTAAGCTTTTGCGCAAAAGTTGACTTGCCCGAGCCAGATCGACCTGTGACCATAATATTCATAATCCCTCACTTTTTATCCTATTATTTTTGTTCTTGATATTGTGAAATTGCATAACACCAAACTTTCTATTTTTGTTTGGCACCTTTTAAACTAAGCCCCTTGCAAGTGGCTTCGACCACCTCTTTTACAAGGTCTTGATTATCCAAATTCTCTAAGTAATACATTGGCTTTGCACCCTTATAAGGAATCTGTTCTTTCATATTAAATTCTTCGTTTTGTGAAACAATTTTCACAAGCACTCTGCCATCATAAATTCCACCAAACAACACCCCATCTTTGTAAAGCAAATATTCCCCCATCATCGCACGACAAGTAATGTTTTCAAAACATCCCAAGCATTCAACCACATAATCACGAAACTCTTTTGTTGTCATTATATCTCTTCCTTTTAATCTAAATTTGATTTTATAGTATACTTCAACCTAAAGTGATTTCATAATAATCTTCGGCCATAAGCGAATTTTTATGTGATATAAGTTTTCCGCCGTTATTTAATATCGCCTTTTTTGAGCCAATGTTTTCACTGAAGC
Source organism: uncultured Eubacteriales bacterium (assembly GCA_949031345.1). Taxonomy (GTDB): domain Bacteria; phylum Bacillota; class Clostridia; order Christensenellales; family UBA1242; genus Caccovivens. The sequence continues at coordinate 35,250 of CARNVA010000013.1, read as the reverse complement.
AGCCCAGCCTTACAGATTTAACACCCCTTTTCTTAAACTCTTCCAGTGCCAATCTCAAGCCCTCACTTGCATAGCCCTTTCGCCTTTCACTTGGTCTTATTCCATAACCAATATGCCCTGCCATAGACTCATCTAACGCCCTAGTAAGATGAAGACGAATATTGAAAGTGCCAACAAGCCTTTCATCATTTTTTCTTACAAGCAAATATGTCTCTTGAGGGCTTCTTTCCTCTTGATCATAAGAAACAAAAGGATAACTTTTATTTTTCTGCTGTTTTGCGAAAAGCTCTTCAAAAGTCTGCGCGGAAGTAGCTCCACTGAAACCATTGATGACGCTGCCATAGGCGACAAACTCATTTATGTATTCAATCACTTTTTCTTTGTCTTCAAGCGACATTTCTCTAAAATATAATTCTTCCATAAATCTCCCTTTTCAGTTAGTATAACATAAACAAATTTAATTTGTCTCAAAAATAAAGCAAAAAGATTGATTTTTAAAAAAATTAAAAGTATAATAAGAAAAGAGGTTTTTAAAAACCAGTTTTAAAAAGAAAAGACAGCTTTAAAAACCTGAAAAATCTTAGAATGCGGGAGTGGCGAAATGGCAGACGCGCAGGTTTCAGGTACCTGTGGTAGCAATACCATGTGGGTTCGACTCCCATCTCCCGCACCATATTTGATTTTCGCAAAATCAAAGTAGAGTTTGCTATTTTTAATAAAACTGTAGGTATAAATAATGAAAAGATTATAATCTATGAGTTGTTATCAGAATATTTATTTTAAATTTTCGTTATATCAAAAAACTTGGCGAGTAAAAATACATTTTAAAATAACAAATTTGGAGAATATATGTTAGGTGCAATTGTTGGCGATATTGTTGGGTCAGTTTATGAATTTAACAATATAAAAAGAAAGGATTTTATATTGTTTGACCCCTTTTGCTTTTTCACTGATGACACTGTTATGACTTTCGCTATTGCCGAAGCTTTGAGAAAGACGCAAAAGAAAAACTTTGAGAATTTGAATAAGCAAGTAATAAAAGAAATGCAAAAATTTGGCAAGTTATACCCAAATGCTGGTTATGGGAAATCTTTCAAAGTTTGGCTAAACCAGAAAAAACCACAACCTTATGAGTCGTATGGGAACGGCTCAGCTATGAGAATAAGTCCTGTTGCTTATTTTGCAAAAAGTCTTGACGAAGTGAAAAAACTTTCAAAAGCAGTGACTGCCGTTTCGCATAATCATCTAGAAGGACTTAAAGGTGCAGAGGCAACAGCCATTGCGATTTGGCTTGCATTAAATAAAAAATCAAAAGAAGAAATTAAAAATCATATAGAAGAAAAATATTACAAATTAGATTTTGACTATGAAGAGCTGAAAGAAAAATATTGCTTTAATGAAACTTGTCAAAACACTGTGCCACAAGCGATATATTGTTTTCTTATAAGCAATGACTTTGAAGATTGTTTAAGAACAAGCATATCAATTGGTGGAGATTCGGACACATTGTGTGCAATTTCTTGTGCTATTGCCGAAGCTTATTATGGCATTCCAGAAAAAATTCAAAATTCGGCATTGTCTTATTTAGATAAGCGGTTATTAAAACTATATAGCAAACATTATAGACAAAGCACTAAACTAACAAGTTTTTAATTTATGTTAAACTTAAAATCAATATTTAAATTACCCTATGCTTAATGTTGATACATACAATAAAAATCGTATGAGAGCATCAATACGCTTGAATGCTTATTAAAGGAGAAAATTATGAAAAATTATGATAAAACACCATCTTTTTATAACAATGAAGAAGTTTTCAACAACTTTTTAAAACAAACCAGTTATTATAAAACCATACAAGAATGTTTGCTTTCTATTATTAAATTTACAAACCCAAATCACATAGTCGAATTGGGAAGTGCAACTGGCTCATCTTCTTTTTTGGTCGCTGAAAATTTTGCTGATAAAACAATTGTTGGTTATGACTTTAGACAAAATATAGTTGATGAGGCAAGAAGACTTAATATATTTAGCAATGCAAGTTTCGAATGTATGGATATGGTTGAATTTGCAAAAACAAATATCACTGCAGATTTAGTATTTATGCTTCATTCTTTTCATCATATTGTTGACCCGCTAAACAACAAAGTCGAATTTTTGAGCAACCTTTACAAAAACATGAAAAAAGGCTCTTTCGTTTGCATATTAGAGGCCTTTATCCCAGAAGAAAGCAAACTTGATGATAAAGCTGACATTGTTAAACTTTGGGAGTTGCGTTCAAACGAAGGGTATGCATCAACTTTTTGGAATGTAATGAAAGATAAACAGCTCACAGAAGAAAATATTGAAAAGGCAGAACAAGTTGCAGCATTTTGCAAAGAGAACGAGTATAAGGCAGGCCTGCTTGTTGCGGAACGAGACAACGAATATCTTGTTCATAGAAGCTGGCTGAAGACGCGGGCGGAAGAGATAGGCTTTAAAGTATTGCTTGACCAAGCAATAAATGCCATAGGCGAAGGCGTAGTTTTGTTTCAAAAATAATAAGACACGCACAAAATTTTATAAATAAATTATGCAAACTAATAAATTTTTAAAAATTTTTAAAGTTTTTTATGCACTCAAATGCTCTATCGTTTATGATAAAGCATTTTTTTTGTTGATTTAAAGTTTTTGGGCATAACACTTGGTTTTTATTTTTTTGGTTTGCTTTCTTGTTTTTAATTCTGCTTTATTGTCAATAAGATTGACTTTTTGTTTATTTTCTGCTAAAATTACACAAATAAAAAAAGAGGTGTTTTATGAATATTTGGAAAGAGATGAACAGTGACAGAGTTAAGGCAAACGATTTTGTTGCCTGCATCGAAATTCAGCAAGGTGACAAGACTAAGTATGAGCTTGACAAAGAAACTGGCTGTCTTATTATGGACAGAGTGCTTTACACAAGCACCCACTATCCTATGAATTATGGGTTTATTCCACTCACCTATTGTGGCGACCACGACCCTCTTGATGTTTTCGTGCTTTGCAGTCAACCTCTTGAAAGGCTGTGTCTTGTAAGATGTTATCCAATCGGTGTGGTGATTATGACCGACAGAAATGAGCGTGACGAAAAAATCATTGCTATTCCTTATGGTGACCCACAATACAACAATTACTCTGATATCAAAGAACTTCCAAAGCACATATTTGACGAGCTTATGCATTTCTTGCGTGTGTATAAAGAGCTTGAAAACAAAAAAGTTGAAGTCAAAGAGCTAGGCGGAAAAGAGCGCGCCATTGAAATTATAGATGAAAGTCTTGAACTTTATAAAAAAGAAATTTTAAATAAATAGTTTTTATTTAAGCAATTAAAAAAAAATAGACTTTATTGAAGTTTTTAAACTATAACCTTTTTATTAAATACCGAAATAAAATATAAAAACAAAGCTACTTTATAGGGAATTTTATAGGAGATACAAATGGAAATAATCAAAAATTACAATCTTGATACATTTATCTTAGATGAAAATGGAATGATATTTGATAACTTTGTAAAGTCAAACTTCAACATGGAAGAGCACGGTATAAATCTTAAATATTATCACACCCTCCGCGTCGCCAAAATGAGCAAAGAGGTGGGCAAAAAAGTTGGGCTTGACGAAAATTTATGTTATTTGCTTGGACTTTTGCATGATTATGCCAGATTTTATCAATGGGCAGAGTTTAAAAGTTTTCTTGATCGAAAAACCTTTGACCATGCAGACAGGGCTTGTCATCTTCTTTTTGAAGAGGACAAAATTGCAGATTTTAAAATTGATAAAAAAGATTATCTTTTACTTAACATGGCAATCAAATTTCACAACAAATTCGCCATTGATGAGCAGTACATAAAAGACAAATTCTCACACGATGCTGACAACACAAACAGTTTTGAAACCATCATCAACTATTGCAACCTAATAAGAGACACAGACAAGCTTGACCTATTCAATCTTATAGGCTTCGGCGGTCTTAACATTATGTTTGAAAAGGATGGTTACACCCCATCATGTCTTGAAAGTTTAAAAGCTCATCAGCTTGTCAAAATTGAGCAAATGCAAACAAAACTTGACCGCATATTTTGCTTCCTCGCCTTTTTATTTGACTTAAACTTTAAGGCAAGTTTAGCAGAAATCAATCTTGAAAACTATTTCATTGCTTTAAATGAGCATTATGCTGTAAAACTCAACGAAGAGGATAAAAATTTCTTAAATGAAGTCATTTCGGAAATTAAAGAAACGCTCAAAGTTTAAGTTTGTTAAAATTCATCTTGAAATGAAAGCAAAACCATGATATACTTTAGAAGTAAATAGTTTGTCTCAAACATTATAAGGAGATTTTATGAATATACCTGAAATAATCAAAAATAATAAGGCAAAGCGCATGCCTTCTTCAATTAAAGATGCACCATCTCAATTAAAAATTGTAAGAGTGCAGGATGCAAAAGCGGTTTTGGATCAAGCAACTATCAGCCTTTTTTCAAGCGAGCCTATAGATGACTATAAAGCTTTTGACTATAACACACTTACAAAACCAAACATTCCATACAACATAAAAGATAAAGTTTGGCTAACCAAAATGCTTCAACTAGAGCTTTTCGAAGCGAATTTAAAAGTTTCACCATCAGTAATAAGCAATTATGTAAAGCATTCAATATTTTTCGAACAAAAATTAAAAGATTATCAGCTTAAAGTTGTTGCATGGCAGATAAGGCACATCAAAAATGGCGGAAAAGACTGGCTTATACCAAAGGGATACGAAACTAATTGGATTTTGCAGCCAGACTGCGATAAAATTTTCAGAAAGGGTCTTGTAAACACATTAAAAAAGCTTGGCGTTGACAAGACAATTATTGAAAAAGGAATTGAATGCAACGCAGAGCTTTGGAAAGATTATTTTATGGGCAAGGCTTTTGAAAACTATTATGGACATCTTGAAAATGTTTTACCATCTCATATAATACCGAATCCTCTCGACCCTGTATTTAAAGATATGTGGGTGCTAAACAGAAGGCTTGAATATGCTGCTGAGCATGAAGAATCTTTTAATAAATATGGAGACATTTTCCCAGAAGCTCATGTAAGCGAAGCCAAAGCAAAACGAATTAAAAACTTTATTGAAAAGAAAGACGCTGAAAGGAAGGAAGAAATTAAAAACCTGCTTAAATCAGAAGAAAGCTTAAATAAAGATGAAACTCTTAAAGATGATAAATATTAAAAACAATAAAGCACGGCCAATCGGGTCGTGTTTTTTAATTAAGTTTTTTATATAAAATTAAAAACTTAGAAATGAAAACAAAAAAAAGGATATAAAAATATTTTATATCCTTTTTGATTTAATCAAAATTAAAATAAGATTTCTTCATCTTCTTTTATATCACCAAGCTGTGGCAACACTTCAGCCACAAGTGCACTTTCACACTCTTTGATATTCCCTTCAGTTTGATATGCCGCAAGCTCAAGGCTTCCACCACCGCCAAACTTTTGTGCGATTTCGCCAACATTGATTTTACCCTTGCTTCTTAAACTTACATGAATAAGCCCAGGCTCTTTTTCAACCAAAATTGCACTGATTTCTGTCCCTGAAATATTGATGCCATTATCGATAATTCCAAGAGAGTCTTCAAAGCTTGCATCAAATTTGGCAAAAAGCTCGTTTGGTATTTTCATAGTTGTAAATTTTTCACCGCCATAAAATTTAAGTGAAATAAGCGCCTTTTGTAAAAGTCTTGTTTTAGCAACTGAATTGTTTTTAAAGTAGTATGCCTTGATTGCCTCAGAGTCAAATTTGTATCCCAAAAGCTCGCTGATAACTTGATGAGAGCGTCTTGAAATAGCGTTTGAAGTGAAGCAGTTAGTGTCAGTGATAATTCCTTGATAAAGCTCTTTCGCGATAAGATTGTTCATCTCAAACTTAGAGCCCTTTGCCATAAGATAAATCATCTCACAAGTGCTTGAAGCGCCAGCTGAAACAAAGTTGAAAGTGCCAAACTTTTCATTGGTTGCATGATGGTCAATGTCAACAATAACTGGAGTATTTAAAATAAGGTCGCCATAAATTCCCGTCCTTTCAATGTTTGGGCTGTCAAGAACAAACACCAAATCATAGCTTGAACATGGTTTTCTTGGATTAACAACCTCATCTCTAAGAATAGGGTCATAAAGCGAGCCTATTTCCCCATCAACAAAAACATCAACATATTTGTAGTCATAATTGTTTTTAATAATATTCTTAAGAGCCAAGCTGCTGCAAAGTGCGTCAGCGTCAGGATTTATGTGTGAAACAATTGCAATCTTTGTTGCCTTGTCAAGCACATCATTTATTATTTTGCTCATGAAAAATGCCTCCTTAGATGACTTGATCTATTGTATCATATATTATTTTAAAAGTCAATATGTTAAATGTTTTAAAAACCTTTTTTAGAAAAACTAATGACATATTTTAATTTATTTAATAAGAGGTTTAAGTATCTAAATTTGACAAATTAAGCAATAATTTAAGCAAAATTTGCAAAAAACAGCAAAAAAAGCCGATTTTTTCGACTTTTTCTGTGAAATATATGCAAATTATTTAATTTTGAGCCAAATCTGATGTAAATACATCATTGATTTGTTTATACTTTTCTGGAACGCGTTCCCAAAGCTCTGAGATGGATCTGTCCATTGCATTTCCAAGCAAAGTTTCCTCTTTATTTATTGGTGGATGAAGCACCACATTTCCGTTGCTTCTGATAAGGAAATGCTTGCCTTTTGTCCACCTAAAAACTCGAATGTTTCGTTCTTTATCATTGTACTTATTTATTAGTCGTTTAGCCTCTCTCGCACCTATAAGGTTTGAAAGCGACTTTGCCTTCCCCACCGGAATGATTGGGATAAGCACTATTTCATCAATATCAAAAGGCTTTAAGCTGTCAAGCAACTTTGACATGTTTTTCACATTGTTTGAAAACAATGGAATTTTTACTTGCACTTTAAGCTTGCTGTCGCATAACAGTTTTAAAACTTTTAAAAACCTTTCTTCGTCAAAGGCTTTTGAATTTGTGTTTGCATGCCAACTTCTATTTACTCCATAATGTGAAATCCTCACCTTTTTGAAGTATTTTTCAATAAGTTTGATATTGTTTTCATTTATAAGAGAGGCATTGGTGTCAAGAGTAAGCAATGTCTTTCTTAAATGAAGTTGCTTTAAAAGAATGAATAGGTCTTTATAGAGCAGAGGTTCGCCGCCTGTAATCGTAATACTCTGAATTTTTTCTTTGCATATATTATCAAAAATTCTTTTCCAACTTTGGACGCTAAGCTCCAAGTCTTTTTTATTTGCAAAGCAGTGTTTACATCTGAAATTGCATTTGTCAGTAATTTCAACAATAACACGCTTTGGCTTTGTAATTTGCAACTGCATAATGACCAACTGACTTTCACTGAGAAAACAAACACAAATTTTTCTCAAGAAATTTCAGTTGAATTTTGTACCTCCTATATTAAATTTTGTTGAAGTCAAACCTTTCAAGCAAATATTTTTATAGAAGCTGACTTTATTATTATAGCATAAATTTCATCATTATGTCAAACGAATATGATTTTAATTGTCCCTGCCCTTTTTCGCCATTTTTCATTTTGATTGCTTTCCTTCCTTTTCCCAATATTGTTTTGATTTAAACAGCTATATTTTTATATTTATAACTCTTCAAAAGCAAACAAAAAAAAAACGACCTATATGTCGTTTTTAATTTAAGCGTTTGCAAGTTTTTCTGCGCGGTCTTTAAGTGTCAAGGCGTCGATAAACATATCAATGTCGCCATTAAGCACATTATCAAGGCTGTAAGAGGTCACATTAACGCGGTGGTCTGTCACTCGGCCTTGAGGATAGTTGTAAGTGCGCACTCGTTCTGAACGGTCACCTGTGCCAACCTGACTTTTTCTGTTTTCCTTATATTCACTTTCAATCTGTCCTTGATAATATTCATACAGTTTTGAACGCAAGATTGACATTGCCCTGTCTCTGTTTTTAAGTTGGGAGCGTTCATCCTGACAGGCAACAACAATACCTGTTGGAAGGTGTGTGATTCTGATTGCCGACTCTGTCTTATTGACATGCTGGCCACCTGCGCCAGAAGAACGATAGGTGTCAATTTTAAGGTCTTTGTCTTCAATTTCAAATTCGACTTCTTCAATCTCTGGAAGCACGGCAACAGTTGAAGTTGAAGTATGTATTCGACCTTGACTTTCCGTCTCAGGCACTCTTTGCACTCTATGAACGCCGCTTTCATATTTAAAACGGCTGTAAGCGCCCTTGCCTTTGATCATGAAAGTAATCTCTTTTATTCCACCAAGCTCTGTTTCATTTATGTCCATAACTTCCACTTTCCAATGTTTTTTCTCGGCGTACATGCAATACATTCTGTAAAGCTCGGTGCAGAAAAGTCCAGATTCTTCACCACCCGCAGCCTGTCGGATTTCAACAATAACATTGCTGTCATCATTGGCATCTTTTGGAAGAAGAAGCACTTTAATTTCTTCAATTTCGCTTTCAATCTGGCTTTCAAGCGTGGAGTATTCCTCATAAAACAAATCTTTCATTTCGTGGTCTGTTTCAGTTTCATAACCAGCCTTGCTTGCGTGATAATCATTGACAAGTTTTTCAAGTCTGTCATGGGCAAGAGCAATCTCTTCAATTGAAGAGCGCTCTTTAACCAGTTTTTTCCATTCTCTATTATCGGCAATCACTGCCGGGTCACTGACAAGTTCTGTCAATTTTTCAAAACGATCTTTTGTCTTGCCAGTTTTTTCTAAAAGTTCATTTGCTAAGTCTACCATAAATCACCCTTTCTATCTTACTGTAATCTTTTACTGCTTGAACATTATCGTAGCCGGCCTTTTGCATGAGCTCGCAAACGCCGTCACTTTGCCCCTGCCCAACTTCAAACATAAGCCAACCTTTCTTAGTAAGTTTGCTTTTTGCCTCGTCGATAATCTTTCTATAAAAGTCAAGACCATCCTCCCCGCCATCCAGCGCAAGTTTTGGGTCATACTTTTTCACTTCAATGTCAAGCTTTTCAATATCACCGCTTTTTATATACGGTGGATTTGAAACTATTATATCATACTTTCTTCCCTTTTTCAAACTTTTCATTAAATCTGATTGACAAAATTCCACTTTGACTTCATTTTTCTTGGCATTTGCCTCAGCAACAGCCAACGCCTGCTTTGATATATCACTAGCAAAAACCTTACAAGATGAAAACTTTGCAATTGAAATTGCAATTGCCCCGCTTCCGGTGCAAAGGTCAAGCACATTTTCAGCATCAGTTTCGTTTATCTTCTTAAGCGCCTCTTCCACCAGTATTTCGGTCTCCATTCTTGGCGAAAGCACCTTTTTGTTGACATCAAATCTAAGCCCATAAAATTCAACAAAACCAAATATATTTGAAAGCGGCTCGCCTTTAGCTCGCCTATCACAAGCTCTGACAATCTCACGATATTCCTTTAAGCTGACACTTCTCTCAAGCTTTGCTTCCGCCCTATTTTTATTCAGCACTGTGCTTATTATCCAGTCGCAATCACTTGGCTCAAATTTATCACTTGCCTTAAGTTTAGTTTCCATTTCGGCATAAAGGCTGGACATTGCAACCCGTCCATTTTCCGTCTTTTCAAAATCACTATAAAAATCAAGCTCTTTTCTTGCCACAGCCAAAACCTCACTTTGTGTAGTTGTTGGTCTTATGCTTACCAGCCAGTTTGTCACAATTGCCACATCTTTTACCCACACAGCTTTTGTCACGCTTGCAAAGCGCAAAATTTCATATACAATGGGCACAACAGCCAAAAACAGCAACATGTTTATCAAAAAATTTACCGGCCAGAAGATATTTACCGAAAGTAATGATATCACAAAAGTTGAAAATAGAAAAATGTTTAACAGAAAATTTAAAAAATTCAGAGGATAAGTGCGCGGTCTTATAGTCTCTTCTTTTCCGCTCATTTGAACATTGCCAGCGCCATTGAAGGAATAAAGTCCGCTCATGAAAGGCACAAAACGCAAGCCCACAAAAATTAAATATAAAAGGGCAAAACGAAGAAGTGCAATCATGCTTGAGCGCAGATAATAAGAGCTGCCGTCTGGAAAAGCCTTATGAAATAAAAAGGCAGGAAAGACGCCCAAAAACAAAAATCCAAACAAAAAAGCAGCCAAAAGCATGGCTATCAGCACAATATAAGTTGAGGCAATGGTGACATTTTTGGCAATTTTGAAACTTTTATTCTTTTCATTTTCTGGACGATCTTCAAGCTCTCCAAGCAGCTTAAAAGAAGCAATATAAAGCCAAATTCCATAAAAAAGAAAGGTGAAACCACGAACAACAGGCAGCGAAAAAAACTTGTTGACCGTTTTTACAAATCGCCCTCCTACCTTTTTGCTTCCACTTGAATCAATCATGCTAACGCAAAGCCGCCCTTTCTCATAAACACCAATGCCATTCCCTAACGGCAAAATCATCTTTTCCATAGCCTATTTATTGCCTAAATAATGTAAAAACTAACATTAAAAAGCAAGATTTCATTAAAATTTAATAAAAAAACAGCTTTTTGAAGCTGCTTTTTCTCAAATCTTAATTGGTTTTAATTTAAATTTATAAAACACTGTCTTCTTTAAAACAATTAAATCCATATAATATTTTTTATTTTAATAACTTCTATCAAAATTTTCGCCATCAAGCTCGGCTATCAACATTGCACGCTCATCATTATTGCCAATCCAAAGACTGTCAAAAACTGGAAGGCTTTCTGCTTTTAAGTTTTCTTTTATGAAATTTCGTACAAACTCCACCTGCTTTTCGTCTGCTGTGCGCAGTGAGCAAATAAGAGCAAATTCTTCATCTTGATTTTTTGGCAAATCATTCTCGCCAAATCTTTGAAGCAAAATATCCTTGATGGAAATTCTTTTACTTGAAGCAAATTGCAGAAAAGCTGTTGCATGGTCAAGCCCAATCTTATCGGCAATAAGCTTTAAGCGCAATACATTGTTGTTGTCATAGATAATATTTGAAACCTGTTCCCATCCACGAGGGTCAATAGCAAACTTTTGTGGATTTTCTTCATCATATTTTGTATAGAAAACCTTATCACCATAAGCGGCAACAAAAGCTGAAACAAGTGGATGAATTTTTGGACGACCATTTTTGCCAATTTCACTTCCCCACTCAATAAAACTTTTAATGTCAGGCTCAAGATTTATATGTGCGGTAAATCTGCGGAAAAGTGGCTCTGGCATATTGTAAGCTGCAGACGACTCTTCAGGACTATTTCCAGCAGCAACCACTACACAATTCTTTGGAAGCGCCCCCATATTTCCATCAATTGAATGCTCTAAAACAATATGAAATACAAGAGACTGCTCTTTATCATTTACATTTGTAAGCTCGTCTATAAACAGCACATGATTATGATCTGGGTCTTTTTCGCAAATCTCTTTCAAGCGTGTATACCAAGTTGGCTCAATCCAAAAGGAATTTTTTCCCACTGATCCTGTCTTTCCAATTATCTCTTCTGGCAGTATTCCATTTCTTAGTTGCAAGCAGATGCAGTCTGGGTCAAGCTCTTGCACTCGCCTTGTCTTTCCTACTCCACTTGGCCCATGCAGCATAAAGCTTTTGCCATTGTCGATATAAAATTTCATTTGATCCTTGACAGAAAGTGGCTTTTCTTCAATCTTTACACCAAAAGCATATCTTTTTTCTTCCATTTATTCACCTTCGGATTCCTGTGACTTATTTGTTGACAAATGGGCAAGTATCTTAACAGAAAATCCTGCACCCTTGTAATCACCACCAGCAACTACTTTTGATGAACAATTTCTGTTAAGATTATTTAAATCCATTTTGCAAAAGCCACCTTACGACTTAAATTTATCTAATTAAACTATATCATATCATAGTTTAAAAATCAATAGTAAAGAAAAAAAAAGGAGAAGTCAACTTCACTCCTTTTTTATTCAGCCATCAATTTTCATAACCTGTTTTTCAAGTTTATGTATTTTTGGCACTAAAATCTGCACTCCGCTTTTAATCACTGACACAGAAAAACTTCCACTGCTTGACTTTTCGCCGTCTAAGTTGATTGTAGTGTTTTCGCTTACTTCAACTTTAAAATTGGTAAGTTGAAGATGGTGAACATGGCGGCGAGTTAAATAATGGTCGATGCCACGCACGAACATAAACATAGTTTTAAGTATGGCAAAAATTCCGATAATTTTCTTTCTGCTTTCAACAAGCATCACATCCACCAGCCCGTCATTTAAAATAGCCGATTTATTTATTCTAAGGCCGGCTGTATAGCGGGAATTATTGATAAGAATAATCGCATAACGCCCTTCAATTTCGCCACTTTCGAAAGTGAGTTTAAGTTTCATAGGCCTTGCGCGAAAAATGCTGAGTCCTCCAATAAACATATAGGCAACCTTGCCAATCTTCTTTTTTATATGCTGTTGTGTCAGATAACTTGCTTCGGTAAAAAGACCAGCTGCACAAACATAAATTCCAAATTTGTCATTTATTTTCAATATGTCATGACTAAATGGCTGACCATTTAAGATATTATCAACAGCTTTTTTGAGTTTTCGTGGAATATATAATGAATGTGCAACATCATTGACTGTGCCCGCAGGAATATAGCCAAGCACTGGCTTTTTAGTCAAATTCATGACTGCATCAATAATTTCGTTTAAAGTCCCATCTCCACCAGCTCCAACAATCAAAGAAAAATCCTCTCCCCTTTCAATTATGATTTCTTTAATGTTGCCTGCATATTGCGAATGAGCAACTTCCACTTGATATTTTTCGCTTAATCTTTTTACTATATATTCTTCTTTATTTTTAATCTTGCCCTTCCCAGCTTCTGGGTTGTAAACAAATAAGCATTTCTCCATATGCCTATTCTCTCAAAAAATTCGACATTTGTCAAGTTTTTTCTTGTATTTGCTTTTTATCCCCTTTTTTAGCTTAATTTCCTTTAAATAAAAGGCACTAAAAGATTGAAAACTGAATAAAATGGTTGATATGTTCTTTGACAAAATTTTAAAGATGTGTTATACTCAAAAAATGTTATTAAAAAATGCTGAAAACAAACAAAAACAAAAATTAAGCAAGTTTATCTTGCAAATGGTAATGGTTTCGCTTGCCGCTCTCATAGGCGGAGCAAACTTCAAAAATTTCTTTGAGCCTGCGGGAATTATTCCAACTGGAATTTCTGGTCTTGCACTTATCATCAGAAATGCACTGGCATCTGTTGGGTTAAACCTGCCAACCGCAGTGATTTATCTTATTTTTAATTTGATTATCTTCCTCTTTGCACTGAAAATTTTCGGCTGGAAATTTTTGGTACTTTCAGGGCTTGGAATAGGTTTTTATACCCTTGGCATGCAGTTTATTACCATTCCAGTGATAGCAAATGCCGCTCAAAGTGATGTGCTTTTATACGCGATTGTGGGCGCTATTATCGGTGGTATAAGTGTGGGCATTGCCATGAAGTTTGGTGGAACAACTGGCGGGAGCGACATTGCTGGCGTAATCATCAACAGATATTTTCCAAAGATTAAAACGGGTTATTGCCTGCTGCTTATCAATGCGGTCGTTCTCACCTTAAGCATTCTCACCGCTGGACTTCAAACTGGTCTTTACGCGCTTGTGGTTGCGGTAATCAATTCACTCACAACAAACCTCGTGCTTGATGGCTCTAAGAGAGTGATTGCACACTACATCATTTGCGACAAAGATGAGGAAATAGCGCATGCCCTTCTTGAGCGCTATCACAGAGGCGTGACCAAGCTTGACGGAACAGGAATGTTTTCAAAGAAAAACAAATCAATTCTTCTCTGCCTTCTTCCAAACGAGCAATCGACTGAGATGAAACGCATTGTCTCTTCAATTGATGAAAACTGCTTCGTATTTTCATCCATTGTGACAGAAACGATAGGAAGCGGCGAATTTATGAAAGAGCAGTCAATATTTAAAAATAAAATCAGAATTGCCGAAAAAACATTGAAAACAGAAAATAAATATCAGCGAAAAGAGCTGATTAAAAAACTCAAACTTAAAAGACGACAAAAGCGTTTCAAAATGCCAGCACTGCAAAACTTAACAAGCCAAGACAATACAAAACTTAATAATTCGACTGAAATAACCCCTTCATCTGAAACAATTGACGGCGAATTTGAAAACGACAAACCTGTAAACATTAAAAACGAAGACAAAGATAAAAACGATTAAACACAAAAAAGCTGACTTAATTAGTCAGCTTTAATTTTGAGCCTGATAGCCAAGAGTTGAAAGTATTTCTATATTTAGTGGCGTTCCTACACTTCCAAGCCAAGAAAATCCTGCAGGAAGAGGTATTCCTCTTGCCGAAACAGACCAGGCTGAGAAATCACTGCCTACATATCTCTTTTCAGTATCTATTGAATAAATCACTGAATTTAGGACGGTTGTGCCTTTATATAAATCAGCTGCATGAGAATTTGAAAATGAGTTTGAAATATTTCCGTTTGCCAAATATCCAGCGATTGCAGACACGCCTTCTCCATTAAGTTGTCCGTCAAATCCACAGGCATTTATGATAATTTGGCTGACAGAAGAAAATCCAACAATTCCACCGCCAAAATTCTCAGTAGTTGTAATTATGGCTTTTGAATAACAATTTTCAATTGTCACAGCACCTTCTTCACATTTACCAACAATTCCGCCAACATATTTATTCCCAAAAACTCTGCTGTGCATATAGCATGATTTTATGTTTGCATTGTTTGCTCTGCCAACAAGGCCGCAGGCGTTTGAGCTTTCAATATAAACATTTATTCCACTTCTACAATTTTCAATAGTGCCGAAATTTAAGTTGCCAACAATCGCTCCGACATTTTCATTACCATAAAATTCACCAGACAATATGTTGATATTTTTAAGTGTTGAATTTACAGTATAACCAAACAAGCCTACATTTGAATACATAGTTTTATTTGATTTAAAAGTGTATAAGTTTCTTATTAAATAACCATTTCCGTCAAAATTGCCTCCAAAGCGATTGTTTTGACTGCCGATTGGAAGCCATACAAAATCAATAAAATCAAGGTTTGCCGCCTGTTTGAAATATACTGAATTGAAACTAGCTCCCTTGCTTACTTGCAGGGCTATAAAAGCCATTTGTTTTTCATTTTTAATGATGAATGGTGACCTTTGCGTGCCTTCTCCAGTGATCATTGAAGGGTCGGCTTCTTCGTGACCAAAAGTAACATCTTCTGCCTCTGCTGCCCATGTTTTTTCCCAATGAGCATAGATGGTTGCATCAGCCGCACCCATTTTGGTTTTGCTGCCAACGCTGTCACTTTCTGTCAAACTTTTAAACCATCCTTTAAAGATATATCCATCTTTTTCTGGTGTTGGAAGAGTGCCATATTCAGCCCCATATTGCAAAACTTTTGAATTTTCACCACTAAGCGAGCCGCCATTCGCGTTTAAAGTAAGCGTAAAACTTTTAATTGACCAATGTGCATAAATCGTTGAGCCGCTGGTTGAATTCATTATAGTTGATGAGCTGACCGCATCTCCGCCACTCTCAGCGTCAAACCAGCCAACAAAATCATACCCCTCTCTTTCAACCTTTGGCAATTCACCATAACTTGAGTCATAAAGCACACCTTTTGTTCTTGTTAGACCACTTCCGCTCCACTCACTTGAAAGATTTATGAAACTTGCTTCTGAAATGTTTGCATCAGCAGTAAGTGGATATTTCAATGCTTCCCACTGTGCTGAGAAGATCACACTTGCACCATTCACGCCCAAATCTGGAATTGTTCTTGTCAGCTCTCCATTGCTGTCGCAAATAAAGCTTTCAGTGCTTGAATTTGTCGTCCACCTTGCAAGAATATATCCCGTCTTTTTGGCGCTTGGAAAAGTATAATTCTGCCCAAACTCCAAATTCTCTCCATGGGATGTGGTGCCATTTAAGAGTCCTCCATTAAAATCAAAAGTCGTGCTGTAAACCTTCGGTTTCCAATTGGCATACAAAGTGGTGTTCGAGGCAATATTCCAAACTCTTGCGCCTGTGCCGTTTGCATTATAATATTTAATGCCGCCACCATTTCTTGCTGTGTAATAGCCTTCAAAATAATAGCCAGACTTGTTTGGAATTGTAATGTTATACAAACTTGAGTTGTAAGTTGCACCAATTGATCTTGTTCCACCCGATCCTTCTTGCATATCAAAATATATTGTGTATGAGTTTGGTGTCCAGTATGCATAGAGTGTGGTGTCACCAATAATGTCCCATTTTCTCGCACTTGAGCCATCTGAATTATAATATTTTGTGCCTGTGCCATTTTGTCCAGTATAATAACCTTGGAATGCATAGCCTGTTTTGCTTGGCTTGGAAACTGTGTTCATATATTGACATAGATAAACTGACGCACTTGAAACACCACTGCCACCAGCCAAATCAAAAGTTGCTGTGTATTGCAAATGAGAAATTTTTCCATCAGAAGAGTAGTCTCTTGTCCTTCCACTGCAGGTAGTTGAATTTTGAATATATAATGTGCCTATTGAGCCATAACTACCATAATCCCCACAAGCACCTCCAACGCCGCGAGTTACGCCGCCATCACAATTCCAAGAAGCATCTTCTCCCATGCCGCCTTGAGATAAGACAACGAACGACAGTCCACCTTCGCCACCCTCGCCACCTGGAAGATATTCATATTTACCAGAAGCAAAGACTCCGCCTGAGGCACCGCCACCGCCTCCGCCGCCACCAGGGCCGCCAGAGCCAATATTGTCACCGCCCCATCCTTTAGCGCCGCCGCCTCCGCCGCCTCCGCCGCCGGCAGAATATCTATTCCACCATTTATAAGATGTTCCAGTGCCAGCAGCGCCACCAGTGCCACCTCTGCCACCTGCTCCACCATAATACCATTCAGATGAAGTGTTTACGCTTCCATTGCTTCCACTTAAGCCATCCCCTCCATCACTAGCATTAGCTCCATAAGCATAAACCTTAGAGCCTTCTCTACCAACAATTATCAATACATTTCCTTCAGTTACTTCAATAGCAGCATACATGTTGCTAGAGGCATATACTGTGAGTTCTGCATAAGGCTCTAAATAAATTACATTTATACCATTAGCAATTATACTTGCATTACAAACAACTCTGCCTGAGACCTTATGAATAGTATTATTAAAAAGAGAAACAGAATTATTAGTGCTTTCCAAGTTTCTAACATTAGTAAAACCAGAGCTTGCCAAAACAGACAAATCTTGTTGAGAAACTTTCTCAACTGTGAAAAGCGGAAGGCACAACAAAAGACTTGCAAGGGCAGTTGCAAAAACTAAGAATAATCGAGACAGTTTTCCTTTTTTCATCCTTTTCATTTTCCTTTTTGCTTTTTTAATAGTCAAACAATGGTCTATTTTAATAATTTTATTGCTTAATTAAATCAAACCTTTTCTGACTATTTATTATGCCTAAGGCAATTTTTTAATTTAATTTTATTTATATTTTTTTCAGCTTAAAGTTTTATTATTTTATTTTTTTTCTTCACCTTTATTTTACCCCCCCCCGAAAAATTGTCAAGTACTTTTTAAAATTTCGACATGACGGAAATGATAAAATATTGAATGTTTATATATATTTTATTAAAAATATTATAAAATAATCTTACGGCGCACTGAAACAAGTTGATATTTTTTGATTTTTTATTGTTATCTTATTTTTAATAAAAAAACTCGGATTTCCGAGCTTTTTTTGTTATTCAATACATCAAAAATGTTATAAATTCTTGTAAGTTTAATTTTTTTACTTAAATTTTTTCTTATAATAATCAGTCAAACTGAAGACTTAGATTTCCTGTCACAAAGCCATATACAATGAGTGCTGCTACTAAAAGATATAAAACCACAGACACAATGCCGTTTATTCTTTGCCAAGGGTTTCCCACTTTGACATCTTGAATAAAGCTGTTTGAAGTGAAAATTGTGCCCATGCAATAGGTAAGAATGACAATACAAAGCCACTCATTGATAGTTTTAAAATAATAAACTGCAATGCAAGCAATTGCAAGCAGACAGCAAAATATGCCTATAACTCTTGAAGAAATCATCTTTCTTTTTATTTTTGCGGCGTCTTTTTGAAGTGCATTTCTGTCATCTTTCTTTTTTCTCTTTGCCATGAGCCCCTCTTTTTAACAATTATAAATATAGTTTAAGAATTTCACAAAGATTTGTCAAATAAAATAGCCATTATTTTATTATCAAGCAAGACTTAAAATGATGTCAAATAATTTTAAAACTGAGGTATAAAAGTTTCATCAGCGCTTTCAAGGTCTTGAAAAAATCCATTGATTAAACCCAATTTTTCTGCATAGCCAAGCACAATTTTATACTCCAAAGGTTTAAGTCTTTCTTTGATAAAGTTTCCAATAGGTGTAAACTGCCCCATGACGCTAATAAAAGGTCTGTCAATTTCGCTTGCAATAAAATCAAGCAGTTTTTTACTGTCTTGGCTTTGACCTGGAAGCACTAAATGACGAATAAGAACACCTTCTTGAAGAATGCCCTCTTCATCAAAAACGTTCTCTTTCTTTAACTGCCGCATCTTTTTAATTGCCTTTGACGCAACTGTGAAATAGTCTTTTGCTTTTGACAATTTAAGAGAGAGGCCTTCATCGAAATATTTTAAATCAGGCAAGAAAACATCCACCATTTTTGCAAGTTTTTCAATAGTTTCAACATTTTCATAGCCGCCACTATTCCATACAACAGGAATTTTCAAGTCAAGGCCGTCAAGAGCTTCAACTAACAGGGAGGAAAAATGTGTCGGAGTTATGAGGTCTATTGAAGAAAATCTGTCAAGGTCATAAGAAAGTAAAAGCTCTCTAAACTGCTTTGGCGAGTAAAAATCACCTTTGCCGACATGAGATATTTGATAATTTTGGCAAAAATCACAGCGCAGATTACAGCCCGAAAAAAATATAGCAAGAGCCCCTTTGTTTCCACTTATACAAGGCTCTTCCCACATAAAATTTTCTATTATTTTTGCAACACGAATTTTATCACCCTCGCCGCAAAAACCTTTTGTTTGGTCTCTTTTAGCGCCACAATTTCTTGGGCAATCAAAACATCTTTCGTCCATAATAATACCCATCAAAATCAATTATATTTTGCTTCGAAGCAAAGCTTCAAGTCTCTTGCATTCTTCTTCATTCATATTTTCAACGCCTTCAAGCTGAAACTTAATTCCAAGCATTTTATATTTGCTTAAGCATGCATTTTGAAATGGCAAAAGTTCCACTCTCTCAACATTTTTAAGTGGCTTTATAAAGTTTGCCAGCTCGTCAATATTTTCTTCATTATCATTCAAATTTGGGACGATCACTTGGCGCAGCCATAGTTT
Organism: uncultured Eubacteriales bacterium; assembly: GCA_949031345.1. Classification (GTDB taxonomy): domain Bacteria; phylum Bacillota; class Clostridia; order Christensenellales; family UBA1242; genus Caccovivens. The sequence continues at coordinate 15,802 of CARNVA010000013.1, read as the reverse complement.
ATTCCCACATTCTTGTGCAGCGTTTAAAAAATTATTAAATCGAGCAATGCTTTGACCTGTCAAGTTTTTATAATCATCTTCATCTACTGCTTTAATATCAAGAATAACAAGGTCACATAACTCCAAAATCTCTTTTAACGTTTGATTGTCAGCAATGCCAACTCCTGATGTATCAAGCGCTGTATTTATCCCGCTTGCTTTGCAAAGTTTCAAGCATTCTAAAAGAAACAATGGTTGCAATAAAGGCTCACCACCAGAAAATGTAACGCCGCCCTGTTTGCCAAAATATGATTTAAACCGCTCTATCTTCTCAACAAGCTTTTGCGGTGAAATAAATGATGTAGGTTTACTCAAATTCCAAGTCTCTGGGTTATGGCAATATTTACAGCGAAGTTGGCAGCCTTGCAAAAATACAACATATCTTATGCCTGGGCCATCGACCAGCCCCATGCTTTCTTCACTGCTGATTTTTCCTAATATTTCTTCCATATTCCACCTTTTTTCTTTCATCACGGCTGGAGTTTTAAATAGGGGCTGCAGGTGCAAAACAAAAGAATTTTTTCTTTTGTTTTTAAGGGCTTTTTGCCCCAAAAGCCCTTCGCTTGAACGCTTCTTCAAGTGCGTTCAAGCCGCACCTGCAGCCCTACTCTAAAACAACATTTCTTCAAAACCAATATTTTCTTTTTAAAGACATTATAAAATCAAAACTAAATTGATTTAATTTAAAATAACTCAAATTAAAACTAAAATTACAATCTATTACAATTTTTCATGGAATGTCCTTGCAATGACTTCCTCTTGATGAGCGCGAGACAACTTATTGAAGTTGACCGCATAACCAGAAACTCTGATAGTAAGAGTAGGATATTTTTCAGGATTGTTCATAGCATCAATAAGTTTTTCTCTGTCAAGCACATTGACATTGAGGTGCTGAGCCCCTTGAACAAAATATCCATCAAGTAAGCCAACAAGATTGTCAACTCTCATTTGCATATCTTTTCCAAGCGAGTTTGGAATAATTGAAAATGTGTTTGAAACACCATCTTGACAGCAATCACAATAAGGTATTTTCGCAACTGAATTTAAACTTGCAAGCGCTCCACAACAGTCTCTTCCATGCATTGGATTTGCGCCAGGTGCAAAGGCCTCACCCTTCTTTCTTCCGTCTGGTGTTGTCCCCGTCTTTTTGCCATACATTACATTTGATGTGATAGTAAGTGCTGAAAGAGTATGCTTTGCCCCTCTATATAACTTATGTTTTTTTAGTGCTCCGATAAAATGCTGAACAATATCAACAGCAAGACTGTCAACTCTGTCGTCATCATTGCCATATTTAGGAAAATCGCCCTCAATTTCAAAGTCTTCTGTAATGCCTTCTTCATTTCTGATAGGCTTAACCTTGGCATATTTAATGGCAGAAAGAGAATCAGTCGCAACTGAAAGCCCCGCCATTCCAAAAGCCATCAATCTTTCAATATGTGTGTCATGAAGAGCCATCTGTCCAGCCTCATAAGCATATTTGTCATGCATGAAGTGGATAATATTTAAAGCATCAACATAGGTCTTCGCAACCGTATCAAGCACTTTAAAATATCTTGCTTTAACATCTTCAAAATCAAGAATTTCTGCTTGACAAGGCTCAATGCCATCAACAACAACCTTTCCGCTGACCTCATCTCTTCCACCATTGAGACTGTAAAGCAGTGATTTTGCAAGATTGCACCTTGCACCAAAGTATTGCATCTGCTTGCCCACCTTCATTGCAGAAACGCAACAAGCAATTGCATAATCATGCCCATAAACAGGGCTCATAACATCATCACTCTCATATTGAATAGAGTCTGTAAGTATTGAAATCTTAGCACAAAATCTCTTAAAGTTTTCAGGAAGTGAAGTTGACCAAAGCACAGTGAGGTTTGGCTCTGGACTTGGGTCAAGATTGATAAGACTATGCAAAAATCTGAAAGAATTTTTTGTGACAAGACTGTGCTCTTTGTCAAGCATTCCTCCGATTGATTCAGTAACCCAAGTTGGATCCCCACCAAAAATATCATCATAGTCAGGCGTTCTTAAATGTCTTACAAGTCTCAGCTTAATGATAAATTGGTCAACAAGCTCTTGTGCCTCTTGTTCTGAAAGTTGTCCTTCTTCCATATCACGCTGAACATAAATATCAAGAAAAGTTGAAACTCTTCCCAAACTCATTGCCGCGCCGTTGTTTTCTTTTACAGAAGCAAGGTATGCAAAATATGTCCACTGAAAAGCTTCTCTTGCATTAGTTGCAGGCAAAGAGATATCAAAGCCATAGCTAGCAGCCATTGACTTAATCTTTTCAAGCGCTCTAAGTTGCTCACTAAGCTCTTCCCTTTCTCTGATTTTTTCTTCGCAGTCGATGACAAGCATTTCTTGGGAATTTAAATCTTCTTTCTTACCTTCAATCAGTCTGTCAATTCCATAAAGGGCAACTCTTCTGTAGTCGCCAATAATGCGGCCTCTTCCATAAGCGTCAGGAAGCCCAGTGATAAGCCCTGCACTTCTTGCCTTTCTTATGTCAGGAGTGTATGCATCAAATACACCATCATTATGAGTTTTTCTTATCATTTGCTTAAAAAGATTTGAAACGCCATCATCAAGCTTCTTTCCATAAGCCCCAAGTGCATTTTCAACCATTCTTATTCCACCAAAAGGATTGACAATTCTTTTAAGTGGCTTGTCAGTCTGAAGCCCAACAACAACCTCATTGTCTTTATCAATATAACCTGCTGGAAAATTGTCAATTCCAGAAAGATGCTCAAGATCAACATCCAAAAGATGCACTTTGCGCTCTTCCTTCAAAAGCTCTTCGCATTTTCCCCAGACCTTTGCCGTCTTGGCACTCTTGCCTACTAAAAACGCATCATCCCCTCTGTATTCTGTATAGTTTTCATCAATAAAAGCTGAAACATCAATTTTCTCTTTCCAAGTTTCTCCACGAAATCCCTTCCATGCATCAAAATAAATCTTTTCCATTTTCTCCTCCGCTTATGCCATGTAGGCAAAATTTATATCCAAATTAGTATATCACAACTGCCAAAAGTTAGCCAAATAATTTTGACATAATACTGCAAAATTTCTTATTTGATAACAAATAATTTCTTTATTGTTGTTGAATAATCAAAAGCACAATAATTGATTAAAACTCGCTCATTAAGCACAAAATTACAAGAAAATTTTGAAAATTTGGCGTTTTTTGCTTAAAAAAAGAAGATTTTCATTAAATCTTCTCAATTTTTGACAAATTATCATTTTTTTATAAGTATTTCAAGCTGTTTTAAAGCTCCACTTATATCTTTCTTATTTATGCCAATAATTTCTACATTAAGCCCCTTCTCTTGCAGTTTTCTTTCAAGGCTTTCTATGTAAACGCCCTTGCGTTCAATCACTCCGCCATCGTCTGTGTGAACAAACCCGTTTGAACAGGATGGTGATTTATCTATTGAAAGCACCGCTAAGACTTCATATTTCTCTTTGACGCAACTTTCAATCATCTCAACGACGCCATCAGCCAAATTTTCGCAATGAATTTTATACATTTGGTTGTCATAGCCTTCAATATTTTTAGGCGGTCTTATCAAACTTTTTCCAAAGCCATTAAAAGAGCTTTCTGGGCATGGCATTTGTACAATGTTGATATCATTTTCAAGCAAAAGATTGACAATAGGCTTTATGCTTGATTTCCATTCATATTTCACAATGCCTTGTGCTTGAACAGCTTGACTTAGCACACAAAATGGCAGAAAAACAAATTTTTTGCTTCTATTCATATATTTTCTCTAACACTCCCTATTAAAACATTCAGCCCAGCCTTCAACGATATTGTAAAAGTCTTGACTATATATTTTTTCTCTTTTTATAAACAAATAATCAGGCAATGAGTTGTATTTATCATAAAGCACTCCGCACGCAAAGGCATAAGCGTCTTTTTCAATGTCTTGTTTAAAATGATTTAAATTTAAGTTTCCATTCTCGTCAGTTGCACGCAAATATTTTTTCTTTTCTTTAATCCATCTGTTGATATATTCTTCGCCAAGCAGACACTTTCCTTCATTTTTGTATTTATCAATCGCAAAGTTTTGATACATGTGTCTTATCTCATGCAGAAGGAAAAATTCAATATTTCCGACCTCACCATTTTCAAGTGCGTCAGCCACAGAAAGAATATTTAAATAAATCAAATCTTTTGTTCCGCAATAATGAGCAAAGTTGCCTAAATTGGCGTCATAAACAAAACACCACTTTATCTTCTTTTGAAGAAGCTCAACTGGATAATATCTCCTATTGTTTTCTATTATTTCAGTCACAATGCGGGCATATTCATTTTCTAGTTTTTTATCAAACTTAATCTTGTCCTTAATAAGTGACCCTCCAATATATATTTATGATTTTATCATACTTATAAGATTTGGCAAAATGAAATTTCGACAAATTAAGCTTAAAAATGAAAATTTTTCATATTTTTTGGCATTTTTTAATCATTTTTAAGCTTTTTCATATAAATTATTTAAATTTGACCCTATTATATCATTTTTGAGTTGACACAAAATTTTATTTAACTATTGACAAAATGATGATTGTGTGCTTTAATATTTAATGAAATTGGAGAAAAAAAACTTATGAAAACTGCACTCTTTATCGGCCGTTTTGCACCCGCACATAAGGGGCATATTGAAGCCATTTTGAAAATGCTGGAAAGCTATGACAGACTTGTTATTGGGCTTGGAAGTTGTTATGAAGTAGGCACCAAAAGACATCCTTTTCTTGCAATATTTCGTGAAAAAATGTTGAGAATGAGCATTGCAGAAGGCGGCGGTGACCTTTCTAAAATCGACATTGTTCACATTCAAGACCACGAGCGTTTTGATGATTGGCTTGATGATGTTTTGCAGGTATGTGACAAGCATAATGTCACCCATTTCATCACTGGAAACAAAGAAGATATTTTGGATGTGCTTGATGAAAAAGGCAAAAAACTTCCTTTTGAATTTGTAAATCCAGAAGAAACAAGCTCTGTTCCATATCACGCCACAGATCTTAGAAATGCCATTTTAAAAGGCGATTATGACAAGTTTGCAGAAATTGCATCCTTTGGCACACAAATGCTGCTTGGCTCAATCAATGGTTTCAATGGTCTGCGCTATGCTCTTGAAGACAGTGGCAGAACATTCTATAAAGGTCGTCAAACAGTGGATGTAGTTTTCACACTGCAAGACACAATTTATCCTAAATCAAACAAGCCTTATTTAAAAAACTATGTACTTTGCGGCTATAGAGACTCAAGCAAGCTTGACTTTCCAAACTATCTTGGGCTGGTTGGCGATGAAATTAAGAAATTTGAGTCACCAATTGACGCTGCTGTAAGAGCGCTGAGTGAAAAAACTGGCATTGAAGCAGTTGTCAAGTCAAATCTTACAGAGCCAGCAGTAATATCATTAAAGTCTGACCACGGCGACATTTTGTCAGAGCTTCGTTTCCTTGACCTTTACAACAATGACAAACTTGCTGGCAGGCAAGGCGGCTCAAGTCAAGCCTTCCAAATCAACCTTAACTGCAAACCAAATGAGTTTGATAAGGCGCTTGCTGGCTCTGGCTTTAAATTCAAACCTGTATGCGAAGTGCTTGAAGAAGGGCTTGCTTATCAGCAAACAGATATGCTCAAAGACGCAGTTAGTCGCATAGAACACTATGCTCAATAACTCAACCATACTTCACTTGAAAAAGCTTTTAAATAAAACTGCTAAAACAAAAAAACGAAGTTTTTTAAAGCGAAATCATCAACTTTTCGCACAATAAAGATTATCAAAAAAAGACCGAGAAAATTCGGTCTTTTTGTTATTTTCAGTCATTTTTTGTTTAAAATTTGATTTTTTAACGATTTTTAAGCCTTTTTTATAAAAATTCTGCTTAATTATCTCTTAATCCATATCATAACCAAAGTCGTCTTCAGGAGCGAATGTGCTCAAAGGTGAAAAGTCAATAGAATCAATAAGCTCTATTATTTGCTGAGTTGGAGTTTTCAGTCCACCCTGCGCTCCAATATCTTTTACAATATCTTTAAGTGCAACACCAAGTGAGTTATAACTATAATCATCTGAGAAAATGTTGATTTCATTTTTATGTTCATCTTCACCAGTCAACTCAATGTATCTTCTAAAAGAAGCTGGTTGACCATATCCCCAAAAATAGCCTTGATAGTCTTCAAGTTCAGGTGTTTTTTCTGCTAATGCAAACATAATTCTTCTTAAATAAGATGGGTGAGCAAGTGGGAAATAAATTTTTGAAATATTCATAATATCATTGTTTTTCATAAGCGAAACTTCATAATTTGTGTAAATATCTTCATATTTACTAAACTCAACTGTTTGAAGTTCAACAGGACTTCCAAGTTTTTTCAACAAATCAAAAAGCAATACAAATGCAAGTCCTCTTTTTTCTATATAATCCTTTGATGTGCCACATGATATAGATGTATTAAATCTCAAGACAATCTTCTTTGGCTTTTTGCCCATGTCTTTATTATCAACATTAAGCATGTTGAGTGGATGCCCTATCAAATATCGAGGAACATCTGGAGCTCCGCCAATAAAATCATGTTTTACTCTTGTGACTTTAAGTTGTTTATCAATTTGATTTGTAATCTTGAAAAACAATTTTTGAAAGTTTTCGACCTCTTTAGAAAAATAGCCATTTTTGCACATTGTCATTGCTTCATTCAATGAGTGCGTTCCCGTAAAGCTGTAGTCTCCAGTCTCACTCAACTTTTTAGCAGTAATGCGTTTAGCATTTTCCACATAACTAATCATTTCAAGCAAAGTGTCAAACTTATAATCAATAAGCTCATATCCATTCTTTACTTTGATTTTTCTATGCTTCATTTTCGTCTTCTCCCTCGCTGTTTGTCTCTGAAGCATGCACCTTCTTCGCTAAGTTGTCAAGCGCTTTTTTATATTTGCATTTTGTTGGCATTTCTCTGCTGATTGTAAGAATAGTTTGAGCGTCAACGCCCTCTAAAAGCACACTTTGAAGCAACTCTTCCATTGTGAAAGATTTTACCTTTGAAAGTTTATACATATTGATAAGACCACGAGTTGAAATAATGATTGGAAGTTTAAGTTTTGCAACGGCATCTCTAAGCGCCCAACCAAATTTCAAGAATTCGTCATCTGTAATAATTTTCTTTTCAAGTTTTTTATCGTAGTCCCATTTAATAACAACGAATCTGTCAAGGGTTGCAGCATCAAGTTCATTTCTTCCCACATACTGAGCGTCAGCACCAGTGCCGTAAGTATTTCCGGCTGCTGCAAGCCTGAAATCTTTATGCATGTAAACTTTTCCGTCTGGGAAGTTCATATATCCTTGAGCCATAGCTGTATTGATAGTTACAAGGGCCTCAGGTGAAGAGCCGTCAATTTCATCAAGAAAGAATACTCCACCATTTTTGTAAGCTTCATAGAATTGAGTAGGCTGATATTTTCCACCTGCATCCTTATAACCTGTAAGTTCATAAGACATTTGCACTCTGTTTGATGTATAGAAATTGAAACCAAGCTCAAAAGCAGCCTGTTCAACTGCAGTACTTTTACCTGTTCCGGCAGGGCCTACAAGCATAGGCATAAGCCCAGCTGACAATGCACCAACAAGTTTTGGAAAATCTCTGTGACGGCCTTTTGAAAGAACATCAGTTTTTCTTTCTTCCAATGCCTTTTCTTCTTCCTTAGTCATTTTTGGCTTTCCACCTTCTGAAGCACCTTCTCCGCCTTTGCCACTTTCAGCGCCAGCGCCTTCAAGTAACACATTTGGAATTTCTTTTTTAAGCATTTCAATGACTTCTTGAGTCAATTCTTCAGTTGTGCCAAGAAGAGACTTATGACTTTCGTCAAACAAAAGTTCTTTGCCCTCTTCAGAAATAATCTTTTTAAGCTGCAATGTCACAATTGTTTTAAGTTCGCCCTGTAAAGCTTTTTCAACAGCTTCCTGCGCTGCCAAATTGATATAGCTCTTCTGTTTAACCGTAAGGTCGCGAAGCTCATCAGAGAGTGCAGAAAATTCTGCCAACTTTGCATAAACAGTATTTCTTAAATTTTCAATTTCTTTTGAAAGATTTGCATTTGAAAGTTTTGAAAGCTCACGCTCAATCAAGCTTTCAAACTTTCCATATTGGTGGTCAATCTTTTGACCGTATTCGTGTTCGGCTTCTCTTATAAGCCTGTTAAAGCTGGCTTCAAGCTCAAGTCTAACCATTGCGTATTTCTTTTCAAGTTCTTCAATTCTTGCAAGTTTTGCTTTTGTCTCTTTACTTTCAAACATATTAAACCCCTTTTAACAGCAATAAATTGCCTTTAATTGTTGAACATAATGTATCATATTTTTAAAGAAAAGTCAATAGTCAACATATATTATCCCTTAAATTAAATAGTCATCAACTCTGCCATTATAGTAAAACTGAGCTATGAAATAAAGTCTTTCAAGGTCAGTCTTATTTTTAGTTTTTTCAACCTCTTTATAAATGCACTCTTCAAAGGCTTTCTTGCATTTAGCAGAACAATTTTTATCCACAAACTGAACAAAATTCATTTCTGCATAGTAATCATCTTCGCTAATACTGCCCTCAACCAAACTTAAGAAGAAATTATTTTCAACAAAAGCCTCCTCAATGCGCTTATCAATAGCATTATCTTTTTTAATGTCCATTTGATACCTTGCAATATAATCAAGCAAGTTTCTCAGCTTGTTATCTTCAGCCTCCCTCAAACCTTCAATAATATCGTGAATGCGAGTTTCATAGATGCGATTGTTGAGTTTCTTAATAAAGTCACTTATCTTAATGCTATCGTTCCAATCTTTTATATCAGTTTGAAACATAAAGAAACTTTCCTTTCTTTTAAGTTGAATGACATGGTCGATAAGAAGCTCAAAATCAAACATTTTATTAAGCTGTTCTTCATTGAAATTTCTCGCCCAATCTTGCAAAACTCTCACAATCTGCATATCATTATCTTCCAACAGAAGTGCGTAAAACTGCCTTTGCATTTGTGTCAGCTTATCTTCATCCGACAGGAAAAACAAAGGTCGAAACTCTTCAAATTCAACGATGTTATTTTCAAGATAACCATTTATAACATCTTTTATATCTTCTTTCAAAAACAGATAGCGATTTAACATTTCACTCACAAACAAGCGCTTAGTTTCGCCAGATAAATCAAAGTTTTCACACTTACGCATTATTCCATTAACTTGATTTTCAAGCTCGCTGTAATCATAACTTAACACAACTTCGCCAATATTTGCATTTTCATAATGATTATTTAAAATCTGTTTGTATTCTTTATAATGTTCATGCTTAAGACAATCGAAAACTACATTCATAAGAATGTTTGATATTACAGGAAAAAGTCTTTCATTATCAATATCAGCGACATTTTCTTTATACCATTTAAGCTCGTTTAAAAAAGCAATTAAAATTCTCAAATTGCGATCGTTTAACGCATCAAAGTCTTCTTTTACGCAAGCTTTCTGAAATTCATTTAAACCATACTGGTTTAATATGTCTTCCACGACCTCATCACTGCCCTCGTCAATAATAAACTCTTTATTAAAAGCTTTTTCAAAATAATTTTCAAAAGCAATTTTGTCATTTTCATCAGCACTTTGAGAAAACTCATCTTTGTTTAGCACAAGACAAACTTTAACAAGCGGATTATTTGAACACAAAACATCAATATATCCAAACAATTCTTTGACAGTAAGCGCTGGATTTTTTCTCTCAAGGTCGTCAAAAATCAATAAAAGCTTTTTGCCTTCCAAGCATTGTCTATTTAAAAAGTGTGAAAGATCTGGCACTGGAATTGGAATGTTTATTCCTACATTTTTTACCCCTACACTGACACTTACATTTGAAAGATAATTTAAAAGCCAATTCACAAAACTTTTAAACTTGCTTTTCATTTCGTCAAAGATGATTTTATTGACTTCTTCAATGCTTTTCTTACCAAAAAGCGAAATTTTGATAATTTTAAACTCTTCTTTATTCTGATATGTCTCAATATATTGATTGACTTGATAAGTTTTACCTATCCCCCACTTTCCATTGATGATTATCCTCTGTAAACCGTCAGAACAAAGCTGTGATTGTAAAATATTTTGAATATCTAAAACTTTCATATTTTAATCTCCTTAATTGTGATTTTAGCATACATTATTATATATACAAAATAAAAAAGAAAGAGAATATTTTTGTATATAAAAAAATTGTAAAAATATTTGACAACCTTCGCTTGCATTCAGAAAAATATTTTTAAAAATTTTGATTTTTTTATTGACAAACAGAATAAATTTTGATATTATAAGAGTGCAAACTTTGTTTGAACGACAATTTATATGAAAAGTCAGTCACGCAAGTGTGCAAAGAGTGAACGGAATTATAAACATTGTTTACAACCGGTCACACTCAAATCTTTTAGTAGCTCAGTGATGAAGTTGCAAAGATAAACGCCAAGAGCCATTAGCTCTGCGTATGGAGCAAAGCGGAATTAAACCGATAAGGTTGACAGCCGAATGCTCAAAACTTATATTCCCCAATAGCTCAGTCGGTAGAGCGCTCGGCTGTTAACCGATAGGTCGTAGGTTCGAGTCCTACTTGGGGAGCCAGTAAAGATTATAGAAAAACTATAATCTTTTTTTTATACAAAGGTTAACTGCCGAAGGCTGAACGCTAAGGACTTCAAGTCCTGCGTATGAAGCAAAGCGGAATTAAACCGATAGGTCGTAGGTTCGAGTCCTACTTGGGGAGCCAGTAAAGATTATAGAAAAACTATAATCTTTTTTTTATACAAAGGTTAACTGCCGAAGGCTGAACGCTAAGGACTTCAAGTCCTGCGTATGAAGCAAAGCGGAATTAAACCGATAGGTCGTAGGTTCGAGTCCTACTTGGGGAGCCAAAGTGATTGTAGTCTTACTACAATCTTTTTTTATAAAAAGTTTGAATGTCGAAGGCTGAAGCGGCAAACTTAGCTTGCATCACTATTTTTTTATTAGAAGGCTTTGTTTTTTCTTTCAAAATAATTTTCTTAACTTTCATTATAAACAGATTATCAACTTATTTTAATTTATAAAGACTCCTCCACCAATCGAGACAGACATCCGTCACTTTATTAAAAACGCTGCACTCTACTCAGATTCGATAATGATTGACAAAACTATAAATGAAGCAGCTAATAATGACATAGATAAACGCCTTATTGGCAATGCACTAAAAGATATAGATAAAGGAGCAAAACCATATTATATGCACAGCACTGCAGTATATCTACCAAACGGAGAGCTTATTAAAAAAATATTAACGAAGGAAAATTTGTATACTGTATGCAAACTTATAATACGATAGACTATGTGATTGCAATTGACAATAAAAAAGAATTAGACGAATTACTTGCAAATTCAAAAGCTTATCAAGAAATTAGGGCGCAGTTGAAAGAGCATTGCAAAGATATTGATGACAAAAACGATATCGATGACGAAGATGAAAAATTTTAAATTAAAAAGCTTAAATGCAAAATACAGTTTTGATGTCAAGCTTAAATAATTATTGAAAACAAAAAAAGAGGATGAATTTATCATCCTTTTTTAGCAGCACTTTCTTATATTCACAGTAATGAATTTAATTGCTTTTTCTTCTTCTACGAAATATTGAAGGGCTTTAAATAGCTTAATTAAGAAAATCAAGTAAACAACTCATGGTTTCACTTTTTTTATCCTCTTCATTTTCATCCGGCTTGACTATCTCATTTTTATCATTCAAATCTTCAAGATATTTCTTTTTTTGATAAAGGACAATACTTGTGATAATCACCACAAATATGAGTGCGGCCAAAGCAATAAATATTGAGATTTTAGCCAGCTTTTCTTTGTTCACCCCGAGCTTTTCTCCTTTTGCTTATCTTACTATAGCATTTTTCAACCAGTTTTGTCCACAAAAATTTTGAAATTGCACGCTCTGTAAATAAGCTTAGGATAAATACAATTATTACATAAACTCGAAATTGCCCATAATTGAACAACAAATTGACTATAAAAACAAGGGAAAAAGCCAGCAAAACAGACAAAAAATCAAAGAAGATTTTTGAAAATCTATCTTCTCGCACAAGATTGCAAACCAAATTTAACAAATCAAAAATGATGCCACTGGCAAGTCCAGCGCATATTAAAAGCAAAAACATAAGAGGCTGATTTAATGTCGGATAAAGCAAAAATTCACCTCCTTTTAGGTCTGAACAATTTATTTAAATATTCTTTTTAATAAAGACCCCTTTGCCCCACTTGCCTCACCAAGTTTAATATTTGAAAACTTGCCTGATAAGACAACTTCGCCTTCGTCAAGATTAAGTTTTTTGACCTCTATTCCATTCCCAGTCGCAACAATGGCGTTGCCGCCCAGCTCAATCATCGCTTGCGTCGGCGTGGACGAGGTCACCTTAGTCGCACCTTTTATTTGCAAAAGCTCTCCTTCAAGATGAATAAAACCATTCATAACATATTTCTCCTAACAAAATTTTATTCAGTCTCTGCCATTAAAATGACAATTTTTGCAAAATTTAAGCAAAACAGCGGTCAAAAGATAGATTTTAATTTTAAAATTCGTTAAAATAAACTCATGGAAAAACTTACTATAACACTAAATGAGCCCAAACTTATCAGTGAAGAGCTTTTGGCGCAAAACTTTTCAAAAACTCAAATTAACAAGCTTTTTAAAAAGAAAGACATTAGGCTTAACGGCAACAAACTAAAAGAGGATGCATTTGCCGACTGTGGCGATATACTTGAGGTTTTTTATATCCCAGACAAAAAAAACAATTTTGATATAATCTATGAAGACGAGAATATTTTGATAATAAACAAGCCTTTCGGAATTGAAATTGAAGGAACGAATGGTCTAGCGCAATCTCTCAAAGCCCTCGCCGTCCACAGACTTGACCGAAATACTACTGGGCTTGTCGTGCTTGCAAAAGACAAAGTCTCGCAAGAAATTTTGAAAGATGCCTTTAAAGCGCACAGCCTTACAAAAAAGTATTATGCTGAAGTTGTGGGCAGCACAAATTTTAAAAATTTCACCTTTAACGCCTTTCTTTTGAAAGACGCACAAAAAAGTCAAGTAAAAATCTTCAACAAAAAGGTGAGCGGAAGCGTCGCAATTTCAACGACCTTCAACACCATTAAATCATCAATAGCTTCAAGCCTTGTTGAATGCACCCTTCACACTGGGAAAACCCATCAAATAAGAGCCTCTCTCGCCTTTCTTGGCCATGCAATAATCGGAGATGGCAGGTATGGAAAAAATGAGGATAACAAACGCTTTAAAGAAAACAAGCAGCGTCTTGCCAGCAGTTATATCAAATTTTCAAAGCTTACAGGAAAACTTGAATATTTAAACTCAAAAAGTTTTTTCATTCTTCCACCTTGGGTGAAACTTTAAATTAAATAAAAAATATCAATTTTTAAAATGCAAAAGTTTAATAGAACAATTTTTAAAATAATAAATTTACACAACGAATATAAAAACAACAATAAAATTAAAAATAAAAAAGACAGCCATAAAAGGTTGCCTTTTTGTTTTTAAATAAGTTTATTTCTTTGCCACAAAGACATAGCCAAATGCGTTTGGACCCCAATGGCATGCAATTGCTGGGTCAAGATTGTCATAAACTCTTATCTGTTTATAATATTTTTCATCAGTCATTTCCATCAGCTTTTCAAGGTTTGATTTGTCATAGGTGTAGGATGCGATTATCTCATAGTTTTCATCGCATTCAAACTCTTTTAAAGCGCCAGCAATGTAAGACAATCCCATCTTAAGCCCTATCTTCTTTGTAAGCACTTTCACTTTGCCATCAATAAAGCCAATAATTGGTTTTATTTTCAATATGCTACCAAGAATCCAGTCTTTCTTTGAGAGTCTGCCCCCTCTGAAAAGATATTCAAGCGTCTCTGGAATAGCCATGATTTTTATTCTTGGAATAAGACTGTTCACCTTCTCTTCAATCTCATCTAAAGAAAGCTCTCTGTTTCTGTTGATTTCATCAACAATAAGTCTCATACCGCCAACTGCCATTTTTGAGTCGATAACCTTCACTTTCTTATTTTCAGCAAACAGGTTTTTGATTGCATTAAAAGAGCCAGAAATTTCTGAAGAAATTGTGAGAATAATCACATCATCTCCCTCTGTAGTATACTTAGAAACACGCTCTTCAAGCTCGCCCAAATTTGGAAGCGAAGTCTTTGGAAATATCTTTTCATCAATCAACTGTCTATAAAATTCATCCATAGGCAAATTTATGCCATCGGCATACTCAGTTTCTCCCATGAGAATTTTAAGCGGAACAAGCTCTGCATTATAATATTCCAATTCCTCCTGCTTAATACTGCTGCCAGAGTCAACCAAAAGTCTTAACATTTTTCCTCCAAATAATTTAATTATTTTATTTTAATAATGAATTTCGTTATTTTTATTAAATCTTATTAAACTCATATAGATAATATTATACATAAATATATCCAATTTGAAAACTAAATTTAACTATATAACGCATAAAACAGTGAAAATCACACAAAAAGCATGCATTTTTTCTATTTTTTCGACATTGCTTATAAGTTTGTACTTTATGTATATCTATACTTCTATTCCCCCTCCCCGATATTTTGTCAAGTGTTTTTTTTATTTTTCCTCTCGTCTAAAAACAAAAGCAAAACTTTCTTAAAAGCTTTTTAAAAAATTATATTAAAGTTTTGACTTTTTGATTTTTATATCTTAAACTTATTCAATGGAACGCAAAGGAAAATATTTATTTTTTGATATTGAATGCAGCAATGGCCACAGTATTTGCTCGTTTGGCTTTTGCATTGTTGACAAAGATTTAAAACTTATTGCAAAAAAAGATTTACTGATAAACCCTGAAGATAAATTTATTCTTGCAGCAATTGGGCACAGACCAAAGATTGAATTGGCATATCCTGTAGAGCAGTTTTATAAACAAGACAATTTTTCATTTTATTATGAATATATAAAAAATCTTTTGACAAACAGTAAACTTACACTCATTGGACACAGCGTAAAAAGCGATTTTGCCTTTTTGAATATGGCCTGCGATAGATATAAACTGCCTAGACTGCCCCTTGCTGCCTATGATACACAAAAAATGTTTCAAATTTTGTATAACCGTCCTCATGTTGAGTCTCTTGAAAATATAATAAACCAACTTGAAATTGACACCTCAAAATTGACCTTTCATAGAAGCTGTGATGACGCAAAAGCTACCTTTTTCATCGCAAAAGAATTATGCTGGCAACAAAATCAAACATTTGAAGAGCTTCTTCAAAGCAGAAACGATTGTTTATTTAAATCACAAGTTTAAAAATAAAAAATCCACCAACATAACCGTGGATTTTTTTATGAAAACATCTGCTTCCCTTTAAAAGCGTAAGCACAGAGAAGTTGAATATAACGCCACCTTCACCTTATATCAATACTTTGAAAATAATGCGTCCTCTTTCAATTTCTAACAGTCTCTAATAAATTTTGCAATGCAATATGCACAAATTAAAACTTGTACGGTGGAAATCTTAACTTATAACAAAAAAAAGTGTCTTCGCTACTTATCTAGTAGAGATGCGTGGACGATCCATCGACTTAAACTCTTTAAATTCGCTTGCTCATTACCAGTGGGGTATAAAAAAAAGAGTGTTTCCACTCATTTCTTTTGGTAGAGATGAGTGG
>CARNVA010000012.1 GCA_949031345.1 uncultured Eubacteriales bacterium | reverse complement strand
AAGACCTACCCGCATGCGTTGTGGGTATAAAATAAAAAAAGCGTAAAAAAAGGTATAAAAAGATTAAAAAAGTTTTAAAAAAGTGTTGACAATGTGAATATAAATGTGGTAACATATAAAAGCTAACTCGGAAGAGGTTAGCAGAACAATGAAAATTAAATAGTAAAGTATGTACAAGAATTGAAATAGAACACAAATCTATAAAGTCAATTTACTTTAAAAGTTATTGAGCCAAAAAAGAGCATCAAGTGTATATGATGCGGGGCGAATAAATCGCCTTTAAACAAACCCAATTAAAAAGACATGAAAATGTTTTAGATAATTTAATTAGAGTTTGATCCTGGCTCAGGACGAACGCTGGCGGCGTGCTTCAAACATGCAAGTCGAACGGAGTTAAATTAGCTTGCTAAATTAACTTAGTGGCGGACTGGTGAGTAACGCGTGAGTAATCTGCCTATTACAGGGGGATAACAGTTGGAAACGACTGCTAATACCGCATAAGACCACGGGAAGGCATCTTCAAGGGGTCAAAGGGATACTGGTAATAGATGAGCTTGCGTATCATTAGCTAGATGGTGAGGGTAAAGGCCCACCATGGCGACGATGATTAGCCGATCTGAGAGGATGACCGGCCACACTGGAACTGAGATACGGTCCAGACTCCTACGGGAGGCAGCAGTTAGGAATATTGGGCAATGGAGGAAACTCTGACCCAGCAACGCCGCGTGAAGGAAGAAGGTTTTCGGATTGTAAACTTCTGATCTTGGGGAAAAAGAAAGTGATGGTACCCAAGGAGAAAGCCACGGCTAACTACGTGCCAGCAGCCGCGGTAATACGTAGGTGGCGAGCGTTGTCCGGAATGACTGGGCGTAAAGGGAGCGTAGGTTGTTGTTTAAGTTAAATGTGAAAGCCCGCGGCTCAACTGCGGAACTGCATTTAATACTGGACAACTAGAGTGCAGGAGGGGTAAGCGGAATTCCTAGTGTAGCGGTGGAATGCGTAGATATTAGGAAGAACACCAGAGGCGAAGGCGGCTTACTGGACTGTAACTGACACTGAGGCTCGAAAGCGTGGGGAGCAAACAGGATTAGATACCCTGGTAGTCCACGCCCTAAACGATGGATACTAAATGTGGGAGGTATCGACTCCTTCCGTATTGAAGCAAACGCGATAAGTATCCCGCCTGAGTAGTACGGCCGCAAGGTTGAAACTCAAAGGAATTGACGGGGACCCGCACAAGCAGCGGAGCATGTGGTTTAATTCGACGCAACGCGAAAAACCTTACCAAGACTTGACATCGCATGACCGGTACAGAGATGTACTTTTCCCTTCGGGGACATGTAGACAGGTGGTGCATGGTTGTCGTCAGCTCGTGTCGTGAGATGTTGGGTTAAGTCCCGCAACGAGCGCAACCCTTGCCATTAGTTACCAGCAGTAAGATGGGGACTCTAATGGGACTGCCGTAGGTAATACGGAGGAAGGTGGGGATGATGTCAAATCATCATGCCTCTTACGTCTTGGGCCACAAGCGTGCTACAATGGGTATAACAAAGAGAAGCGAAGCCGGAAGGTGGAGCAAACCTCAAAAAGATACTCTCAATTCAGACTGAGGGCTGAAACTCGCCCACACGAAGCCGAAGTTGCTAGTAATCCCAAATCAGAATGTTGGGGTGAATGCGTTCCCGGGTCTTGTACACACCGCCTGTCAAGCCATGGGAGCTGGGGTGACCCAAAGTCGGTGAGCCAACCCGCAAGGGAAGCAGCCGCCTAAGGTAAAACCAGTGACTGGGGTTAAGTCATAACAAGGTAGCGGTATCAGAAGGTGCCGCTGGATCACCTCCTTTTAAAGAGAAAGACTTAAGTCGACAGTGAGAACTGAAGTACAAGTGTGCAAGGACATAGAGGCAAAGGAAACAAAGCCTCAAAGAAAGTGTCTAAGACACACACTGGCAATAACTTAAAAGAATGCTTTACATTTAATTGATAAAAAAAGACCAAGATTACTTGGTCTTTTTTTATGTCTTATGTTTAATGGGTTTGAAATTTAATACTTGTTAAGTGTTAATATCTAAATTTAATATTCAATATATTTCTTTGTATTCAATATATTTTTAAGCTTTTATTTATATATTTAATATTTGGTATACTGCATATTTAATACTTTCGAGCATCTTGCGCTTTGACTATATGAGACTTAAATATGTCAATAACTGAAAAATTTGAGTTTGAAGATGAGACTGAAATATTGTCAATTATCGATGATGTTTATTATAGAAACTAAAAAACTAGGCTGTTTGCCTAGTCTTTTTTATTCAATTTCAGACTCATCTTCAGTATTTTCAAAATTAGCTTTTACTTGGTCTATTTTTTCTTGATATTTCTCTTTAATAATGACTTTTTTCGCTTCTTCATAGATAAATTCTTCTGCTCTATCTGCAAGCTTGTAATTGGATTCATAATAACGATAGAACCCAGGATCTGATCTACTTGGCTTTTCACCATTATTTTCAAGAGCAGTCAAAATCATATCATCAACTTCAGGTAAATGTTTATTATCGTTTACTACTTTTTTAATGGCATCATTTTCATAAGTGTTAATTTTAGCTAGCATAGTTTCTTCGCTTATATCACCAATCGAAGCTTTATATGCTCTATATTCGTCTCTTCTTTTTAATCGGTTTTGATATTTAGAAATTAATGTTTCACACTTTTCAATTTCTTCAACTAATTTTCTTTTTGTTCTTGGAAAGAAAGCCTTTTTCAGTTTATTTTCATTTTCTGCTATGTAGTCTTTAAATCTCTCAATAGATTTTGGATACTTGTCAATATTCTCATCTTTATAGGTTTATAAAAAAGGAAAATCACTTTGGGGATCAACAATATAGTTGTAATATGCATTTTCTTTTAAATCGTTCAATCTTTCATACTTTTCTTTGAGATCGGTATAATCTTTGTTTTTATTCAACTCCTCTTTAATCAATTCCTCCATTAAATCATAAAAATTACCCATAAAATCCTCCTTAATAAAATTATATCATTTTAAAATAAATTTTGCAATGTTTTTTCAATTTTTTTTTATTTTGTTTTAAATATAGTGATGTATCTAGAAATAATGTAGGCGGAAATTTTATGATAAATATCGCCAGCTTTTGTTTTTGTATGTAATCAGCCACTTCCAAGAGAGCTTGCGTGGATAAGTGTTGTAGCAGAAAACCTTACTGTAGACAAGTTGAAATCACTTGGTTTTACAGCAGTTTAGATATTTAAAAATAATATTAAATTTGGCATTGAGTCATGTTTTTATTTTTGTATTTTCAAAAAAATATGTTTGAATTTTGTTGTTGTGTTCTATTAAAAATCTTTGCGTCATATTATGTACTATGAAAAAAATACATTTTAAAGTTATCAAATTTAATAGGCTTGCTTCAAATCTTATAATAGCCTTAATTTTAGTTGTTGTCGGCAGTTTTGCCGTAATTGCTGGGGTGCGTAATGTTGCCCCAACATCCTCTGTGATAAATGGAGCTTATTACAGTGGAGACAAGTCAAGTAAGAATGCTTCTTTAATGATAAATGTATATTGGGGCACTGAATTTATTGATGGAATTTTGAAGGTTTTAGAAGAGAAAGAGGTCAAAACTACATTTTTTATTGGTGGAACATGGGCTGTTATGAATGAACAGTGCCTTAAAAAGATTAAAGATGAGGGGCATGAAATTGCAAATCATGGCTATCACCATAAAGACCATGACAAAATAAGTGAGCAGGAAAATTTAAAACAAATCAAAAACACTCACACAATTGTAAAAGAGCTTATAGGTATTGAAATGAATTTGTTTGCTCCGCCAAGTGGTGCTTATAATAAAACCACCGTTAAAGCTGCGACAAGTCTTGGATATAAAACTATTATGTGGACAAGAGACACAATTGACTGGAGAGACCATGATGCAAACCTTATTTATGAGCGTGCTGTCAAGAATGCAGCAGGGGGAGATTTGATACTTATGCATCCAACAGAAGCTACATTGTCAGCGCTTCCAAGAATAATTGATAATTTTAAAGAAAAAGGGCTGAATTTGACAACAGTTAGCGAAACTATTCAAGGCGTAGTAGCTTGACAAAAAATAATATAATAAAAGACAAAAATATTCTCAAAATTTTAAGCTGTATACTTGAGAATATTTTTTATTTATGTTACAATAGAAATAGATATTTGCAATTTTAGTATTAAAAGGAATTTTATGGCTACTTTTCAAGTTTCTAAGAAAAACAAACATAAGACAAATAAAAATTTAAAACTTATTTTTGGCTGGATATTACTGGGCATTTCAACCTTTGTTTTTTTATTTTCAGCAACAAAACTACTTCCATTTCTCCAACATTTCTTTTTAGGAATATTGGGTGTTTTTGTTTACCCTTTGACTGTGCTGGGTTTTATTATAGCACTTGCTCTTTTGAATGATAAAAAATATGTTATGCCAAAGAAATATGCAATATTTCTCTCTCTAAGTTTATTTTTCTTTTTATGCATAATTCAATTGATAATCATTGGCTCGCCAAATAAGCTTTCTTACAGCGAATATGTTTCATTAAATTATACCAAACAATTCACTGCTGGGGGAATGATTATCGGCTTTTTGCCTTCCAGCATGGCTGTTTTAATGGGGCTGCCAGCCACTTACATTATGCTTTCAATTGCCTTTGCTGTATGTCTTGCATTCTTTGTTGAAGCGGTTGTTTCTCTCAGAAAAACAATAATTGGCGAAAAGCCTATCAAGCTTCAAATTAAAGAAGAGGTGAAGACTAAACCAGTCAATCCAAGAGAAAATCAAGTTGATTTAAATCCTGTTGTTGCCAAAAACAAAGAAGAAATCAATGTTATGTATGATGGCAATAAAGAGGTTGAAGAAAAGAGAGAACTTACAGCAAGAGAAAAGCTTGGTCTTGTAGGCGGATATAAGCAAAAAGTTGGACAGCCATATTATCCACAAGAGGTAAAACTTCCAGAAGACAAAAAAGAGGCTGAAGTGCCAACAAGTATGAGCATGAGAGAGTATCTTTTATCTCCACCTAAAGTTGATCTTGACAAATTTAAACAACAGCAGGCTAGGGCACTCGCTTTGCGTGCTGAGATGAATAATTCATTGAATGCAACAACCAAAGTTGAGCATGAACATGAAGAAATGCCAGCAGCTGTGAATGCTTCTGCCAGTGAAATAAATAGAAATATAGCAGAGCTTAAACAGGAAGAAATCAAGCCTGTTGCAACTATTGAGCCAGAGCCTGTCAGACAAAATACTTTGCCTACAGTGAAACCAGAGGAAATTACAAATGAGGCAGAGGATATAATTCGTTCTGTTGTTATGCAGGAAAAAATGGAACGCGAAGTTGAAACTGATAAAGATTTTATAAGCTTTGATGAGATTGAAACTCCATCAATAGAAACAAATGAAGCAGAAGAAAAAAACAATGAAATTTCAAGAGGTTTTTCAAGAGAAACTTTCTCAAGGGAGGAAGATATAGAAGAGACTCCAAAGACTGATTTTTCAAGAATGGAGTCAAGGGAAGAACTTTCTCGAAATAATCTTTCAAGAAATGAATTTTCAAGAGAAAGTTTGTCACGAAACAATCATATTGAAGAAAATAATGATGAAGAAGATGTTATAATCAAGCCTGATGAGAATAATGCTAGGTTAAGCCGCCGAGATGCCTTTATTGAAGAGGAAAAAGAGCCAATTCGTCGCAGTGATTTTGGCGGAAACCATAATCGTCAAGAAGAAACAGCTAAACCTGCTATGCCAGCAAGGGAAAAACCTGTTGATGAAATGGAAAGAAGAAAACGCTTTGTTACACTTGATGATGAGCCTAAAAAGGAAACTAAAATTAAGCCTTACAAATATAAAAGACCTGCTCTTGATCTTCTTACAACTGTTTCTGATGACCCAGCAACATTTAATCAAGATATGCCAATGAAGAGAGTTGCTCTTGAAAATGTACTTGAAAATTTTGGCGTGCCAGCAAAGGTGCAAAATGTTGTAGTTGGGCCTACTGTAACCCGTTATGAAATCGAAATGCCTGAAGGTATTTCAGTAAAGAAAATTCTGTCGCTTGATGCAGATATTGCCTATGCACTTTCTGCAAATGGTCAAATAAGAATTGAAGCGCCAATTCCAGGTCGCAGTATGGTTGGTATTGAAGTGCCAAATGCTAAAGTCGCGAAGGTGAGTGTAAAAGATATATTGCAGTCAAAAGAGTTTTCACTCAGCCCATCTCCACTTACATTTGCTCTTGGTAAAGATATTACAGGAAATGTAAAAGTCTGCAATCTTCAAAAAATGCCACACCTTCTTGTTGCAGGAACAACTGGATCGGGTAAAAGTGTATGCTTAAATACTATCATCACATCACTTTTATATAAATCATCACCTGATGAGGTTAAACTGATTTTAATTGACCCTAAACAAGTCGAGCTTTCAATGTATGAAGGCTTGCCTCACATGCTTATTCCAAAAGTCATAACCGACCCAACAAAAGCGGTTAATGCACTTCAATGGGCAATTGATGAAATGGAAAGAAGATTTAATCTTATTTCTGAAGAGCGTGTTCGAAACATTGATGAATACAACAAAATTGAAAAAGTACTGCAAAATAAAGTTAAGAAAATGCCATTTATTGTTATTATATTTGACGAGTTTGCTGACTTTATGGCAGTGGCTAAAAATGAAATTGAAGATAAAATTCGTCGTCTTGCTGCTAAGGCGAGAGCTGCGGGTATTCACTTAATTCTTGCTACACAAAGACCTTCAACTGATGTCGTTACAGGCACATTAAAGGCAAATATGCCAGCACGTATTGCTTTCAAGGTTGCTGGAAGAGTGGACAGCGAAGTTATTATGGGCGCTCCTGGTGCTGAAAAACTTCTTGGCTATGGTGACATGCTCTATAAACCCGCTGACTCATCTCCTCAAAGATTGCAAGGTTGTTTGATTGAAACTGGTGAGACAAAAGATATTGTCAACTTTATTACAGAAAACAATGAAGAGATTTTTGATGAGGAAGCATTTAATGCAATAAACAATCCAAATAAATCAACTGGTGGAAATGGTGCAAATGATAATAATGGTGTTGACCCTCTTCTGCCTCAAGCACTGAAAATTTGTATAGACAATGGTGTCGCTTCAACTACAATGGTGCAAAGAAAGCTTTCAATTGGTTATCCAAGAGCAGCAAGAATTGTTGACCAAATGGAAGAACGCGGTTATATTGCAAGTGCAGAAGGCTCTAAACAAAGGGCAGTCTATATTTCAATAGAAGAGTTTTATACAATTTTTGGAGATATTTATGACTAGAGAAGAGCTTAAAACCAAGGTTGTTTCAGCCATAAGCCTTGGTTGTGATAAAAACAAAGTTGACCTTGAAAATATGCTGGGCAGACTTAAAAGTTATGGCTTTAAGATTTCTGATGATGTTGAAAATGCAGATATAGTGATTGTAAACACTTGTGCCTTTATTCAGTCAGCACAAGAAGAAGCAATTTCAAATATTCTTGAAATGGAAGAATATAAGGAAAGAGGACAAATAGAAAAAATTATTGTTACAGGTTGCTTTCCAGAACGTAATTATAATTTGATGAAAGAAAATTTTCCTGCAATCGATGCATTTTTAAAACTTAAAGAAAACGAAAAGATATGCGAGTTTATAGAAGATTTGTATGGTGTAGAACATGCCAAAGCAATTAAAACTTATGAAAGAGTGCTTACGAGTGGAACAAGTTATGCTTATCTAAAAATTGCTGATGGCTGCAATAATGTTTGCTCATATTGCACAATTCCAAGAATAAGAGGGCGATATATAAGTTATCCTATTGCCGACCTTGTAAATGAAGCAAAAAACCTTGCCGAAAGAGGAATAAGTGAGCTTATTTTAGTAGCTCAAGACACCACTAGATATGGTGAAGATTTATATGGTGAAAATTCGCTTATAAAATTGTGCGACAAACTTACTAAAATCGAAGGCATAAAGTGGATAAGACTTCATTATGCCTATCCTGAGCGAGTGGATGAAAATCTGCTTGCTTACATATCAAAGACGGATAAAATGTGCAAATATTTGGATATGCCTCTTCAGCATATTGATGATGAAATATTAAAATCAATGCGAAGAAGGCTGGGGGAAGAAGATACTAGAAAGCTTATTGACACTATCCATGACAAATATCCAGAAATTGCTCTTAGGACGACCTTTATGGTGGGGTATCCAGGGGAAACAAAGGAAAAATTTAAAAAACTTTGCCAGTTTATAAAAGAAGGTTATTTTGATTATGCAGGCTTTTTTGCTTATTCAAAAGAGCCGAACACAGCAAGTTTCTATATGAAAAACCACTTGTCAAAATTCAAGAAAAAATCAAGACTTAAAAAAGTTTTGAAAATTCAAGAAGAAATTATGACAAATAAAGCGGCTTTAATTGTAGGTCAAGAAATTGAAGTCTTAATAGATGCTTTTGATGAGCAAACAGGAGAATATTTGGCTCATAGCCAAAAACTCTCTCCAATGGTTGACTTTGGTGTTCGTTTTGTGGATAATGGTAAAGTAAAGGTCGGAGATATGGTTAAAGTCAAGATTTATGACTTTGACGGAAGTGATTTTAAAGGAGAGATATTATGAATACACCAAATGCTATAACACTTACTAGAATTTGCGCGGTGCCTTTGATTGTATTTTTCTATATGGCAGATTTTATTCCATTTGCAAGACTTGTTGCAGCAATACTTTTTATTGCTGCCTGCCTTACAGATTTCTTGGATGGATATATTGCAAGAAAATACAACAAAGTGACTACTCTTGGCAAATTCTTTGATTCAATTGCTGATAAAGTTTTGATTATGACTGGACTTATACTTACAATTACAATTCCAGTTGTTGCTGGCCCAGTTGTATATCCAAGTTGGCTTGGCACAATTTGCGTAATTATTATTCTTGCAAGAGAATTTATAATTTCAGCACTTCGTCAACTTGCAGCTGCTAAAGGTATTGTGCTTGCTGCTGACATGGGCGGAAAGGTAAAAGCTACTGCTCAATATGTTGTGGTCTCAGCATATTTCATTCTTGCTTTTGTAGAGACAGATTTGCTTTCTGTTGCAGACTCAAAAGGCACAGCTCTTGCAATCATTCGTTTTGTTCTTATGATTTTCTTAATTGCAACAACATTCCTTACAATATATTCTGGTGCAGGTTATATTATAAGAAACCGCAAGGTTTTCAAGGATGTTAAAACTGTTTCAAATGCAGTTTCTGTTGATGAAATTGAAGAAAATGAAGAAGTTGAAAATGAAGAAACAGATTTGGAAGATATTGTTGAAAAAGAAGATGGCAATTCTGAAAGTGCTGTGTTGAGCGCTGAAGAAACGCAAGAATAACAAAAAATATAATAAAAAGATTTAAATTGATAAAAAATAAGAGGAAAATATGGCGAAAGAAGTAAAAAGTATTAAAGATGGAAAAAAAGACGCACTCGACCAAGCATTGCTTCAAATAGAAAAACAATATGGAAAGGGCACAATTATGAAATTGGGTGACAGGGTAAATCAACCTATTGATGTCATTCCAACTGGCTGTCTTACTCTTGATATCGCACTTGGTATTGGCGGTATTCCAAGAGGAAGAGTTATTGAAATTTATGGTCCTGAATCATCAGGTAAAACAACTGTTTCTCTTCATATTATTGCAGAGGCACAAAAGCTTGGCGGAACATGTGCATTTATCGATGCAGAACATGCACTCGACCCAACTTATGCTGAAAAATTGGGGGTTGTGCTTAAAGACTTGTATGTCTCTCAACCTGACAATGGTGAGCAGGCTTTAAATATTTGTGAAATGCTTGTTAAATCAGGCTCAATTGACCTTGTTGTTATTGACTCTGTTGCTGCGCTTACTCCTAAGGCTGAAATTGATGGTGAAATGGGCGATTCCCATGTTGGTTTGCAGGCTAGAATGATGAGCCAAGCTCTCAGAAAGCTTACTGGCGTAATCAACAAAAGCAATACAAGTGTAATTTTCATCAATCAGCTTCGTGAAAAAGTGGGAGTTATGTTTGGCTCTCCAGAAACAACTACGGGCGGAAAAGCACTTAAGTTTTATTCAAGCATAAGACTTGATGTAAGAAGAAAAGACTCAATTAAAGAAAATGGCGTAATAGTCGGAAATAGAACAACTGTAAAAGTTGTAAAGAACAAACTTGCACCTCCATTTAGAACAGCTGAGTTTGATATTATCTATGGACTTGGCGTAAGCAAGTATGGTTGTGTTCTTGACCTTGCAATCGACAATGATATTATCAAAAAATCGGGATCTTGGTTTTCTTATAATGACGAGAAAATTGGTCAAGGCAAGGAAAATGTCAGAGCGTATCTTGAGAAAAATCCAGAATTTTATGAAGAAGTTTTGGCTAAAGTTAAAGAAGTTTATCAAGAGAGCGAGGCTCCAATTGTCTCAGAAGAAGATGATGAAGATGACGGAGATTTGGAATAGTCTTTAAATATTAAATCATTTTGAATTATTTGTATAAATTTAAAAAGATTGACATAAATTTTTAGTCAATCTTTTTTTTGTTGCACTTTTAAATAAACCACTTGTCGTTTGTTGGTTTCTTCTCTTTTTTGATGAAACAGAGCGTTTGAGATTCTTTGATGTCAGGGGAAAGTGTGTAAAAGTTTTCAAATATAACATCTTCTTTTGAGGTTGCAAGTGGAATTGTAAGTGTTTGCTTGCCCATTTTGCCAGTTATCTTTTGAACGCTTTTTCCATTTATGATAATATTATAAGTTTCATAGTCTTTTGCGTCAAAGTCAATTATTGCATTGCCATTTTCAACTCGACTGCCAAGCTTTGTCTTTTCAACTTTTGCGAATTTATTTGAAATGTCGCTTGGAAGATTAAAGGTTGAAAAAAGCTCGGTTTGTGTATATCTATCTGGAGTAAGCGCATTAGCAAGTGCAACTTTATGATTTTCGTCAAGATTTATTCCGTCAACTTTTTTCTCGACTATAGAATTTGGTTTTTCAAAATGTGAATTATCTTCTATTGTTTCGAAATAAGCTTTCACGATTTCGGTAGGTTGATTGCCACCTGCATAATTGATTGGTTTATTATCTAAATTTCCAAGCCAGATGCCTACTGTTTGCGCTTTGGTATATGAAATATTCCAAGCGTCAAGATTGTCTTTGCTGTTAGGGCGTCCTACTGTGCCTGTTTTTGAAGCTATTTCGGCATCTAATGAAGCAAGTCTTCTTGCTGTTCCGCTTTTAGCACAAGTTTTGAGCATATCAGTTGTAAGATAAGCACTATCTTCTCTTAAAACTCTATTTTTATTCGTCTTATTTATGTATACAAGTTTGTTATTTTTGTCTGTAATAAAGGAAATAAACTTAGGTGATTTATAATATCCATCGCAGGCAAAGGTTGTATAAGCGCCTGCTAGTTGTGCGATATTTACTCCATAAGTCATACCTCCAAGAGCGATTGTATAACTGTTGTCTTTTTCATCAAATTTGATGCCCATTTCTTCAGCATAAGCTTTTGCTTTGTCTATTCCAACATAAGAAAGCACTTTTACTGCTGGGATGTTTATTGATTTTGAAAGAGCTTCTCTTGCGCTTACATAGCCTCTATATACATTGCCAACATTTTTTGGCGTATAGTCTGCAATTGTGACTTTTTCATCAAGGAGTTGAGTGCAAGGGTAGATAATGTCTTCGTTAAGTGCAGGGGCATAAACCAAAACAGGCTTAATGCAAGAGCCAGGTTGACGCTTTGCTTCTAAAATTTTATAACTGCTGTCTCCAATATAAGCTGATATGGAACATTTGTCATTTTCAATTACAATACCTGCGCTGTCGCAAGAGATATCTTGTTTTTTTATGGCATTTGTAAGTGCTTCTTGCTTGACTTCATCTTGATATGTAAAAATCTTATATCCGCTCAATGCTATCTGTCTTGCAGGCATGCCTAAAATATTTTCAGCTTCATCAATTGCTGCTTGACTGTATGAGTTTAATTTATTTATCTTATCATTATTTAAATTAAGCTCAAGTTTTTTATTTTTTGAATTGTTGTAAGTTTCGATACTGATTTTTCCGTCTTTTTCCATTTCTTTAAGCACCAAGTTTCGTCTATTTAGACAATTTTCTTGATGTTTTATTGGTGAATATTTGACAGGAGACTTAATCATTCCTGCAAGTGTGCAAGATTCTTCAAGAGTGAGGTCGTTTGCACTTTTTGAAAAATAATAATTTGAAGCACTTTCTATTCCATAACAATTGTTTCCGAAATAGATTACATTTAAATAAAATTCCAAAAGTTTATCCTTGTCATACATGTTTTCAATTTTTTGAGCAAGAGCAATCTCTTTAATCTTTCTTTTATAGGTCTTTTCGCTTGAAAGCTGGGTGTTTTTTATAAGTTGTTGTGTAATTGTTGAAGCGCCTTCTTTAAGCGAACGAGACTTAATATTGTTAAGGCCTGCTTTAGCTATTCTTTTATAATTTACGCCATGATGCTTATAGAATGTTTTATCTTCAATTGAAACAAACGCCTCTTTTGTGTAAGGCTGAAGGCTTTCAATGCTAGCATATGAATGATTTATTTCATTTTCTTCTTTTATTGGCTTATTTTCATTGTTATAAATATTCAGTGCAAGGGTAGAAGAGGTGAGAATATCTTCATTTATTGCCATACTTTTTGCATTTACATAGATTGAAGAAATATAAAGCCCCAGTCCTGTAAGTGTAAGGGCCAGCGAAACGAATATAAAAATAAACAACCATTTAAAAAACTTTTTCATCATTTGTTATTATGTATAAGTTTTAACAAATTATTTCACTTAAATTAAATTTTTATTTGAAAATTTGCCTTTTTTATTGTATAATCTAATATATATAGACATTTTTAAAAGAGGAAATAATGAAATATTATATAGTTACTTATGGCTGCCAGATGAATGTGCATGAATCGGAAAAAATTGCGGGTATTTTAGAGAAAATGGGTTATTCTGTTGCTGATACGCGAGAAGAAGCTGACATAATTGTTTTTAACACTTGTGCGATAAGAGAAGGAGCGGAAGACCGTGTTTTTGGCAATGTTGGAAATTTAAAAAAGCAGAAGAAAAAGAATAAAAATTTGATTATTGCTGTTTGTGGGTGTATGACGCAAAAAAGTCAAACTGCTGAAAAGCTTTTAAACACCTTTCCTTTTGTTGATATTGTAATAGGCACTTTCAATCTATCAAAGTTTGAATATTATATTGAAGCTGTAAAAAAGGGTAGACAACTTGAAATTTTCGAAGAAGGTGACATTGATGAAAGCCTTCCATATCAAAGGACAAGCGGTGAAAATGCTTGGGTCAATATTATGCAGGGCTGTAATAATTTCTGCACATATTGTATCGTGCCTTATGTGAGGGGACGCGAGAAATCACGCAAGAGCGAGAATATTTTAAATGAAATTAAAGAAGTTGTTGACAGCGGAAAATATAAAAAGATCACTCTTCTTGGTCAAAATGTAAACTCTTATGGAAAAGATTTGAAAGATGGGCTTTCTTTTGCTCAACTTTTAAAGGAAATATGCAAGATTGAAGGAGACTTTACTCTTTCATTTATGACCTCTCATCCAAAGGATTTGACTGATGAGGTGATTGAAGTAATTGCAAATGAGCCAAAAATTGAAAAATACATTCATCTTCCTGCTCAAAGCGGGAACAATAGAATTTTAAAACTGATGAATAGAAGCTATACTCGTGAAAAATATCTTTCAATTATTGAAAAAATACGAGAAAAAATTCCAAACTGCCGAATTACTTCTGATTTTATCGTAGGTTTTCCGACAGAAACAGAGGAAGAATTTGAAGATACATACAGCCTTGTAAAAGAGGTTAAGTTTGACAGCATATTTGCTTTCATGTATTCTTCTCGTGAAGGCACTGTTGCCAGTCGAATGGATGGACATATTGACGAAAGTATCAAGCATAAGAGAGTAAACAAGCTTCTTAAACTTGAAAAAGAAATACAGAAAGAGGAAGGAAAAAGATGATTATCGATAAAGAAAAACTCTCACCTGGAATGCGTCAGTATTTTGATGTAAAAGAAAAGTATAGTGATTGTATTCTTTTAAATAGAATGGGTGACTTTTATGAAATGTTTTTTGAAGATGCAATTACCGCTTCAAGAGAGCTTGACCTTATTTTAACAGGTAAAAAATGTGGCCTTGAAGAAAAAGCACCAATGTGTGGCGTGCCTTATCATGCAGTGCAAACTTATATTTCAAAACTTGTTGCGAATGGCCATAAGGTTGCAATCTGCGAGCAGCTTACACAGCCTGTGCCTGGCAAAAATGTCATGCTTGAGCGAGATGTAGTAAGGGTAATCACTCCAGGAACAATCATTGAAGAAGAGATGCTTGAGGGTCAAAAAAACAACTATCTTTTATCAGTCTATAAATCTGGTGGGAAGATGGGAGTAAGTTATGTAGACATTTCAACTGGCGAATTTGATGTAATGTCAATTAAAGAAAATTATGAGAATGAAATAAGCGACCTTATTGCTAGAATTTCTCCATCAGAAATCATTGGAAATGATGAAAGTGAAGGTTTTTACAACAATCTTGCAATTATGAAGCTTGGTAATGTAAAGAAACTCAACAAGTTTTATGATTGGGCTTACAACAAAAAAACAGCTATAGAACTTTTAAAAGAGCAGTTTGGCGAAAACTTTGACAGTGTGTTTGATATTAAAGGTAATGATGGAATTATATGCAGCAGTGGTGCTCTTTTGCAATATTTAAAAGATACACAAAAGAAACTGCTTGTCAATATCAATAAAATCAATGTGGTAAGAAATTCAAACTATATGACAATCGACCTTAATACAAGACGAAATCTTGAAATTGTCGAAACAAACAGAGAGCGTAAAAAATATGGCTCTATTTTGTGGGTGCTTGATAAGACTAAAACAAGCATGGGTGCAAGAAGGCTGAGAAAAATGCTTGATGAGCCTCTTCAAAACAGCAAGGAAATTAACAATCGGCTAGATGGCGTTGAAGAGCTTGTTAAGAAAATTATTATGAGAGATAGGCTCTGCGAAATATTAAGCGGTTTATTCGATATTGAAAGACTTACTGGAAAAATTGCATTTGGAAATGTGACTCCAAAAGATTTACTGACTTTAGGATATTCTTTAAACAATGTGCCAAACATTAAAAAAGAGCTTGAAGGGGTAAAAAGTCCACTTCTTGTTGATATAAGAGAAAAGCTTGTTGATGTAGGTGATATTGCTGACATGATTAGTCGTGCAATAGATGAAAAAGCAAGTGCTGTAATGAAAACTGGTGGTTACATTCAAAGCGGTTTTAATAAAGAGCTTGACGAATATCGTTCAGCGCAAAAAATGGCTAAGAAATGGATTACCGATCTCGAAACAAAGGAAATTGAAGAGACTGGAATTAAAAATCTGAAAATCAATTTCAACAAAGTTTTTGGATATTACATTGAAGTCAACAGAAGCCAAATAGATAAAGTGCCTCTTCGTTATATAAGAAAACAGACCGTTGTAAATAATGAGAGATATATTACTGAAGATTTGAAAGTTATTGAAGAAAAAGTGCTAGGCTCTGAAGAAAAAGCGCTTCAACTTGAAAGTGAAATCTTTGCTCAGATTAAAAAACTGCTGCTTAAATATGTTTCAACTTTCCAGCAAATTGCTTCGGCAATCGCTCAACTTGATGCGCTATTGTCGCTTTCTGTAGTGGCTGTTAAAAATGGCTTTTGCAAGCCAAGCATTACCAGTCATACAACGCAACTTAAAATTATTGAAGGCAGACATCCTGTCGTTGAACAATTTTTACAGAAAGGGCAGTTTGTGGAAAATGACACCTTCCTTGATGATAATGAAAATAAAATAATGATTATTACTGGGCCAAATATGGCTGGTAAAAGCACCTATATGCGCAGTGTTGCAATTATCACACTTCTTGCTCATATAGGAAGTTTCGTGCCTGCAAAAGAAGCCTGTGTGCCTATTACAGACCGCATTTTCACTAGGGTAGGAGCAAGTGATGACCTTGCTTTTGGCCAAAGTACGTTTATGGTTGAAATGAGCGAGGTGGCACTTATTCTTGCCAATGCAACAGACAAAAGCTTGGTGGTGCTTGATGAAATAGGAAGGGGGACTTCAACTTTTGATGGGTTAAGCATTGCTTGGTCTGTGGTTGAACATCTTTCAAATCGTTATCATTCAAAAACACTATTTGCAACTCATTATCACGAGCTGACAGAATTGGAAGGAATTTTAGATGGCGTTAAAAATTATAAAATCGCTGTCAAAGAGATTGACGATAAAGTGGTGTTCTTGCGTAAAATTGTACGTGGCGGAGCAAATAAGAGCTTTGGTATTGAAGTTGCAAGACTTGCAGGACTGCCAGATGTGGTGCTTGACAGGGCAAAAGAAATATCTGAAAATTTGGAAGCTGTGAATGAAAAGCTTGATATGAATATTTTTAAAGAAAAGAAAACTCAAGCAGAAGGAAATACGAAACTTGCACTTAATATCCTTTCAATTTTAAAAGATATTGATATGAATAGGGTATCTCCAATGCATGCCTTTGATGTGCTGGCCGACCTTGTAAGTAAAGTTAAGGAGGATTAAAATTTAATGAAAATAAATGTATTGACTCCAAATGTATACAACAGAATATCAGCCGGAGAGGTGGTTGAAAGACCAGCCTCAATTGTCAAAGAGCTAGTCGAAAACAGCATTGACGCCGGTGCAAAAAATATAAGAATTGAAATAGAAGGCGGTGGAATAAAAAACATAACCATATCTGATGATGGCTGTGGAATAGATAAAGAAGATATAACAGTTGCCTTTCTGCCTCATGCGACCAGCAAAATTAAAGTGGCTGATGACCTTGACAACATAATGAGTCTTGGTTTTAGAGGGGAAGCTCTTGCTAGTATTGCTGCTGTATGTCAAGTGAAACTTTCTTCAAAGACTGCTGAAAGTGTGACAGGTTATTCAATTAAAGTTGATGGAGGGCAGTTTGGACAAGTATGCGAAATTGCTCGTTCTAAGGGCACAACTATAAGCTGCTCAAACTTATTTTTTAACACGCCAGTCAGGGCGAAGTTTTTAAGAAAACCTAAGACAGAAGAGGCGGAGATAACGCATCTTGTAGAGCGTCTTATGCTTTCTTTTAGTGATATTGCGTTTCAGTATTATGTTGACGGCAAACAGATATATAATACATTATCTTGTAGTATGTCTGACATAATATATACAATATACGGAAAAGAGATTTATGATAATTTGGTTGAAGTCAATTATGAAGAGTTTGGAATAAAGGTCACTGGCTATGTCACAAAACCTAAAATTTCAAAAAGCAACCGCACCTATCAAACACTGTTTGTAAACAATAGATATGTTGAAAATCAGCTTGTTTCAGCTTGTGTATCAAATATTTATTCAACTTTTCTTATGAAAGGAAGATTTCCTGTTTATGTGCTTTCTTTGAAGGTGCCACCTGAAAATGTGGATGTCAATGTTCATCCATCAAAGCGTGAGGTTAAGTTTGACAATTCAAATAAAATATATGGGCTTGTATCTAGGGCTATTGAAAAAGCACTACTCGCAACTGACCAAATTCAAAACTTTTTATCAGCTGGCTATCAAGATGATATAGAGAATTTGACTATATTTGTTGAAGAGCCTAGACCAGAAAGCAGTATTATTTCCAGTCAAACTCAAAAAGAGAATGCGATTTCAGCAGAATACAAGTTAAGAAAGGAAGCGGATAAAAGACAAAATACAAATGCTTTGAATAATGGACTTGGCTTTGGCAAAAGCTTTAATAAAAATCAAAATGGTGAACAAGATGATTTGATTGATAAAGTTGATATTAAAGAAGTTGAAATTGAAAATTTAGCTCAAAATAGCAATAAGAGTGAGAATGAAATTGACATAAATCAAGATTTGAAAGCACTTGAAAACATGTCGATCAAAGACGCTTATAAAGACAATAAAAATAAATCAGTTTTCTTTTTCGACCAATCGGGAGAAAAGTTTACAAGAGATATTGAAAATGAAACAAAAGGCTTTTTAGAGGCAAGTGTAAAGGATGAAATGAAAATTCTTGGCACAATCTTCAAAACCTATATTGCAATTGAATATGATGATGCAGTGTATTTTATTGACCAACATGCAGGTCATGAGCGTTTATTGTATGATAAACTTGTAAAAACTGTAAATGAAAACAACAGCGCAAAGCAACAACTGCTTGCTCCTTATGTTTTCACAGTTGGCGCTAAAGAGTCTCAATCGATTGATTTGCTGATGCCAAGCCTTAAAAATATTGGTTTTGAAATAACAAAAAACAATTTTACTTATAGTATTACTGAAGTGCCATATCTTTTGGCTTATATAAATTTATCAAAGTTTGTAGACGAAATTGTTTCTGAAAGTATAAACCTTGAAGGAAAGGCAAGCGATTATATTCATTCAAAATTATGCCAATCTGCTTGCAAACATGCAATTAAAGCAGGTGATACAATAAGCAATGATGAATGCGCTTATATTATAGAAGAGGTCAGAAAGGGCGTTATGCTTTGCCCACATGGCAGACCAATTACTCTTGTTATCACAAAACGCGAGTTTGAAAAGATGTTTAAAAGGATAGTATAGTTTAATGGAAAAAGTTATTATCCTTATGGGCGCGACAGGGGTTGGCAAGAGTGAAACTTCAATCAAACTTGCAAAAAAGTTTGATATGGAAATAATTTCGGCAGACTCGGTGCAAATATATAAAGAGTTTGATATAGGCTCTGCAAAGCTTAAACAAGAGGAAATGTCAAATGTAAAGCATTATGGCATTGATTTGATTGAAGCTGACAAAGAATTTACTGTGAGTGATTTTGTTGAGTTTACAAAAACGAAAATTGATGAAATATCTCAAAAGAACAAACTTCCAATGATAGTTGGAGGCACAGGGCTTTATGTAAAGTCGCTTGTTGAAGGTTATAATTTTGGTGGAACGGCAAAACAAACTGAGTTAAGGCAGGAGCTTGAAACATATTATGACAACTTTGGAATTGAAAAACTCTTTGAAAGACTTCAAAAGCTTGCCCCAGAGTTTGCAAAAAAAGTTGATTCTAAAAATAAGGCAAGAGTGATAAGAGCAATTGAAATTGCTACCTATGGAGGCGAAAAACTCAGCCAAAAGAATGATAAATATGATTTTAAAATTATTGCTCTAAACATGCCTAGAGAGCTTTTGTATGAAAGAATCAACAAACGCTGTGAAAAAATGCTGCAAGAAGGGCTGATAGAGGAAGTAAGAGACCTCTATGAAAAATATGGAGAGTGTCAACCAATGCGAGCAATAGGTTATAAAGAGGTTTTGCCTTATCTCAAAGGCGAGATAACAAAAGAACAAATGAAAGAGCTTATCAGTCAGCATACTCGCAATTATGCAAAAAGACAACTTACATTTATGCGAGGAATGGAGAATATTGAATATTTTGATGTGACTGAAAGCGGTTATTATGAAAAAATAGAGGAGAGTATAAAACAATGGCTTATACAATAAAAGACGCCGAAACGAAGTTGCAAACTCAGTTTGAAAGAATTGATGAAATTGCATATATAAATCAAAAAAAGGTGCTTGATGCATTTATTGAGCTTAAAGTTTCATCACAATGCTTCAATGGAAGCACTGGTTATGGTCATGGCGATATTGGAAAAGAGACTTTGGCAAATCTTTACGCAAAAGTGCTTGGTGGTGAAAGTGCAATAATTTCGCCTCTGCTTACTTGTGGAACGCATGCAATAACAACTGCCTTATTTGGTCTTCTTAGAAGAGGGGACACAATGCTTGCGGTCACTGGACTTCCTTATGACACCATTCATGAAAGCATTTTTGGCAAAGATAATGGCTCACTGGAAGACTATGGCGTAACTTATAAGCAGGTTGAGCTTTTAAAAGATGGTCGATTAGATTATGAGAAGATTTGCAAGATTGTAAAAAAAGAAAAGCCTAAAATGGTTTATCTTCAACGCTCAAGAGGTTATAGTGACAGAAAAGCAATATCTCCATTTGACATGAAACCTCTTTTTGAGGAAGTAAAGAAACTTTCTCCAAATACTTTTATTGTCGTTGACAACTGTTATGGTGAATTTGTTGACACTATAGAGCCAACCAATGTCGGCGCTGATGTAATTATGGGCTCACTAATCAAAAACCCAGGCGGCGGAATTGCTCCAACAGGTGGATATATTGTGGGCAGCGAAAAGGCAATTGATATGATTGCGACCAGATTTACAAATCCATCTTTGAAATTGGATATTGGCTCCTACGAAGCGGGTTATAGACTGTTTTATCAGGGATTTTTCCTTTCACCTCATGTGGTTGCACAAGCATTGAAAGGAAGTTTGCTGATAGGTCAAATTATGGAAGATAAGGGCTATCAAATAGTGCCTGCAAATGACGAAAAACCTCAAGATATAATTAAGTCAATAGTGTTTAACACCGAACAAGAGCTTATTAAATTTGTTCAAACAGTGCAAACTATTTCTCCTGTTGATGGATACGCATTGCCTATGCCTTGGGATATGCCAGGCTATAAAGATAAGGTCATTATGGCGGCTGGAACATTTGTAGGTGGGGCGTCAATAGAGCTTTCTTGCGACAGTCCTATAAGAGCGCCATATATTGCTTACTTTCAAGGTGGGCTTACTTATGAGCATGTAAAGGTATTTGCACAAAAGCTTATAGATGACCCTATGTTTGCTGGCAATAAAAATTAAACTTTAAATGCTGCGCTATTGCAATCAATGTAAAACTTTATTGTTTGAAATATAAATAAAACAAGATTGAATAAAGAAATTTATTCTTTCTTTTTTTATATTTAATCACATTTTTTAAAAGTCTACTTTGCATTATATGATATTTGATTTTGTGTTCTTTTTTCTAAAAAACAACATAAATTACAATATGACATATAAATCTAAAAATCGACAATTTAAGGAAGAGGCAAGATTTGCCTTTGATATTTTAAAAGAATCAAAAATAAAGACTATTATTGTTTCTGTGGTTGTTTTGATTGCTCTGCTTACTGGAATTATCGTTGCTGCGCGCACGCATACAGCCTTTGCAAGTATTGATAATTATGGAATTATTGATGTGAAAACGGGGACTCTTACGACCACTTTTTTTACAAGATTTTTCTCAATGCTTTTTATAGGTTTGATTTTGCTTGGATGTTCTTTTTCAGTATATCTTTTTCCAATTGGAGTGGTCTTTATTGCATATAGGGCATATCTTCTTGGGCTTAACATCTGTCTCATGATTGTTCATTATGGTTTTTCTGGTGTGATAGTCACAATCATTGTGGCATTTCCATGTCAGCTTATAGCACTGGCTCTTATGTGTTTGTTTTTCATTTTAATGTCAAAAACAATAAAAGATTTTAAATGTTTTGGTGGCTGTAGGGTGCCAAAACAGAGAATGAAAATAATTATTTGTGGTCTATTATGCCTTTTAATTATTTGTATATTCGAGTCATTGCTGCTTTTACTTTTCAGTGCAAAAGTAATTCTTGTCATTTAGTTTTAATTTGTTTTGCATAAAATTTCTTCTATTGTAAAAACTATTTTCAAAAGGAGAAATTTAAGCTATGATTAAAAGAATATCTGTTTTTTGTATTATGTTGTATATACTATCTACAATATGTTGTACTAGTATGCCAATGATGGCTTTTGCAGCCAATGAGGTTGACCTTACAAGCAAAAGCGCATGTCTTGTTGATTATGCCTCTGGCACAGTTTTATATGAAAAAGATGCAGATAAGCATTTGCCTATTGCAAGTATGGTAAAAATGATGACTATACTTCTTACACTTGAGGAAATTGAAGGTGGAAATCTTACCGAAGAGACTATGGTTACAACTTCCGAAAATGCTTCAGGGATGGGCGGCAGTCAGGTGTTTATTGACCCATTTGTTGAATATAGTGCTGGAGACCTTTTGAAAAGTGTAATTATTGCCTCAGCAAATGATGCTTCAGTTGCACTTGCTGAACATATAAGTGGAAGCGAAAAAACTTTTGTGCTTAGAATGAATGAAAGGGCGAAAGAGCTTGGCATGGAAAATACAAACTATTCAAACTGTACAGGCTTGCCAGCACCAGAACAATATTCTTGTGCAAGAGATTGTGCTACACTTTTGAAAGAGGTTACAAACTTTGACATTTATCATAAATACAGCACGATTTGGATGGACGAAATTGTTCACCCATCAGGCAGAAAGACTGGAATTGTAAATACAAACAGACTTGTAAAATATTATGATGGCTGTGATGGTGGAAAGACTGGTTCTACAAATGAAGCAGGTTGCTGCCTTTCAGCATCAGCAAAGAGAAACAATATGAGACTAATTTCAGTCATTATTGGCGCACAAAACAGCCAAACAAGATTTAATGAATGTTCAAAACTTTTCAATTATGGTTTTGCAAACTTTGAAAACAAAGAAATTATTGGAATTGCAAATCCATTATTTACTCTTCCAGTAAACAAAGGCAAAATTGAAAACGCAGACATTTTTGCTCAAGAGGGTTTTTCAGTAGTTATGAAAAAAGGAGATAAGTCTGAGTTTGAAATTTCTTATGAAAATCCAAACAAAGTGAACGCTCCAATGACTAAAGGCGACAGCATCGGAAAGGTTTATATCTCAAAAGATGGAAACCTTTTGAAAGAAATCAATCTTGTAATAGGTCAAGATATCGAAAAACTTTCACTTAAAGATTGTTTTGAAAAGGTTGTTGTTGGTTGGTAATTGATTTATATCAAAATCCTAACAGATTTATAAGCATATAATTTTAAACAGCTTAAATTAAAAAAAATAATATAAAATTATAAATAAATGTCATCAAAATATGGTGACATTTTTTTGATTAAAAAATCTTGCATTTTATATTTATTTATAGTATAATTATTTTGGTTATGCTTGACGAAATAAAACAGGAAGAGATTAAACAAGAAGATGCAAATGAAGCTGCTGCAACAGAACAGCTTTCTTTTGTTGATGAAACTGTAAGATTTAAGCTGGACAACTTTGAAGGTCCGCTGGATTTGTTGTTGCACCTTATCAAAGATGCCAAGCTTGATATTATGACGGTTAAACTTGGTGATATTACTGAGCAATACCTTGAATATATGAAAGATATCGACAGCATTGATATGGACAGGGCAAGTGAGTTTATCATAGTTGCTGCAACGCTTATTGAAATTAAATCAAAACATCTTCTTCCAGTTGAAACTGAAGATGATATCGAAGTTGAAGACAGTGAGGCTCTTTTACTTCAACGCTTGAAAGAATATGAATTGTTTAAAGAAACTGGTGCTAAACTTAGAGAAATTGAGGATGTAAACAAACTTTACAGAAAGCCAGGCAAGGAAACAGAAAAGGTAAAAGTTATCATTAAAGATATGGTGCTTGAAAAACTTCTAGATGCATTTGCAGGTCTGCTTGCAAGGCAGGAAGCGAGAGGAAAGGAAAAGGAAGCGCCTAAAAAGATTGTTAAAGACAGATTTACTGTTGCAGATAAAATATTATCAATCAGGGGATATGCGCGTGAGCACAAGAGATTTCCTTTTGAAGACTTGTTTGCTGCTGATATGACAAAGAGTGAAATGATAAATGTTTTTCTTGCGTTGCTTGAGCTTTTGAAACTTCAAAATGTGAGAGTGGAGCAGGTGGGAATTTTCTCTCAAATAAATGTTATTTCAACAGAGACAATGGAATAAATAAATGCTTATGCTGCTTTAAAGTGGGCAGTTGCAAACTTAAGATAAATTTAATTATTAAACGAGGTTGAGATGGGAAAGATAGATACTATTTTAAATTTGAAGGAAGTTGTTTTATCAATACTTTTTGTTGCTGGTGATGGCATTGAAAAGGAATTTATTGCAGAAAAACTTGAAATAAACAATAAGGAATTAAACAAAGCGCTTGACGAGCTTAAAAAGACTTATTGCCAAGATGCTGGTATTCACATAATTGAATATAAAAACAAAGTGCAACTTGCGACAAATCCAACATACGCAAATTACATATCAGATGTTTTAAATCCTATTCGAGAAAAGTCGCTTACAAGGGCAGCGCTTGAAACACTTGCAATAATTGCTTATAAGCAGCCAATTACAAAACTTGAGATTGAGGATATAAGACGGGTAAACTCTGACTATGCTGTGCAAATTTTAATTGACCAAAATATGATTGAAGTTGTTGGCAGAAAAGATGCAGTGGGCAAGCCTTTAATGTTTGGCACGACTGAAAACTTTTTGAAGAGATTTGACATAAAAAATCTGTCTGACCTTCCTGATTATGAAGAGCTTCTTGACAGAATAAAAACAATAAGAGCTGAAGAAGATGAACAGCAAGAAAATACATTGTTTAGAAATGTTGATGATCTTGAATTTAATGAAGAGCTTCCAGACTTTTTAAAGGGCGAAGATATTTCAAGAATAGAGGCAGAAATTGCCGCAGAAGACAATGTTAAACAAGATGACGCTGTTTAACTTACATGATTTATTTATAAATATATAAGAAGGCAGGCAGGCCTTCTTTTTGTTTAATTAAATTCTTGTTTTATCACTGATTTTAGTATTTTAAAAGCTTTTATAGCATAAAGATAAGTATGCTTGAAAATAGACAAAAAAGTTATGGGAATAGATATAAACAATCAAAATTCAAAGTTAGGTTAAACAAACTTAAACTTTTTTATGCGATAATTGGAATATTGACAGTAAGTGAAATTGTTTTAGGTGTGTTATGGGCGCTGGGGTACTAAAAGAAAAGATCAGAAAGTTTCCAATTCGGCCAAGCTTTTTTCTTTTGCTTTTTTGGTTTATTTTCACTAGAAACATTTATTCATTTTTATTATTTTGCGCCGTTGTTTTTTCTCATGAATTGGGGCATTTTTTTGTTGCACGAAAGCTTGGTTATAAATTAAACTCCTTTTATATAGCGCCTTATGGAATTTGTTTAAATTATAAAGAAAACTTTTTTGACGCAAAGGATGAAATATTTATCGCTTTTGCTGGTCCTGCTGTCAATTTTATATCGTGCGTGCTTTGCATTGCTTTGTGGTGGATTTATCCTACTTCTTTTGTCTATACACAAGAATTTGTTTTTCAGTCACTAATGCTTGGTTTGTTTAATCTTCTTCCTTGTTATCCATTGGATGGTGGACGAATACTTGTTGGGTTGCTTTCTAAGTGGCAACCAAGAAATAAAGCAATAAAATGCACAATGGTTTCTAATGTAATTTTTGCAACTTTTCTTTTTGTTATGTTTTTCATAAGCATTTTTATTGATTTCAATCCTTCTCTTTGTTTTTGCGGTGTATTTTTAATTCTGGGGCTTTTAGATACGCAAAAAGAGTGTTGTTATCGACCCAATGTATTATACAAAAAAAAGACTAAGAATTTCTCAAAGCCTTTCTTTTATGTTGTAAATGGGGATACTGAGCTTGGTCATGTACTTAAAAAAGTCGAAGTCAACAAATTTACTATTTTTATTGTTCAACTAGGTGACGGCAAAATTAAAATGATTGACGAAGAAAAAATCAAGTTAATGACGCTGATGTATCCGCTGAAAACAAAATTGTCAAAAATTTTAAACTGACTTTTAATTTAAAAATGGCAAAA
The DNA here is from genome assembly GCA_949031345.1 of uncultured Eubacteriales bacterium. Classification (GTDB taxonomy): domain Bacteria; phylum Bacillota; class Clostridia; order Christensenellales; family UBA1242; genus Caccovivens. The sequence goes on along the minus strand of CARNVA010000012.1, from coordinate 28,613 downwards.
GCGCGTCAATATTGCTTCTTTCAAGCTCTGTCAATTTTTCGAGAATTTCATCAAGCTCAGACCAAACGCCTTGGTGGTCGGTCTTGTCTTTATAGCAAGTCAGAACGCCCATAAAGGTGCCAATTAGCATAAGCTCTGCTATATGTCTAGTTGTCTTATCAGCCATTGTAGACATATTGATTGAGCCCCATAATTTTGCTTTTTCAAACCAATTATTGTCTTTTAAACCTTCAATTCGTTCAGCTTTGGCAAGAAGCTCGCATTCTTTTTCAAGAAGGAGATATTTGTCTTCTTCGCTTGCAAGCTCTCTTTTTAAGTTTTCATCTTTGATTTTAGGAATGATATCCTCGATTGACTGAATTGCTGTGCGAATGTTTTGATAAACAGCATTTAAATATTCAGTCATAAGCTCTTTATTTCTTTCAATTTCCATAAATTCCTCCTATAAAATTGTGTGTAGTTTCTTTTAATTTATTCAAATGTATACAATTGAAGCTTTTGCAAAAAATAAAAACATGAAGAAACTGACAAAAATTTTATTGATTTTATTTGTTTTGGTGACTATTCCAGCTCTTGTTATGGGAAAATCTATTTTTAATGGAATTTCTCCGACCGATAAGGGCTTCTCTTTCAATTTTGATACGCAGGCCATCATAGCAATCGTGCTAGCTGCGATTTCATTTGCACTTGGCACCTATCTTTATATAAGGTTTATCATTTCTCAACCAGTCGATAAAGCTATTTTTTTCTCATCTTTGCCTTTAGTTGTACTTTATGGATTCAGTCTTTTTATGTTGGCTGAAATTTCTGCTTTTAATAATCCGCTTGCAGTTTCTATAAGAAATATTTTAAATCTTTCGACAGAAAATTTGTATAATACTGTGCTTTGGGCGATACTTTTGACACTTGTTTTTATCGGACTTTTGTTTTTAAATTGCTTTGTTTTTTGCAAGCCTATTGCCAAAGTAGAGCGTATTGTTTCAAGGCTTGGTGATGGAAAGGTAAAAGATGAAAACCTAAAAATTGGCGGAGTAAAACAGTTTAATTCAATTGAACATAGTTTAAATAAGATAAACAACAACTATCGCAGTAAAGATAGGTCTCTTAAAACTATAAACTTAGAAGCGCAAAAGTTTATTCCAAAACAATTTTTTAAGTTTTTAGGAAAGAGTAATATTCAAGAATTGGAGCTTGGCAACCAAGTGAAAAAAGTTGCGTCAAGCATGCTTGTAAAACTTATCGGCCTTGAAAGCAAGGGAAATATGACTCTTGAAGAAAATTTCAATTTTGTAAATGCTTATATACATGTTATTTCGCCTTTGATAAGAAAATTTGGCGGATTTATTGATAAATATAATGGTGAAGGTGTGACAGCGGTGTTTGGTCAAGCAGAAGACGCAATTGATTGTTCTCATGCAATAATTAGAGCGATAAATGTAAAAAATAGACAAAATAAAAGTCTTCCAAATGTTGAACAAAGAATTTCTATTATGACAAGTGAAGTTATTTTTGGGATTGTGGGTGAAGAAGAGCATAAAATGCCAACAATAATTTCAAATGTGACTGGTGTGCTTGAAAAATTGGATGAAGTTTGTCGAATAATGAATGCTAAGATAGTATTTACTAAGTCGTCACTTGACAGTTTGCCATTAAATTATAAATTCTTATATAGACATATTGGAAAACTTTCTGTCAATGAAAACAAAGAAGTCATTATATTTGAAGACTTTGAAATTCTACCAAAAGATATTTCGGCTCAACTTATTAAATCAAAGGCATACTTTGAAAGAGGTGTTATTTTATATGAAGAGGGAAGCATTGAAAACGCTCTTGAATTGTTTTCACAAAGTCTGAAAATTTGTCCTAGAGATAAGGGCTGCTATATTTATTACAATCGCGCCAAGGAAAAAGTTGAAGCTCAATAAGTTGCTATTTGCTTGACAAGTTTGATAGGTAAGTGCTAATATTTTTATATGGTATTTCATAGAAGGGAAAAAAGTACAATAGAATGTCCAAGGTGCAGTCAAAAAAGTTTGATTGGTATGGAAAGCTGTCCAGGCTGTGGGCTTATTTTTTCACGCATGGAAATTGCAACAAACAAAGATGCAAAAAGAAAAATGCACAGAGGCGACAGAGATTTCATTGTTTATACATCAAAATTGCCAAGTGATGTAAAATTCATTAAACTGCTTCTTTTTACAATCTTTTTAGGGCTGTTTGGCGGTCACTGTTTTTATGTTGGCAGATACTGGCGGGCAGGACTTTTGCTTACAAATTCAATTGTGCTTGTTTTGTGCACCATATTCAATGCAGCAATTGTTCAACTTCAAGAAGGAATGTTTATTGCCGCTGTTGCGACGGTCTGTGGTTTAATAATGTTTGTTTGGGTTTATGATATATTTGCAGTCATATTAAAGAAGTTTAAAGTGCCAGTTGCAATTGACCTTGAAAGCGGAATTGATGATGACAAAGTCGAAAAAAACGAGGAAGAAAAATGAGAATTGTAGTAGGTATAAGTGGCGGAGTTGATTCTTCTGTAGCTGCCTATCTTTTGAAAGAACAGGGGCATGAAGTAATCGGGCTTTTTATGGTTAATTGGGAAGAAAAAGACGGTGCCTGCACAGCAGAAGAAGACTTTGAAGATGTAAAAAGAGTTTGCAACAGTATTGGCATACCATATTTTTCTGTAAATTATGCTAAAGAATACTATGACCGCGTGTTTGAATACTTTCTGGATGAGTTAAAAAAAGGAAGGACGCCAAACCCAGATGTGCTTTGCAATCGTGAAGTTAAATTTGGCCCATTTTTAGATCAAGCATTAAAGCTTGGCGCAGATAAAATTGCCACAGGTCATTACGCAAAGAAAATTGAAAAAAATGGCAAGTATTATCTTGCAAAAGCAGATGATTTAAACAAAGACCAATCATATTTTTTAAATCAATTAAGTCAAGCACAACTTGCTTCAGTAATTTTTCCTCTTGAAAATATAGATAAACCAAAAGTGCGAGAAATTGCAAAAAAACTTGACCTTTCAAATGCAGAAAAAAAAGATAGCACAGGCATTTGTTTCATAGGAGAGAGAAATTTTAAAAAGTTTTTAAAGGAATATCTTCCTGCTAAGCCTGGAAAAATTCTTGACCTTGAAGGAAAAGAAGTGGGCACTCATGAAGGACTTATGTATTATACATTGGGTCAAAGAAGGGGGCTTGGAATAGGCGGAAGAGCAGGCGGAAGTGGGCAGCGTTGGTTTGTTGTAAAAAAAGATTTACAAAATAACATTCTTTATGTATCTCAAGGAGAAGATGATTTGTTATATAGCGACGGACTTCTTGCAAGCGGAATGAATTGGATACCAGAGCTTCCAGAGAAAAAAGAATTTGAATGCTTTGCAAAGTTTAGATATCGCCAGCCTGATCAAGCAGTAAAAGTGACAATTTTAAGTGATAAAGAAATCAAGGTTGATTTTAAAGAAAGACAACGAGCAATAACTCCAGGTCAATTTGTAGTATTATATGATGCCGACGGAATATGTTTAGGCGGCGGCATAATAGATGAAAGTTTTAATTATTAAAATTTGAATAATTACCTCCAAAATAAAGATACTAAATTTAAGGAGGTAAATATGGTAATTGCAAATTATATCGCCCTTATTCTTCTTTTAATAGGCGGAATAAATTGGGGCTTAATGGGAATTTGTATGTTCAACTTAGTTTCTTGGCTATGTTTTGGAAATACAATCATTGCAAGAATTATTTATATTCTCGTATTGCTTGCTGCAATTTGGATTATAATTTCTGCTGCAATCAATGGCGGAATCTTGCTTGCCTACAACTTCGCAAGAACATAAACACTAAAAAAACTCTTAACGAAATTAGTTTCATTAAGAGTTTTTTTAATATTAAAAGAAGATGTTTTCTTCTAAGTCGTCAGGGTGGGATTGCTCGCCTTCAAGAGTCTCCCATGGATAAACTGCGTCAAGATATTCTATTCCAAGCTTTTCGCATTCTTCTTTTGAAAGGTTGTTTCCCTTTAGAAAAGCATAGTCTTCATAAATGGTTTTATCAGTAAATGAAATGCTGTTGAAATTTTTTGCAATGCAAACATAAAGAAGTTTAGCTTGAGGATAAACCTTTAATATTTCATCAATACAAAGTTTAACGCTTGTTCCAGAGGAGTGTGTGCCTTCAACAACTAAAAAGACAGGATCTTTTTTTTCAATATTCAAAGTTGATAGGGGGTTGAATATAACCTCTATGTTTTCGCTTTTATCTTTATATGTAATATGTTTTATTTGCATAGGTGCAAATTTTACAATATTAAGCCTATTTGCAAGATAAACAGCAGGCACAGCTCCGCTTCTTAAAACTGGCACTATGTAATCAACTTTTAATTGATTCTCATCTAAAAATTTACTTAAATTATTGTGTAATTTGTCAATATGCTTAAGAAATTCATCATGACTCATAAATCTCATTTCTCGTTTCATAATCACCTTTAAGATATATATTGTATTATGAATGTCAGACATAATACAGTATATTGTATTGGCGTAGAGAACAGGATTCGAACCTGCGGAGGCAAAAACCTCATACGCTTTCCAAGCGTACGCCTTAAACCGCTCGGCCATCTCTACATATATTTAATTTATCATATTATAAAAATTTAGTCAATAAAATTACTTCACTTTTCAATTTTAGTCACAACTTAGATAATATATTTAAAAAAGTCATTTTAAGAAAAATCATAAGTTAGGCAGTTTGACTTATAAATAAAAAAGAACGCAGATTGCGCTCTCTTTTAAAGGTTATTCTCTCTCGTTATCGAGTTCGTAATGGCTTCCGCTATGTTGAGTGGCAGGAAATCTTTGTCCCTTTTTAAGCTCGGTACTTCCGCCGCATTTACCATTCTTGTCATAGCAAGAATAACTTCCTGATTTTGGTGCTTGTTCACCAGGTCTGTATTGTTTGCTCATTTTTAACCTCCATTAGTATTGTGTGCAAATAATGATATAATATACAAAATATATTAAAAAATATTTGTTTTATTAAAATATTTATTGTATACTTTTGGCATTGGAGGAAAAATGGAAGATTGTATTTTTTGCAAGATAATCAGAGGAGAAATTCCATCATATAAATTATATGAGGACAATTATACATATTCATTTTTAGATATAAGCAATGATGGTAATGGTCATATTTTGGTAGTGCCTAAAAAGCATTGTGAGAATGTGCTTGATTGTGAAGAGGGGCAGCTTGCACATGTTTTAGAAACTGTGAAAAAGATTGGCAATCATCTTGTAAACAATTGTGGTTTTAATGGAATAAACATATTGAATGCCAGTGGAAAAGCTGCTGAGCAAAGTGTATTCCATCTTCATTTTCATATTTTACCTAGAAAAGATGGCGATGGTCTATCAGCATTTCCAAAGCTTGAAAAGAATGCTAAAACTCTTGAACAGATGTGTAAGATGCTGAAACTTGAAGATGAGAAAGAAGAAGAGAAAATCGTTGAAAACAGCTCAAATTGCAAAAATATAGTCTTGTATACAGATGGTGCTTGTTCTGGAAATCCAGGAATGGGGGGCTGGGGTGCTATATTATCCTATAATGGAAAAGAAAAAGAGCTTTCTGATGGTGAGGAAATGACGACCAACAATAGAATGGAGCTGATGGCTGTTATAAAAGGCCTGGAAGCGATTAAAGAAAGTTGCAAGGTTGATATTTACAGTGATTCAGCCTATGTTGTCAATGCTTTTCTTCAAGATTGGATATCAAAATGGAAGAGTAATGGCTGGAAGACTACTAAAGGCGAAGTGCTTAATTTAGATTTATGGAAAAGACTGACTGACTTGCTTGAAAAGCATGAAGTTGTTTGGCATAAGGTAAAGGGGCATGCAGACAATGCTTTAAATAATCGTTGCGACGCGCTTGCAAGGGGAGAAATAGAAAAATTAAAAAAGACTAAATTATCTTAGTCTTTTTTTTATTGATTAAATTAAAATGTTTTCAAATTTTTATTTAATATTTTAATCAACATTGATAAGCTTTTCATAGATTATTTCATATATGCTTGGTGCAGTAGTTTTCCATTTTTGCACAGCTTCGTTTGCACTTTGTCTTGTAGGTGCTTTGATGGTGAGAATAAACATAGGAGATGTTGATTGAGGCTCATATATTTTAAGTTCTACATTATAAGACCCGTCTTCATTTTTGCGATAGGTTGAGCTGTATTCCTGAGATGATTTAACACTGAGTTTGTTTGCTTGAAGATAGGTGGAAATTTCTTCACGTTTTTCAAGTGAAATTCTTTTATAAAGATGAGAAAGGCACTCTCTGCCTTCGTAGGTGAGGGCAAAAAGCTCTTTACTGTCAGCATCATCACTTATTTTATACAAGAGTTTTGAGTCTACGAGGTCATGTATGATGGTTTTGCAGTCCATATAATTGGCAATCCAATCATTTTTCATTGAACAAATGTCCAAAATAGAGTCTTCTGTAAGTGGAATTTCCATTGTTTCAATTACAAAAAGCATGGTAAGTTTATCTTGTATAATGCGTTCTTTTTCGGTAGGTAATTTATTCATAATTTATATTATACCACATTTTCTGAATAAATCAAATTCTTTTGTTTGCATTTTTTCAAGTTTGTGCTATACTATTTCAGTAAAGTTTTTGTTTGATGATTATTGCAAAATTGAACATAACTTAAATTTTAGAGAGGATTTATGGAAAACAACAATATTGAAAAATTTTTAAACTCATGTGATGAACTTATCGGCTGCAAATTTCTCGTTGCCGAATATAAACTTCAAAAGATGCTTCAAGAGCTTGCAAATGCACAAGAGATTTGCTCACTTATAGGTGAGTGTTTAGAATCATTCAATCGAGATAGAGAATTTTCAAAGTCATTTGTCCAAGATGGAAATGGTGAGTTTATGTTTATTCTTCCAGACGAGGAATTTAAAATTTTGGCTTTGGTATTTTGCACCCTTGTTGATATTGATGCAAAGAAAATTGATTTTACAGACTTTGTAAAGAGATTTTTTGGTACATATCAAGAATTTGTAAACACAATGATTATCCCATTTAGAGATTTGATTAAAGAGGCATTTGGTTTCAGTCAAGAAAAGCAACTTACACAAAATGACAATGCTGAAGAAAGTGAAACTGAAGAAAATGAAAACTATGATGAAGAATATGAAGACAATAATGAAGATTTTGATAAGTTTGACCGCGCACAAAAAATTGCTGTTCAAATATTAGGACAACTTGAATATGCAAGGGATGACTATGCAAATTCAATGGCAAAACAAATATGCAGAGCAATTGTAAAATGTGCAAATCAAAATGATGAAGAGGTTATGTCATCATTGGCTTTTGCTTTAAAGTCTGCAAAAGCAAAGCAAGTTAAGTTTTTAGTGAAAGAGCTTTGTGAGCTTTTCTAATTAAATTAAGGAGAAAATATGAAAGCGTTATTTATTATATTGCCAATTGCGTTGCTTGTTGGAATGCTTGTTTGGGCATTTTTAACTTACAGGAAATTCAAAAAAAATAAAGTTGTAAAAAGCAAGTTAGACAAAAGTTTTATAATTCAACTAGTTGCCAGTTTATCAGTTGCGGTTGCGTCATTGTTTGTTTTGGTTTTTGTGCCAGCTAGCATTCATCAAGTAGATGCAGGCGAAGTTGCTGTTGTTAAAGTTTGGGGTGATGCAAAGTATGTGAAAACTGCAGGCATCCACTATGATCTTTGGATAAGCCATAAATATGAAATATATGATTGCAAGGTGCAGCAAATTGTTACAAATACAGAGACCTATTCAAGCGATGGTCAAACTATGGATATCGAGCTTGTTATTCAATATCAATTACAACAAGAAAATGCAATGAAAATTGCTAAAAACTATGGCGGGCTTGAAAGACTTGAAAGCAGAATTGAAACAGTTGCTCTTGAAAAAATGAAAAGCGTCTTATCACAAAAGTCTGCAATGGTGATTATTGAAACTAGATCAACAGTTTCACCAGCAATCGAGAAAAGTGTAAGAGAAGCAATTACTGATGATTATTTTGTAGATATAACTACTGTTGTGCTTACTGATATAAGCTTTTCAGAAGCGTTTGAAAAGACAGTAGAAGACAAAATGATTGCTGAGCAGGAAAAACTTAAGGCTCAGTATGAAAAAGAGAAAGCAATTATTCAAGCTGAGCAGGCATTGGAAGTTGCGAAACTTGATGCTGAGGCAAAACTTGCAGCAGCTGAAGGTGAGGCAAAGGCTCTTGAAGCAATTGCAAAAGCACAAGCAAATGCTTTAAAACTGAAATCAATTGAAGCTGCAAGAATGCTTGGTTTCAAAATCAATGAAACAACTACAGAAGAAGGCGTCGAGTATAACATTGATTTTGAAGGAAAAACTTCAGAAGAAATTAAAGTAATAAGTGATTATCTTAAATATATTGAATATCTTTCTGTTTGGAATGGTGAGCTTCCAGATGTTGTGACAGGAAATGATGCAACAATTTTGGTGCCAACACCTTCAAAATGATCTAAAAAAGACTCTTGTCGCTAGATAAGAGCTTTTTTTAATCATTAAAACACAATTATTATTGTTCCTTTTTATATAGAATAATCAAAAAATACAATAAAACAATAGTTTGAAGTTTTAAAAGGGAATATTAAATCAACAATACAATGGCTACTGAAATTAAAGCGGCAAGGCAAGCATGAGTAAACTTTTGCAAGCAAAACAGTGTTATTGGCATTTTAAGTCTTGTAAGCATTGAAATTGACTGCAAAATTGTTGAAATACCACCAAAACTTATTACAAAAGTTGCAGCTGTAATAGCCCATTTGCTATTAAAATATTTTGATATATCTTGGCATCCTTTAGTTATTTCAACCATTCCTTCAAGAATGCTTGCAACTTTAGGTGGAAAAAGGTTGAATATAGGAGATAGAGAGGTGATAACAACAAAGAAAATTGCTATTATTGTGCCAACAATCAACATACTAATGGCAGAATCTAAAACTATTGAAGTTATGTCAAAACTGCTTATTTCTTTGTTTTCGACTTTATTCTCTTTAATTATTTCAATAGAATCATCCTCTTTTGCCTTAAGATTTCTATAAAATAGTCCATTTAAGAAGGCTCCAATTATGTGAGATGAAAAAATTATATATCCATACAAAGAATTTGCAAGCATTGAAATTCCCACTGCGCCTATGATAAACATTGGGCCAGAGGTGGAACAAAAACTGCACATTTTGAAGGCTTCACTTTTTTTTATTTTTCCATGCTCATATAGCTCTGCTGTCATCTTTGCGCCTACTGGATAACCAGATATAATACTTGTAAGAAAAACAAGAGAAGAAGAGGAAGGTGTTTTAAAAAGTTTTCTACAAGGTTTTTCCATAAATTTAGTAAACTTGTCCATGCTGCCAATTGTAGTCAAAATTTTCACAAAAAAAATAAATGGCAAAACACTTGGCAATACATTAAAAGCCCAGGCGGATATGCCATTTAAAGTGGCTTCAATAAAAACTGATGGGAAAATAACCATGTTTATTAAGATATAGATTATAAAAAAAGATAATAAAGTGTTATATTTTTTCATTTATTGCTCCAAAAATTTGACAGGATAAAAACATTTTTGTTATACTAAAACAATGAATGGTTGATTTTATGTTTTATTTGAAAATAAATTAAAAATAATTTATCTTCATAGTCAATTTATTCATTGCATCATTGATTTAGAAGGATAGATTTATGAAAATTAAAGATTTGTATAAAAAAGCAAAAGCTTTGCAAAAGACTGTTGTGTTTCCAGAGGCTGGATTTAGTGACAGGACTTTAGAAGCAGTAAAATATATTCAAAGAAAAAAAATAGCAAAACCTGTATTGATAGGAGATGAAAGCGCTTTAGTTTTAAGAGATAAAAGCCTGGCGCAATTTCAAATAATCAGCCCATCCACATTTGCTTCAAGGGATGAGCTTGTCAAGTGTCTTTATGAGAAAAGAAAAGATAAGGGAATGACAATGGAAGAGGCAGAAAAACTTACTGAAGACCCTTATTACTTTGCAACTTTGCTTGTCGAATGTGGATATGCCGACGGTATGGTTGCCGGTGCAGAAGCTTCAACAGCAAATACGGTAAGACCAGCTCTTCAAATAATAAAGGCTAAAAAGAAGGGTGGAATTGTCTCATCATGTTTTATCATGTTTGGCAAAAATAAATTTTTGGGTGATAAGTGCTTGATATTGTCTGACTGTGGTGTAATAAAACATCCAAATGAGGAAGAGCTTTATCAAATAGCTTGTCAAAGTGTTGAGACTTACAAAGCTTTAGGTCTTGATAATCCAAAAGTTGCATTCTTATCATTCTCGACAAATGGCTCTGCTGAAGATGAAAGCTTGGATGTTGTGAGACAAGCTTATAAAAAGTTTAAGAAAGCGGGAATTGCTGACTGTGATGGAGAAATTCAATTTGATGCGGCTATGGTTGAGCGTGTGGCAAAACAGAAATGCCCAGAAAGTCAGCTAGGTGGAGACGCAAATATTCTTATATTCCCAGATTTAAATAGCGGAAATATTTGCTATAAAGCTATGCAATATTTGGGGAATTTAAGGGCTCTTGGCCCTACATTACAAGGACTTAACAAGCCAATCAATGACTTGTCAAGAGGATGCACGGCTGAAGATATCGTTGCAATGACAGCTGTGACAGTATTACAATCAAACAACAAACAAAATAAGGAGGAAAAATGAAAATTTTAGTTATCAACGCAGGAAGCTCTTCATTGAAATTTCAACTTTTCAATATGGAAGATGAAAGCGTAATTGCAAAAGGAAATTGTGAAAAAATAGGCCTTGAAGGATCATTTATTGGCTATAAGACAACTGGTGATAAAAAAGAAGTATTGGTTTCATTGCCAGACCATAATGCAGCCATTGCAAAGGTTTTTGAAGTGTTAACTGATGAAAAAGAGGGTGTAATCAAATCAGTAGATGAAATCTCTGCTGTAGGTCACCGTTATGTTCAAGGTGGTTGGCTGTTTGATAAGAGTGTACTTATAAATGATAAGGTTATTGAAGAGCTTACTCCGCTTATGGAGCTTTCTCCACTTCACTCAAAAGCAAATATCGCAGGAATTAAAGCTTGCATTGAAGCAATGCCAAATACACCACAAGTTGCGGTATTTGATACAGCTTTCCATGCAACAATGCCAGCAAAAGCTTATATGTATGGTATCAAATATGAAGACTATGAAAAATATCATGTAAGAAAATATGGTTTTCATGGCACAAGTCATAGATATGTGACAAGTGAAGTTGCTAAAATCTTAAATAAACCTGTGGATGAGGTAAATGTAATTACAGTCCATGTTGGAAACGGCTCTTCAATTACAGCAGTTAAAAATGGAAAAAGCGTTGACACTACAATGGGCTTAACTCCACTTGAAGGTCTTATCATGGGCACTCGCTCGGGTGATATTGATCCAGGCGCTTTTGATTATCTTGCAGATAAGAAGGGGCTTTCAAGCAGTGATACACTTAAATATCTCAATAAAGAATGTGGAATTTTAGGCGTAAGCGGTGTATCAAGCGATATGAGAGAGCTTAACACAGCAATTGACGAGGGAAATGAAAGAGCAAAACTTGCACTTGATATGCTTGTATATAAAGTAAAGAAATATATCGGCTCATATCTTGCTGTTCTTGGCAAAACTGATGCCATTGTGTTCACTGGTGGTATTGGTGAAAATCAAGAAAATCTTAGATCGGGCGCGCTTGAAGATATGCAAAACTTAGGCATTGAAATTGATGTTGAGAAAAACGACCATCTTCCAAGAGGCACAGCTGAAGAAATCAGCACTGCAAATTCTAAGGTAAGAGTTTTCAGAATTCCAACTGATGAAGAAAAGTTGATTGCCAGAGATACAAAGGCAATAGTTGAAAAATTATAAATTTAACATTTGGTTATTTTAAAACTCTTGAAAAGCAGGGGAATAAAAAATAAAATTAAAACAACAAAATGCTTGACAAATGAGGTTTAATTTGTTAAACTCTTAAAGCATTATGATTTTTGAAGGAGGAAAAAATGGCAGTTCCAAAGCATAAGGTTTCAAAAGCTAGAAGAAATTCAAGACACTCAGCTAATTCAGTTGCAGTTGCTCCAACACTTGTAGAATGTCCAAAATGTCATGAGATGAAAAAACCTCACACAGTTTGTAAGAAATGTGGGACATATAAGGGTGAAACCATCATTGAGAAAAAAGAAGAAAGTAAATAATTTGTTTTTAAAGTTCTCGCTTATTTTAGTGAGGACTTTTTTCTTGTATTAAGCATGTTTTACTATATATTGTATTATGTATGTCATACATAATACTTTATATTGTAATTCAAGTAATTATGATTAAACTCAAAATTTTTATTGCAAATTTAGAAAATATTTGTTATTATTATATATGTATATAAATAAACAATATTTAAAGGGTGAATGATGAAAATTGTAGTTGATGCTTTTGGTGGAGATAATGCACCTTTAGAAATAGTAGAAGGCGTGAAGCTTGCGCTGGATAAAATCAAAGATTTAGAGATTGTATTGTGTGGAAAGGAAGAAATTCTGAAAAGCATGATAAAGGGATATGAAAGCCGCATTGAGATTATTGATTGTGATGATGTGATTAAAAATGAAGATCATCCAACGCTTGCAATAAGACAAAAAAAAGACTCTTCTCTTGTGAAAGCTTATGATGCATTAAAAGAAAGAGATGACATTATTGGTCTCGTTTCTGCTGGAAGCACTGGGGCAGTGCTTGCAGGTGCAATCATGAAAATAGGCAGAATAAGAGGAATTTCAAGACCTGCTCTTGCTCCAATTCTTCCTACTAAGAAAAATAATGATGTGATAATTATTGACAGTGGCGCAAATGTAGACTGCAAGCCTGTCAATCTTTTGCATTTTGCACTTATGGGCTCGGCTTACTATTCAATTATTTACAATAAAGAAAATCCAAGAGTTGCACTTCTCAATAATGGTTCAGAGGAAGGGAAAGGCAATGAGCTTACAAAAGAATGTCTGCCTCTTCTTAAAAAAGCGCCTATCAACTTCATCGGGAATAAAGAGGGCGGCGATTTCATGAGCGGCGAGGTTGATGTCATGGTGGCTGATGGCTTTGCTGGTAATGTGCTGTTGAAAGGTACAGAAGGTGCAGTTATGGCTGTCATGTCTCTTATGAAACACAGCATTAAGTCACATTTTTGGAGCAAAATTGGCTATCTCTTTATGGGAAAGACATTCAAAGAATTGAAAGAAAGAGTTGATATTTTAAATAAACATGGCGGCTCACCACTACTTGGTTGCAAAAAGCTTGTAGTGAAAAACCACGGCTCTTGTAAGCGTCACAATATTTGTTCTTCAATTGAACAAACTGTTTATCTTGACAAAAATCACCTGATAAACAAAATTGAGCAGGCACTTGAAAAGCTTAATGCAGAGCTTGGTGATGGGACAGCAGAGGAAGCTTAAATGAAAAAAATTTCTTATAAATTTAAAAATCCTTCACTTTTAGAAAGGGCTTTAACACACAGCTCAAAGTCAGAACAGAATTATGAACGACTTGAATTTTTAGGCGATAGCATTTTAGATTTTTTGGTTGGAGAATATTTATATTTGAATTGCGATGACAGTGAAGGGAAATTGAGTGTGCTTAGAAGCCATTATGTTTCAGAAAACTATCTTTCAAAAATATTTGATGAGCTTGAGCTTGAAAAGGTTGTAAAGCTTGGGAAAAGCTGTCAAGGTGAAATTACAAAGTCGATTAAAGGTGATGTCGTGGAAGCTGTAATTGCCGCAATTTACCTAGACGGAGGGCTTGAAAATGCAAAAAATTTCATTTATTTGCATTTTGACTTGAATGCTTATAAGGACATAATTGATGACAATTATAAATCAAAATTGCAAGAGCTTGTTCAAGGAAATTTTAAGTGCAAAATGAGTTATGATACTCGTGCTTTAAAAGACGAAGATGGTTTTATTTCCACCTTTTATATGGATGAAGATGAAATAGCCTCAGGCTGCGGAAAAAGCAAGCAAGAGGCAGAGCAAGTTGCTGCCAAAAAAGCAATTGATAAATTGTTTTTAATCAATAATTAAAAGCAAAAACAAGATGTTAAGTTATAATTTTATAACCTATATTGAACAAAATAAAACAAATGAAGAATGAATTTAAAAACAACATTACAAAAAGAGTAAACGAGAGGAAAAGATGATTTTTAAAAAGATTGAGATGGTCGGTTTTAAGTCTTTTGCAGAAAGGACTGTTATAGAATTTGGTGATAATTTTACTGCTATTGTTGGCCCAAATGGCTGCGGAAAAAGCAATGTATCTGACGCAATTCGTTGGGTTTTGGGTGAACAAAGTGCCAAAACTCTTCGTGGTGACAGCATGCAGGATGTTATCTTTAACGGAACAGAAAAAAGAAAGAGTTTGTCTTATTGTGAAGTAACCCTTACTTTTGACAATTCTACTAGATTTTTCAATTTTGATTATGATGAGCTTGCTATTACAAGAAAACTCTATCGTTCAGGCGAGAGTGAATATTTAATCAATCGAAACACATGTCATTTAAAAGATATTACAAATCTTTTGTATAACAGCGGTTTGGGTAAGAATGGATATTCGGTTGTAAGTCAGGGTAAAGTGACTGAACTTGTAGACTCAAAGCCTGAAAATAGAAGGGCCATGTTTGAGGATGCTGCCGGGATTTCAAAATATAAAAATGATAAAAAAGAGGCGGAAAGAAAACTTGAAAGAACAAATGACAACCTTACTCGCGTTAAAGACATTTTAAGTGAAATTGAAAGACAAATGGGGCCGCTTAAAAAGCAGGCAGAAAATGCTAAGAAATATTTGGAATATAAAGGCACTCTTAAAGACCTTGAAGTCAATGCTTATATTTATCAATATGAAAATGCAAATAATGTAAAAGAAGCTATCAATCTTAAACTTGATGCGATAAATAGACAACTTTCTCAAAGAGAGGGGGATTTGCTCTCTGCAAACAATGATTATGATAAGTGCATGCTTGACCTTGCAAACTTTGACAAAATGCTTGCTTCTCTCAATGAAAAGATTTTGGATTTGACTGTTAATCTTGAAAAGCAAGAAGGTGAGACAAAACTCGCTCGAGAAAGAGTGAATTTCACTTTAAAAGAAAATGATAGGCTTAATCTTGACAAAACAAATTGTGAGAAAGCTATTGAAATTGGAAGTGAAGAGAGGGAGAAAAAAGCCGAACAACTTGCAAATCTTAAAAATGACCTCGAAGCACTAGAAAAATCTTTTGATGAGCTTTCAGAAAGTTATTTAAAAATTGCAAATGAGCTTACTTTAAGCGAAGATGAGGCAGGTCAAAGTCAACAAAAAGTAATTGAAACTCTAGGCTCGCTCAGTGATATTAAAAGCTCTGTTTCAAGACTTATGGCAGAAAAAGAATTGTTAAGCTCAAATCTTGAAAATCTTGAAAGTGATAAGCTTTCTTTAGAAGCAAAACGCAAAGAAAACGAGGATAGCTATTTAAGTACAAGAAATGAGCTTGACAGCAAAGACAGCCAGCTTGAAAATCTTAAAAAAGAAGTTGACTCGGCTGCAAGTCAAAACTATTTGCAAGAGCGAAAAATCAAAGAACTTGAAACTGAAAAAGCAAATACAATCACACAAATCAAGGTATATGAAAATAGAAAGAAACTTTTGACTGACCTTCAAAATGAATATGAAGGATATTCTTATGCTGTAAAAAAACTTTTGAAAGAGGGTGACAGAAACCCAGCTGTAAAATCTAAAATTGTTGGTGTTGTTGCTTCTCTTATCAAAGTGCCTGAAAAATTTGAAACTGCAGTTGAAGTTGCTCTTGGCGGAAGCTTACAAAATATTGTTACTCACAACGAAGATGACGCAAAAGAGCTTATTAAGTTTTTGAAAACAAATTCCTTTGGTAGAGCAACCTTCTTGCCAATTACATCAATGAAAAGAAGGGAATTTGACAAGAAGTTGATTGAAGGCAGAAATGGCTGTTTTGGTCTTGCAAGTGACCTTGTAGATTTTGATAAAAATATAACAAGTGTGGTAAGCAATCTTTTGGGTGCAACTGTTGTAGTTGATAATATGGATACTGCAGTAAATCTTGCAAAATCAACCAGATATTCATTCAGAATTGTCACTCTTGAAGGCGATATTGTAAACCCTCAAGGCTCGCTTACTGGAGGAAGTAAAAAGGCGGAATCTTCAAATCTTATGGGAAGAGAACGCGAAATTGAAAATCTTGGAATTGACATTACAAAACTTGAGACAAGATTGAAAGAAATTGAAAAAGAAGAGGGTGAGTTGACTCAACTCTTGACTGAAAGAAGGGCAAGTTTTGCTGTATTGACTGATAAAAAGAATGCGGTAGAAGTAGAAATTGCTTCTTTGAAAGAAAAGCTCAATAAATTCCAGTCAGCACTTGCTGAGGCTGAAGACAATCTTCAAGTTGCTCAAATGGAAGCTACAACTGTGCAAAATAAGATTAAACTTATTACAGAAGAGCTTTCTCGCTCTGAGAAAATTGAATCTGCGCTTTCTGGAAATAAAGTTGATGCTGACGAGCTTATTAAAGAGAAAAAAGAGCAGTTTGAAGCTCTTCGAGCAGAGCGTGACCAAATAAATAATAATATTTTGGCTGTTAAAGTTGAAATTGCTGAAGCTAAAACTAAAATTTCATCAATTGAAGATGATTTATATCGTATAGATAATGAAATAGGCAGACAGCGCACAAATGAAAGAAATATAATTGAACAGCTTGAACAAAATGAAAAATTTATTGCGTCATGTGAGCAAATGATAAAAGAAAAGCTTGCTTCTGCACCTACTTCAGCTAAGAAGATTGAGCTTGAAGAATATGTTAATAAGCGTCAAGTTGCTGAAAATGACAAAGCAAAACTTTCAGACAAGATAAAGGAGCTTGACAACTTCAAGACATCTTTAATGGGTGAAATATCAAATATTAAAGATAAGAAATTTAAAGAAGAAATGAATTTGTCTAAAGTGGATACTGAGCTTGAACAAATGCAAGAGCGCATCTATGAAGAATATTCACTTTCTTATTCTACTTGTCTTGAATTTAGACGACCAGATTTTAATATTGATGAGGCTATGCCAGAAATTGCAAGGCTTAAAAAGAGCATAAGCGCACTTGGTTATGTAAATGTAAATGCAATTGAAGACTGCAAGGCACTTTTAGAGCGTTATGATGATTTAGACGGTCAAGCTCAAGACCTTGAAAAAGCTGGAGATGATTTGAATAAAATTATCAAAGACTTGTCTGTAATTATGATTGAAAAGTTTAGCGATGAGCTTGCAAGAATAAACGAAAGCTTTAAACTTACTTTTAGAGAGCTTTTTGGTGGTGGAACAGCAAAACTTGCTCTTGCTGATGAAAATGATCCACTTGAATCTGGCGTTGAAATTTTTGCTCAACCTCCAGGAAAGAAAATTCAAAACATGACTCTTCTTTCTGGTGGTGAAAAGTCACTAACTGCGATGGCTGTTATATTTGCTATTTTAAGGATAAAACCTCTTCCTTTCTGTCTATTTGACGAAGTTGAAGCGGCTCTTGACGATTCAAATGTTGAAATTGTAGATAAATATCTTAAAAAACTTTCGACAGATACACAATTTATTCTTATTACTCACAAAAAGCCTACTATGGAATATGCAAATGCTTTGTTTGGTGTAACCATGGAAGAAAAAGGTGTTTCAAAGATTGTTTCAGTATTATTATCAGATGCTATTAAGCATGTTCAGGAGAATTAAATGGGAATTTTTAAAAAAATTGGCAATGCTTTAAAAAAGACAAGAGAGGCAATTGCTCGAAAGATTGACTCATTATTGAGTCATGGTGAGCTTGATGACGACTTTTTTGACGAGCTTACAGATGTGCTTATTTCTTGCGATATTGGTGTAAGAACAAGTATGGAAATTGTTGAAAACTTAAGATTGCGTGCAAGAAAAAACAAGTTGAGAAATGCAGAAGATGTAAAAAAAGAGCTTAAAGATATTATCAAAGAAGAGTTTGCTGGCGTTGATGAAATTCAAATAGAATATCCAGCCATTATCACCATAGTAGGTGTAAATGGTGTTGGAAAGACAACAACAATTGGCAAACTTTCAAGATATTTCAAAAATGAAAAGAAAGATGTTACATTGGTTGCTGGAGATACCTTCAGAGCTGCCGCATCAAACCAGCTTGCACAGTGGGCAGAGCGTACAAAAACAAGAATAATAAAGCATGCTGAAGGCGCTGATGCTGCGGCTGTTGTATTTGACGGAATTTCTTCAGCTAAGGCTAAGGGCACAGATGTGCTTTTAGTTGATACTGCTGGAAGACTTCATACAAAGACAAATTTAATGGAAGAGCTTAAAAAAATTGATAAAGTAATCAATCGTGAATATCCAGAAGCGCATAAATATACTTTAATTGTGCTTGATGCCACAACAGGACAAAATGCATTAAATCAAATCAATGCGTTTAATGAGTTTGTAAAAATTGATGGAATTATTCTTACAAAACTTGACGGAACGGCAAAGGGTGGTGTGGTCGTTGCAATTGAAAAAGATTATCATCTTCCAGTGGCTTTCGTGGGAGTTGGTGAAGGTCAAGATGACCTTGAAAAGTTTGATTATAATGATTTTATTGACAACCTTTTCTAGTTTATATAGTTTTATCATGCTTTTATTTCATGATAATTAAGGAGATTTTAAACTATGAGCAAATTTCAGATAAAATATATAGAAAGCACTAATTATAATGATGAAAAATATGTTGGTGCTGTTTTGGATGAAAAAATGATAGGATTTTTGCGATTTAAGGTTATTGATCGCAAACCTTGGCTTTATTTTGTAGGTGTAAATAAGGATTATAGACATCTTAAAGAAGAACAAATCGGCTCAAACCTTTTAAAAATTTTTGAAAATTATTGTGCTGCGAGAAATCTTTGGGGGCTTGAAGGAAAATACTGGCCAGAAGGTGAAAAAGAAAGCGTAGTAAGAAAATTTTATGAAAGAAATGGTTTTAAAATAGAACGCGAAGATTATGACATAATTGTTTATAAAAGTCAGCCTATAAAAAATAATCTTTCAATTGATATAGAAAATGTTGATTTTGAAAAATTTGATAGATTATTACAAGAATATCTTGAAAAAGAAAAACATGAAGATGAACATGAACAAGCATAAGAATAAAATTTTTTCGATAAAAATCACTGAGTTAACAGTGATTTTTATTTATTTTCATAAATGGTAAAAAAAAATCGACAATTTATTACAAATTATTAAATTTGTTTGACTTAAAAATTAAGAAGGACTAAAATAATATCGGTTAAAGGAGGAAAAAATGGATTGGGCGAAAATTTGGGCAGACATTTGCAATTATTTTAAGTCAAATGTTTGGAATATCGTTTGGTTCTTTGCAATCTTAGTAATTGGTCTTATCGTTATAAAAATTTTAATGGTTGCAACCAGAAAAATTTTATCTCACACAAAAATGGAGAAAATTGCACAGCAATTTATCTGCACCATACTTAAATTTGTGTTATGGCTTGTTCTTATTTTAATGCTTCTGTCACAACTTGGACTTGAGGTTAATGGAATATTGACAGCTTGCAGTGCTATCATTTTGGCTGTTGGTATGGCTCTTCAAAACGCTATTGCCAATGTTGCCAATGGCATCATTATAATTTCAAGTCACATGTTTAAGAAGGGTGATTATATCATCACAAATGGCGTTGAGGGCAGCATTACTGATATAAATTTCTTATTTACAACTCTCATAACTACAGACAACAAAAAAATTACTATGCCAAACAGCACTCTTATAAACAATAATGTTACAAACTTGGGTGCATTTCCTAGGCGTAGAGTTGATTTTACTTTTTCAACCGCTTATGAAAGTGATGTAGAAAAGGTAAAACAAATTGTTGTTGAAGTAATGAAGAGTAATGGCAAGATTTATCTTGACCCAGCGCCATTTTGCAGGCTTAAAGTGTTGAATTCAAGCAGCATTGATTTCTTTGCAAATTGCTGGTGTGATAATGAAGATTATTGGGAAGTTTATTATTATGTGATCGAAAATGTTTATAATGAATTTAAACGCAATAATATTTCAGTGCCATTCAATCAACTTGAAATTCGTGAGCGTAAGGACGAAGTCTCTATGCCTGTTATTAAAACAGCGCTTCCAGAGCGTGTTGAAAAGATAAGACCACAACATGACGAAACGAAGATTGAGACTTTTACAAAGATTTTTGCACATAAATCTGAAGAAGAAAGAGAGTTGAAAAAACAGCAAAGAAAAGCCAAAAAAGAAGAAAAAGCTAAGGCTAAGAAAGCAAAAAAGCAACCATTAAGCGTGTTAGAAGAAAACACTTCAATAGTTGAAACTGAAGTAATACTTTCAGAAGACGATAATAAAGATGAAGAGTAATTAAGGCGGGTTTTAAAGCCCGCTTTTTTATTGCAAGAATAAGGTGACAAAGATGTCGCAATTCAATATTTAAAATATGCAAAATTTTTAAAAATGTTATAAGTTTTCGCTTAAAAATACAGTTATTTTAACATAGACAAGCAAGTTTCGACATAATTCGTCATATATATTGCTATCGAGTTTATCGAGGGCGGTGTTTGATGATTTATGAGAGTTTTGCTAAATTTATGGGACAAATTTGTTGTTTCACTTCTTTTGTAAGTTCAATTCAAGGTTTTCCAAAGCCTCTTACTAAAGAAGAAGAACTTGTTTGGCTTGATAGGCTTGAAAAGGGTGACAAAGAAGCCAGAGATGTGCTTATCAACCACAATCTAAGGCTTGTTGCGCATATAGTCAAGAAATACAACAATTCGCTTGAAGCTGATGACTTAATTTCTGTCGGAACAATTGGTTTAATAAAAGCAGTTGACAGTTTTAATGGCGATAAAGGTGTGCTTCTTTCAACTTATGCTTCTCGTTGCATTGAAAATGAAATTTTGATGCTTATTCGGTCAAATAAAAAACATAAAGATACAATTTCTTTGAATACAATGCTTGCCCCTAAAAATGATAGTGATGATTTGGAATTGTCAAACCTTATTCCTGCTGAAAGCGAAGAAGATGTCTTTGAGCAGGTTGAGGTTGGATGTCTTATGATGGATATTTTTAAGATTATGGAAAATAAACTTTCTGACATGGAAAAGGAAATCTTAAAATATCGTTATGGACTATGCAATTATCCAGTAAAGACACAAAAAGAAGTGGCAGATATTTTTGGTATTTCAAGGTCATACATTTCAAGAATTGAGAACAAAATATTGAAAATTCTACAAAAAAATATTTCAAAAGATGATAAAAAAGATATTGAAAATTAAAAAATTGACTATTATTTTTAAAAAAAATTAAAATCTTTGGATAAAATTGTTGAATATATTGAAAAAATCACTATAATACTTATGAGAAGTTGCCGTTGGCAACAGACAATTTTCAATTGTCTTGAAACAAGTTTCTTTTCTCATAAGTATTTTTAGACTTCGTCGCGAATGCACTTGCGAGCAAGCATGTCGCTCCTCGTAATAATACTTTTAAAGTTAGCGTGAGGCAAGGTAAATTGATTTTGATTTATCTTGAAACAAGCTTACTTTAAGGTGTTTTTAGCGGATGTCTTTTTAAAACTTATTATTTAAGTTATGCTTAAATTTCAACAATTAAATTTGTTATTAAATTTTGATTTATTTCAAAATTTTTATTATAAAAATCTTTTTAAAGTTTTACAGCTGGAGCAAAAAATGGATAAAAATCAATTTTATAAATTTGTTAATAAGCTTATTTTGCCACTTTTTACAGGCTCTTATCTGGATGGTGAGGAAGAGTCTTCTGTTCGTGACAGTGAAGTTGCTTATGGAAAGAAAAATTCTCTTCTTCTTAAACCTTCCAAGGTGGATGAATACAGACTTATTTTGAAGAGAGGTCAACCTTTTCAGGTTTTTGAAGTAAACCTATTAAAATCAATTATCAATGAAATAAACAAAATTGCAGTTATACCACTTGAAGATGATAGTTATTTGACAGTCTTACAAGAAAATGCAATTGAAAAGTCAATTTGTCAATCTTTATGTGAACAGGAAACTGCCAATTGCATGTTTGCAATTATCAATGAGATTGAAAAGTGGGCAGCAAGGACATACGAAGGTCGCAAAATTGCAATAGGCATTATTATAAATCTTGGACAAGATGTAAGTGCGCAAGAAGATGCTTTAAGTTATTCTGAAATCATGAATAATGACTTTTTTGCACTTTTGACCGATGGCATCAATTCTTATGTAGAATTTGACAAAAAAGGCAGTTTAATTGGCTATGTACAAATGGAAAAATTGAAAAAACAGCCTACAATTTGTCCTTTTGAATATGATAATATAGCAAGATATTGCAATGAGAGAAGGGTGGGAATTGTTCTCACTAAAAATGGTGAGATTTTAATTTTTAAAAATAGAAATCTTTTATTTGCAAACAGGTTGGGAAGATGGAACATTTATTCTCATGAAGAGGTAATTCAGCTGCTTTCTTATAGAGGAAATTATTCTATTAAAGATATTCGCCGTTCTATTTATTACACCGCACTTGATTCTTCATATTCTTATAATGGCGGTTGCATTGTTTATTTAAATAAAGATGAAGCAGAGAATGCTCTTACTCATATAAATGCTCATGATATTATTGATGAAAAATATTTTGAGCTTAAAAAAGCACAGATGCTTGAAATGGCGGGCAGGCTTTATAATTTTCAGAATTTATCTTCAACAGAAGCGACTTACAATGTGCCTTATTTGACTTTTTTGCAAGAACAGCATTGTGTAAAAGCACAGTGTCTTAGAAAAATCATAAATGGCAGACCTTTTCATGAGCTTTCAAGAAAACTGAGGCTTGAGCTTGTCAGCATGGATGGTGCTGTAGTTATTGATAGTGAAGGCACAATCATTGCAGTAGGTGCAATTTTAAAGATTGAAGCTGGCAGTGAAGGTGGTGGAAGATTGGCTGCCGCAACAACGCTTTCAAAATATGGTACAGCAATCAAGATTTCTCAAGACGGAATTATTAAAGCTTTTTATCCAGACAGAAAAACAAATAAAGTCAGGGCTTTGTTTACTGTTGGTTAGTGCTTGACATATCTTTTATATTATGGTATAATTAAAACCAGTTATGCAGACAATCGCGTCAATAATTGATGAGGAAAGTCCGAGCATCAAGAGAACTGGGTGCTGGCTAACGGCCAGCGGAGGCGACTCTAGGGAAAGTGCAACAGAAATAAACCGCCAAACTTGTTTGGTAAGGATGGAAAGGTGGTGTAAGAGACCACCGCTTGACTGGAGATGGTCAAGGCTCTGTAAACCCCACCTGATGCAAGGTCAAAAGGGCATTATGTGTTTGTTCTCTCACGCCCCGAATGAACCGCTTGAATCTGTCGGCAACGGCAGGGCTAGATAGATGATTGTCTAATACAGAACTCGGCTTACAGCATAACTAATCGGCTTTTACAGCCGATTTTTTTATATAAATTCTTAAATTTGACCTACTTTATATATGAAAAACTGAGATTTCAAATTTAATTTTAATATATGAGTTTAACAAAGCTATAAATTGGCAATAAAATGGCATGACAAAAAATGAATATATTTTAAATATCGAAAACTTAATAATTAACCGCATAAAATATCATGCGCCTCGCATAGAAGAAGAGGTCGATTATCCACTTTTAGAAGCTGTAGGAATTGACGGAAGTTATCCAATTTTTGTCTTTGATAAACCATTGGATAAGATTTTTTATAAAGCATTTTTAGCTGCTAAAAAGAGGGCAGAGTTTAATTTGGTATTGACTCAAAGGCCAAAGCTATCTTCACGCAAAATTGACGCACTTGATAAGTGCTTTGTCATCTTAAAAGATGAAATAGGCTCTTCTTTAGAAAGGGCACTTTCTCAACTTAATGTAAATTATCTTACTCATTCAAATTTTGATTTAGGCATGAGAAAAGAATTTATCAAGATTGAAGATAAGGAAATAACATTTGATTTTTTACCTTTTTATTATGGCAAAAAAGTTATGGAAAAGGGTGTGGTTTGTGATGTAAAATCATATCTTCTCAATGGAAAAAATTATCAGTTGAATTTTGCAAACACCACAAAGCAAAAGCAAACAATAAGCTTTGAGTTTAATCTTCCACTGCCAAGAGGATATTATATTTTTAAAAATAAAGCTGGTTTTGTAGAGATTGAAAACTTGACAAATAAGGAAAAAGCTTATTTTAATTATAATTTTAGAGGTGCAAAATTATCTTTTTCAAACTTAAATGGAATTGAAAGTAGCACTTTTGCATGTATAAATCTTATATGCAAAATTGACCTTTTACCAAAAGAAACGCGAAGGTTGTATTTCAATTATGGAGAGAACAAATATTGCATATTTTCACCAAAAGATATGCAAGAATTCTTTGAAATTTCGCAAAGAAAAATGAATGAAATTTTTGATATGAAAGTTACAACTCGCAATGGTGAATTTGACGAGCTTTTCAATCGCTGTTTGCCCCGTAATATCTGGGAAAAATGGCAAAAATTTGACATTGATGAAGAAAGTGAAAAAACTTGGCTTAAAATGAAGAAGGAAATAGTGAAAACAGAGGGAAAAGCTCTTCAAATTTCACAAACTTTTAAAGGGCTTAAAGAAGTCAAATTCTTTCGCAACTACGGCTGGAAAAGGGTTTTTATAGTGCATAATAAAGCATGTTATCTTTTTGCAGACAGAGTGAAGTATTTCAACTTTACTCTTCTTACAAAAGAAATATTTGATAAAAATAATGAAATATACTTGTCTTTTGCCGAGTAGTATAGTAATATAAAGTAGGTGGACAACATTAAAAGAGTTCCTTTAGCTGAAAAAATGAGACCAAGGTCTTTTAACGACTTTGTAGGGCAGGAACACATTGTAGGGGAAAATACTCTTTTATATAGAGCTATCAAGTATGGAACACTGGGTAGCTGCATTTTTTATGGGCCTCCAGGTACTGGGAAATCAACTCTTGGAAATATCATTGCAAATACTTTAAAAGCAAACTATGTGAAAATAAATGCAGTTACAAGTGGAGTAGCTGATGCAAAAGCAATTATTGAAAGGGCAAGAACAGATAAGGCAATGTTTAATACCGACACTTTTCTTATTTTAGATGAATGTCATAGATGGAACAAAGCACAATCTGATTGCGTGCTTGAAGCAATTGAAGATGGCTCTATATTTTTTATTGGAACAACAACTGAAAACCCTTATACATCAATGACAAGGGCGATTGTATCAAGATGTCGTGTTTTTGAATTTAAACCACTTACCTCAAATGATATAAAAAAAGCCCTGAAGCGTGCGCTAAGTGACAATGAAAATGGGCTTGGTAATATGCCTGTTGATTGCACTGATGAAGCGCTTGATTATTTGGCTTTTGCCTGTGGTGGTGATTTAAGAAACTCGCTCAATTCTCTTGAACTTGCTGTCATGACCTCTCCAATCGGGAAAGATAAAAAAATTCATATTGACATTGAAGTTGCAAAACAATCAACTGACAGAAAAGCTCTTTCAATGGATGAAAATATGTATTACGACTTTCTATCAGCCTTTTGCAAGAGTTTAAGAGGATGTGATGTAGAAGGGGCGTTGTATTACAGCCAACGCCTTATTAAAGCAGGTCTTGACCCCATGATTATCGCAAGACGCCTTGTAGCGCATTCTTCAGAGGATGTTGGCATGGCCGACAGCAACGCACTTCTTCTTTCGACAAGTGCAATGTATGCCCTAGAAAAAATGGGGCAGCCAGAGGGGTTAATTCCGCTTACACATGCCATAATATATGTATGTGAAGCTGAAAAGTCAAATTCAGTAATTAAGGCTCTTCACATGGCTGAAGAAGATGCTTTAAATTATACAGACAACAAAGTGCCAAATCATTTAAAAAACCATCCAAGCACAAATGCTGATGGGCATGGAAAATATAAATATCCACATGATTTTGGCGGTTATACAAAACAACAATATATGCCAGATACTCTTAAAGACAGGGTTTATTATCAACCTAGTCAAAATGGAAGAGAAAAGAATATTGTGAGAAAGAAGTTTAGAGGAGAAAACTAAGATGTTTGGACTAAGAAGTGATGGAAAAAAAGTAAAAAACATGAATATTATTGACAAGGCTGGGCCTTTCTTTATGCCTCAAAGAATTGATGCAGTGAATTTGATTAAAATCAAAATTCCATGCAGCCCTCTTGATGAATTTATTACTAAAGAAAGAAGGGCGGGAGTAAGTTATTCCTATATGCATATCATTTTTGCAACTATCGTCAGAATGCTTTATACAAGAAAGAAGATGAACAGATTTATTATGCGTGGCACAACTTACCAAAGAAATTACATAAGCATTTCAATGGATATCAAGAAAAAACTTGAAGATGAGGGCGAGAATGTAACAGTTAAATTTTATTTCACTGGAAAGGAAAGCCTTGATGAAATAAAACAAATTATTGATGATGAAATAGCAAAAAATGTAGCTGAAAATAATATTGACAGCACTACAAAAGTTGCAGGAAAGCTTTGTCATTTGCCTGACTTTATGTTTAGATGGTTTATGGCAATTGCAAGATGGCTTGACAAGCATGGAATTCTTCCTAAAGCATTGATTAAAGCAAGCCCTTTTCATACAAGCTGCTTTATCACTAATCTAAAATCAATTAAGCTTCCATATATTTTTCATCATCTTTATAATTTTGGAACAACTTCTATATTTGTTTCAATGGGAAAAGAAAAAATGGAGCCTTATGTTGAAAATAATAAAGAGCTGAAAATAGGGAAGTTTATCACACTAGGCTTTACTTTAGATGAACGCATTGCCGATGGTCTTTATATGAGCAAAACATTAAAACTTTGCAAAGATATTCTGTCAAACCCTGAAAGTCTTTTGACAAAAATGCCAGATGATGGTACAATACCTAAAAGTATACATAAAAAGAAGGCAAAAAAAGTCAAGAAGGTCAAAAGCATGACCAAAAAGACAAAAGCAGAAAAACCAAAGAAGATAAAACCTTTGAAAAATAAAATTAAGCTTGACAATAAAATGAAAAAGCATAAAGAGAATTTGGAGAAGGCTTCAAAAGAAAAGAATGAACAATAAAGGAGGGAGAGTATGAAATCAATTGTTTATTTCCTGTTGGCAGTTTTGACTATTGCTTATTTAGGTTTTCTTTGCTATGTAAACCTTGTGGGCGTTGAAACTTTATCTACTGTGCTTTATTATATTTCCATTTATGGTGGCGTGGGAATTGCACTCTTATATGCGGCTGTCAATTTCTTCGGAAATCCACTTAAGATAGTTTTCTTTATACTTTTGATAGTAATGGTAATCTTGCTTGTTCTTACAATTGCAATACCAGATATATTTAGAAATCTTTTCAAAATGGGTGAAAATGGAAAGGGTATAATTATGCCATTTCTTAGCATGCTAAGATAGACCTTTAAAATAGGAGAAAATATGGAAAAACTTTTGCTAGTTGACGGAAACAGCATTGCAAACAGGGCATTTTATGCCCTGCCTTTTCTTTCAAATCATGAAGGAAAACCCTCTGGTGCTGTATTTGGTTTTGCAAACATTCTTGTCAAACTTTTGCAAGAGGAAAAACCAAGTAAAGTATTGGTCGCTTTTGACCATACAAGAAAGACATTTCGTAATGAAATTTACAGTGAATACAAAATGCAACGAAAGCCATCTCCAACAGAGCTTATTTCACAATTTCCTGTAATTAAAGAAATGCTTGATAAGATGGGTATAAAATATCTTGAACAAGATGGAATTGAAGCTGATGATATAATCGGCACCGTTTCTAAGCGTTATAACGGAGAGAAGTTTATTTTGTCTGGAGACCGCGATTTATTGCAACTTATTGACAATAAAACTACTGTTTGGCTGACAAAAAAGGGTGTAAGTGAAGTTGATAAAGTTGACAGCAACAGATTAAAAGAGCTTTTTAATTTAAAACCTAAGCAAATAATAGAGCTTAAAGGGCTTATGGGTGACAGCTCAGATAATATTCCAGGAGTAGCTGGTATTGGCGAAAAAACAGCACTTTCTTTGCTTGAAACATATCAAGATATTGACAATATTTATGAAAATATTGAAGAAATCAAAGGCAAATTGAAAGAAAAACTTGAAAATGGAAAAGATGACGCCTATATGTCAAAACTGCTTGCAACTATCAAAAGAGATTGCGTTCTTGATTATGAAGAAAGTGAGCTTGAATATAAGATGCCTTTTTCAAATGATCTTTACGACTTTTTTAAGAATATGGATTTTTCATCTTTACTTAAAAATCAATACCTGTTTGGCGGTGAAATTGAAAACTTTAAAAAGACTAAATTTGAAAGAATAAAGCTTGATGAAAAACTTTTGAATGAGCTTAAATTAAAAGAAAATATTTTTTGTTATGACTTAAAAAAAATGGAGTTTTTGCTTGATAAAAAAGTCTATTTCTT
>CARNVA010000011.1 GCA_949031345.1 uncultured Eubacteriales bacterium | reverse complement strand
AAAACATTAAAAGGTTGAAAACTTTGTTTTTATCTTTTAATTCTGATGATTAAAACGAAATTTTCATAGGTGTTTTTGATAACTAGTGTTATTTATGTAATAAAAGGAGAATATGTGATGGAAAATGATGAGAGAATTGAAAAATTTTTGTTGTTGAGTGAGAGAAATAGAAGGGAAATTTTGTCAGCATTGCCTCAAGAAAGACAAATTTCAAAGCTTGCTGACTATTTTCAAAACTTTTCAGATTCAACTAGAATTAAAATCTTGACTTGTTTGTCAATGATGAACATGTGCGTAAATGATCTTTCGACAATACTTGGAATAAATCAGACCACAATTTCTCACCAATTAAAACAACTTAAAGACCAAAATCTTGTTGCTTATAGAAGGGAAGGCAAAATTCTTGTATATTATCTCACAAACGAAAGTGTAAATGATATGATGATGTATGCCCTTGATAGTCATGTAATTTAATGCTGTTGATATTTTTTTAAGAAGTGCAAAAAGTTTATTTATTTTTTATAAATGCATTTTATTGTAATTTTCAGACAATCTGTTTAAATTTTTAAAGTAAGCTCTATCTTGCTTGACTTTTTTTATTTGAGTGTGGCATACTTAAACCATGGAGAAATTATGAGAAGAATTATTTTATCACTTAATGAAATGTCTTTTGAATTGCCAAAAGGCTGGGCAGTGACTAAAGACAAATATAAATTGTCAAATGGGCAGGGGTTTATCAATAAAGAAAACTATCTTTCAGAAAGCGGAAGGGTGATTTCTTTGTTTGAAATACACAGAGACCCAGATGAGTTTTTTGAAAGTTATCAAAAACTTTTGGATGATTATGCTCATGTGACTGACTCGTTTACGCTTGAAAAACAATTCACTTTGAGATTTAACGATTTTGAATTTCCAGCTTATATCATAAAGGGAGTGAATGACCAAATTATACGCAATTTGCAAGTGTTTGTTAATTGTGGCGATTGTTTAGGTTGTTTTATGGTGATGATTGAATCTTATTCAAATGAGCTTCGTCAAATGATTCAACAAGATGAAGGGGTAGCCGCTGTTGCTAAAATTTTGAGGTCGGTTGAATAATGAAAAAAATGCTTCTACATAGTTGTTGCGGGCCATGTAGCACTCAAGTCATAGAGGTGCTTAAAAATGACTATCAGCTTACTATATATTATTATAACCCCAATATTGACACTGAAGAGGAATATCTCCATAGGCTTTCAGAAGAAAAAAGATATTGCAAAGAGGTGGGGGTTGAAGTCGTTGAAGACGGCTACGACGCAAACGAATTTTTAACTGCTGTAAAAGGGCTTGAAAAGGAAAGGGAAGGTGGTGCAAGATGCCCAGTTTGTTTTAGATTGCGCCTTGAAAAAACGGCTGAAAAAGCGAAAAAGAGTGGATTTGATTGTTTTGGAACAACCCTAACAGTCAGTCCGCATAAAAATGCAGAGATTATCAATGCCATTGGCCTTGAAGTTGGCAAAGAAAAAGACATTGAGTTTGTTGAAGGAAATTACAAAAAGCAAGATGGTTATAAAAAAAGCATAGAGTTATCAAAAAAATATAACCTTTACAGGCAAAATTATTGCGGATGTAGTTTTTCAAAGAATGTGGAGTAAAAATGTTTGAAGATAGATTGGTGTTTAAAAATTTTAAAGATGAATATGAAGAAAAGATATCGAGAAGGCTGTTTTATAAATTTATAACCATTCTTTTTGTCTTTTACATCTTTCTTCTTGTGTGCAGTCAAAGTTTTTTTGCCAATTATGCTTATGTAGGAATTTCAGGCTTATCAATGCAATCGACTTTAAACCCAAATCCAAGATTGATTAAGACCGAAAAAGGCTATGAAGAAATGCAAGATGGCGTTTATTTGAAATATACCAAAGATATTGATTATGGAGATATAATCATATTAAATTCAGATTTGTCAAAGCATGAGTCAATTATAAAAAGAACAATTGGGCTTGGTGGCGACTACATTACAATAGCACTTATTGAAACTGAAGAGGGTACTCAAGAATTTCGCACAATGCGAGTTAAAAACAACTCATCAAATGTCGAGGTTATGCAAGAAAATTACATAAAAAGTTATGAAGAGTGGTCATATTCAAGCCATCATGCAAATTTTTTAACGATTGATGGCGTAACCTATCAAAAGACCTTTTTTGAAGAGTTTTCAAATAAAAATAAACATGATTATAAGCAAAAAACTTTTAAAGTCGACAAGTTTGGCGGGAAAAATGTGACATTCTTTCAAGTGCCTGAAAATGAGATTTTCTTTATGGGCGATAATCGTGCAAATTCAACGGATGCACGGTCAACTGGCTGTTATTCAATAGATAAACTTGTGGGCAAAGTGGTCGAAATTGTCAAAGATGGCACTTACTATCAAGGCAATCATGTATGGTGGTGGAGACGATTTGAGGGGTTTGTGCGAATAAGCTATAACGAAGTTTTAAGGTTTTTTGGAGCAGATGTTTAAATTTACTTTGCTTTTTAATAAAAGTGTGTTATAATAAAGTAGATAGGTATTTGCCAATCTAAAAAGGAGAATAATAGATGAATAAACAACAATTTATCAAAGCTTTTGCAGAGAAAGCTCAATTTACACAAAAAGATGCAGGAATCGCATTTGAAGCAATGGCTGAAACAATTGCTGAGACTCTCAAAAGTGGAGAAACAATTCAAATTGCTGGCTTTGGGACTTTTTCAGTGAAAACTAAGGCTGCTAAAGAAGGAATCAATCCACTCACAAAAGAGAAAGTTTCTGTGCCTGAAAAAGAGGTGCCTGTATTCAAATTTGGTGACAGTTTCAGAAAAACTATTGCTAAAAATTGATTGTTTGTTGAATTATATTGACGACTTTTTTGATGTATGTCAAATAAAAAACTATGACAAAACTTGGTCATAGTTTTTTGTTTATATTGTTATTTTTCTGTATTACATTGTAATTTGCATGACATATTTTTATGTTTGTTATAGAAGATTTGTAGAACATTTTTTTTGATGGACAAGTTTTTTATATTTTTAAATGATAAAAACCAAAATGCTTATTATTAAGCCTCATCTAAGGGAATGATAACATAGCCTTGTGGATAAGAGCAAAGAGGGCAGGTTTTCCAAGGCTCTTTTTTCTCTTCGCTGTGCCCACAATTTGAGCATATCCATTTGCAAGGTGAAGAAGAGGAATAAATTTTTTCGTTGTCAAATTTTTCGGCCAATAATTTGAGCTTGCTTGCATTTTGAAGATTGACATCACTTATAAGAAGCAAAGTTTTTTCTATTTTTTCAAAACCTTCATCATGTGCAATCTTTGCAAAATGAGGAAAGATATTTTTTCCTTCATTTTCTTCAATCTCACTAGAGTCAGCAAGACTGGTTTGAAGAAGTTGCTTTTCGAAAGGGTAGCCTGCTTCAAAAGATACATTGTCTTTATCGCCAGAAATATTTTCAAGCATTATTTGATAAAGCACTGACGCATGTGCCATTTTGTTTTTTGCAATGCATTTCAAGCTGTCAGAAATAGAAGAAAAACCTTCAGTGACTGCTTGTTTAGCAATAAACTGATATCTTGCACCATCTTGACAAACGCCTGCAAAAGCTCTTGCAAGGTTTTCTTTTGTTACACTTTCATTAAATTCCATAATTTTCTCCTTAACCTTATTTTTAATGATAATAATTAAAGTATTTGCTTATTTTGATTGCAAAATACATGTTTTTTCAATTAAATCATATTAAATGAGAAATTTGTTGAGATATTGTCTTTTTAAGAATTTAAAATAAAATTAAAATTTTATAATATGGAATGTACGCAAAAGTGATAAATAATGGATAAAATCGTTTGCTTTTTGGCATAAAACATAGTAAAATTGTTATGAAAAACAAAAAGGAGAGGGGGTTTAATGGCACAAGGACTTTCACAACACAATAGCGAAAGCTATCACTATGAGTTTGTTGGGTTTTCGAATTTTAAAAAGGTATATCAAGCACTTGCAAAGGGTTTGCCTTATTATCGTTTTGAAAAAGAGACTAAAAGACATTCAAAGGAAATTTTTTATGATATTCAGTCTCATCTTCTTGCTGATGCAGGCATTGCAATTTCAAAATGGATGGAAGATGGCGAGTCTTCATTAAATATAAGAAAGATGTTCAACGAGCTTAAAAAGCCAAGTCAAAAATATCTTTTTGGCTATTGCAAAAATGATGAACAGCCAAAAGATTTTTCATACCAGATGGCAGGCATAATTGAAGGCACTTTCCGTACACCTTTTTCTGCAGACCTTGAGTCAATAATAAAGCAGACAAGTCCAATTATTGAAGTTGACATAACTTCTGATAAATACAGGATAATTTGCGGAACGGGTTATCGCGCAATCATGCAATATGAAAACACTGTCTATAAAGATTTGAAAACTGGCAAAAAAGTAGAGCGCGTTGGTATGACTTTCAAGTTTCCGATTGGAGAATGCGAAGAAAAACAAGAAATTTTGAATGCGATAGACCGTCATGTAAAGGGGCTTGCAATCAATAATATTTCTCGATTTGAAATTGCATGCAAACTTTTATTTGCAAAACCACAACAGATAGTTGAAGAGCCGGCGCAAGAAGAAGGCAGTGATGAAGAAAACAAATAGATTAAAAAAGAGATGATTACGTTCATCTTTTTTTTGTTTTAATTTTAAAATAGTTTTGCTAAATTTTAAAATTAAACAAAGAGAAAGGGTGGAAAGTTTTAATGATTGGACAAGTTTTATTCTAAATTTAATTATTGTTACATAATGTACATTGTGAAAAAAAACCTTAAGTTTTCAACTAAATTTTGCTATGGAATAGGTGGGCTTGGATATAGTTCTATGTCGCAGACATTAAACAACTTTATCATGTTTTTTGCAACAGCGGTTATGGGAATTTCAGGCTCGCTTGTAGGCATAGCAATTGCCATTTCATCTCTTTGGGATGGAGTGAGTGATCCACTTATAGGCCATCTTTCAGACAATACTAAAAATAAATTTTTTGGCAAGCGTTTGGGTTTTATGCTTTTTGGCATATTTGTGATTGCTCTTCTTAATATCTGTATATGGTCTATGCCAGCATCCCTTTCTCAGCTTGGCAAATTTTTCTATCTGCTTATTGGAATGTTGGCAATAGAAAGCGCCAACACCTGCTTCGGCACCCCTTATGCAGCTCTTGCAATTGACATTGCGCCTGATTATAATGAACAGGCAAAAGTGCAAGGTTTTAAGACGGTTTTTAATATAATAGGAATGATTTTGCCCAATATTTTAATGTATTTTTTCATGTCTTCAATTTCTATCAGCATTCAAACGGGATATACTCAGGCCGGATATGTAAAAATTGCTTATATAAATTCTTCATTGCTAATAGGGCTTGGACTTATTACAATATTATCAACTCTTCGTCATGTGCGAAAGCATAAAATTTACAGCGGTTTTGAAAAGAAAGAAAAATTCAATTTTACCAAACTCATGACAGGATATTTCAGTGTGCTTAAAAATAAAGATTTCAGGTCTGTCATTCTTGGATATTCATTTGCAACCATTGCATCTGCTTTTTTGACCTCTGTCGGAATGCACCTTTTCACATATTGTTATCATTTTTCAAGTGCTCAAATATCCTGCGTGCTTATCTCATTGTTTGGCGGCGCAATTGCCTCTCAACCTCTGTGGGTTTATCTTTCAAAAAGAATGGAAAAAAAGAGGGCACTTATTATCTCTCTGTCAGTCATTGTGCTTGGAATTTTTATGACAGTCACAACATTCTTGTTTAGGGAATATGTGCCAAATAATATAATGTTTTATATTGCCATTCCTTGCCTTGTATTTTGTGGTATAGGTGCAGGTGCCATGTATTCAATTCCATTTTCAATGTACGCTGATGTTGTCACGCTTGAACAGGTGAGGACGGGGCAAAATAACGCTGGGGCATATACGGGATATTTTACTTTTACCTACAATCTTGCAAACTCGCTGGCCTTGCTTATCATTGGTTTCTTGCTTGACATAATAAAGTTTGACTCCACACATCCAATTCAAGCCATGTCTGTACAAAATGGACTGGGAATGATTGTCTTTTTTGGCTGTACAATTTTCTTCTCGCTTGCAATCGTGTTTTTCTCAAAATTTTCTGTCAGAAGGGCAGAGGTTTTAAAAACTCAGATGAAAGAATTGAAAAAAGGCGAAAAATAATGTTTATTTTCCTCGTTTTATTGCAAAATAATTAAATAAGAGGGAAATATGAAGTTTTTGAAAATTTCTGCGGTGGTTTTAATATTGTTTGCCTCGCTTATGCTTAGCGGTTGCAATAATAAAAGCATTGCACAGCCAATTTTGGAACGAGATAACTACAACACAGGTGGAAATATTACCTTTGTATATGATGAAGTTGCTCATGTCGCAACTTTTGGCGGCAAAGATGAAGTGCTGCAATATTATGAAGAAGACATTGCAAAAGGCTGGACTGAAAGCGGAAATCGAATAGGTATTAAACTTTCGCTACCTCAAAACCTTAAAGACTACAAATCAGGTAAGGCAAACTTTGATGGTCAAAAACTTATGCCAGATGATTATATTTCATTGCATGAAGGACAAAACTTGGTGGCGGTTTTTCAGCCAATAATTAAAAATGATAAAGAAAATTATACTCTTAAAATTACTTGGCAAGATGGATTTGAAGAACAAATTTATCACATAATTATAGCAAAAGGAACAATATTTATGCAGCCACAAAATGTATAAAAAATCTACAGAATATTCTGTAGATTTCTTTTTTCTAGCAATTATTTAAGCTAATTGTATTATAGATAGATTTGCACCCGCACCATCTTGCAAAATAGCTGCAGATACAAGCCCAAATAGCTGTAATGAGATGGTTGAGCCGGCAGTAAGATTTACAATTACGCTGTTGTTAAAACTTGATAAAGTAAGCAGTGGCTGAATGGTAGAAGGTTCATAAGCAGTGCCATTTATCATAATTCTTGTGCCTGCTGCAATACCAGCCGTTAAGTGAATCTCATAGTTTATTTGATATTTTCCTGCAGTTGCAACTGTAAAGACTGTGTTTGCACCGTTTGCAGTAATTCCTGCAGGCAAGATTTGGTTGCTTGGTAGTGGAATGTCAGTGCCGCCGAGAATAACAGCAATAGAAGGTGAGGTTGTGTTTGCCGCGAATGCAGAATTTGCAGTGATATTAGGACCAGTCGCACCAGTAGCCCCTGTCGGACCTGTAGGTCCAGTTGGACCTGTTATAGATAAACCATCAATACCAGTAGCCCCAGTCGCACCTGTAGGTCCAGTTGGACCAGTGACACCTGTCGGGCCGGTTACTGAAATTCCAGTGGCACCAGTTGGTCCAGTCGGACCTGTAATTGACAATCCGTCCGCTCCAGTAGCGCCGGTTGCACCTGTCGGACCAGTAGGGCCCGTTATACTTAAACCTATTGGTCCAGTAGGTCCAGTTAAGCCAGTCGCTCCAGTAGCGCCGGTAGGGCCGGTAGCACCAGTTGGACCAGTAGCTCCAGTGATAGAAATCCCTGTAGCTCCAGTAGGTCCGGTTAAGCCAGTAGCACCTGTTGGCCCAGTAGGACCTGTAGCTCCGGTTATTGATAAACCATCTGCACCTGTCGGGCCGGTTACGCCTGTTGTTCCAGTAGCGCCGGTAGCTCCAGTAGCACCTGTCGGACCAGTAGGGCCAGTTACTGAAATTCCAGTTGGGCCAGTAGGTCCTGTTACACCAGTTGTGCCTTGTGGGCCAGGTACGCCTTGAATTCCTTGAACACCTTGTGGGCCAGTAGGTCCCATTAAACCAGTTGCACCAGTAACCCCGGTTGCACCAGTTGCGCCAGTAGCTCCAGTAGTGCCAGGAACACTTGGTCCGGTTGCACCAGTTGCGCCAGTGGCTCCTACAGGGCCAGCGGGTCCCATTGGTCCTTGAGGGCCTATTGGACCAGGCACAGGAATTGTTGACTGATTGCAACAATAATGATGACAACAATGTTCATGCCAGTTGTTGCATCTGTTGTTTCCTTTAAAAAAATTCATAATTTTTCTTCCTTAGTTTATTTTGCTTAGGCAAGATAAAAATCTGCCCATAGCATAATATTCAAATTGAAAGCGAAATGTTTTAAATTGTCTTTGATTTTTAAAAAATAAATTTCAACAATAAAATATGAATTTAAAAGTGTAATGTTAAATTAAAAAAAATAACAGGATAAACCTGTTATTATGGTAGCCTCAAGGGGAATCGAACCCCTGATTCCGCCGTGAAAGGGCGATGTCTTAACCGCTTGACCATGAGGCCATATATCAAAATAGGGAGTTTTTGATACTTTTTTATTATACTTATGGCAAAATGCAAAGTCAAGAGTTTTTTTATATATTTTTTAAAAATTTTTGATTTGTTTCTTTATTTTTGTTTCCATTCAGCTCGTCTTGCGACTGCTGCAGCATATATGCTTTCTGATTTGTGGAGAAGTTTGGCACATGCTTCAATTGTTGCACCAGTTGTTATGATATCGTCAACAATAAGCACCTTTTTATTTTTTATGACTGAGTTGTCGAGAAGCAATATTGTATTTTCAAGATTTGTTTGTCGTTCTTCATAATTCAGATATTTTTGATTGGCAGTTTTTGTCGCTTTATAAAAGACATCTGCAACAGGTTTATTTGATAGAATTGAAAGCTCATCAGCAAGCACTTTTGCAGGGTTGTATCCTCTTTTTCTTAGACTGCTTTTATGTGAAGGAACAGGCACTATAATATCAAACTCAATTTCATCCAGTTTAAGTCTTTCAAAAATAAAGTCTGCAAATGGTTTTGCCAGATATTTTGCGCCATCACTCTTAAACTTTAAAATTGCCTGTCTGACTTTGCCTTCATATATGAATGGACAGCAACATTTTTCAAAATGTCGTTTAAGCTTTTTGCAGTGGTCACATACAATGTTATCATCTTTTATTGGAGTATCGCATTTTTGACAACGATTTCCATCATTAAAGATATTTTCGTCAAGACATTGTTGGCAGATATATGGTTTTGGAATATCTCGACCGCAAAAAATGCACTTTAAATCATTTGGATAAAGTGCATTCAAAAGAATGTCTTTTATTTTCTTTAATCTTTCTTTAAAACTCATTTTTTCCTTTAATTTGAGTGTTTTGACACAATTTTTAATAAAAAACAGTCAAAAAACGCAATATTTTAAGTTTATTCAAATAATTCTTTGATTTTTTTATCGCAGGCAATAAGCATGTCTTTCAGCATAGTAAAACGCTGAACAGTATAGTTGTTTGAGACCATTCTTTTCAAATTCTTTTGTTCTCCAACAAGCACGACCATTTTTTTAGCTCTAGTGACTGCGGTGTAAATAAGGTTTCTTGTCAATATCATGTTTGGGCCAGCAATTGAAGGGATGATGACGACATCAAATTCACTGCCTTGACTTTTGTGTATGGTTATGGCATAGGCCAGTGAAAGCTGGCTCACCTCTGTTCTTGGATAAAGACAGCGTCTGCCATCTTCAAAAGTGACAACCATTTCACCATTTTGGAAATCTATAAGCTCAACAAAGCCAATGTCTCCATTAAACACGCCTTCGCCTTCTTCCTCTAAAAAGCCGTTCATTTTTTTCCATAACAGGCTGTAATTGTTTGCAGTCTGCATAACTTTGTCTCCAACTCTGAAAATCGTTTCACCAACCACCATTTCCATTTTTGAAATGGAAGGTGGATTGATAGCTTCTTGGAGACAGCGGTTGAGGTTGTCAATTCCGCAAATGCCAGCTTTGAGAGGGGCAAGCACTTGAATTTGAGGGGAAGCCAGCCCAGTAAACTTTGGCAGTCTTCTTACAACCATGTCAACAATGGAGTTTTTAATCGAGCCAATATCAATTTTTTCTTCAAAGAAAAAGTCTTTTGAAGAGTTGTCAATATAAGGCATTTTCCCAGAGTTTATAAGGTGAGCATTTGTAATGATAAGGCTGTCGTCACTTTGTCTGAATATTTTTGTAAGCATAGAGACTTTTATAATACCGCTCTTGATAATATCATCAAGCACATTCCCGGCACCAACACTTGGAAGCTGATCTTTATCTCCGACAAGTATAAGCTTGCAATCGCGTGGAAGAGCTTTACAAAGATGATTCATGATTGAAACATCCACCATTGAGACCTCGTCAACAATTACTGCATTAACTTTAAAAGTATTGTTTTCATTATAGACAAATCTGCTTACAGCACTTATGTCTCCACTTGCTACTTCCAAAGCTCTATGAATGGTTTTAGCCTCTTCACTGGTGCTGTCTGACAGCCTTTTTGCAGCTCTGCCAGTAGGGGCAAGTAAGATGAATTTCTGGTCATTTTGTTTTAAAATTTCGATTATACATTTAATAATGGTGGTCTTGCCTGTACCAGGGCCACCAGTAATCACTGAAACTCCGCTGTTGATTGAGTTTATTATTGCATTTTTCTGTTCTTCATGAAAACTTATATTAAACTTTTCCTCAAAATGCTTGATTTCATCATTTAGGTCTTGTTTTTCGCTGTTGATGCTGCTGTTTAAAAGTGCAAGTTTTTGCGCAACCGCATTTTCATAAAAATAATATTTAGAAGGCGAAACAATTTCATATTCGTTATGCCACATTGTTATGACTGATTTGTCTAAGGTTAAATTTGAAAGGGCATTGTCAAATAGGTCTTGGTTAATCTCGCAATCAAGCTCTAAAAGAGAAGATGATTGGGCAAACAACATGGCTTTTGGCAAAAAGGTGTTGCCAGTTTTTTCAACCGCATTATTGAGGGTATGCACAAGTCCAGCTCGAACGCGATATTCACTATTTTTTGGAATGCCTATTGACTGAGCAATCTTGTCAGCCGTGGAAAAACCAATTCCATTTACATCTTCAACAAGACGATATGGGTTGTTTTTAACTATATCAATGGTCTTATTGCCATAAATTTCATAGATTTTAAGAGACATATTGGTGGTGATGTTGTATTTTTGAAGAAACATGACCGCATTTTGAAGCTTTTTAAGCTCTTTAAACTTTTCTCCAATCTCAAGTGCTTTTTTCATTGAAATATTCTTCACTTCAGCAAGGGCGGCAGGAGTAAACTCAATTATATCAAAGGTCTGCTCTTTAAAATGAGCAACAATGTTCTTGGCGGTGATAGGCCCAACACCTTTGATAAGCCCAGAAGATAAATATCTCTCAATTCCTGCAAGAGTGGTTGGAAGTACTACTTCATAAGAGGTGAAAGAAAATTGATAGCCATATTTTGCATTATTGACATATTCGCCCTCAAGAGAAAGATTTTCGCCAACACTTGCGTTCACAAGTTTGCCAACGCACACCACAGGAGTGGTGCGAAAGTCTAAAATAAAAACGGTGTAACCATTTTGTTCATTTCTAAATATAATTTCTTCAATAGGTCCTTCAATTTGCATATTTATATTTTAATATCAAATGGGCTTAAAAATCAACTAAAAAACACTTGCAATTCGATTTTTTTTAATATATACTATAAGTGGTGAATTGATAGAAATGTCAATGCCATCCATTTTGACCAAAAAGCAAGATGAAAGGTCAAAAACAAAAGTTTTGCAAAAGATTTTGCTTCAATAAATATTAAGAACAAGAGAGAATTTATGAAAAGAGCCAGTAATTTAATAGAAATTGAATCATTACTTGAAAACCTAATGAAAAAGAAAAATGTAGGCGGTATTTTGCGTATGAAGATACTCTTCTTTAGTCGTCTATATGAAAATCTTTCAATAAGCATGATTATTGAAAAA
The DNA here is from genome assembly GCA_949031345.1 of uncultured Eubacteriales bacterium. GTDB lineage: Bacteria > Bacillota > Clostridia > Christensenellales > UBA1242 > Caccovivens. The sequence continues at coordinate 45,560 of CARNVA010000011.1, read as the reverse complement.
CTCGGAATACAAAAGACCAATTTTGCACTTATGACAGCCGCTCTTGAAAAAGAGGGATGTATTGTTGTCAAAAAGTCAAACCTTGACAGACGATGTCGGGTGGTCGAGCTTACCGAGAAGGGCAATAACGAACTTGATGGTTATTTGAAAGAACTTGACAGAGCATTAGATGCAACTTCTCCAGAAATTGATTACGCAATCGAAATTTTAAGCAAATACTTGAATAAGATTATCTAAAAGCTTTTTTTTGATTGCGATTTTGCCAATTTGGCTTAAAGCAAGAGGGGAAAATGTTAAAAATTTACAACACACTTACAAGGCGTAAGGAAGAATTTGTGCCACTTGAAGAAAACAAAGTGAAAATGTATGCCTGCGGAATTACCGTTTCAGGGAATGCGCATATAGGTCATTTATATCAAGCTATGATATATGACATTATCAGAAAGGTGCTTCAAAAGAATGGATATGAGGTCTCTTACGCTCGAAATTATACAGATATTGATGATAAAATCATTGCAAAGGCAAACGAGCTTAATGTAAACTCTGCCGATTATGCAAGAGAAATGATTGAAAAAATCAATGAAGAGATGCAATATTTTCAAGTTGATGAGCCTGATATTTGGCTTAAAGCGACAGAAAATATTGATAATATAATACATTTTATTGAAAAATTGATTGAAAGAGGATATGCTTACACCACGAAGAATGGTGATGTCTATTATTCAGTTGAAAAGTTTCATAAATATGGCACTCTTTCAAACAGAAATTTGGAAGATGCAAAAAATGGCTATCGCATTGACAATGATGAAGAAAAAGAAAGTCCACTTGATTTTGCACTTTGGAAATCGGCCAAAGAGGGTGAGCCTTTTTGGATTTCACCTTGGGGAAAGGGCAGACCAGGCTGGCATATTGAATGCTCGACCATGAACATGCAGGCTTTTGGTGAGCAAATTGATATTCATGGTGGCGGAAGAGATTTGATATTTCCACATCATGAAAATGAAATTGCACAAACAGAAGCGCTTACTGGCAAACAGTTTGCAAAATATTGGATACACAATGGACTTATCAAAGTTGAAGGTCAGAAGATGAGCAAAAGCCTTGGCAATACAATTGTGCTTGAAGATATAAGAAAACAATATCATCCAGAAGTTGTCAAGTTTGCACTTTTACAAAACAGCTATCGAAGCGATATAAACATTACTGAATCAAACTTCAAGCAAGCTGAGAAACATATTCTAGGGTTTTATCAAGTTTTGGCTGAAATTGAAGAAAAATTTGATGTAAATGACAAAAATATACAAACAAGTTATCAAAACTATGTAATGAATGCCATGAATGATGATTTCAACAGTCCAAAAGCGATTTCATATTTGTTTGAAATTTTCAAAACAATGCAAAAGAAAATTGAAGCAAAGGATGAAAGTGTAGTGGGTGATTATCATGGCGTCAAAGAGGCGTACAAAATATTGGGGCTGTTTAAAAACAGCAGTCAAAGCGTGATAAATTTTATTGATAATAAGGCTAATGCCGTTCCAGAAGAAATAAAAGTTTTGGCTCAAGAGCGCTGGAATGCAAAAAAAGAAAGAAATTTTGCAAAAGCAGATGAAATCAGAAATGTTCTTACAGAGAAAGGATATTCAATTTTGGATAGCAAAGATGGTTATGAAATTCAAAAGCTTTAGAAATTGATGTGATTTTAATAAGAAAAAGTGTCAAAATTCGGCACTTTTTTTAATTTGATATTGACTAAAATATTATAATAGTATATACTATATATTGAATAACGACGCGTTTGGAGGATTAAATGAAAACATTATATGACAAAATCGTTGAAGCTGTAAAAAATAAAGACAAAGGCTATATCTATAAAGTTTCTGGCATGAAAGTGGCTGAGGCTAATTTGCCAGTAAATGAAAATGGCGACAACCTTCTTTTGTGGGCTGTCAAAAATGAAGAGTGGGATATATTTGACCGTGTTATGCAAAACACTGAACTTGATATAAATCTCAAAGATAAACAGGGTAGTACCGTTTTGAATGAGCTTGTTAAAAAATTATCATTGAGTGACAATGCTTATGACAAACAAAGATGTTTAGGTTATGTTAAAAATCTTCTCAACAGAAGCGACATTGATATCAACACTCAAGATGAACAGGGAAATACACCTTGGGCAAATATTTTAGTTTACAACAATTATGAAAATCTTAGTGCTGAAGCTTTTGAATATTTGGATAAACTTGAGGATGTCTTCTATGCAAGAGAAGACCTTAATGTAAATCTTCAAAACAACCGTGGAGAAACAGCATTGTTGTTAGCTGCAGAAGCAAACAGAGTTGTCACAGTTGAAAAACTTATTGCTAAGTTTGCAGATGTGAATATTCAAGATAATCATGGTAATACTGCTCTTATTGAGGCTGTAAAAAGACAATACTCAACACTTATAAGCGTGCTTTTAGAGCATGAAAAAATAGATGTTAATTTGAAAAATGAAAATGGAGACACTGCTTTCTCTATTTCAATGAATTTCTTACTTGACAGAGACGCAAGGGCCAAAGGAATTGCAAATAAATTACTTGAGCGTGATGATATTGATGTAAATGTAAGAAATGACCTTGGCGCAGCTCCTCTTATCACTGCTTATGTAAATAAATACAACGACATTCTCACAAAAATTCTTAAGAAAGAAAATGTTGATGTGAATATCAGAGGCACACTTGATGAAACTCTTCTTATGGAAGCAGGTTATGAAGGAAATTATAAACTCGCTCAATATCTTCTTGGAAGAGGAGATGTCGATATCAACGCCTTTGATAAAGATGGAAATACTGCTTTAATTACCACCATTCGTCGTCTTGATGAAAATGGTGAAAATGGTTATGCCGTTATGAAGGCAATTCTTGCTCATCCAGACCTTGATATAAACGCTTCTAAAGAGGGCAAGACTACTGGAAACGCTCTTACGACAGCCATTCGCAAGAAAAATGACAGGGTGATTGATATAATTCTTGAGCGTGATGATGTTGACATTGACAAACCAAACAACTACATCGCTTTTGACTCTGCAATTTACACACAAGACCTTTCTCTTTTAAGAAGACTTACTGTAAATAAAAATTTTGATGTAGAAGACGAAGATTATAATGGTGCAAATGCTATTGGTCATACCTTCGATTGTGCTTTAAACAGCATGGATAAAGAAAACTTTGATGTACTTATTTCTTTCATTTTGGATGTTTGCAAACAGGAAAATATCTCAAAAGTTATCAATCATAAAGATAAGTCAGGAAATACTGCAATTATGACTGCAATAAAGAGAGGTGCTAAGTGGTCTGATATCGAATTATTCCTTTCAGATGTAATCACTCATTTCGGTTTTGTAGACATTGATTTCAAAGCTTGCAACAATGCTGGTCAAAGCCTTGAAAGCATGCTTAAAGCACAATCTGATGCTCAAAAAGAGACTGATATTACAAGAGTTATTAAAAGATATAACGATAAATGTCAGGCAAACGGTCTTCAACCTATAAACAATTGTGAAGAGAGCGAAATTGAATAAAAAAATGTTTTCAAAAATATTAAAAAATGTACTTAATTTAGTGCATTTTTTTTGTATACATATTGAAAACAAAGCTTATTTATGATATAATATAAGAGGTAAAAATAAGTAATAAAAAAGTATTTTAAAGGAGTAAAAGAATGAATATAAATATAAAACTAAAAACAATGCTTGAGGGTGAAAAAGGTTGTTTGTCAAAAGATGAAATTGTCAAGAGTTTAAGAGAAATTAAATATGAAGTTTTGTTTGAAAACGATAATGTTTCACTTGATACAAAGGTGCTTGACCTTATGATTGATAGGGTGGCAAATGTATTCGCAAACCGCATTCCAAAGCAATATAATTATGATTTTAACAGGCTTATTGCCGGGCTTATGGGGGCAACTTGCTATATGCCAGACACTTTTGAAAAATTAAACTTAAAACCTATTGAAAACATTCTTGGCATTTCAACTCAAGTTGAGGATAGTGGTCACCATTCAACATTTGGTCATTCTTTTTTGACCCTTGAAATTTCTGGTATTCCAAAGGCTCTTGCAATGGTGCTTAACAATGAAAAAGAATATAACACAAGTGAAAAGTCTGCAAGATATACTCGCATGAAAGACATAGAGCCAAGACAAAATGCACTCTATGATAAATGGGTGAACATTTTTGAACAAGAAATCAAGAAGATGTATCCAAATGGCTCTTCAAAATTCTTTGATGAAAATGGCAAAAAAGCGAGAAAACTTGCTCAAGAAAATGCGAGATATTTAATTTCTGTGTTTACTCCAACAAATATGGTTTATTCAACAAGTTTTAGACAATTAAATTATCTTTGTCACTGGTTTGAAGATGAAATAAAGCAACCAAGCAACAATTTTTATGCTTCAATCGTGCCTTCAATGCAAGAATTTGTTGATTTCTGCAAGGATAAAAACCTTTATTCTGACAAACTTGATGATCGTAAGGACAGAACATTATCTTTATTCGATGAGCCAGTTTTGAAAACAATTTATTCTTCAAATTATCAAGGTGTTTATAAAATGTCTTTTGCTTGCCTTGCTCAAGAACAAAGACACAGAACAATTGACTATTCAATCAACAAATTTACTTTTGTAAATGATTTTTCAAAAATTAAAGAATTTTATATTCCACCAATTATTGCTGGAAATGAAAGACTTCGTGATGAATATCTCAAAGATATTGCTTCAGTTGCAGAATTTCTTCCTCAAGGCACACTCTTGGATGTAAGTGAAGCGGGTAGTTATAAAAACTTTATTCTTAAAGCGAAAGAAAGACTTTGCGCTTGCGCTCAGAAGGAAATTCGCGACCTTACTCTCGTTCAAACAAAAGACTACGCAAATGCACTTGATGAAGAGGCTGAAACTTTTGTCAGTGAAGAAACAAGAAAACAGGCAAGACGCATGTCAAACAAACTTACTTCAATGTCAAACGGCTCACGCTGCCGCTCTGGCTATAAATGTAAGTCTCCATGTGGATTCATTGACGGAATAAATCTTGAAAGTTTAGTTTAATTAAATAATAAAAAAGCTAGTAGATTACTAGCTTTTTTGTTTAAAAAATAAAAATTTATTATTAAATTAAAGTCTTTCCAGCTCATCTTCTATTTCATTTCTGATGACAGGGTAGTACTTTTTATACTCTGGTCTTTCTTGTTGCAACCTAGCGTCCAAGGTTTTAAGCTCATCATAGTCTTTTACAACAATTTCAGAAATTTCGTCATAGAGCTCTGAAGCCTGTTGTTTAAGAGTATCAAGCTCTTGCTCAAATTGGTCAGTGGTTGTAAGTTTTGAAACATTACTATTTAAATCATTGGCTTTTTTAAGGTCAGTCAAAAGTCGATAGTCATCATGCTCAAAATGGATATCTTGAAGCCCAGCAAGGCTTACATGTTCAAGATTGATTTTTAAAAATCTATAATTGGTGTCAATTTCTGGCTTGAGAGCTTTCATTTCTTCAATGAATTTGTTTGCAATTCCGATTTCAATGCTTTTTCCAGGAAAATATTTCTTTTCAAGGCTTGCAAAAATTGAATCTTTTTCCTTGATGACAGATTGAAGAAAACCTTTATGTCTTTTTGCAAATTTTTGTAATTCTGGGTCTGTCTTAATTTCATTGACAGCCTTTTCAATTACACTTATATTTTTCTTTACTTCCGATAATTGTGCACCAGTGCAATCTTTATTTTTATCACATAAACTTAAAAATTTTATTGCATTTTGAATGTCGTAATATAAATCAGAAATTGGAGCAATATGCCATTCGTTTTTATCATATTTAAAACCAAGTTTCCAAGCTTTTTTTGCAACTTTATTTTCTACCATAATAATTCTCCTTAATATAATAATATTTTAGCATAGAAAGTATTTTTTATCAAGGTTTAAATTAAATTTTGTTTGCTATTTAAAAAAAATAGTATTATAAAAATGCTGAAAGTTTTCAAAATAATAAAAAAGTTGGACAAATGCCCAACTTTTTTGCACAATATTCTTTTATTTTTTTATTTGATTTATTTAAGTTTAACAGTTGCACCAGCTTCTTTGAGCTTAGCTTCAATCGCTTTAGCTTCGTCTGCTGGAACATTTTCTTTAACTGCTTTAGGAGCAGCTTCTACTAAAGCTTTAGCTTCTCCAAGTCCAAGTCCAGTGATTTCTCTTACAACTTTGATTACAGCGATTTTATTTGCACCTGCTTCAGCAAGTTCTACTGTAAATTCAGTTTTTTCTTCAGCAGCAGGAGCAGCAGCACCAGCTGGGGCAGCAGCAACTGCAACTGGAGCAGCAGCGCTTACGCCAAAAGTTTCTTCAAGTTCTTTTACAAGTTCAGATACTTCAAGAACAGTCATTGATTTAATTTCTTCAACTAATTTTTTAAGATCAGCCATTTTAAAATTCCTCCTTAAATGTTTGTGGGATATTTCCCAGATAATTTTTTATTTTTTTGTTTTTTTATTACTTTGATTGCGAATAAACAGTTTTAAGCGCAATTATTTTGTTGCAATAGCATTCAATGCTCTTGCAAGCCCTTCAACAGGGGCGATAGCAACTCTAGCAAGCCCAGTAATAGGGGCATTGAGAGTGCGAAGAAGAGTAGCAACAAGTACTTCCTTGCTTGGAAGTTTAGCCAGAGCTTCAATATCCTTGCTTTCAACGAAATTACCATTAAGTAAACCAAATTTTACGGTTAATTTCTTTGTTTTTTCAGCTGTTTGGCAAGTGATTTTTGGACCACTTACTTCATCATCATAACTGAAAGCAACCGCACTGGTGCCATGAAGATATTCTTCAGCACCATTGATTCCAAGTTCGTTGAGTGCAAGGAGCAATAATTTGTTTTTGTAGACTTTGTATTCAGCGCCATTATTTTTAAATTCACGACGCATTTGCATGTCTTCAGCAACAGTAAGTGCATTGTAGTCAACGAAAGTCACAGATTTTGCTCTTGAAAGTTTTTCTTTGATTTCTTCAACTATCAATTTTTTTGCTTCTAAATTAGCACCCATGAAATCTTTTCCTCCTTATTATGAATATTGTGCTTGTAAAAACAAAATCTCTATGCCCTCGGAAAAAAGCATAGAGAAAATTTCTATATATACTTCTTTCCTCGGCAAGTACATTTTCATGTTTATGGGCATGACCCACTTGCTGTCTATGGATAAGATTTTATTTCAACTCTTTTATTATACACATTTAAATTGCCTTGTCAATAGTTTTTATCATGTTTTTTAAAAATCTTTATCATATTTAAAAAACTAAATAGAAATTAAAGATTGAAAAGGCCTTGAAATAGGTCTTTTTATTGACTTAAAATCTATTTTATGATATTATAAAATTATCAAGATGGGAAGATAAAGGAAGCATAATGATATTAAATATAAATGAATTTCTTTCAAGATTTTCAGGCAATATAAATAACTTTAGAAGAAAAACAAATAGAAGAAGAGGTTGAAAAAAAAATTAAAAATAAAACATATAAAGGCGTTTGACTTTTATATGTTTTATTTGATAAAATAATAAAACTTAGATTAAAATACTGGAGGAAAAGAATGGATTTTAAGGCGATAGAGAAAAAATGGCAGGAAAGATGGGAAAAAGAAGAAAGATATAAGGCTGTTGATTTCTCAGATAAACAAAAATATTATATTTTAGTTGAATTTCCATATCCAAGTGGAAGCGGACTTCATGTTGGGCATACTCCAAGCCAAATTGCAATGGATGTGATTGCCAGAAAAAAGAGGGCGGAAGGTTTTAATGTTTTATATCCTATTGGTTGGGATGCTTTTGGTTTACCTACAGAAAATTATGCGATAAAAAATGGAATTTCACCAATTAAAGCGACTGCAGAAAATGTTGCAAATTTTACAAGACAAATTAAAAGCCTTGGAATTTCCTTTGATTGGTCAAGAGAGATAAACACGACTGACGAAAATTATTATAAGTGGACTCAGTGGATTTTCCTTCAATTTTATAAAAAAGGTTTGGCATATAAAGCGACAGCAAACATAAATTGGTGCCCAAATTGCAAGATTGGACTTTCAAATGAGGAAAGTGAGGGTGGTGTTTGTGAGCGTTGCGGAAGTGCGACTATCCAAAAACCAAAGACGCAATGGATGCTTAAAATGAGCGAGTATTCTGAAAAATTGCTTCAAGGCCTTGATGAGACAAATTATTGGGATAACATTAAAACAATGCAAAGAAACTGGATTGGTAAAAGCGAAGGCACTCTTCTTCATTGCCAACTTGAAAGCGGTGAAAAGTTTGACATTTTTACCACCTGCATTGAAACTGTATTTGGTATAACCTATTTCGTGCTTGCGCCTGAACATGAGCTTGTAAAGAAGCTTAAAGATAAAATCAAAAATTATGATGAAGTGCAAAAATACATTGAAAAAGCTGCAAACAAGACTGAATTTGAAAGAAGCCAAATGCTTAAAGAAAAAACAGGTTGCCGCTTAGAAGGAATTTATGCGATCAATCCTATAAACAACCAAAAAGTGCCTGTATTTATCGGTGATTATGTGCTTGCTGGATATGGCAGCGGTGCTGTAATGGCTGTACCAAGTCATGACCAAAGAGACTATGATTTTGCAAAAGTGTTCTCTCTTCCAATGGTTGAAGTTATCTCAGGTGGAAAACTGGAAGAAAAAGCTTTTGAAAAAGTGGATTATCTTGGAAAAGGCTGCAAACTTGTAAATTCAGGTGACTTTAGTGGACTTACTGTAGAAGAAGCTAAGAAGGCCCTTAATGACTATCTTGAAAAAGAGGGCAAAGGCAAGAAAATTGCAACATATAAGATGAGAGACTGGGTGTTCTCGCGTCAAAGATATTGGGGAGAGCCTGTTCCACTTGTGTATTGCGAAAAATGTGGCTTTGTCCCAGTGCCGGAAAATCAGCTTCCTGTTACTCTTCCAAAAGTTGACAGTTATAAGCCAAGTGATGACGGTGAAAGCCCATTGTCGCTCATTGACGATTGGGTAAACACAACTTGTCCTCATTGCAACGGAAAGGCAAAACGCGAAACAGATGTTATGCCAAACTGGGCAGGCTCAAGCTGGTATTGGCTTCGTTATATGGATCCACATAATGACAGTGAATTTGCAAATTTTGACAAAATCAAATATTGGAACAAAGTTGACCTCTATAATGGTGGCGGTGAACATGTCACAAGGCACCTCTTATATGCAAGATTTTGGCATAAATTCTTGTATGATAATGGCTTTGTGCCAAATTCAGAGCCTTTTGATAGACGCGTTCAGCAGGGGATTATTCTGGCAGCGGATGGCTCTAAAATGAGTAAATCAAGAGGAAATGTAGTTGACCCATTAAAATATGTTGAAGAATATGGCGCTGATGTAACAAGACTTGCACATATGTTTATGGGAGATTATGTTGAGGCAAAACCTTGGCGAGAAGATACTTTGAAGCCATGTGAAAGACTGCTTAATCGTATAGTATCACTTGGTGAAAATTTGGTTGATGGTGAAAGTGATAATAAATTTATCATTGCTCAAAGCATTAAAAAGGTGAGCGAAGATATTGAAAATTTGAAATTTAATACTGCAATTTCTCAAATTATGGTGCTTACAAATGCACTTGAAAAGGCTAAAAAAGTAAGCAAAGATGATTATAAAGTATTGCTTGCCCTTATCTGCCCATTCGCACCACATACAGCAGAAGAAATGTGGCAAAATCTTGGTTTCAACGGCAGGGTGGATGACAATTGGCCAACTTTTAAAGAAGAAGACTTAAAGGTAAACTTGGTTGAAATTGCTGTCCAGGTAAACTCAAAGATAGTTGCAAGAATGGAAATCAATCCACAATTAAACCAAAATGACATAATCGCCGCAGTCAAAGAAAATGAAAGCGTAAGCAAGGCGATTGAAGGCAAAGAAATTGCAAAAGAAATCTATGTGCCAAACAGAATTGTAAACTTGATTACAAAAGGTTAGGCTAAAAAAACACGATTGTAATAGATCGTGTTTTTTATTTTTAATTTTTGTCAATAAATTAGATAAGTTGATAGTGGAATTATAAAAATTTTTTAAATGGAATATATATTAAATTAGTAAAAAAGTGGACAATGTATCGTTATTTTATCAAATATTAAATAAGTAGCTAGGGAACGATAACAATTATTTTAATTGGAAATATAGTAAGGTAATAGAAGAGGAAAATAAATGGATATTTAATAAACGGAATATTTTAAAGAATACTTAAGAAATGAGGAGATATATCAAAAAGAGCATAAAAAATTCTTATTTAATGGTTTTAACGGTAAACCTCCACTGAGCCATAAGGTTAGCAGGTGGTTATCTCAAACTATAATAAAAAATCCAGCGGTTGCTGGATTTTTTTAACTTAGTTGTTTTCACCATTGTCTGTATCAGTGTTGTTTGTTTCAACTTTTCTTCTAAGCTCTTCCAAGAATTTGTTGAATTCTTCGTCAGAGTCGTCGTCATTGTCATCGTCGTCTGAAGTTTCTTCTTCCTCAGCAACTTCTTCTTCAACTTCTTCAGTCTCAGTTTCTTCAACTTCTTCGGTTTCAGTGTATTCTTCAGTTTCACTTTCTGGAGTTGTCTCTTCTTCAGTTTCAACGCTTTCCTCTGTTTCATCAGCAGGGGTTTCAGTTTCTTCAACATCAGCAAGAGTTTCGCTGTCATCTTCATCTTCAAATACTTCAGTCTCTTCCTCAGCAGTTTCTTCAACTTCTTCAGTCTCAGTCTCTTCTGCTTCTTCAGTTTCTTCAGCTTCTACAATGATTGTTTCTTCATTTTCACCTTCAAGAAGGAGTGGAGCAGCAGCAACTGCGGCAACTGTTGTGAGTGCAGTTTCAGTATTTTCTTCATTTTCAGCAACTTCTTCAGTTGTTTCAGAAGCAATTTCTTCTCCGCCATTTTCAGCAAGCTCTTCCATATATCTGTCATAATCTTCAAGAGCAGGACCATGTTTGCTGTAAAGTGCTTTTGCAACGATTACAACCATAGCGCAGATAAACAAAGAAAGTAAAATAGCAACAAATAAAGTCAAAATTTCGCTTTTTCTAAGCCCGTCAAGATAGCTAAATACAAGATAGAGCCATGATGTGCAAGCAAGGAATGGTGCAATAAGGCAAAGTGAAATAGCCTTTGCAAATGAGTTTAATTTTTTAGCATATTTAAGTGCTAATAATGTTGTTGCAAGAGATATAACTGTGAGTGCTATACCAAGATAGAATGCAGCAAGTTGAGACAATTTCATATATTCTAACATATTTCCTCCAATAATTCATCAATAGTTTAGCACAAACAAAGATAAATGTCAATAATGTTTTTTCTTTTCTTTAAAAATGTTTTGAAATTTTTACCAATTGGGTTATACTATTATTGATCTTTAAAGCCATTTTTATTAAATTATGTTTTAATATTTATTTTTAATAGTAATATTAAATAATTTTTTAAAAATTGAAGCAATAAAGCAAATATTTAATTTTAGGGATGAAATAAAAGATTGGATATGAAAGGAAAGCAAAAATTCAGCAATAATAAACTTATATTCATTATTTGCGTAGTGGTTTTATCCTTGGTTGCGCTTACAGGGTTGACAACTGCTTTTTTGCTTAGTTATAATGGCAGCTCGCCTAAGGCTCCTTTGATTTTGGAAGACGGTGAAAATATTTATATCTCGACAGAGGCAAATGACGGATATGAAGGATATCGCTTTAAATTTTCTTCAACTGAGGAAGAGATTATTATAGACTGCGACACAAATATCATATCATCCACCTTTGCAATTGAAAAAGGCGTGCAGCTTGGAAAAACCTACAATATTTCGACCTGCTATTTAAGCGAAAAAGAGGGAAACAACAGCGAATACAGCAAAGAAATACCTTGGATTTGCAGTGTATATTTAACGCAAGTGAATATCAGATTCAATGAAGAAAAATGCCAGCTTGAATGGGATGCTGTTGAAAATGCAGACTCATATAGAGTTTTTTATAATGGTCAAGACAACTATGTTGAAATTGATGAAACCTTTTATAGCTTGAAAGATGTGAAGGGGGGCGAAAAGGTTTTTTCTGTGCTTCCAATTTCAAATAATATCGGCTATAAAACAAACAATTCAGTGAAATATTTTAAATTGTCTCACACCCATTATTTAGAAGGGTTTTTGACAATTTCGTTTGATAGAGAGACTTGCCAAATGACAGCAACTTCAAATGAGGAATATTCAAGTATTATCGTATATTTGGATGAAACTACTTTTGTAATCAATATGTTTTCTATTGTTGAAGAGAGTGGAATTTACAGCTATACCATTGATATATCATCAATTTATGAAGGGCAGCTATCTTTAGGCTTATTGCCAGCAAATCAAGATGAATACAACTTGAATAATGGTCAGCCAAAGGTTATGCTTTTGCCTTCTCAAGAAGTTGAATAAAAGGGAATTTTGTTACTTAATATTGATTTAGATTTATACTTGTAAAAAAAGAATTTTGCGATTGTATTAAAATAAATTTAATAAGACATACTAAACACAAAAAGGTGGAAGTATGTCTTATTTTGATTTGAAAAGCAAGGTGGAAGAGCTTGATGGTGCTTTAAATGAAAGCATTGATTTTGCACATAGATATTATGTAAAGGGCGAACAACAGGTTTTGCTGGTGTTTTTAAAGAGCATTACAGACCAAAATCTTATATCAAGTGCAGTGTATTATCCTATGCAGGAATTTGAAAGTAATCTTTCAATTGAAAACTTGCAGAATGAAATTTTGAAATGCTCTGATGTCAAAGAAATAGAAGAAAAAGATGTCATAAATGAGATTTTGGGCGGGAAAGTGGTGTTATTCACAGATTTTTCAGAAAAAATCATTGCAATTGATCTTTTAAAGTTTCCTACGCGTCAACCAACAGAGCCTCCAACTTCACCAGTTATTCAAGGGCCAAGAGAAGGTTTTGTTGAAGACATACAGACAAATATAACCCTACTGAGAAGGCGGCTTAAAACCAAAAATCTTGTGATAAAAAGTTTCAGCGTGGGCTCTGAGTCGCAGACAAAAGTTGCGGTTTCATATCTTAAAGATGTTGCAAATGACGATGTTGTAAAAAAGGTGATAAATAAACTAAAACAGATAAAAATAGATGGAATTATTGACTCTTATTACATTTTATCGTTTTTGGAAGAGCATCCAAATTCATTGTTTAAACAGGTGGGCAACGCTGAAAAACCAGATATCATTTCTTCAAAACTACTTGAAGGAAAGGTGGCAATTATTGTTGATAACTCGCCAATTGTTTTGACGGTGCCTTTTGCGCTTATCGAAGACCTTCAAAATAGTAATGATTATTACACAAATCACCATTACTCAAGCATTGTGCGAGTGATAAGATTGTTTGGACTTTTAATTGCGGCTTTGGCGCCAGGGGCTTATTTGGCTCTTCAACTTTTTCATTACAATATCTTGCCGCTGAATTTCTTGATAACCATTGCTGACACCACGCTTGGTCTTCCGTTTACACCATTCCTTGAAATAACTTTCATCTTTTTGTTGTTTCAAATTTTATATGAAGTTAGTTTGCGTCTGCCAAGTTATCTAGGTCTTGCCACCTCAGTTGTGGGCGCTCTTATTCTTGGTGACACTGGTGTAAAAGCTGGATTGATCTCACCACCGGGAGTCATTATAGTGGCTCTTGCCAAGATAGCTCTCTATACTATTCCAGAGGAAGCGTCTCAGATTACCGTTCTTCAAATAGTTTTTATCATTTTGGGTGGCTCACTTGGGCTTATGGGAATTACTGCAGGCATGGTTTATGTGGTCAATTATTTAAACAAGCTTGACTCTTATGGAACGCCATATCTTGCGCCATACAGTCCAAGAATACCAAAAGATTTAAAAGACGCACTTTTGACATCACCTGTGATTGAAATGAACGAATTACCCAAGACCTATTCGCCGAGTAAGGAGAAGAGAAAATGAAATATAGTATATCAATGAGACAGGCTGGAATAATTGCATTATTTATAATTTTTTCAAATAAAATTTTATTGCTTCCAGGACTTATGCACGAATATATCAAAGCGGATGCTGTTTTCGCTGTAATTTTGCTGTTTGCACTTGAGTTTTTGACTATTCCAATCTTCTTAAAGTTTAAACGAAATTTTCCTAAAGAGAAACTTTATGATATTTTAAAACATTATTTGACGGCAATTGGAGCCAAACTAATCTATTTGGCAGCAATAGTCTTTATGATTTTTAAAGCACTTCTTACATTCAGTGTGGTGTATGTTTATTTTAAAGAACAAATTTATCAAGAGGAATTTATTTGGATTGCACTTATAGCATTTCTTCCTATTATGAATCATTCAGTTATGTCAGGCTTAAGACCGACAGCCAGAACAATGGAATTGTTTTTCAGTATTATCTTGACAGGCTTTATCTTCTGTCTTGTTATTTCATTTTTCACACCAATTTCTACGCCATTCTTCTTTGTTTCGTCTGCAAAAGATATCTTCTTTTCACTATATAAATATGCTTTCACCTTTGGAGACTTTATATTTTTGTTTTTAATAATCGACAAAATAGATTATAAAAAAGCACAAGAAAAAAAGATTTATTTTTATGTTTCGCTGGGAATGTTTTTGGTCATTACTCTTTTCTTTCTTTTCTATTGCAAATATCATTTGACTTCTTTTATGCACAATAATGCTCTTGCTGACCTTTTGGTTTTTTCTGTGCAATTCAATGCCATAGGCAGACTTGATATTGTTGCCATGCTGACCATTATGATGGTTACGCTTTTTCAAATGGAATTATTCTGCTTTGGCTTTTGTGAATGCTTTGTAAACATCTTTCCTTTGAACAAGCTTTATGGAGTAGTATTTTTTGATATCATATTTTTAATTTTATATTATATTTTTATAGGAAAATATGAAATCATGGTTAAATCAACAGTGACTTGGCTGCCCGTGCTTGGGTTGGTTGTAGGCGTGTTATTTCCAATTATATGCCTTATATGCACAATGATTAAAAGGAGAAAAAATGAAAAAACGGATTAAAAATGCTTTCAAAAACCCTATGCTTATTGTGCTGGCATTGATTATAATAATTTTTACTCCTCAGGCCATATATTCTCCTGGTCAAAATAGAGATGTTGGTGTAGTCGTCGGAATAGGGGTGGATAAGCAGGATGATGAATTTGAAATTTCACTTTTGACCTTCATTCCCACAGCTCAACAATCATTCGAGCAGATGAACTCTGTTATATCAGGCAAGGGTGACACTATCGCAAAGGCATTATATAACGCACAGATAGCCATGGGGCGAAAGGTTGGTTTGTCGCATGCAAAAACGACGATTGTCAATCAAGAGCTTATGCAAAATGATGTCGCTCAATATATTGATTATTTAAGCCGTGTTGCTTCGCTTTCAGAAAATACTGTCTTTATTTGCACAGATGTCTCTGCAAAGGAAATATTGCAGGCGTCAATCAGCTTAGAGTCAACAGTTGGCTTGCAACTTGAACAAATTATTGGTTACAACGCAAAAAATCTTTATGTAACTGACACTTCTTTGGAGGCTTTTTATAAAGGCTATTACAGCAATGCAAACGCGTCATTGGTGGGCTTTTTGTCGGTTAGCTGTGATGGCAAGCAGTGCGATCAAAGCACAAATGGTGCGTCACAAATGGAAGGACCAACGCAAATTGATACGGCTGGAACAGGCGCAAATGATATTTCTTCAAGCAGTGGCAGCACAGGCGCATCAAGAACGGGCAGTAGTGGATCTTCTTCTATGCAAACAAATTCTGCATCAGGTGGCTCAAATGCTGGAGAATCATCCGGTGGCGGTGAAGGCGGCGGCTCTGGCGGAGAAAGTAAGCATATTTTAAATGAAGGTAAGGCAGTATTACTCAAAAATGGAAAAATGGTTGAAATATTATCTGTTGACCAATTAAATGGCATAAATTTATTAAATATTGAATCAAAAAACCAAATTATTACTGTCAATGATGTTGAGTATAAAGGCGAAAAACTCAAATATTCCTATAGGATAAAAAATAAAAGAATAAACACTGTCACTAAATTTGAAAATGGCTATCCAATTTATACTTCCCAGCTTATTTTGGGACTTGAACTTGTTGAAATAGACAAGGAAAATCAAAAAGTCAAGATAAACACAGAATTTAGTGATATAAGCGATGCGGTTAAGAAAAAAATAGATTCAAATCTAAAAAATCAATTTACAAATGCTATAAATCTGCTAAAAGAAAATAAAGCGGATGTCATTGGAATAAATGAGCATTTTTTCAAAACAAATAGAAAAGAATATAATAAATTCATAAAAGAAATAGGCGGTTATGATGATTTCTTGAATTATGTAAACTTTAAAATCAATTTCATCCTTGAAAGTGACTAAACTTGTCGATTGCTTTCTCTTAAAATCAAAAAAAAATGAAATTTCATTATAATTTAAGTTGTCTAAATTTAATTTTTGTGATACAATATCTTGTACTATATTGTTAAGGAGGAATTGTGAACGAACAAAAACCTAAATTTAGATATACATGGGTTATTTTTGCACTTTTGTTGATACTTGTTTTGATTTTAGTGTTCAGAGACAACGGATATAAAGGTGAATATCTTGACGGGAATATAAATGAAATTGAGCAGCTTGTAAATGGTGAACATTTAAACAGTGAAAATAAGAAAGAAACCTTATCAAAGATTTATTACAAAGATAATGTAATTTATTTCTTAGTAGAAGGCTCTAAATATGCAAACAATTTCCCAAAATTTTCAAATTATTATATCTATTATGAAAATGGTGATGGAATTTTAAAGAGAACACTTGAAGCCATTGAGGCGAGAAACAATGAGATTGCAGATAAGATTGAAAATGGCGAGATTTTGACACCTTCAGATGTGACAATTTCAATTCAGAAGGGTGTTGAAGGCAGAAATTGGTGGAACATTATTTATCCAATTTTATATATTGGCTTTGCATTATTTATTATTTATATGATTTTCAGAATGCTTGGCTCGGCAAACAAAGGCGCTATGGGCTTCGGCAAAAGCAAAGCAAGAGCTTATACTTCAAGTAAGGTGAGATTTAATGATATTGCTGGTGCTGATGAAGAAAAAGAAGAACTTAAAGAAATTGTGGAATTTTTAAAATCTCCAAAGAAATTTACCGATCTTGGCGCAAGAATACCAAAAGGAGTGCTTTTGGTTGGACGCCCAGGTACTGGAAAGACTTTGCTTGCAAGAGCTGTAGCGGGTGAGGCGAATGTTCCATTTATTTCAATAAGCGGCTCTGATTTTGTAGAAATGTTTGTTGGTGTTGGTGCATCAAGAGTAAGAGATTTATTTGATCAAGCAAAGAAAAATAAACCTTGCATCATCTTTATTGATGAAATTGACGCGGTCGGCAGACAGAGAGGCGCTGGACTTGGCGGCGGGAATGACGAGCGAGAACAGACACTCAACCAACTTCTTGTTGAAATGGATGGTTTTGAAGCAAACGAAGGAATTGTTGTGCTTGCCGCAACAAACAGAAGTGATGTTTTAGACCCAGCTCTTATGAGACCGGGCAGATTTGATAGACAGGTTTATGTCAATGTTCCAGATATTAAGGGCAGAGAGGGAATTTTAAAAATTCATGCAAGAAACAAGCCTCTTGACGAAAGCGTTGATTTCTCAACACTTGCAAAAATTACAGTAGGCTTTACTGGCGCGGATATTGAAAATATGCTTAATGAAGCGGCAATATTGGCGGCAAGAAAGGGCAGACCTAAGATAATAATGGAAGACATTACTGAAGGTATCAATAAAGTTACTATGGGGCCTCAGAAGAAAAGCAGACTTATCACAGAAAAAGACAGAAAAATCACTGCTTATCATGAAGCAGGTCACGCAGTATTAGCAAAACTTTTGAAATATACTGACAATGTTCAAGAAGTTTCAATCATCCCAAGAGGTGCGGCTGGCGGCTATACAATGCAGCGTCCAGAAAATGACAATTCTTATATGTCTTATAATCATTTGGTTGATGAAATTGCTGTTTGCATGGGTGGAAGAATTGCTGAAGAGTTGATTTTTGGTGATATAACCACTGGTGCATCAAGCGACATTGCACAAGCAAGCAAAATTGCAAGAGCAATGGTTTATAATTATGGAATGAGCAAAAAATTGGGCTTTTTAAGCCTTGACTCTTCTGAACAATTGTTTATCGGAAGAGATTATCAGTCTCGAAATGATTTCTCAGAAAAACTTGCAGCTGAGGCTGATGATGAGGTGAGAATAATACTCAATGAAAATTATCAGAGGGCAAAAAAGCTTCTTACAGAAAATAATTCTTTCTTAAATGAAATGGCAAAATTACTTCTTGAGCAAGAGACGATTTACTCAGAGGAGGTTGACCTTCTTGCAAATGGAAAAACTGCTGAAGAAATTGCTGCAACTATGGAAGAGCGCAAGGTAAAACAGCGCGAAAAAGAGGAAGAAATTAAAAGACAACAGATCGAAGATGAAAAGCGTAAAGTTGTGGAAATTAAGATTGCAGAAGGAAGAAAGCTGCTTGAAAATGGAATAATCACTCCAGCAGAATTTGATGCAATTGTAAAAAATCTTCAAGCTGGTCAAACTGAAACGGTTGAAGAGAATAAAGTAACCATCTCTGTTTCTTCTGGAAAAAGCATAGATGTTGAGACTAAAGAAGACTTAAATTCTGCTTCTGAAGAAAATCTTCAAAAAGAAACAATTATCGTTGAAGAAAAAGCAGAAAATGAAACTCAAGAGCCTTTGAAAAAAGAAACTTTAGAGAAAAAAGCTGATGTTTCAGATTCAACCGAAGATGTTAAAACTGAAACACAAACAACTTCAAGCGAAGAAAATTCAGAAATAGTTGAAGAAAAGAAAACTACAAGGGCAAGAAAGTCAAAAACAGAAAACCCAGACGAAAGTGAAAAGAAACCTGCGAAAATCTCTGCAAAAAAAAGCTTAAAGAAAGAAAATGATGGAGATAATGATAATAAAGGAGAAAATTGATGGAAGAGAATATAATTCAAGAAGAAACAAATGAAAATGTTGACAATCTTTTAAATTCTGTCAGTGATGAATATCTTGCAAAGAAGAAAAGAACTCGCATTATTTCATACTCAATCATTTCTGCGATTGTTCTTGTGCTTGCTGTGATAGTTATCGTTATGTCTTGTGTTAAAGTTGACTTAAAACCTCAATTTTTGGGAAGAGCGCTCAGTTATCGAGTGACCGTTTCAAATAGGGAAGTATTGACACTTGACGAAAATAGTGATGAATATCAAGAGTTTAATGATGAATTTGCTAGGGCATTTCAATCACAATATCTGACAGCACTTTTTACAGGAAAACTTGGAGGATATAAAATTGAAGAAACAAACAACAATTTCTATTCTTCAAGCACTTCAACTTCACCAAGCAGCAGTTTAACAAGCGAAATTGGCGAAAATTATGTAAGAGTGATGTTTGATGATACAAAACAGATTTTAAATAGTGACGGCTCAGTTTATTACACACAAATCAATACAAATAAAACATTTACTTTCAATGAAATGTATTTCAAGTTGAATACAAAAGATTCAGGTGAGGAAACTACTCTTTATTTAGGTGGAATTACTCAAACTGAAAATGGTAAAGATGTGGTTAAAATTGTAAAAATCAATGTAAGAGCAAATACTTATAAACTTTACAAAATGGCGACTGAGTAAAAAAAGCAAGTCAATTTGACTTGCTTTTTTATTTTATATATTTCTATTAAATTTTAATTTTTAATTTTGACTAACTTGTCGTTTCCTTTATAAAGTCAACCTTTGCCTTTTTAAAGCAATCGAATTACAAAGTCACTTATGATTTTTGAAGCAATCGAATAATCCGTTCTCGAAGTTTATCAAGCCGTTTTTGATTGAGTTTGACAAGCACAATCAAGATAATTGAAACAAGTATGATTGCAAAGAAGGTTGAGAATACCATCAAGCTGCTTGTGGTTATATTGAAAAACTTAGGCAAGGCGATGATTGCACAGGTTGTGCCTACAAAGGATATTCCCACTGTTAAGGCTTTTAATAGCGATATTGGCCAGCATAGTCCGGCAAGGTTTAAGAAACCAGTGTAAGTCATTACAAGCACAGCAAGGGTGTAATATTCGTTGTCTTGAAGCAGTTGAATGCCATCACCTTGATAGTTGAACAACACAATGATAATCATTACATTTATAAGCATAAGAAGTGCTCTTGGAATTGATCGCTTCAAAACTTGAGGCAGAAAATTTCCACTTATTGGCTTAGTATTTGGCTCAAATGTCAACATAAATGAAGGAAGGCCAATTACAAAACTTTCAAGAAGCATCATCATACTTGGTTTAAATGGATATGCAATTCCAAGGAACAGCGTGATAAGTGTAAGCGAAATAGCAAAGAAGGTTTTCATAAGGAAAAGCGAAGATGAATTTTGAACATTGTTTACCACCTGTCTGCCTTCTTTTACAACTGTAGGAAGTGAAGAAAAGTTTGATTCAAGAAGCACAAGCTTTGATATGTTTCTTGCAACTTCGCTTCCGTCTGCCATTGCGATAGAGCAGTCAGCCTCTTTTAGTGCAAGGGTGTCATTTACACCATCGCCTGTCATAGCAACGACTTTGCCTTTGTTTTTGAGGGCTTTGACTATGGTAAATTTTTGTTCTGGTGTCACTCTTCCAAATACAGTAAACTGGTCTGCAAGTTGTTCCACTTCTTTAAGTGAAACATTTTCGAGTGAAATAAACTTTTCATGATTTCTTACTCCAACTCTGCCAGCGATTTTAGATACAGTTGCTGGGTCATCTCCAGAAATGATTTTGACTTCAACGCCATTATCTTTAAACCACTGAATAGTCTCGATTGCATCATCTCGAATATGTTCTTCTATTACAATAAGTGAAAGAAGCACAGATTTTTTTCCGCTCATCTTTTTATCAAAGGTGCCACCATCTTGCTCAGCGAAGGCAAGCACACGCAAGCCTTTATTAAGATAATCTTTAATAAGATCATGCTGCTCAGGCGTTATTTCACAGCCAATTCTAGTAGGTGCACCTAAGAAATAAATTTTTTTATTTGATAGTTGTGTGATTGAATATTTGCGTTCTGATGAAAATTCTGCAATATTAAGCGCGCGAAACTCATCACTTCTGCCAAATTCTTTTATCATTGCATTTGAAGTCGCATTTGTGGTTTTTTGAACATTAAGCACATTTGATAGAAGCTTTTGCACGCTTGATTTTCGTTTTTTGGTGTAAGTGAGAAAATCAACAACTTTCATTGTACCATCAGTGATTGTGCCTGTTTTGTCGAGGCATAACACATTTGTTCTGGCAAGCATTTCAATTGAATATAAATCGCGCACCAATGTTTTTTTGCGGGTAAGCTTGACTACGCCGACTGATAAACTGATGGTTACAAGCAAAAACATTCCCGCAGGAATCATACTTGTGAGCGCACCGCTGGTGTGTGCAATTTGCTCTTGAATAGTTGATCCTGCAATTTTAAATTCTTTAAGAAAGGTGAGTGCACCGATAGGAACAAGCGCAATACCGATATATTTAATAAGTCTGTTTAAGTCTTTAAACAGGTTTGATTGAGGAGTTTTAAATTCCTTGGCTTTCTTTGCCATCTGATAAATATAGTTGTCTCTTCCAATTTTATCTACTCTGGCATAGCATTGGCCAGATACAATGAAACTTCCTGACATAAGATTGCCATCTTTGGTTTTTTCAATCGCGTTTGACTCGCCTGTCAAAAGACTTTCATTTACTTCAACCACGCCATCCAAAATGACACAGTCTGAAGGAATTTGATTTCCGCTTGAAAGCAGAATGATATCGTCAAGCACAAGTTTGTCGGCAGGGATATCATATTCTTTGCCATTTCTTATCGTTTTGACAAGTGGGGTGGTGACAATAGATAATTTCTCAACCGCTGTTTTTGCCCTTATTTCTTGAATGATAGCAATTGCTGTGTTTGCTACAATAACAAAAATGAACACAAGGTCGCCATAAGAGCCTACAACAATGAGAGCAACTGCAATGATAAGCCAAAGCATGTTGAAGAATGTGAAGATATTTTTAAAGAAAATTGAAGCATAAGACTTTGATGATTTTACTTTAGTGCTGTTTTCAAGATTTGCGTCAATTCTTGCTTGAACCTGCTCGTCACTAAGCCCAGTAGTAATTTCTGTATTATATCTTTCAACAGCATCAGTAACAGCTGGCTTTTCTTCCTTTTCTTTGCGGGCAAATTTCTGTTGGAAATTCTTCTTAAATCTATGTATGAAACCTTTGTTTCTTTCGACTGCTTCAATTGTATAAAAAAGAATTTCCAATCGACTGTCGGAGGAAAATCTTCGAGTAAATCTTATATTTGATTTAACTAATCCTTTTTGTTCAACCTGTTCTTCTTCGTTTTTTAGTTTCTTCATCTTCATACCTTTACTATTTTACTATTGCAAATCAATCTTTAATTCATAAAAATCGATTTTTTTGTTTGATATTTTAGCCTTGGTTAGTTTTTCTATATAGACATAGCATCTTTAGCCATTATACAACAAATTTGACTGTAAAGTCAACATTATTATAAATTGAATTGACATTGTATTTAAAAAAAAGTAATATATTATAAAAGGGGAATTATGCAAATAAAGATATCACAACCATTAAATAGGCTTGCGTCGCTTTTTCCAACAGAGCTTTATGTCGTTGGAGGGTTTGTGCGAAATCAACTTCTAGGTGTGAAGAATGATGATGTTGATATTTGTTCAAGCCTTACTCTCGATAAGGTTGAAAAGCTTTTAAAGGGTAGCGAATTTGAATTTAAAGTAAAAAGCAAAATACTTGGTACTGCAACAATAAAACGCGGTGAAGAAATATATGAATATACCACTTTTAGAAGGGATTTTTATCCAGAGAATAGTGGACAGCACAGCCCTGAGAGCGTTGAATTTATTCAATCTGTAGAAGAAGATGCAAAAAGAAGAGATTTTACCTGCAATGCAATTTATTATGATATAAAAAATGATAAAATTGTAGATTTCTATAATGGTCAAGAAGATGTCAAAAAGAGGATATTAAGAACAGTTGAAACTCCAGATGAAGTATTTTGCCACGACGGTGTGCGAATTTTAAGATTGTTTCGATTTCAATGTGAGCTTAATTTCAAAATAGAAAGAGAAACACTGGAAAGTGCTTTCAGACATAAAGAAAATCTTCGTGATATTTCTGGAGAACGCCTAGTTTATGAAATTACTAAAATCTTGCACAGTCCAAACAAATATAAAGGTCTGTCAAAACCAAAAGCCTATATGAAAGCATTGTATTATTTCAATAAAGGGGGACTTTGGCAGGTATTTGGCATAGACCAGCAAAGACTGAAATTTAAAATGGTCAAGAAGGTAAGTCACAAATCGCAAGGCTTTTTAATCGACCTTATTGATAATGTAAACCCAATATCAATTTCTTATTATCTTAATTTAATTTTATCTGACTCTTTTGGATTAAGCAAAAAAATGGCCGAAAACTACATAAACATTCTTTCAGGCTATTATGAAGCTTTAAATAAACAGCAAAATAAACCATACTTTTTTAAATATTTCAACAATTTCCCTCAGATTTATCTGCTTTTAATTCACAAATCAAAATACCTTGCAAATAAATATCAATTCTTCTATAAATACATTATTTCGCATCGTCTTATTATGAATGTAAAAGAGCTTAAAATAAGCGGCGATGACATTAAAAAACATTATCCAACAGTAAAACCAAATCGTTATAACCCTATTTTAGAAAGCCTATTAAGTGATGTTTTTGACGGAAAATTGTCAAACGAAAAGGACGAGCTTATTCAAGCTGTAGAACAAAAATTGAAATATCTTTAAACAAAAAATACTGGATTTGCCCAGTATTTTTATTATTTATTATATTTTAATAACTAGATTTGCAATGAATTAAATATAGCTGTTTAATCCAAATGCCACTTTGCTTTAGCATTTTTTTCAGTATCTTTATTGACTTTTTGAGGTGGGATATACCTTACAGAATTGCTTGGAATGGTCATTCCATCTTCGAGAGACCAACAGCCTTCAACGATTATTCCATTTTGAGCTTGATATTTGTCATGTCGAATTTCTTTTTCGCTGATTTTTTCACCATCTTTGTAATATTCAATAAAGCCTTTTGACTCATAGCCTTCTTGAGGGAATTTAAGTCTGTAATATTCGCCTTTATAAAGCACTTTATCTTCATATTCGCCTTTATAATCGGTTATGATGTCATCTCCGCCATGTGCAAGCACTTTGACAAGCACTGCTTTGGTTTTGATTGTAACGCCTTCTTCAAGAGGTTGACCATAAATTTCAACAGTTGCAGATGAGTCAGTACAAATAGTTTTTATAAAGATTGGCACAGGAGTGTTGTTTTTAAAACGCAGGTCGGCATAACCTTCGCTTACCATTGCGTCAAAGGAAAGTGGAACATAAGAAGCAGGAAGGGTGTGATGATTTACTTGAAGAATTTCAAGATCGGCACGAATGAGGGCGTTATATAAGGTAGTAGATGCCTGACATACGCCTCCGCCTACACCATCGACATATTTCCCGCCAATGATTATTTTGGCTGTTTTATAACCATTTTCTTTTGTTCTTGCACCTGTGACTTTATTAAAAGAAATTTCTTCACCAGGTTCAATAATCATTCCATTAAATTGTGATAAAGCAAGTTTGATATTTGATTTTCTGTCACTAGATGAAGAGGAATAATCGGTTGAAAAACTTGCACGAAGGCTTATGTTTTCAATAAAACTATCAAGATTGTCTTGCGGAAGCACTTCAATGAAGGGAATTTCGATTGTTTCAAATTGGCCAGTTGCAAGCATAGATGATAGTTTGTTTTTGAGAGCGTCTCTATCTACAATTCTGCCAGCAGTTAAGTTTCCTTGTGTAAACATGGTTTGAGAGCTTGGGTCAAAGTTTATGTTTGCGCTTTTTGGTGCAACTTCAACCTCACTTATAATTTTTTCCAGAGAATCTTCCATTCCACCATAGATATCTTCAAATGGAACATTGACAAATAGTCCATTTTTCTTGATATCATTTTCGACCTTCTTTTTTGTGAAGATATTTCCACCATGCCCATAAGAAAGTACCTCTTCAAGAGTAGGCTCTATATTGCCAATATAGCCAAGTTCGCTGCCTTCAATTTTCCATGTTTTGTCATCATCTTTTAAAGTAATGCTGATATTGTTTTTGTTGTCAGATAGTGCGTTTGTAAGCAAATTATTAGCTTCACTTTTGGTCATGCCAGAAACATCAATGCCGTTTATATGTGTGTTTGAATAAAAAGTGGTTTTGCTGCTTATTGCATCTCCAAAATAAAACTGACAAAAAAGCAAAAGACTTACAGCAATAAAGGCAACTACTAAAAGCCAAATAAGTGATGCTTTTGATTTTTTCACGGCAGTTTTTTCTTTGTTTTTCAATTTAAGCCTCCATTTAAAACTTCAATTTTATCTTTGATATAGATAATTTTCAATTTCTTTTATTGTTTGTACAAAAGGTGAAAATATACTTTTGAAATTTTATTTTAAGAGAATATTTAAGCATGATTTAATTTATAATAAAAACATGGAATTGACTTTGACCAAAAAAGTTTTTAGGATTGTGCTTGTATGCCTTATTTTAGGGGCATTGCTTGGCCTTGGTTATTTTATATTGAACATAACTGGTCTTTGGGAAAAGTTTAATTCAGTTGAAAAGCTTCAATCGCTTATACTTGAGTTGGGTTTTTGGGGCAGGTCGACTTTTGTATTTTTGCAATTTTTGCAGGTGACCTTCATTCCAATTCCATCTCCAATTCTGATTATCGCAGGAAGTATAATTTATGGACCTTTTGAGGCGGGGCTTTTGTCAATTGCAGGAATTTTGCTTGGAAGTGCTTTCGCATTTTTCCTAGGACGCGTTTTTGGCAAAAAGCTTGTTGTGTTTATGGTTGGAAAAGAAATGGAGAAAAAATGCAGAAACTATCTCTCAAACTGCAAATACTCTTTTGTGCTGATGATGCTGTTGCCATTCTTTCCTGATGATGTTTTATGTATGGTGGCAGGTTTGACTGATATGAGCTGGACATTTTTTATGACTACTCAATTTGTCACAAGGCCTATAAGTATTTTCCTTGTAAGTTATCTATCAAGTGGGGAGGTTATTCCATATCATGGCTGGGGACTTATTGTCTGGGCGGTGATAATAGTCGTGTCAGTCACTCTTCTTTATCTATCAACAAAATATAATAAAAAGATAGAAGAATTTATAAACAACTTTTTTAAAAAGCTTAAATTAAACAAAAAATTAAAATAAAACAAGACTAGTATGCGTCGCATACTAGCTTTTTCATTTATAACAACTTTATCAATAGAAAAAAGGTATTATGTTATGTTTTAATAATTAAATACACACCTTTTTTAATCATAGCAGGTGTAATTGAGTTTTCAATCAATATTTTTATTGGGCTTGTGTTATATTTTTTTGCAATCGAGTCAATGCTGTCATTCTCTTGTGCGATATAGATGTTGTTAAATTCTTTTTTCAAACTTTCCTCCTTTAGTATTAAATTGTATTCTTCTTTAATAAGTTATATGTGGAGAGAGTATGAAATCTTTATTTAAGACAGTTGCTTTAATTACTGTATTTTCATTTTTAACAAGAATATTAGGCTTTGTATATAGAATTATTTTATCACGCGTAATTGGCGCAGAGGGGCTGGGACTTTATCAGGTTGCGTCTTCAGTTTTTATGGTGCTGATGACTATTATAGCAAGTGGACTACCTTTAATTATTTCAAGGATGACTGCTTCATATAATGCAAGCAAAGATAAGAAGAGAGAGGGATCACTTGTAAGTATTGCTTTAATTTATTCTTTAGTTTTGTCAATTTTGTTATGTTTAATAGTCTATCTGTTTAGAGGAGTTTTCTCAAACTTTTTGACGGACGAGCGTTGTCTTATAATTCTTTTAGTATTGCTTCCAAGTTTGATTTTTTCCTCTGTTTACAGTGTTTTTCGCGGGGCACTATGGGGAAAGGGAAACTACTTTGCTCTTTGCGTAACTGAGTTTTATGAACAAGTTGTAAGGATTGTGCTTGGCGTTCTGGTAATTTCAACTGCACTTGGGGCAATGGAAAATGCTTTAAGAATTGGTTGGACAATGACTATTGCCTGCTTTTTGTCAATGATATATGTGCTGCTGTTGTTTTTCTATTATGGCGGAAAACTTGGACGGGGAAGAAAGGAACAATTTTCACAACTGGTCAGACAATCAACTCCAATCACACTTATGCGAGTTGTAGGCTCTTTTGCACAACCTTTGATTGCCTTTATTATACCAGCAAGGTTGACAAGCATTGGTTATACAAGCTCGCAAGCTATGAGCATGTTTGGTGTGGCTGTTGGAATGACAATGCCTCTTCTTTTCATTCCTTCGACAATTATCGGCTCTCTTTCCACAGCTTTAGTGCCAGATATTTCAACTGCAGTCGCCCAAAACAATCAAAAACATATTGAAGAGAGGGTCAGCTCTTCCATTTTCTTTGCGCTTTTTATTTCTGCAATGTTTGTTCCAGTCTTTATTGGAATGGGTGAACAGATAGGTATATTCTTATATGATAACATTTTGAGTGGAACGCTTCTTCAAGCATCAGCTTGGGTTTTAATTCCTCTTGGACTTACAAATATTACCTCTGCATTATTAAACTCGCTTGGTCTTGAGAAGCGCTCATTTATAAACTTTGCAATTGGTGGAATAGCAATGTTTATATCGCTTTGGGTGCTTCCTCAGTTTATTGGAATAAACTCTCTTATTTGGGGAATGGGAATTGATTATGTAATCGTTGCACTTTTGAATTTTATTCTGCTTAAGAAGAGGGTGAGGGCTGACCTGAAATTGTTGCCTAAAGTATTAAAAATATTTGTTTTAATTATTCCGTCAGCTGCACTTACTGCTTTTGTAGTAAGTCTTGCTGAGTATATATTGCCACTGTTTTTTGTGTTGGCGCTTGGTGGAATTACAGGCGTTACAAGTTTTGTGCTTCTTGCTGCAGTATTTAACCTTATTGATATTAAAGCTTTTGTTATCTTTGCAAAAAAGAAGTTTAATTTTCCTAAGTTTAAACTTAAAAAAAGGGCAAAGAAAAATGTATAAAAGAGAAAAAATGCACAAAATAAAGTATGCTTACAATAATTATTAGGTCAATTTTAATTTACTTTATTGTTCTTTTTGTGTATAGACTTATGGGAAAAAGGCAGCTTGGTCAAATGCAACCTTTTGAGCTTGTTTTGACCCTTATTATTGCTGATTTAGCAACCATACCAATGGCTGAAGTTTCGGTGCCTGTTTTGCATGGTATTGTGCCGCTGTTGACATTAGTGGTCATGCACTTTATTCTCACAATTCTCACAAAGTCAAGTCAGTTTTTAAGTAAGCTTATCAGCGGAAAACCAAGCATCATTATCAATCCAAAGGGAATAGACTATAATGCAATGAAAAAGCTCAACTTATCAACAGATGATATTTTTGCAGCTTTAAGAGAGTGTGGATATTTCAGTATTTCACAGGTGCAGTATGCGATTATGGAAACAAACGGAAAGGTGAGTGTAATGCCAAAATCTGAGGCGGCGCCTGCCACAAATGCTGATTTAAAACTTGATGTTGATGAAAGTTTTATTCCTATAGTGCTTGTAAGTGAAGGCAAGATAATGAAAGACAATGTCAATATTGCAAGGCTTGATGAAGGAAAGGTTTTTGACCTTGTTGCTGAAAATGGTGGAAAAGGCGGGCTTAAAAAGGTCTTAATTCTCACTGTTGATCAGTCAGGAAACGGCTATATTCAAATGATGGATGACGAGGGCAAATCCTTTCAAACAAAGGAGCTTGCAAGCGCATGAAAGTTTGGCATATTGTAAATTTGATTTTAATTGTGCTTCTTCTTATTGGAATTTGCGTTGCAGAAGAATATGTCGTTTCCTCTTCTTTAAGCGATATTCAAGATAGATGTCTTCAAATAGAACAAATTGTTGAAAGAGATAAAACTTTGAAAACTACCACGCTAGTCTTAGCTGTTGACAACCTTGATGACAACTGGAAAACTGATGAGTCTAATCTATGCTTTTTAGTGCATCATAAAAATATCCAAGAGATAGGGCAGGAGATTGCAAAACTTAAGCAATATATCGCTGCTGATGATGTTGAAGCTTTCAGGGTGTCAGTGGAGTCGATAAAAATGTATTGTCATGGTTATTTGCATTTTATGGGTGCAAATCTTCATAATGTGCTTTAAGTGCTGACAAAATTTAAATATAAAAAATGCTTTACAAACTTTTAATGTAAAGCATTTTTGATTTTAATATACTTTTTCTCGCTTGTTTTTATAGATACTTATGCCGAGTGTTACACCAATTGCAACAATAGCAGCAACTGCTATAAGCCAATAAAGATAATCATAACTAACTTGTTTTTTAGTTTCGATTTCGATGCGATTGCTCATTTGTTCAGCACTCGCACCCTCTGGTTTATATATGCACCAAATTTCCCATTGGCCATATTTCCCTTGGTCTTCAAAGATGAAGTTAAGCCCTGTGCGCAATTTTTCGTTGTCATAAAGGGCCGCTGTGCAGTCGTTGCATTCGCCAACGCCTACATCCATTTGAACAAGAGCATATTTTGTGCCGTCAGTGGCTGTGCCTTTTGCATACCAGGTGAGCTTTGTTGAATCAATATATCTGTAAGATTGTTCGTTTTCAAGAGTGAACAGGTAGGCATCTCTAAGAGAAGTTTCACTGCTTGTAACAGTCATTTTAGCTTTTGGAGCTTCAAAGATATCTCTTGTTGGCTCTATGATAATATAATCCGAGTCGATTGTCAATTTAGTTGCACCGTCTATTGAAAGGGTGAATTGATAAACTCCCCATTCTTTTGCAGCAGCGTTTATTCCAGTAGTAGTCGTGCTTGTAATACCTTCATCAATCAAAAATTCAGGTTTATAATTTGCAAGCTCATTTAAGCTGTTTTCGCCGCGTTTAACAATTGAATATTGAGCCAAGTTTTCAAAGGTATAGCGAGAGGGTGAATTCCATAAATTTTGGTTTTCTCTATAATTTCTTAAATAGTTGATATTTATTGAAACATTATAAAAAGGTGTATTGTTTGCATCATGCTTTGGTTTTACATTAAGCCCTTCTGGATTTATGTTGAAGGTGAATTTATTTGCATCTTGCCATTTGAATACATAGCCAGCGCCATTATTGTAAGGCACAGATGAGCCTTCAAGCATGCGTGAGCCATCTCTTCCATAGATTTCAATTGTGAAATGCTCATCTGACTGAGCACTTGACAAAACTGAGTTTTGTGAAAGAGGAATGCTTGCAAATAATATCACTGCAAGAAGCAATAATGACAAAATAACTGTAAATTTAAGCTTTTTTACACTCATTTAAGACCTCACTTTAGTTTATATTACCATAAAAACAAAAAATACAAAAATGATTTTAAATGTTTTTTTATATTATTTTAGTTTTTGCCAAATTTGTTGACAAATATTTTTAAGAAATATATAATTAAGTGTATGGAAAAAATAGAACTTGATACAGTTGTTCTTGAAAATCAAATAGCCTTTGATTTTGATGGACTTGAAGAAAAAGAAGAAAGCATTTCAATTACTGAAAATTTAATTAAACCTCTAAATCATGATTACATTCAAAATGAGGTCTTATTTGTCGCTGTCAAAGCTGAAAATAAAGAGATAGCAAAAGATTTTTCGTCGCTTTTGCTTTGTGGAAAGTCAATGCTTGATTGGGTGCTTCTTGCAGGCTCTTGTTGTCAGCAGGTTGTGCTTGATGATTGCGAGGATATCATAAGCAGGGTGAGAAATATAAACACCGACAAAAAATATATTGCAGTATTTTATTCAGATACGCCTCTGCTTGACAAAACTGCATTCTTTTCAATTATGGATTATTTTGCTTCAAAAAGCATGAATTTTTTGCAGCTTACCAGAGGCTTTATTGTAAAAAATGATTTTTTGAGAAATAATCCAAACTTTATTACAAGCTCGGCAGGCGGTTTGGATATAGGCTCTCTGCTCATTTGTGACAGTGCAAGTAAGCTTGCTTATGCTTATGAAACTCTTAATGAACGCATCTTAAATTATCATGTCAAAAATGGTGTTACAATTTTTGGCAAAAATACAGTTTTTATTGATGCTGACGCCGAAATTGATGGCGGGGTTGTCATATATCCAAACAACATAATAAAAGGAGAGTGCGTGATTTCTAGTGGAACAATTCTTGAAAGTGGAAATATTATTGAAAACAGCATAATTTTGAATAATTGTAGCGTTCAAGCTTCATATATTAAAGACTCAAAAATAACGGAAGGCAATAAAATAGCAGCTGGAAGTCGAATTGTCAAAGAGGTTAAATAATGATTATTATTGTAGGACTTGGAAATATCGGCACTCAATATCAAAATACCTTTCATAATATTGGCTTTAAAGTAGCTGATGAGTTTGCAAGGCAGATTGGCGCAGAGTTTTCTAAAGAAAAATTCAAATCAATGCTTGCAGAAGGGAGAGTGAAAGGACAAAGCGTGCTTATCGCAAAACCGACAACTTTTATGAACAACAGTGGCGAAGCTGTTGTTATGCTTAAAAATAAATATAAAGATGCAAGAATTATTGTGGCGGTTGATGATATTGATCTTGAAAAGGGCGCTGTCAGATATCGTCAAAAGGGAAGCTCTGGCACTCATAATGGACTTAGGTCAATTGTTGCTTATATCGGTGAAGATTTTGAGCGTGTTAGGGTTGGTGTCGGTCGTGACAAGTCGATGGACCTTGCCGATTATGTATTATCAAAAATTAAGACTGAAGATGCGACAGTGATAAATAAAGCTGTTTTGGACGCGGTTGAGATAATTCTTGATAAGATTTAAAGAGAGTGTTTAAAATAAAGAAAGAGGAAAAGTTGTTTTTTAAAAAGATAAAAGAAATTGCAAGCAATAAAGTAGTTTCAAATTTAGGCGGTGGAGAAAAGGTAATTTTATCATCAAGTTTTGACCGCTTGATTTTTTTGTCAAGCAATTTTGTTTCAGCGGGTAAATTAAAAAGAGGTTTGGAAGCTTTTGGTAAAAAAGTGGAGATTATATCAAATGCAAGAGAAAATAATGACGAAAATGACAGAAATCTTCTTCCATTTGTCCAAAGTTTAAACAAATATATCTCTGGTCAGCTTGACGCTCTGATTTTTTTGCCATGCTCGGCAATAATAAAATTTGACAAGAAAAAGATTACTCCTTTTAGAATTGGAAATGGTGATACACTCAGTCTTGACGAGGTTGTAAAAAAACTCATTGAGTTTGGCTATGAGCGAACAGGTCTTGTTGAAAGTGGTGGACAGTTTGCTTTGCGTGGTGATATTCTTGATATTTTTGTTACTACAGGAGACCATCCTGTAAGAATAGAACTTTTTGATGATTTTGTCGAAAATATTTCAATTTTCGATGAAACAACAATGAAAAATATTGAAAAAATAGACTTTATTGATATTTATTCTGCATATTTGCCTTTAGGAGAAGATTGTGCCTTTGATTTGGAAGGAACAAAAATTCTTGATGAGCCTAAGAAAATCAACGATGAAATAGAGCTGCTAATAAAAAGCTATAAAGTGGCATCTTTTTACGAAGAAAAGTTTTATGCTAATTTTGACAAACTTCTTTCATATGCCGACCACATTTTTGATAACATGCAGGTTGTAAAAGCTGATTATCGTAATGAAATGGTGGCTACAAGAAGCTATTTGACTGACTTTTTGGCATTAAAGAATGACATTGTTGATTTTAAGAATATGCATCAATCAATCATCCTTTTTGCAGGAGAAGAACGCTTTAAAAACAATTTGATATCTTTTTTAAATGAACAAAATCTGTCTTTTAAAGATTTTGATGACGAGTGCGAGCTGGAAGACGGAGTTGTTTATGTAACAAGACTTGCAAACCCATATTCATTTTCGTTTTTAAGAGAAGGAATTGTTGGAATTGGCAGTGACAGTCTTTTTAGAAAATCTACTGTGTCGTTTTCTAAAAACAAACATTCTGCATTCTATCTTCCTAAAGTTAATGACTATGTTGTTCATACCTTTCATGGCGTTGGTAAATGCATAAGAATAGAGAGAATGAAAATCTCTGATATTGAGAAGGATTACTTTGTAATTGAATACAAAAAAGGTGACATTTTATATCTTCCAAGTGAAGAGGCTAATACTATATCTGCCTATGTAGGCGGAGAGGTTGCTCCTAAACTTTCAGCACTTGGTGGCGGAGAGTTTTCAAGGCTTGTTGCACGAGTTAAGGCAAGCATTAAAGAAATGGCAATTTCTCTTGTTGCTCTTTATAAAGAACGAGAGAAAATTAAAGGCTTTAAATTTAGAAGAGATGAATATCTTGAAAAGCAATTTGCTGATGCTTTTGGTTATGCTGAAACTCCTGACCAACTTCGTGCAATAGCTGATATTGAAAAAGATATGGAAAGTGATAAGGTAATGGAACGCCTTATCTGTGGAGATGTTGGTTTTGGCAAAACCGAAGTTGCTCTTCGAGGTGCTTTTAAATGCGCATACAATGGGCGCCAAGTGGCACTTCTTTGTCCGACAACTATTCTTTCGGAACAACATTATCGCACAGCTAAAGAAAGGCTGGAGCCTTTTGGAGTGCGTGTTGGTGTAATCAATAGATTCAGAACGCCTCTTCAAGTAAAAGACATATTAAGGCGCGTTAAAGAAGGCGAAATTGATGTGCTAATAGGCACGCATAGACTTTTAAGTGATGATGTAATTTACAAAGACCTTGGTTTGTTGATTTTAGATGAAGAGCAGCGGTTTGGCGTAGAGCACAAAGAAAAAATCAAGGATAAATTTAGAAACATAGATGTCATCACTCTTTCTGCAACACCAATTCCAAGAACGCTTAACATGTCTTTGTCAGGAATAAGGGATATTTCAGTCATTGAAACGCCTCCAAGAGACAGGCTTCCTATTCAAACCTACATTGCCGAAGAAAGTGACCAATTATTTAAGGATGTTCTTTCAAGAGAGATTGCAAGAGGCGGACAAGCTTTTGTGGTGTATAACAGGGTTGAAAGCATTGAAGAATTTGCGAGTTATTTAAGAAACCTTTTGCCAGAGCTGAAAGTGGGGGTTGCGCACGGGCAAATGAATGAAAAGTTGCTTGAGAATATAATTGGAAGACTTTACAATAACGAGTATAACATTCTAGTTTCGACAACTCTTATAGAAAATGGAATAAATCTTCCGCTTGCTAATACTATGGTGGTGGTCGAGTCTGACAGGCTTGGCTTAAGTCAGCTTTATCAGCTTAGAGGAAGAATAGGCAGAAGTGATAGACTAAGTTATGCTTATCTTACCTATGCAAAAGATAAACAGATAAATGAAGATGCTTACAAACGCCTTGAAACAATGAAAGAGTTTAGCCAGCTTGGCTCTGGTTTTAAGATTGCTATGCGTGACCTCGAAATTAGAGGAGCGGGCAACATATTTGGAAAGGAACAACATGGCCATATTGAAAAGGTAGGCTATGACATGTATGTCAAACTTCTCAATGAGGAGATAAAAGAAATTAAAGGTGAGAGGATTGATAGAAAGAGCGATGTTAAACTTGAGATTGCACTTTCTGCTTATATTAGTGAAGATTATATTGAAGATGGCGATCAAAGGGTGATTTATTATACGAGAATAGGTGAGATACAAACAAGGGATGAGCTTAACGAGCTTATTTTGAGTTTGGAAGATGGCTTTGGAGAAGCACCTCAAGAAATCAAAAATCTTTGCACGCTTGCGTACTTAAGAAATATTGCAGGCAGTTTTCTCGTGAAGAAGATTGTAATAAACAAGTTTGAGACTTTGGTTTTTCTTGAAAAAACGGAAAAAATTATTGATGAAAGATTGGCAGAAAAGCTTGATGAATTTAATGGAAGATTGTCTTTTGACAGCAATGTAAAGATTAAATTTGATCTTTCTGGCACTGTTCTTGAAAGATTGGAAAGTCTGCTTGAATTATTTGAAAGCGCGTTAAACTGATTAAAATTATTTATTAAATTGCAAAAACAACCTCAATTTAGTTGAAATTTTATGTTTTAATATGCTAAAATGTGTGTATATTTTATGTGGAGACAAAATGAAATCAAAAATTAAAGTTTTTCTAATGTGTTTTGTACTACTTTGCATGTCCTTATTTGCGGGCTGTTCATTGGTAGAAACTAATAATAATAAATTATATAATGCTGTTGTTGCTGATATCTATAATAAAGAGGGTAAAAAGGTGGCGGAAATTTCAAACCGCGAATTGATATCTGGATATGAAAGCTATGGGAATATGTATGTTCAATATTACAACTATACGAAAGCCCAAGCTGTAGATATGACTCTTAAACAACTTGAAAATAGAAAAATTGTCATTCTCGAGGCCGAGAAACTTTTTAATGTAAATTTTAAAACAGGTGAAGGACTTGATGAAAAAGAAAAAGGTTATATTTATGACCAAACTGTTGAGTCATTAAATACAAATCTTAAAAATTATTATGACAAAGTTTTAGGCACGACTGAAGAAGAAGAGAAAGATGAGGATGAAATTAAATTTGAAGGTTATTCAAAAAATGTCACCTTGGACTATGATGAAAATGGAAATTATGTAATAAAGAAACTTAATGTAAAAGATGGTTTACTTGATGGGTATCGTCCTACAAATAATATTTTAAAAAGTTTTTACAATGAAGCTGAAAAGGCAGAAATTTATGATAATTTCATTGAAAAAGGCTTCTCAAGTGAAGATTATCAAAAGGCTTTAAAATATTATCTTATTGACTTGAAATCTGCTGAATATGGCATGAATTTATCAACTGATGCCAAGTCAATGTTTGAAAGAGAAATTGAAAGACTTTATAAAGTAAACTATGAAAATTATATTGTTCAAAAATATTCAGAAAATAATAAAAAAAGTGGTGAAATTGCATCAGTTACAACAGATGATATTTTAAAACTTTATTCAAGCAAGGTAAGGGCAAGCTATACAAAATATGTAATTGAAAAAGACGGTAATTATGGTGAAAATGTAAGCAGCTCTTTAAATGATGTTTATTATTTTAGAGGGGATGAAGAGGCAAATAAATATTTCACAGTTGCAAACATTCTTTTTAAATTTGATGATGCTCAAACTGCAAGATATGAAGAAATAAACAAAAAACTCAGCGAAAGCGAAGTTTATGACGAATATGAAAGCGACTTAAACGCTCTATATTCTCAAATTAAGCCGGTAATAAGACAGTTAAATGAAGATACAGGAATTTACGAAGAAATAGATAATGATTTCAATTTATCAGTAAACGACATTATTTATGATAAAATTCAAATTGCTTTAAAAAATGCTCAAACTACAGGTGATGTTGGGTATATTGGGGATATTATTAACAACTATATTTATACTTATAATGAAGATACTGGAATGTTCAACGCAAAATCAAACTATGTAATCGGTGTTGATAAGGATGGCAAGGCAGTTTCAAGCTTTGTTGAAGAATTTAACGAAGCAGGTTTGAAGCTTTATAATAATGGCAGAGGCAAAATAGGTGACATGGAAGTAGCTCGTTCAAGTTATGGCATACATGTTCTCGTTTACACTGGTGCGTGCGAAAATCTGTTTGATGGCATAGATGAGACTTTTGAGCTTGGAGGAAATGCTGGCTCAGAAGAGGGCGAACATGCGATTTCTGTTCTTGCAAATACAAGGGTAAATATGCTTGTAGATAAGACTTATTTAGATCTTCTTTATGACGAAATTTATCAAGATAATTATGCATTCTTTGAGCAAGCAAACATCAATTTCTTAAGAGAAAACTATGAAATTAAAGTTTATCAAGGAAGATTTGCTGACAGCTTAAAAGGTTGATGATTAAAAATATAAAATAGATGTTTTTATGTTGACAAAAACATCTATTTTTGTTAATATACTATTATGGCAAAGTCTGTTAAACAAAAACCTGACAAGCAAAAAGAAGATTATGTTCAAACCAATATTGATGATTTAGTTCCAGCTGAAAAGTTGGAAGGTCTTTTGGTAGAAGGTGAAGTTTTACAAACACAAGAAAACGTGGCAGATGAGAATATTAAAGAAACATACGTTAAAACAAAAAAAGACGCAGATAATTTACAATTAGGTGAAGACGAAAATTTGAAACAGATGCAGGATGAGGCAATTAAGCTTCAAAAGAAAAAGCTTGATGAAGTGGAGCAGTCTGTATCAAAACAGGGCAGTAAAAAAAGTAAGATAATCAATATTGCATTTTTTATTTTAAATATAGTAGTTGTTGCTGGAATACTTGTTTATCAGCTTTTAAAAGAGGACATGAAGCCTGTCGATGGAAACTTTGATGCCTTATCTTTTTTGATTGTAATTGCTTTTTTGGCTTTGGTTGTAATTAGTGAAACTTTGGCTTGCAGCTATTTATTAAAGCAATCAACAGGAAAATGGCGAATGGGGCTGGCATTTAAAGTGACGCAGCTGGGAAGATATTATGACAGTGTTACACCTATGGCTGCTGGCGGCCAGCCATTTCAAATTACCTATTTAAAAACTCATGGAACGCCAATTCATACCTCACTTTCAATTCCACTTGCAAAATATGTTTTTTCACAAATTGCATGGGTAATTATTAGTTTTGTGTGCCTTATAATTTCTTGGACTGACAGTAGTTATGGAACATTCGTTTCGGTTGCAAGTATTATTGGCTTTGTATTAAGCTTTATTATGCTTTTTGTGACATTGTTTTTATCTATTTGCAAAACGGTGGGACGAAAGCTTGTTGTAAAAACTTTAAAACTTCTTCATAAAATGAAGATTGTCAAAAACTATGACAAACAGTATGAAAAAATCACTAAATATATAAGCGATTTTCAAGATGTCATGAAGCAATATGCAAAATCTCCTAAAGACTTTATTATAATGCTTGTGCTTAGTTTGGCAAGAAATGTATTTAACTATTGTATTCCATTCTTTGTAGTAAAATTTTTCATTCCAGACTTGCAAGGCGGGATGTTTATAAGGCTGTTTGTAATGTCATGCCTTGTTGACCTTTCCTCTTCATTCTTTCCAATGCCTGGTGGTACAGGCATGAATGAAATTTCCTTTTCAGCGGCATTTACAGCGGTTATTGGGAATTCGGCTTATCTTGCTTGGGTTTTGATATTTTGGAGAGTTTGTTCATATTATTTCTATCTTTTGCAAGGTGTGATGATTCTTTCTTATGATTTTGCTTATGGCAATCGAAAATATAAGTGGGATGTTGTAAGGGAAAATTTGGCGCAAGAGAGTGAAGTGTTTAAGCAAGCTCAGATAAATAAATTTAGGGCAGAGCGAGCGAAAAGAAGAAAAAGTAAAAATAAATCAGGTCTAAGAGAATATTTATAAATTCTTGTCGCAAAATAAAACCATGAAATTGAAAAGAGAATATTATGGTTGGCTTTTTGTGACTGTGTTATTGGCATTGCTTCTTGCTTTGTCAATTTATCTTGGTATAAGCGGTTGGTATTTTAAAACCGATATTTCATATACCACTGATTTGCAACTTGGAAAAAATGTTCAGATTGGAGTCAAAGAAAATCAGGCAAGCTCGGTATCAATGAATCTAGATGGCTCTTATTTAGCTGGTAATAGATTGCCGCAACTTGTTTCAATAAAAAATCTTGAAGATGAAAACTCTGTATTTATGCGTGCAAAGATTTTTGTTTATACTGGTGACAACCAAACATTAAAAATGGATATGGTTGAAACTGTAAATTGGCAATTTGATGAAAATGATGGCTATTATTATTTTAATGACTTACTTACAAAACAAAATAAAGTTGCACTATGTTCTCATGTTATTATTGATGAAAATGCTTCACTTCAGACAAATACCAAATATATTGTCACTATTGTGGTTGAAGCTCTTGGTCAAGATCAAGATGTATTAAAAATTTGGGGTAAAAATCCGATAGAAAATGTTTGACTTTAATTGTCAGCTTTGTTAAGATAAAAGCATAAAATAAATATTTAAAATTTGTTTATTTATGCTAGGAGAAATGTTATGAATGAAAATCAATTTCCACCAACTCGACCAATTCCGCCAAGGCCAGTGATGACAAATCAAATGCCTCAAGCGCCGAAAATGGAAGAGAAAACTCAGCAAACAAAGTCTGGGAAAAGAGAGCCTTTAAGTGACCAATCAAAGTCAATTTTGTTTGGACTTTTGGGTGCTTTTGCTTTGCTTGGAGGAATTGCTTGTTTAATCGTAATGCTTGTGATTTAATAAAGAAAGCATAAAGATCAAAAAATAAATTAAATAATATTGAATTTAAGCAATGTTTCGACAAAAAAATATAAAATAAAAAGAAAAATAAGGCAATCATACTTTTATGAAAAGAATGATTGCTTTTATTTTTATTGTTTTTGTTTTTATTGGCGTTGCTTTTTTTAAACAAAATAACACGCAACAATACGAGTTTGAAAAGGTGGTGCTTGTATCGAAAGTTGATAATTTAATCAATTGCGATGTCATCAAAAATGGCAATGATTATTATTACACTATAAGAAGAGAAGAAAAGAATAAGGTAGAAGAGCTAAATAAAACTGAAATTGATGCAATTATATATTATCTTCCTAAAGATTTAAAGCTTGATTATTTTAAAGCAAAGTTTGATTTTAATATTTCAAACCCAAGTTATGTAGCTGGGAGAACGATATTTTATGGATATGATAAAAATTTCAATGATTTTAGGCTTATAAATGGAAAAAAGATAAATTTTCAGCTTGCATGCGACGAAAACAATTGGATTTTAGGTTATCCAATGATTGTTACAGGATTTTAAAAATTTAATGTATAAACTCACGATTATGGTCAATAAATTTCTAGGAGGTTTACAATGGAGATCGAAAAGAGAAATGGGTTTGTTGAATTTATTAAAAAATACGGAATGTTTGTTGCTGTTGGAATTGTTATTTTTGCAGTAGCTCTTACATTCACTTTAGTTGCAGCGCTTGGAAAGTCTGTTCCAGCAGGGACAAACAATCTCAATTTTACCATGCCTATGACTGAAGCGAGGGTCATTAAAGACTTTTCAAATACAGAGCTTCAAAATAATGAAACTCTCAATCAATGGGAAGCTCATTTATATGTTGACTTTGCTGCAGAAAATCCAGATGTATATGCGGTGCTTGGTGGAACGGTTTCAAGTATTGAAAACAAATATTTGGATGGCTATACAATTACAATCAAACACTCAAATGGTTTTGAATCAATTTATTCATCTTTAAATGAAGAAATGTCAGTTAAAGAAGGTGATAAAGTTGAAGCTGGCCAAAAAATCGGCACTGTTGATAATACAGCTGCAGGAGAGCTTGATATGGGCGCGCATTTGCACTTTGCAATGAAGCTTAACAACAGTTTTGTTGACCCAAACAACTATTTAGATTTGCAAGAAAAATAACATTTTTGTTTCGAGCAAATTATATTAAGGCAAAAAGGCCTTTTACTTAAAAACATAATAAATTCAACCCTAAATAAAGATGCGATAAAAATTATCGCATTTTTATTTACATATAATTAAAAATATGTTATAATTTGAAACTAGGAGGTACTATGAGCACTATTGAGACTGTAAAGAAGATTATTGCAGAACAACTTTGTATCTCAACAGAAGATATTAAAGATGACGCAAATATAATCGAGGACTTAGGAGCTGATTCATTGGATGTTGTTGAGCTTTTGATGACTTTTGAAGATGAATTTAAAGTTTCAATTCCAGATGACAAACTTGAAGAATTAAAAACTATTCCTCAAATTGTTAAGGTAATAGATGAATATACGCAAAAATAATTTTTGGCTTTGTTTAAGCTGAAGTTGTTTTATACATAAAAGACTGATTTTTGTTATCAGTCTTTTTTATTTTTTGCTGCTATTTATTTCATTTACAAATTTCAACATTTTTCAACATTTTTATACATATCGGTCACTTTGCTTTCATAGATTTATAGGGTGGAGGATGATATGAAAGAAGAGCTTGTTAAAAGAGTTTTGACTGTGGCTGAACATATTAAAGAAAGTCATGATACAGTGCGAAAGACTGCAAAATTGTTTGGGCTTAGCAAAAGCACCATTCACAATGATGTTTCTGTCAAACTTAAAGCCATAGATTATGATTTATATTTGCAAACTAAAGTGGTGCTTGATGAAAATTTTGCTGAGAAGCATATAAGGGGCGGGGAAGCGACAAAGAAAAAATATCAAGATGAATTTGATGAAACTGAATTTAAAGACTAAACAAAAAAGCGTTTTTTTAAATAACGCTTTTTTATATTCTGTTGTTTGAAAATAATACATTATTGATTTTGTTTTCAACTGTGCGGGCAATTTCATTGACGCCTTTGCCAAGATAATGTCTTGGGTCAAGCACAGATTTATCTGTGAGGCATTCGCGAACAGCACCTGTCATTGAAAGTCTTATATCAGTATCAGTATTTATTTTGACGATGTTATGTTTTGTAACCACTTCTTCAAGCAGGTTTGCAGGTATGCCTTTTGCTCCTTTAATTTCACCTCCAAATTTATTGACCTTTTCAAGAAGCTGCTCAGGCACTTGAGAAGCGCCATGAAGCACTAAAGGAAAGTCTGGCAAAGCATTTTCAATTTCGCTTAATATATCAATTCTTAATGTCTGCTCGCCACTGTATTTATATGCACCATGACTTGTGCCTATTGAAATGGCAAGAAAGTCCACATTGGTTTGTTTTACAAAGTTTTGTGCGTCTGAAGGGTTGGTGTAAAAATGGCTTTCAGATGAAACATTGTCTTCAATACCTTTGATTTGACCAAGCTCGCCTTCAACAAGTGCATTTTTAGAGTGCGCGTATAATACGACCTTTTTTGTAAGTGAGATATTTTCTTCAAAACTTAAGCTGCTTCCATCAATCATAACACTATCAAAGCCAAGTTCAATTGCCTTTTGGCAAATTTCAAAAGATTTGCCATGGTCAAGGTGTAAAAATAGATAGGGAAATTCTTCTTTTGCAGCTTTTGCAAGCGCCATTGTAAAATTGTCGCCCATATATTTAAAAGCTCCTTCACTTACAGAAACGATTGCTGGGGAATTGTTTGTTTTGCAGGCTTGCAATATACCTTGCAAACATTCCATATTTGAAAAATTAAAAGCGCCCAATGCGTAATTATTTTTAAGTGCATCTGATAAGAAATATTTAAGATTTTTCATTTAAGCTCCTTTTAATAATATTCTAACACATTTTTTTTAATATTCAAACATAATTATAAAAAGAGGTGAAAAAATGAAAAAGTTTTTATTATTTATGCTTGTCCCACTGGTTGCATTAACATTGGCTGGTTGTCAAAAGAAAGTTGATATTAAAGATTCGCTCAGTGAGGTGACGAAGGTATATTATCAAGCTTCAAATGAAGAGCTTAGTGCTTCTATTTGCGTCGGTGATAGGGAAGAAAAATATGTGATTGATGGAAAACATGGAAAAACATGCGAATTTACTTTGATTTCAATTAAGTTTAATGATCAACAAAATGTAAACAGCATGGGGCTTGATTTTGTGATAGATGAAGTTGAAACAATAGTGGTGTTGGAGCTTAATCCAGCAAATCACATGTATATGGCTGACCTTGGCTATGCACTTAAAGATGAGAGTGAGATAAGTTTAGCTTATAACGGCAAAACTATGACTTTTGAAAATATGAGTAAAAATTTTAGCATTGATTACAATAAAGCAATATCGATTGCGCTTGAAAGCTTTGGTGATGAATTAAAGCCTTTTTATAATGGTGGAAGTTTTGAAGGGGAATGCTATCTTAAAGTGTTGACTCTTCGTGATAATGGAAAGGAAGATTTATTCTGGATTTTTACTATTGTCGGCAAAGATAAGCAAACTAAAAATATTGTCGTGAATGTCAATGATGGGAATATAATTATTAAAAATTAAACAAAATCTACAAAAAAAGAGCTTTAAAATATGATTTTAGGCTCTTTTTTATTGAATTTGCGTCAAATTATGTTTGATGCAACTTTTTTATAACTGCTTTTGTTTGTTATTTTAAAATATTTGTGTTATATTAAATCTATGAAAAATACAGCTGTTGAAAAAGAAAATGCGGTGGTGGTTGTCGTTGCAGTAAAAAAAGAAGATAACATCGATAGAAAGAAGGCTGAGATAAATCGCCTTTGTTATTCTGCCGAGCTTAATGTTGTTGAAAACTTTTATCAAAAGGTAAAAGATTTTAATAAGCGCACTGTTATTGGCAGTGGAAAAGTGGATGAAATCAAAGAATATATTGCTTCTTGTGAAGATGTGATTGATGTTGTAATTGTCGATTATGCTCTCACAGGCTCTCAAATGAAAAATTTGGCCGATGAGTTTAAGGTGAAAGTTATTGACAGGGTGGGGCTTATTATTGATATATTTGCACGGGGTGCGAAATCAAGAGAAGCTAAGCTTC
The DNA here is from genome assembly GCA_949031345.1 of uncultured Eubacteriales bacterium. Classification (GTDB taxonomy): domain Bacteria; phylum Bacillota; class Clostridia; order Christensenellales; family UBA1242; genus Caccovivens. Next base: position 1,864 of record CARNVA010000011.1, on the reverse strand, counting down.
AAGTTAAACTTGCCCAAGATCTATATGTTTTGCCAAGACTTTCACAAATGCAAGGCACAAGTGGAAGATTTGGCAGTGCTGGCGTAGGAATGAGAGGTCCTGGAGAAACAAAACTTGAGCTCAACAGACGTGTGCTTGAGAAAGAAATGGACTCTTTAAAAGTGCAAATTGAAAAGATAAAAACGCAAAGGCAATCAACAAGGCGAGAAAGATTAAAATCAAATTTACCTAAGATTGCTCTTGTCGGATATACCAATTCTGGCAAATCGTCATTATTAAATCGACTTGTAAAAGAAAATATTTACGCAGACGACAAGTTTTTTGCAACGCTTGACACGACAACAAGAAAACTTTACTTAGGGCAAAATGATTACGCTATTTTGACTGATACTGTTGGTTTTATTTCAGATCTTCCGCACCAACTTGTTGATGCCTTTTCATCCACTTTGGAAGAGGCTGCAGATGCCGATTTATTACTTCATGTGGTGGATGTTTCACTTGATAAAGATATTGACGGAAAGAAAGAATATGAAGTCAATATGAAAGTCACAAATGACCTTTTAGATTCGCTTGGCGCCACTAAAAATCGCATTATAGTATTAAATAAAAGCGACATGCTTTCAAAACCAATGCTTATAAAAGAAGATGAAATTTTGATGTCTGCAAAGAAAGGGCAGGGCGTTGAAAGACTGCTGAATATGATAAAGCAAAAACTCAATATATGAAAAAATGCACGATTTTTATCGTGCTTTTTTTTGTATTATATTATCAATAAGCTTATTTGTTTGCTTTGTAAGCTTCGTTTAATTTTTCAATCAAAAAATCAACATCAACTTGGTGAACAAAAGCTGCTTCCTCAACGGTTTCTTCCATTCCTAAATGACAGAATATGCAGTGCATACCAAAGCCCATAAAAATATCGCCTAGACTTTCATCAAGTTTAAGCACATCATCAATAATCATATCTTTTGTAATTGTTTTCTTATTTTCTTTCTTTTTCATGTTTAAATTATAAATCAAAATAATAAAAATGTCAAAAAAAATATATAAATTACAAAAAAATGTTCTAAATTCAAAATAATTTAATAAATTATGAGTATGGAACAGATAAGTAAAATAATTTCAAAAAAAGTCATCTCATTAGAGGATGCAAGTGGACTCGGCTATGTGCTGGATGTTATTTTTGACGATCAGATAAAAACATTTACAGGACTTATTATTGTAGATGATGAAAGCGAAAATTCTTTTGTACTACAAAGAGAAGATATTTATTCTATGGGTGACGAGACTGTTATGGTTAAGTCTGCTGATAAGCTTATGTTTAATATTTCGAATAAGTCAAACAATCCTGTTGGAAAGATTGTCTATGATTGCAATGGCAATAATTTAGGGCAGGTGATTGATGTGCAATTACAGGGCAAAACTGTAAAAAAGTTGATGACCACCATGTGCGAATTTCCTCAGAAGTTTGTAAGGAAATCGGGGGATAACTTTATCATTTTTGGTGCCTATAAAAAGGAAAAAAAAGAGAAGAAAACTTTCAAGGAAGAGGTGGGAACTTTCAATAGTCAGATATTGCCTCAAGTGACCATTTCACAAGCAATAAATAGTGTTGCGACAATGGAAATTCCTAAGAGAGTTTATATAGGCGAAAATGCGTTGATTGGAAGGGTGATGACAAATGATATTTTTGGATACAATAATGAAATTATTGTTCAAAAAAATGAAATAATAAGTCAAAAAATAATAAATAAAGCAAAAAAACATAATAAATTGAATTTTTTAAATTATTACAGCAAATAATAAAAATAAATAAAATGGCGATTTTTAATAAAAAAGTCGCTGTTTTTTAATTTATATATTA
>CARNVA010000010.1 GCA_949031345.1 uncultured Eubacteriales bacterium | reverse complement strand
AATATGTCAATAACTGAAAAATTTGAGTTTGAAGATGAGACTGAAATATTGTCAAAATTTAATCCATTCTCTTTTTATCGCTGATCCTGTTTTCTTTCATTTGATAGTTTTTTAAATACTGTCTTGACAAATCAAGGGAAAGGTGTTAAAATACTTATAGATAATATTTTTTGAGGGTTTATGAAGATTGAAGATTATCAAAAATTGATTGAAGACGATATGAAAAACTATAGAGATTATAGCTATGAAAATTGTTTGAATAGAGATTTTTTAAAACTTATTTCATTCTTTCAAGCATATAAAAGCGAAAAAGGTCTTAAAACTTTGGAAAATATTTTAAATTCATATAAAGTTGCAGAACTAGATGCGACTGCTCAAATTCAGACAATATGCTTGATGAAATTACCCAAAAATATAAGGGTTAAAATTCGAGAGCATGCTTCCAGTGATAAGGTAAGAAGAAAACTTGCTCAAATTAAGAAAGAAACAAAAAATATTTCTGATAAGCCTATAGAAACCAATGAATTATAGAATAAAAAGGAGTGGTTATGAAAGAAATTTTAAAGAGAATAAGAGGATGTTTGAAATATGTTGCAGTTGCTCTTCCTGTTCTTGTTTTTGCTTATGGTATAGGTGCAACAGTTGCTTCAACAGTTGAGGGAACAATAAAAACTGAAGAAATTCAAGCTTACTATTCTTCAGAAGCCGTTCAGCAGGTGATTGAAGTAGAACTTAAGGAAATTGACAAAGCAGTGGATTCAAATACAATGACTTTCACAGAAGCAAGCGATAAATATGATGAAGTCAAGTCAGATAAATATGTAAGATCGGTTGCTGACAAAGTTTATGCAAACGATGAAAATTATCAAGGTTGTGTCAAAGCATTGAATAGAGATATAGGTTTGGTCATATCAGGAACATTAGGTTTAGCCGCTGGTATCTTTTCTGGCTTTATGATGTATACTGGAAAAGAAAACAGCACTGCTGCAAATCTCATAGAAAGTGCAAATGAAGACTTATTTCCACAGAATTATTCAATGGAAATGAATTAAAGAAGTTTTAAAAGGAGAAAATTATGATTGATTTAAATGAAAAAAAGAACAAGCATGGCGACACCGCTCATACCCATTATTACAATACTTTTGAAAAAACACTGGAATCATTTGAGGAGGAGAAATATTCTTTAAGAATGCCTTTATTGAATACTCAAATAAATTATCACTATTTTTATCATGAAACTCCAAATATAGTTGCAAAAGAACAAGATTATTATATTTTTAGAAAAGCAGAAGTGATAATTGGCAAAGATAAATTTGTTATCGGTGATGACCGTAGTGGAAAAATTAAGGATTTTAATGGGCTTGTAGAATCAGTTGCAGCTTATGTTTATGCAAAAGATAATATAAATGAATTCTTACTTCAAGGAAAAACAAAACGCGAGCTTAAGAAAATGGATTTAAGTGACCTTGAAGAAATTTTAAATCAAAGAAAAGAGGTCTTAAATAATATTAAAGAAGTTATCAAGACTTATGCTTATGGAAGAGCGGTTGAGAAGACAGGTCAGCAGATCATTGACGAAGTTTTTGGAGAGAATAAAGTTGCACTTGATAAAATCGTAGAAGAAAATGTTGAGAAAGAGCTTGCAATTAAAGAAAAGCAAACAGATCGCAATATCAAGATTGAAAATTTTAAAGCTAAGGGTGGAATTATAAAAGCAAAAATAAAAGATCTTAAGATTGTTTCAGAAGAGTCTATTAAGAAACTAATTCAAAAGAATGGCGAAAACAAGCTTGCTAAGGCTGCAAAAAAGGAAATTAAGACTAAAAAGCACGAAATTATTGACGAGCTTAGCATGTAATAAATTGTCGATAATAAAGAATAATTTAATAAAATTTAATAAAAAATGGGCAAAAAAGCCCATTTTTTTATGTTTTTTATCACAAATTTAATTTTTTTTGATTTATTCTACCTTTTATTAAATGATTTCGTTTATTATTTTGCTTGTGGTTTCTATAAATTCATCACTGCTTCCTGCGACTATAAAACCGTCTTTCAATCTCTTGATTTTGGCACCAGCCTCTTGGCATATTAGAAGGCCTGGTGTGTCATCCCAAATAGTCGGGCTTAATATAACCATACCTCCAAGACTGCCTTTTGCAAGGTAGGCGAAGGATAAACTTGTTGACCCTATTCTTCGATAATTGCTTGCTTTTCCATTCATCTTTTCATAAATTTTTGTAATAAGGGGAGTTTGGCTGCTGTTGCCATGTGCAGTGAAGATATTTCTGTTTAAGGGGAGATTGTTGACAAAAATTTGTTTATCATTGCAAAAAGCTCCGCCGCCAAGAGTTGCTGAAAATAGTTGATTTGTGCAAGGTGAATATATGACAGCTGCCACGATTTTGCCCTCGCGAATGCACGAAATTTGAATTGCCCAGTATGGCAAACCATGTGCGAAATTTATGGTGCCGTCAATTGGGTCGATTGTAAAACAATTTTCAGTAATCTCCTTTTTGCTGTTAAATTCCTCGCTTACAATATCAAAATGAGGATAGAATGTCTTAATTTGCTCAATAATATATTTCTCAACTGCGTAATCAAGATTTGTCACAAGGTCGTTTTTACCCTTATCTTTTACTTCCATTTGTCCATTTTCGATTATCTCAGCACTCTCTTTTACCAACTTTATTAAAAAATCCAAATCTTTTTTATAGTTGTTTTGTTTCACCGATTAAGCTCCTTTTTATATGTTATTAACATTTTAATAATATCACAGTTTTTAAATATAATCAATTAAATTTAAAAAATTGTATTAAATTATATTTCTAATTAAATTATAAAAAAAGTGTCATTATTTTGATAAATTTGTTTAAAAATGTTATAATTTTCTTAAAATAATAGAAATTTTGAAAGATTTTCATTTTAAAAGGAGTGGTTATGAATTACATTGAATTTATTGGAATTGGTGCGACTTTGCTTATTTTAGTTTCTATGTGTTTCAAGACGGTTTCATTTAAGGGAAGCTTGTTGATGCGTGTTTTAAACATTGCTGGCAGTGTCTTTTTCGTTGTCTATGGTGCTCTTCTCCCTGCAATAAGCACTGCTGTTTTGAATGGTTGTTTAGTCATTGTCAACACCATACATTTAATTTTGCTTATCAAAGAACATAAAAAGAAAGAAAAAGAGCAAAACGAGATTTCTGATCTTGAAACAACAGAAGAAAAATCAACGACTGATGAAGTTGAAGAAAAAAAGGATTAAAAATGAAAATGCCTGAAAGGGCATTTTTTATTTAAGTTTATTTAAATTTATTTAAAAAAGCATTAAAAACTTTATAAAAAATTGTTTTTGATAACAATTTTAATAAAATTTTAGACATAGAAACTGCCAAACAATATGCTTAAGAGAAAAAGCTGAGTGTTTTATATTATATTATTAAATATATATTATATTTAAATTATGACAAATCGTTTGCGAAATAGAGTAAAAAATGTTATTATGAAAATACTAAGGGAAGGGGCAAAATATGAAAAGAAACTTTTTTGTTGTCTTGATGCTTGTTTTGTTTTCAGCAACCATGTTTGTGGCTTGCAATACAAAACCAAGTGTGACTGGAAAATTTGAAAAGGAAACTTATTATCTATCTCAATATGCGACGATAGATTTTTATGATGAGCTTTCAGTCAAAGGGACAGACAAGACCAAAATTGAAATATTTTCTTCAAATGAAAATGTTTTGTCTTGTGAAAATCGAAATTTGTTTTCCGCAAAAGATTTTGGAAGCGCTTTCATTTTTGCCAAATATCAAAATCAGACGATAGCTAAGGCAGAAGTAATAGTTAAGCAACAATTCAGCAGCCCAGAAAATATCAAGGTTGACGACAATGGTAGGGTGAGCTGGGACAAAAGTTTTGTAATAATAAATGGCGAAAGAGTTTATGCACATGCTTATGAGGTGACTTACAAACTGCATGATGAAGAAAATACCGTGAAACTTGAAGTGAATGAAAATGCTTTCGTTTTTGATAATGTGGGCTCTTATGATGTAAGCATTAAGGCTATATCAAACAGAGTTGACATTGATGGCTCTATTTTAAAAAGCCAAAGCGTTCATTATGGTGTTATGTCTTGGGCTGATAACTTTAATGTTTCTGTTGGTGAAGAATTCAACCAAAAGGCAACACTTAAGTGGGATGCTGTAGAGGGTGCAAATTATGACCTTTACATAAATGGAATAAGGGTTGTGCAAGATTTGCAAACAAATTTCTTTACAGCTGATTTCTCAAAATTCCAAGAGGGTCAAACGCTTTTAGTTGATATATTTGTAAAGGACATTGAAGGAAAGAAAAATCCTTCGAAAACATCTTATCCAGTCAAGATGCTTCAAAATGCACAGCTTAATTATTCTTATAAAGAAGGCTCTGGCATGCTGACTTCAAACACAATTGAAGAAGCAACTTCATTTTTGATTAAGGCAAAAAATGTTGAGACAGAAGTTGAAAAGTTATTCAAAGTCGAAAACGAGAAAGGAACATTTTTTGATAATTTAGAGGGCTTTGAAAAAGGCATTTATGGAGTGGAGCTTATTGCACTTGGAGGAAACAAAGATGGCGAGTTTTATATTTCCAGCAAAATTTCAAATAAAGTTTATGTTGCAAAACTTGAAAAGCCAAATGTAGAAGTGACCTTCGATGGCAATGAAATGGTGCTTAATTTTGAAGAGAACGACTACATAACAAATTATTTTATCTCTTATGGTGAAAAAAGCGAGCTTTACAGCACTCAAAATGGGCTTGAACATCGAATTGACCTTTCTTCTATTGAAGTGGGCGAATATAATCTTCTGATTAAAGCACTTCCAACAGCTGATGAAAGCAGTCAAAATGGAGTTAAAGAATTTAGTTTGGGCGAGATGGCTTCCAACATTGTGGTTGACTCAGACTATTTCAGTTTTGATTTTTACAAGCTTGGAAGGCTGGGGGAGATTAAGCATAACTTTGAAACAGAAAATTCTCAATTTGAATTTGACAAAGTGCCTCAAGCAAATTTCTATTATCTTTACATAAATGGCACACTTGTCAAAAGCACTTATATTGATCTTGGTAATAAAATTTTGCTAAGCCCAGTTTCGCCTTTAAGTGCTTATGCACCAAATGGTGATGAATATAACATTGAAATAGCGTGTGGAATTAAAATCGAAGAGGTCGAGCATTCTCTTCGCTCAGTAAATCAAAAAACATTGAAAATTCTTCCTTTGGTTGAGCCAGTTTTGGAGCAACAAAATGGAGACTTTAAATGGCTGGGACTTGAAGGAATTGACTGCCTGTATGATTATATAATTTATAAAACAGACAAAGATTATTTAGCAAGTGGCGAGCCCGTGCTTGAAGAAAGCGATATCTCACACACACAAATCAGCAAAACTCTTGATGAAGGATATTATGTGATTGCCATTACATCAAAGTCTGTTGATTTCAATCAATATTTAGATTCTGACTTTTTCAGCAGTGTTAATGTAAAGCGTGTAAATTTCAAAGTGACCAAAGACATTGAAATGCCGTCTGCAAAGTTTGTTCAAGAGGGAAATGTTTATAAACTCAACATCTCAACAGTTGATAGCGCAAGTGAATATAAGATTTATGTTGATGGAAATCTTGACGGCAACATAAATTTAAGTGAGATTAAGGAAGAGATAACCTATATTTTTGCAAGCGATTTTGCTGAAGAAGGCAGTCATGAAATAAAAGTTGTGGCTTGTGGTGGAAAGCTTTATGACCCAAATATCTATCTTGATTCTCAAGAATATATTTTAAATGTGGCAAGGCTTGCTGCTCCAGAAATTTCAGTTGAAGATATTATTACAGTCTTTGATGAGATAGTTGGGCATAAGCTTAAAGTAAACATTCAAAATGGCTCTGACCATGTTGCATTCAAGTTGAATGGTGAGTTGATTGAAGGCGAAAAATACAGCCTTGACATGAGTGATAAAACAAGATTTGGCACAGAGTTTGCTCTTGGAATGACCATGATTGCTAGTGCAGAAGATGGTTTTATCAGCAGTCATGAGCGTGTGGTGGAATTTAATAGAATCAAAGCCGCCACCTCACTTAAGTATTCTTATGGAAAACTGAGCTGGACAAATCAAGACTCAAATATAGAAAGTCACCAAATCTCTATCATATTGAAAAATTCAAACACTTCTGATTATTCAAAGCGTTTCACTATTGACGCCAATGGAAACGAGTTTGATATACAAACAAAAATCAATGACCTATGCAAGAATGACAGCGCATTTTATTCAGCATATAGGCAGGCTGAAGGAATTGAAATTGAATTTATCTCTTATGCAAATTCAATGAAAGATGGTATCTATTATCTTTCATCAACAAAAGCAAGCACAATCTATGGCGGAACAACACTGCCTCTCAATAAACTTGACAAACCTGTTTTAACTTTCAATCCAAGCCTTAAAACGCTTGCTTGGCAGGTGCAAGAGGTTGGCTCATTGTATGAAATCTATCTTGACGACATTTTATATCAAGGCGGATATTCTGGCGGGCAATATTCTTTTGAAAACGCACTATCGCAGCTTGCAAGAAAGAGAAAGATTACTTTAAAGGCCACTCATCCTTCAATGCTTGAGTCAGAGCTTTCAAGTCCAATCTATGTAAAACAACTTGCAAAGCCTGAAAAAGTTGCCTTGGCAAAGAATGGTGAAGATTATGTTGCCTCTATTACTTTCAATGATGATACAGCAAATATTGAAAGCGTGCTTGTAAATGGAAGCAACGAAAATGTCAGCTTTGTGCATGGCGAAAGTGTAGCTTCATTCAAACCAGGTCAGTTTAACGACAATCGTTTCAACATAGTTGTAAAAGCAAAAAATGAGGGCGAAATAAATTATTATATTGACTCTCAAGCAATAAATCTCACCCTTATTGACCTTGCCTCTTGTGAGTTTGTCGCAGCGATAGAAGCCAGTCAAATTACTTGGACAGAGCTTGCTGCTGATATGGCAGGAAACAATTTAAACCCACTTTCATATCTTGTCAATGTTAAAAGCGGCGCACTTAATAAAACACTTTCATTTAAAGACAAAACAAGCTTGACTCTTGATGAAATTGAAACTTTGCTTGGCAGCAAGCTTGGCGGAGATGTTTCAATCAAGGTTATGGCAGCAATAGATAGCCCATATAATCTTGATGTGATAAGTGAAACAAGCATAGGATATTATGGTAAAACAGAAGAGATTGCAATTTCTACAATCAAACTTGCAGAAATTGATGATATCACTGTGACAGTTGTTGAAAATCTTTCAGCTTCAACAGAAATTGAAAGAAAACAGGGAAGTGTGCTTGAGATAGCTTTCTCAGACAAATGGAAAGATTTAAGCGGAATTTCCTTTAATGTCAAGATTGGTGGCGGAAAAGACCCGATTGAAATGAATTTGACCGCACCATACACAAATATACTTTACAGCTTTATAAACAAAGATGGGAAATATACTCTTACTCTTTCAAACCTCATCCTTAAAAACTTTGATGCGGGCACCATTGATGTGCAAATTCAAGTTAAGAAAGCGCAATCTATAAGCAGTGAAATTTCTCAGCTTTCAATAAGAAAGTTTGCACAGACTAAAGAGGCTGTGGTGGACGGTGATGGTCTGCTTACCATTTTAGATGAACAAACTGGCGGAAGTTATATTGTTGAAATCACAACCGCTGATGGCGAAAAGTTTGAAAGAAAATTGACAGAAGAAAAAACGCTCAATCTTGTAAGCGAAGACTTGTTGCTTAATAAATATGGCGCTTATACCATCAAGATTTTGACTTATGATGAAAATAGTGTAATTTTGCCAGCAAATGATACTTTCAATTTTGAAAACGGTTATAAACTCAAAGGGATTGAGAAAATCGAGATTGACCAGCTTGGCAGAATATGTTTTACAATCTTTATGGATGACATGGAAGGTGTGATTTTCACTGCCAAAAGAGGCGATGTTGTCAAAGACTTTGATGTTGTTCAAGATAAAGAAATTGAAAACAAATTTTACATTTCAATGCTTAAACTTCTTCAACACTTTGGTGCAACGGCGTCAATTCCTGCAAGCAATGAAACTTTTGAGTTTGCAGTAAGACGAGAAGAGTCAATCAAGTCAAACTATGAAAAACTTGAATTTAATTATATCCTTGACTCATTGTCACAATTATTGCGCGTAGATGAAAAGGATAAGGATTATATTGTATTCTCTTATGATACCGACAGCATTGAAACAATTGCGTTTAGAGTTGTTTTCAACGCATTCCAAATAAATGATGAAGAGCAAACAATTACAAAACAAGACACAGAAATTTTCCTTGCAGCTGATGATGTTGCAGGTTATTGGGCAAAAGATAACGCTGGCAAGCACAGCTTCTTTACAAAGTCAGAAGGAATAATTCCAGACGACATGGGCGAGCTTTCAGATTATACCTTCACAAAGGTCTTTGCAATCTGCTTAAATGATGTTTTAGCGCAGGTGCCTTATGGAGATGTAAATATTGAAGTGGCCAGAATTGGAAAAGATAGTGACGGGGCGTTCTATCAATATGGAAGCACAGTTTATGATATTTATAAATTGAATGCAGTTTCTCAAAACGATACTGATATGAGCATAGCCAACAATTTCTTGAGATTCAATTGGACACTTGAAGATGTTGAAAAACAATATAGTGATATAAGGGCAACATCGTTCATCATAGAATTTGTATCAGAGAAAACTGGTGAGGTGGCATTGAAAGTTGAAACAACTGCCACAAACTATGATTTAAGATCGGCAGCACTTAATACGAATATAAATTATCAGATTTTCGTGACTGCAATCAGTTATGAAAATAATATCTTGGCTTCAAATAAGTCAAAACAAAAAATTTTTACCCTTCAATTTGATAAGCCACTTGGAATTGAAGTCAAAAATGGAAAGGTTGTATTCCAAGAACAAAAGTTTAGAGAGTCAAAATTCTTTAAAGACATTGAAGATTTCTTTGGAGTGGAAAAACCTGCAACACCTTATTATGAGGTGGCAATAAATTCAATTTACAACACACCTTATTACTTCTACGCAGGATTTTTCAGATATTATAATGTTACACTCAATCTGAAAAGAATTAAAAATGGCGGCGAGACAAATGAATTTTATAGTGTGTCAATGCCTGGTTATAACCTTTTCCCTGACATAGAAATAGAAGTTAATAATGCTGACTATACAAATATGCTGGTTGAAGGTCAAACTACAAGGTCATATTTTGACTTGCTTGCAAATTATCAAACCAAACTTGTAGGAAACGAGTATGCCAACGCAGTCAACAACATGATAAGCAATATGTTGCTTTCTCCAAGAGGGCTTGCGGATAATGCATTCCTATTTGATGACTTTGGCAGAAATATTCCAGCTGGCGAATATAAACTAAGTCTCAGTCAAGCTACTTATGCAAACAATATTGAATCTGCTTCATCAGAAGGTGTGAGGATTTATGTTTCTCCTGCGCCAGAAGTGGTGCTTGGCACAGAAACGGTGTTGAGCGAAGAGGGAAGTTATAAGCCAAGCAAAGAAAATTATATGGTTTATGTATCTCCATCTCCAACTAGAGTGAAAGTTTCAGACGAGGCAGGAGAAGACGGAAACTTCGCATACACAGAAATTACAGCGCTTAAATATAAACTTCAACTTCGCGAGAAGGCTGAGTTTGACAAAAACAACCTAAGAGCAAAAACCCTTGATTTTATCATTTTATATGATGAAATAGGGGCAAAGTGGTCACTTATGTATGGCGAGCAAGAGCTTGCTGATGTTGTGACAAGCATGGATGAAAGCATTGGCGGAGTGCCAAAGTTTAAGCTAAATATGACCCTTCTTCGCCAAGAGTTTGACAAACTTGAGAATAAGCGAGAAGGTGATGAAATTAAAATCAATACAATGTATGTCGCAGATATATTGGCTTACAACCAAGACAATGGCTTTGTAGTCAATGGCAAGAGCGGAAGATTTAATTTGCGCTATCTTGACCTTAAGAGTGATTCAATTCACTTCATTGACGGACAGTTTGTGGTTGATACCGAAAACAGCGAGTCAATTGAGCTTTATGTAAGATACAAAAAACGCGGCTCTTCTGTGACAAGCAAGATGGTGCGTTTTGAAAATAAGCGTGCAGTCATCAATCTGACAGAGCATGGATATTATGATTATCTCGTGCTGTCAATAAATGGCTCTTATACTTCAAATACCTTGAATGTTGAAAGCTCTACTTATGAAATTAAAGATATTTACAAGCTTTCAGCGCCTGTATTAGAGATTAAAAATGGCGGAATTGCGATTTCTTATAGTCCTACAAATACAAGTGCTTCAGAGGCAAGCGGTGCATTGAAATATTTCATGGGTAATGATGTCAGCCTTAGTGATGAATATAATGGTGACGACAAGGGCTTCTATTATCAAAGCGAATTTGTTGGAAACCAATCTGTGCCACTTTATATTGCAGGTCTTTTAAAGGCGAACGGAGATGTGCTTTACAACTCTGAATTGACGGCAAGTCAATATAAGGCATATTTAAGTGGAAACAGCGGTGAGTTTAAAATTGGGCAGACTGAGGAAGGCGAAATACTCAATGCTGAATATAAACTTGAGTTTGTTCCATCAAACATAGATATGGAAGTGCCTGACCCTGATAATGCAAAGGCGACTAAAAAACAAAGACCGGTGCTTTCTTCGGCATTCACTCAAGTAAATGCAAGAATGCTTGACAGGGTAGACAGCATTCAAATTGAAAAGGGAAACCTTCAAATAGAAAGCTTGGAAGAATTGGAAGGGCTGGAAGAAGGTGAGCTTCTCTATGAAATTAAAATCGAATATTACATCAAAGATAATTTCAATCAAAACAACTATTTATTAAGTCGTGAAGAGACAATTTACAGCGTGAGAAATGCAGAAGAAACAATTCAAGCGGTAAAAGGTCAAATCATTGACGCAGCATATTCATATTACAAATTTTATGTGAATATCATTGCAGGAAAGAGGGCGGAAAGCGCATCAGCGTTAACTATAAAGACCATTGAAGGTGATATTTTCCATATTGATAATGGCGTTAAATTTGCCAGTGACGGCGCATTTGCACTTAAGAGCATGGTTGCAAGCACAAACAACTATGTTTCAAGGGCAAAAACTCCAACGCTTGCTCAAAACAATGTAGGTGTAAAAAATGGTGCGATAACCTTTGTAATTGACAGACCATCCTTTATCCCTTCTGGTGACAGCGTCCTTGACGGTGAAAATCATGAGAAAATCGCGCAAAGACTTTCTATCGTGGCCGAATATCGTTCTGGTGGCAATGATAAGCAATTGGAGCTTAAGGGGAATTATACATTCTATACGACAACAGCTTCAAATGAGTCTGATTTGATATTTGCAAGCTTTGCCTTAGATGACGGGCAGTTGAATGATGCAAATGGTACATTTACAGTAAAAGTTTATGTCTATGGCGAAGACAGCCAAGGAAACAATGCCATTATTTCAGCTCCGCTGGTAATAAGCGATATTTATAAGCTTGCAAAAATTCAAGATAAATATTATGATGTGGTGCTCATAAATGGCAATACAGGCATTGATTTCTCAAAATATTTCCAAAACATCTCAATTCAAGACAGAAAAGATTTATATAAACTCGTTGCAACAGTGACTACTGCAGATGGCGACAGAGAATTTGTATTTACAAACAATGCTTACTCGATGATATTGGAAATTCCTGATGACGCAATAAGCGTAAGTTTCCAAGCTCAAGATGCACAAAGCAGCACTCAGCTTAACCTTAAAAAGCTGCTGAGCAGTGACAGAGAGGTGCTAAATACAACCAATACCTCAAATGACGGCTTGGAAATTAGCTGGAATGACAGACTCAAGCGTTTTGAGTGGGCTTGGCCAGAAGATAATTCAAACATCTATGGCTATTATGTCAAAGTTTCGGTAAGCGGCAAGGAAGAAACTGCCTTTGTAAGCGACAATTATTATTGTCCTAAAAACAGTAATGGAACAATCCTAGAAAATGCCTTCACTATTAAGGCAAGATTGATAGATGATGAAAACAATTCACTCTTCATTTTCAGTGAAGAAATGGTATATGAAGCAAAAGCGTTTACTTATTATTTGTTTGCAAGTGGAAATGGAAGTGCAGACTCGCCATATATCATAAATAGTGATGCAGATTTCAAAAACATTGCACTTAGAAATAACGAAGGTGCATATTTCAGACTGGGCAGCAATATCACAGTTGATTTAAATGAATTTGTGACAACCGAAAATGGCAAAGATAAGGCTTGGATTGATGAGTTTTATGCTCATCTTGACGGAGATGGTTTCAAAATAAATTTAAACCTTTCTAAGACTGTTGAACTTGAAAGTCCAATCAACTTTACTGTTATGACAAATAAGACCTTCACAAGTTATTCAGCACTGTTCCGAGCAATTTCTTATGATGCGGTTGTTGAAAACTTGGGAATAAACTATCAAGTGAATAATGAAGAGCTTGATAACTCAAGCATAATCTACGCCCCAATTTGTGCTTTAAACTATGGTACAATTCGAAATGTGAATGTCAATCAGTCAGTTGGCAATGACAAAGTGCCTTTCAATATAAACCTTAAAGGAAAGGGCAGTGCCAATATTGTTTTTGTTGGTGGAGTGACAGGCGTAAACTATGGAAAGGTGCAATACTGCACAAACTTCAGCGAATTTAATTACAACATGCAACAACAGCTTAAGCTGGAATTTGGCTATGGTGGAATTGCGTTATTCAATGGCATTGATACTGGCGAAAGGGAAAGCAAGGGCGAGATTTCAAACTGTCGAAACAGAGGAGACAAAGAAATTCGAGTTTCAGTCAACAATACCACGGTTTATATGGCAGGAATTTCACTTGCAAATGTTGCAACTATTTCACTTTGTGGAAATGATGCAAACTTTAAACTTTCAACGACAACCAGTGAGATTGTTCCAACAGGTTATTACGCTGGCATAACTATCACAAGCATAAACGGAACACTTGAATATCTTTACAATAATGGAAGAATGCAAACCACTTCTTCAAAAGCAAACTTCTATAAGAGTGGAGTTGCTTATCAAGTGGTAAGCGGAATTTTGAATACTTTGGTTGAAACAGTTTCTGGTCAGCCAATCATCAGCAGCAGTCAATCAAACCCAATTATAAAGGGCAAAATATATGCTTCAAATAATTCGGGCTCTGGCGTTGACTCAAGTGAAATTCAAGTTGATGATATTACTTGCAAAGATGGAAAAGTGCTTAAGGTGCGTCAAACTGAAAGCGGCTTTACAGCTTATATTCAATAGAAAAAAAAGATGATGAGTTGATCTTTATAAAATCATAAAAAAATCACTTCAACATAGATTATTATATGAAAAAGATATTTTTGGTTTTTATATTGATTTTCTCATTATCTTTTTTTGCTGGGTGCGGTCAGACTGGTGAAATTACAATAGGTGATGATTATATTATGCTTGCCCTTGAAGAACGCTCTGATGGAAAAATTGCTCAGTCAATGAGGTTTTCTTTAAATAATAAAAAAATAAACGGCATGGCGCTATCGTTGAAAGAAGAATTGGATTTTAGACGAAATTTGATTAAGCAGGTAAGTGAGATAAGAAATGAATTTTTATTTGGCTTTGCACTCACTTTTATTTCAAACCCCTGTGATGAATACAAAATAAATCAAGGCGTGATTTTAAGTGAAGTGACTTATAATGAAAACAATGACACCATTGGCTTTGATATATATTTTACAAGTGCGGGTGCATGGAATTATTATCACAAAAAAGATCCAGCAGATGATAAGAAACCAAGTCAAAATGGTAATATTTTCTATAAAAGGTCAGTCAGCAATGGCTTGTTTCCTTTCTCAAGCAAGACAAAAATTCAAGAAGAAGAGATTATGATTGGCAAGGTGTATAAAAATCGCTACCTTGCAGCAGCGAAAGGTTTGTCTTTTGAGGCAAGCTTAAAAGAAGATTATAGGCCATGCTATGTTTATAATTATTCCACGCCTCTTTCAAGATTAAAATCGAATGCAAACTTTGTTTTTAGAGGCATTGACAGAAATTATAATCATTTATGGGTGGTGGAAGATGACAACCTTTGCGACCTAAACACACTTTCGCTTTCGTTGACTTTTATATATCGAGGCTGGTGGATATTCCTTGCCACCTTCCTACCACTTTCAGTTTGTGCAATAGCAATCTTGTCAGTTGTCTTGAAAAAAAAGAATAAAGAGAAAAATATTGACCAAAACTTGAGAAACAACAAAAATACAATTAAACAAAAAAAGAAATCTAATAAAAAACGCAATTAAATTTTTTTGATGCTGCTTAAATGAAGTATAAAATAAACCTTGTTAAAAAAAATAATAAATATATATATCTATTATTTTATATTATTTATATTATGACTTTATATAATAAAGGTTTTGATTTGAATTTGATAAATATTCTTAAAAAATTTAAACAAAAAAGTCCTCAAAATTATGAGGGCTTTCTTTGGTAGCAGCAACGGGGATCGAACCTGTGACCTCACGAGTATGAATCGTGCGCTCTAGCCAGCTGAGCTATGCTGCCATATTACCTTTTAAATTATACATATTTTGCCAAAAGATGTCAAGCATATTTTTTAATTTTTTATCAAGGGCTTCAAATATTTTGACATTTGTTGGCAATTGAATTATAATGTTTTAGAAAAGTTGTTTGCGCAAAAAGAGCAGACAAATATAAAAATGAGGTGAAATATGATTTATGATGAAATAAAAAAAGCAAATGTTCAGGCTATGAAAGATAAGGACACTGTTGCAAGAAGTTTCTATTCTGTGCTTCTCAACAAAATCAAACTTGAAGAAATAAGAAAGCGTGAAAAGGGTGAAGCGCTTGTTGATGGAGATGTTTTTTCTATTTTACAAAAGACTATAAAAGAGCTTTCTGACGAAAAAGAGGGTTATGAAAAGGTTGGCAATGAAGAAGAAGTGAAAAATATCACCACTCAAATGACAATTGCAGAAAAATACCTTCCAAAGATGATGAGTGATGAAGAAATCAAAAATGCCATTCTTGCACTTGATGACAAAAGCGTTCCAAGCGTTATGAAACACTTTAAAGCAAACTATGCTGGTCTTTGCGATATGAGAAAGGTGCAAGAGATTTTAAAAGGATTGCAATGAAAATTTATGCAATAAGTGATCTGCATCTATCAGTCAATAATGACAAGCCGATGGATATATTCGGGCCTGTTTGGGAGGGCTATCTTGACAAGATTTTTTCGCAATGGAAAAGTCAAGTTGGTGAAGATGACCTTGTGCTTATGGCAGGTGATTTGTCGTGGGCAATGAAGCTTGACGAGGTTGTCCCAGACCTAAAATTATTGCAAGATTTGCCGGGCAAAAAGGTGATTATTAAAGGCAATCATGACTATTGGTGGAAATCTATTTCATCACTTAGGGCAATTCTTCCACAGGGCTTTTACGCCATTCAAAATGACGCAATTCGCTTTGATGGTGTTGTGGTTTGCGGCACAAGAGGTTGGAAGGGGGTGGAAAGATATTCTTCACTCTCTGATGACGATAGAAAGATTTATGACCGTGAAGTGCTAAGACTTGAAATGACGCTTGAGAGCGCGTCAAAATTGCGTCAAGAGGGGGATAAACTTGTTTGCATGATACATTATCCACCAGTGGATATTTTTCACAATGACAGCCAATTTAGCCAGCTTATCGAAAGCCATAAAGTTGACTGTGTGATTTATGGACATTTGCATGGTCAAAAGGGGCTTGAAACGCACTATGTCAAGAATGATATTCCCTATTATTTGACCTCTTGCGACATTGTAGAAAACAATTTAACTGAAATATCTTTTAAAAATGAGTAAAAGACTGAAAAATGGCAACAATCTTTTAGCTCATTTTATTTGACAAAAATGCCAAAGTATAGTAAAATTTTTTAGTAAAATTAAAAGGACAAACAATGAAAAAGAAAATATTGAAAGTATTTGCACTAATATTCTGTGCAGCAATCTTCTTGACTGGTTGTGCGACAGTGTCAAATGTAAAAATAAATGGAAAAGATGCCTATTTCGAAAATATTCAATACAATCAAGGACAAGTGGTTGTTGTTGGCGATTATGTATATTTCGGAAATGGCTATACGGCTTCAAGCGAAGAGAATTTTAAGTATGGTGAAGCAGCAAAGACAGGCTATCTTTCACGCCTTAATAAATCACAAAATCTCACATTTGGAGATAAGGTGACAGACCAACTTAAGCCTGTTTCAAGCCCAAATCAAGTTGAAAAAGTCAATGATGGAAAACTTGTAGGTTATCAAAACCAAGATATGTTTGCTCTTGGCGAATATATCTACTTCACTTCTGCCAATACTCACCAGACAAACCAACTTGAAAATGACTATACAAGAGTTTCTCTTTTCAGAGTAAAATTCAATGGTGACGACTTCAGTGAAATTGTTAAAAACAGCGCTTTCAAAACTGGAGAAGGCAGCACAATAACCGTTCAAAAGGGCAGCGATAATAATTATTATTATATTATTGCAGAGCCAACAGAAAACAATACTTTCTCAATCAAATCACTTAAAATTGGAAACAGCATTGGGAAAATTAAGACCATTGCTGAAAAAGCAACTTCTTATGCCATTGCAGATGAAGCGTCAAGCGTGAAAAATGTGGTTTACACTGTTGCATCAGAGCCTACTCAAACAATTGCCACAACTTCAGTTAAGGCGGTTGACTTTGCAAGCGGCGAGACAACCGACCTCGATAACGGCGTTACAGGCTCTACTTTGAACTTTGTTGGCAGAGTGGGAGATGTTGTGTTCTATTCTTACACCTACGAAGGTGTTCAAGAAATCTACTATAAGAGCATCGCAAATGGCGAAAGCAATTTCAGCCCAACACAAAAGTTTTATAATGCCACAACTATCAAAGAAATTCAAAAAGCAGGTGACGGCTATGCCTTCAAGACAAGCGGCGGCGCATTGATGTATAAAGAATTAAACGCAAGCTCTACGCTCCTGCTTACAAGTGAACAATACAGTGACATTTTGTTTGTTGAAGATGACCAAATCTATGTTTCAAATTCTTCTACAATAAAAAGAATAAACACTATCAACAAAGAAATTGAAACAATCCTTTCTCTTGAAGAAGGAAAAGAGCTTGTTTCTGGTCAATGCGGCTATGATGGCGAATATATTTATTTCTATTCAAAGATTGTTTATCCAGAAATTGATGACATGGATGAAGATGATAAGCCAAAAGAAGACGACCGTTATTATATGTTTAGAACAGACATGCAAGGAAATACTCAACTTATCGGAAGAAAGGGATAAGCAGGTAAAAAATAGTTTCGACAAAATCCGACAGATTACGACATAACTCGCCATATTTTTGTGCGAGTTATGCTTTTTTTTGTAAAATTTATGTGCTATCTTTTATATATCGAGGTTGCAAGAAGAGATTGCAACAGGTAAAGGAGAAATAAATGGACAACACAACAAAAAAAATTAAAGTATATCTTGCAGATTCAGAACAGGAAGAACTGGAAAAACTTAAAAATTATTTTGACGCAAAAAATGAAGAGTTTGAAGTGGTAGGAATGGGCAGTGACGGCATGGTCATTGCAGGCGAAGTGGTTTCATTAAAACCTGATTTCCTTGTCACTGAAGTGCTTCTTGCTGGCGCTGATGGATTTAAAGTGCTTGAAATGCTTAAAAGTGAAATGGGCGCAAGACTTCCAAAAATCATCTTTGTTTCAAATCTTTCACATGCTGGCTTTATTTCAAAGGCTATGAAAGAGGGTGCAAGTTATTTTATGGTAAAACCTGTATCACCAGAAAATCTTGAAGAGAGACTTAAAGACCTTGCAAATCCACTTTTGAATGCTGACAGCGACAAAGTCTTGGATGAGAAAATTGCAAACATTTTCATCAGCATTGGCATTCCTGCACATATCAAGGGTTATCAATTCTTAAGAGAGGCAGTTAAACTTGCCGTGGTTGACCCAGATATTATTGCGTCAATTACAAAGCGTCTTTATCCAACAATTGCAGAAAAGTTTTCAACAAGCTCGTCGAAGGTAGAACGCGGAATGCGTCATGCCATTGAGGTCGCTTGGAATAGGGGAAAGATTGAAAATATCAACAGTTTGTTTGGCCTTCAAATTTATGGAGCAAATGACAAGCCAACCAATGGCGAGCTTATTGCCCTTATTGCAGACAAGATGATAATGGAAGGCTAGAAAAAAGCTTAAAAAAATAAAAAACTTTTAAATTAAAATATAGAATTTGAATTGAAAATAATATAAAAAAAGCGGAATTGTGTCCGCTTTTTTTATTCATCATCTTTTGGCTCAATCTTTTTGCCATCAATATAAATGCGTCTTTCATTTATCTTTATTTTCTTAAGCACTTCATCTTCAAGTGAAAAACCAAGAATTTCGCAAAGCCCAAGAAGATATATCGCAATGTCAGCAAGCTCCATTCCAAGTTCTTTGCGGTCATAATTTTTGTTGTAAGCTTCATAAGCTTCGCCTACTTCGCCATAAATATAGCAAAATTCTTTGCAAATGTCAGTTAAATTAAAACCCTTGTTTACTTTGTTTTGATAAATTTGTTTTTGTATTTCGTTTAAATCAATCATTTTTTTTTCTCCTTATGTTTTTCTTTTCTAATTTATTTAAAGTTTGATTTCTTTTACAAACCTTTCAAAATGCTCTTGATATTCCTTTGCCTCATCACCACGGCCAAATTCTTTCAACAACTTTAAAAAGATTTCAAGCAGCCTCTCAAGACTTTCTTTAAAAGAAGAAAGACTGGCGTTGCTGTAGGTGGCTAAGAATTCTTCCTTCAATTCTTTTTCAAACATATCTATATGTCTGTAATGCTTATGCTCAAGCCCTTTTGCTTTTGCATATATTTCAAGCAGTTGACTGCGAATAGATTCAATTCCATTTGCTGCTCTAAAAAGCTGGTTGCGTTTAAGGGCAATGAAGGAGTTTGTAAAGTCATACCATAAATCGTTGTTTCGATTTTCAATAAGCTCAGATACATTTTTACTTATACTTAATTGAACTTCTGGCAAAATAAAATTATCTTTACTGAAAAGTGGCAGTGTATCCATACCTTTTCTTGAAGTCTTTTGTTTTATAAACTGAGCTTTGCTGCAAAATCCAATATCTACTTCAAGACCATTGTCAAGGCATAAACCTATTAAAAAGCTTTGTTCATTGTAATATTGATTAAAGTGGCGGAAAGGGGTGAAAGTGGTTAAGAGAACCCTTTCTGCAGCTTTCCATAATTTTTCAACACTGTCATCTTCAATGATTATTGAAATGTCAACGTCGCTGTATATGTCGGCATCTCCTCTGGCATTAGAGCCAACAAGATATATGCCATTGACTTCATTAAAATTTGAAAAGATTGCCACCAATTTATCAACTACATTTTGTCTATCTGTTTTGCTATACATATTTCTCCTTGTTTTTTCATTATAAATGCAATATGCACAATTAAATGTTTTTTGTTTTTAATGTTATGTTTAAAAAAACAACAAAATCTAAGTTAAAAACTAGATCAAATGATTTAACACCATTCTTAACCCCTCTTGACCTTTGCGTAAGAAGTCCTCATTTTCTTCGCTGTCATTGTTGTTTAAAAGTTTTTCTCTTGTTGTTTGAATGATGGTCATGGCCTGATGTGCGGCTAAGAAGACGTTGAGGCATTTTTTCTCATAATCTGAAAGAGGGGAAATGCTTTCATAGGCTTTTATAAACAGATTCATTCGCTTTTTGATTTCAGCTTGGTCATCAAGGTCAAGGCATAGGTCGCATAGAGAAACGGCCATATCAACTATGCGTGGCTGATAATTTGATACAGAAAAGTCAATAAAGAAAAGCTTTCCTGTTTCATTTTCTTTTATAATATTGGTCACAATGATATCGCCATGCACAAATCCAAATTTAAGCTTATGCATATCAATCTCTTTAAAACTTTCAAATACGCCATCAATCAAAATTCTGTCTTGACCAGTTATGAGATGAATATTCTCTTGATATTCTTTTTCAAAGTTTATTATTGCCCAGTGGTCATAAATGAAAGGGGGCTGAAAGTCAATGTTGTTAAGCTGAGCAAGTTCTTTGGCTATTATTTTTAATTCGTCATCATTTGGAAGTTGACCAAGAGAATAAAAGTCCTTTCCATCAATTAAATCCATTACGATTATACGATAGGTATTTTCATTGAGTGTAATATAATTGAGAAATTTGCCGTTGACTTCATAAATGCGTGGGCAAGAAATTTTATGTTCGCAGGCTGCAACTGCACGTGCTGTCAAGTTTTCACAATCTTCTTTGCTGCGAAAATTGGCAAGTGCTTTTACTAGATATTTTTTATTGTCAGCAACAAGAATGAAGTTGAAGTCTTCATAACCAATTTCAATAAGTCTGCAAGATTCAAACTGACCAAGCTTGTAGTGCTTGCAAACGGCGATTGAAAGGTCTTGAAGAGATGAATTTAAATTTATTCTGCTTTCAAAAGAATTCATAATTTCTCCTTGCAAATATTGTAGCATATTTTAAAATAAAACGAAAATGAAATTGCAAATAAAATTTTGCAACAAAAAAAAGGCAATGGTTAAATGCTCATTGCCTTAAATTATTGCTTTTTACGATTTTTAATTAAAACGTTTATTTTTTATTTAAGTTTGTGTTTTAAAGCCCTCAAACTGTTTAATATTGCTATAAGCGTAACTCCAACATCAGCAAACACTGCGCTGAGCATGCCGGTTATGCCAACCGAGCCAAGAACAAGAAATATGACTTTAATTGCAGCTGAAAGAATGATATTTTCAAGCACGATTTTTTTAGTAAACTTTGAAATCTTTATTGCTGAAGCTATCTTTTGAGGGTTGTCATCAACAAGAACAATATCAGAAGCCTCAATTGAGGCAGGCGAGCCGTTTATGCCCATGCTGAAGCCGACATCGCATAAAGTTAAGGATGGCGCGTCATTTATTCCGTCACCTACATAACCAACCGTATCCTTGCCATTTTTAAGGCTTTCTATAAGGTTGTATTTATCTTGAGGAAGCAAGCCAAAATGGCTTTGATCGATTTCCAGTTGTCTTGATACTCTTTCAACACTTCCCTTATTATCACCAGATAAAAGCAGAGTTTTTATGCCTTGCTTTTTAAGTCTAGCAATTGCTTCTTTTGAAGTAGGCTTGATTTGGTCGCTCAGCACAATTTCACCAAGCTTTATATCATTTTCATAAATTTCCACAACAGTTTCAATCTCATTATTATTCTGTCGGCCGACAAAATAATTCTTGCCGCTGAGCGAAAACTCAATTCCTTTTCCGCCTATCTCTTTTAAGTTTTCAATTTGTTCATTGTTTTTTGAAAAACTTTCCAATTTTTCTGCTTCGCTGACAATTGCTTTTGCAAGAGGGTGAATTGAAAACTGCTCTCCCTTCGCAGCAATTTCGAGCAGGTCGTCCTCACTGATATTTTGGCTATATGAGATGATTTTATCTATTTTAAACTGTCCGCTTGTAAGCGTGCCAGTTTTGTCAAAAGCCATGATTTTAATCTTTGCACATGCGTCAAGATAGTTTGAGCCTTTGATTAAAATGCCATTTTTTGACGCATTGCCAAGGCCAGAGAAATAGGTGAGCGGAACAGATATCGCAAATGCGCAAGGGCAGGAGATGACAAGGAAGATAAGACCGCGGTAGATGGCTGAATTGAAATCTTTGGTCACTGCCCAAACGATTGCCCAAACTATAAGCGATAGGGCGATGATGCCAAGAGTATAATATTTTGTCAATTTTGAAATAAATGTTTCTGTTTTAGATTTGTTTTGTGAGGCATGCTCGACAAGTTCCATAATTTTACTTATGGTGCTGTTTGAATAACTTTGCGAAGTCTTGATTTTGACAACGCCGTTTAAAGCTATTGCTCCTGACAGCACTTCTTGACCATAACCTAGCTTAACTGGCAAACTTTCGCCTGTCAAACTTTGCATGTTGAAATCACATTCGCCGTCAATTATTATTCCATCAATTGCCACTTTTTCGCCAGGCTTAACTATTATAATCGAGCCCTTTTCAACTTCTTCAGGTGCGAGCTTTTGCTCATTTCCATTTTCATCAACAACGACTGCAAACTCTGGCTGAATTTTGGCAAGAGCTTCAATGGATTTTCTTGATTTGTCAACAGCCAAACCTTCAAATATCTTTCCAATTGAATATAACGCAATCACCATAAGCCCTTCCATGTGCTCGCTTACAATAGATGCACCGATGACTGATATGGTGATTAAAAGGTTTTCATTTACAATTCCCTTAAAAAGAAGTCGCACTGCTTTGTAATAGGTTTTATAGCCAAGAGCAAGCGCACTTAACGAATAAAGCAGCCAATAACTCCAAGTCGGCATTCTCACGAAAAATATGATAATTCCAATGGTTATTCCTAAAAACAGGGTAAAAAGGTCTAAAATTAAGCTTTTAAAAGCCTTTTTATTGCTTTTTTCATTGTTTTTTATAAGCTTTGCATCAGGCTCAAGCTCTTTTGTGACTTTTTCTATGTCCTCAATTGCAGTTTGAAAGTTGTCGCAGTCAAACTCAAGCGATGATTTTAAAAAGTCGAGTTTAGCCCATTTAACACTGTCAAGCTTGTTTATTTCTATTTCAAGACTGCGTGCACAGTTGGGGCAGTCAAGACCTTCAATTCTTACTTTCTTTTTCATCAAAGTCCTCCAATACATGCTCCATACTTACTTCAAAGACTTCCTCAATATGTCTATCAGCCAAGCTGTAAAAAACTTCCTTGCCGTGCTTGCGGCTTTTGATTAAATTCATTTCTTTCAGATTTTGAAGCTGGTGTGATATTGCTGATTTTGTCATGTTTAAAATAGTTGAAATGTCACATACGCAAAGCTCGTTTTGTGAAAGCGCAGCCATAATCTTAATTCTTGTGCTGTCTGAAAGCGCTTTATAAAAATCTGCCATTTCAAGCAATATTTCATCACTAGGCATATTCTTAAGTGTGCTTTCAACAGCTTCTTTGTGAAGCAAATTGCAGTCGCAACCTTTCTTATTTTCGCATACCTTCTTAGCCATATTTGTCATGATTTACCTCCATTTTTTGTAAATGTGCTATAACACAATTATATTCAAACGATTGAATAATTGTTCAACTATTTTGATTATAGTTGAATACTTATTCAATTGTCAAGCCTTTTATAGAAATTTTTTATAAAATGTTTCAAATAAAAAAAAGACCTCTTATTTTTAAGAGGTCAAAATTAAAGATTGTGTTTAATAAACAAGTTTTGGTTTATACTAAATTAAATAAAACCAAATATAATAAATAAATTTATAAAATAATTTAATATATCAATTTTATAAAAACTTATTTTATTTCTTATAATATTATTTTTATTTTCAGTTAGTTTTTCTTTAAAGTAAATTTTAAGTTTATTTAATTCCTTCAATGCGATAGACAAACATATTGGTTTTTGATGAGGCATTTTCAAGAGCGACGGCACCTGAGCTTTTAGTGATAGTTATGCTTGCATAGCCAGCAGCAGTAAATCTATTTGGTGTAGGCGAGGCCAGCATAACTTTCATAAAATGAAAAGCGGTGTAGGTGCTGTTCATGGCAAAAAGGCAGAAATCTTGTTTATAACGCTCTGCTACTGAAATTTCTGTTTGGCAGTCGCAGGTGGAAAGACTTGCGTATACCCGAATTTTCTTGTATGGCGAAAAGTCAAAAGAAAAATACTTGTTGCCCACAATGCCTGAGGTGAAGCCTCTGTTGATGCTTGCGTTTGTGCTTCTCATGTCGTAAATGACATCTGTGACCACTCCGCCTCCGCCGCCAGAGTTGTTTTTCAGACTTTCAACTGTTGCAGACAAGGTGTTGTATTTGGTATTTAAACTGGAAATGGAAGTTGTATGTGAAGAGGTGGTGTTTTTTAAATTTGACACATCTGTTTTGGCAGTGCTGAGACTTCCTGCAAGCTCGGCAACTGTCTGGTCATTTATCAAATCGTTTTCTTCAAGCTCGGTCAGCTTGTTGCCGTGAGAGGTGAGGGTGGTGTTTACCTTGCCTATGTTCGTCGTATTTGTGCTGACTGAGGTCTTTAAAGTGTTTAAGGCGGTGTTAAGCTTAGGTATTTCAGCCACACTTGTCTGCAAGCTTGTGATAGACTTGCCTTGATTTGTCGTAGTCGTTTCAAGGTTTGTCGCCCTAGTTTTCAGCGAAGAAATGTCTGTTTGCATGCTGGTTTTTGCCGTCTTTAAACTGGAAATATCCGTTTTTGCAGTGTTTAAATCAGTTGCAAGAGAGGCAACGGTTTGGTCGTTTGTCAAATCATTTTCTTCAAGTTCGGTCAGTTTGTTGCCGTGAGAAGTGAGAGTGGTGTTTATCTTGCCTATGTTCGTCGTATTTGTGCTGACTGAGGTCTTTAAAGTGTTTAAGGCAGTGTTAAGCTTAGGTATTTCAGCCACACTTGTCTGCAAACTTGTGATAGACTTGCCTTGATTTGTTGTAGTCGTTTCAAGGGTTGTCGCCCTTGTTTTCAACGAAGAAATATCAGTTTGCATGCTGGTTTTTGCCGTTTTTAAACTGGAAATATCCGTTTTGGCAGTATTTAAATCAGTTGCAAGAGCAGCAACGGTCTGGTCATTTGTTAAATCATTCTCTTCAAGTTGAGTCAGTCTATTCCCATGAGAAGTTATGTCATTATTTATGGCTGATATGCTTGTCTCGTTTGCTGCGACCTTATTTTTGAGGGTTGAAACCTCTGCGGTAAGGGTTGTTTTTGCACTTTCAAGAGCTGAAATGCTTGTTTTAATTTTTGCTATTTCACTGCTTAGTTTGTTTAAAGCCTGCTCGGTCAATTCGTCACTGGCGAGAATTTCTTCCACTGAGGTTGATAGATTTGCAAGACACTGACTTACCTCGGCTATGTCATCAGCATTTAAGGACGCTTGACTTTGCAAATCATTTAGTTTCAAAGTCAATTCATCTACTTTTGATGACAATTCTTTAAAGGCACCACTGTCGCCCGATAATAATTCAATCTTTTTGTTTAAGGCTGGCAGATATATGGTTTTTAAATACCAAACCTCTCTTTTAAGTTTTTCAATTTCATGTGTATTGTTTATCATAAAAAATCTCCTTCATGCCTATTTTACAAGCGATGAGGAGACTATTTCAATGTTGACTGACATTTTTTTTAAGTTGAATTTTTCTTTTTTCGAAACAACCCTTTCTTCTTTTTGTTTTTCTTCTGAATAAACACAAGCGAAAGTATTATCGTCACTGCAGCTGCTATGATTGAAATTCCAATAATTAAAAGACTGCTTATTCCGTCGGGCTTGATGTCTGCAGTTTTGATATAACCATTATAGAGCGAGCCATCTTCAAGCACAAGCTGAACAGGGGTGTATTGTTTCTTTTCATTAAAACCACTGTAAATGAAAATTCGAGTGTCTTTTTTGGCAATTAAGCCGGTATCTTTCATTTCAAGGTCATAAATGCTTGTGTTGTTGCGAATTTTTCCATTGAAAACGGGATAAACATCTTGAGAGGTGTTTTGCGTGAGATAATATTTGTAAGCCCAGCCCTCTATTTCATCCTTTTCGATAAGGGCGAAGTCCTCACTAAGCTCTTTGACAAGCACAATTGCCCCATGTTTGAATGAAACAACAGTTTCGCCATCTTTCAATTTTTCTGAAGCAAAACTTGGCTGAAGATAGAGGTCACATTTGGAAGAAATTATTTGTGCCTCCTTTCCTATTTCAAGATTAAAACTTGAAGCTGATGACAAAAAGGCGCCGCAAGAAAGCGGAAGTGCTAAAAACATTATTGTCAATATAAGAGCCAGTATTTTTTTCATATTTCAATTATTATATTTTTATTAAGCTTTTGTCAAGGGCTTCAAAGCAGTTTTTGATTTTTAAAAGCTTTTGGATATGGCAGTTTAGAATATTTAATGAAAGTGCTTTTAATATGCAGCAGAAATTGTTTAAGCAATAAGGTGATTAAACAAACAATCAAATTGGAGGAAATTTAACTGCACCATATCAAAAAAAATTTGTAATAATTTTCTATATATGTTATAATATCAAAGTATGAAAAAATTTAAGCCGCCAGTGGCACTTAAAATTATTTTAAGCTTTTTGATTGTAATCTTGATAGGCACATTTTTTCTATGTTTACCAATTTCTTCTGCTGATGGAAAATGGTTTTCATTTGTGGACTCATTTTTTGTAAGCACCAGTGCCGTTTGTGTTACAGGGCTTACAACAGTGGACTTGGCTGTTCATTTTTCTCTTTTTGGGAAGATAATAGTTATGCTGCTCATCCAAATTGGCGGACTTGGTTTTGTGACTATTTCATCTATGATTTTTATGGTGTTTGGCAAGAAGTTGTCTTTTGAGCAAAGATTGACAATCAAAGAAAGCCTAAACAAAGATGACAATCAAGGCGTTGTAAAAGAGCTTATCAAAATTGTTTTAATCACCCTTATTGCAGAATTTATTGGCTTTGTATGCCTTCTACCTTCGCTTGCAATAAAATATGGCTTTTGGGATGGTTGCTTCAAAGCATTGTTTCTTTCAATATCTGCCTTTTGCAATTCTGGAATGGACTTGTTTGGCTCGAAAGAAAACTTGTTTGCAGGTATGAGCGTCTTTTCACAAAATGTATTGGTACTTTTGCCAGTGATATGTTTGATTATCGTGGGCAGTGTGGGCTTTGTAGTAATTTATGATATAATAAGAAAAAGAAAACCAAAGGAAAAAAGAAGGCTTTCCTTTCACAGCGTGTTGGTTTTAAGTATAACTGGCGTACTTGTGTTTGGAAGTGCAATATTGTTTATGATTTTTGAGTGGAACAATCCATTGACAATCGGCAACATGAGCGTTGGACAAAAGATTGTAAATGGCTTGTTTCAGAGTGTAACTCCGCGAACGGCGGGTTTTAGTGCGATAAATCAGGCGGCACTGACCGCTCCAAGCAAGGCACTTACAACACTGCTTATGTTTATTGGCGGAAGCCCTGTTTCAACTGCTGGTGGTCTTAAAACGACAACAATGCTTATTCTAATTCTTTATATGTTTAAAATGCCAAACAAAAATGGCGGGATCGTATTTGGGAAAAGGACAATTTCAAGCAATACTTTACATAAATGTTTAAAATTGTTTTTGATCATGCTTTCAACAATCATGGTTGGTTGCTGCCTTTTAATTGCAATTGAAGGAAACGCTTTTTCTCTTACTGAAGTGATTTTTGAGGTAGTTTCTGCCATTTGCACAACTGGGCTTACGCTTGGTATAACGCCACTGTTGACTGTTGGAAGCAAACTGGTTTTGTGTGTTCTAATGTTTTTAGGCAGGGTGGGACTTTTGACATTCGCCGTTCTGCTGGGAAGAAAAAATAATAATATAGAAATTGAATATCCAGATTCAAAAATAATTGTGGGATAAGGAGATAAAAATGGAAAGCAAAGAAATCAAAATTGCAAAAGGTATGAATGACTTTTTGGTTATCGGTCTTGGAAGGTTTGGCATAACGGCAGCGACCACTCTTGCTCAACTTGGCCATCAAGTATTGGCAGTAGATAAAGAGGCGAAAAATTTAAAGGAAGTGGAAAATGTAGTCTCAAGCGCAGTTGCTGCAGATTGCTCAAGCATTGAAGTGCTTAAATCATTGGGTGCACAAAATTTTGATTGTGCTATTGTTGCTATAGGCGAAAGTTTTGAATCAAGCGTGCTTATCACTTCCTTCTGTAAGCAACTTGGAATTGGCTTCATAGTTGCCAAAGCGCAAAGCGAACAGCAAAAGATAATTCTTGAAGAGGTGGGGGCTAATATAGTAATTTTCCCAGAAGTCTATATGGGCAAGAAAATTGCAAGCATACTAGACGAGCCAAGCGTAAACAGACTTCTTGACCTTTCTCATGATGTAAACATTGTGGAAATTGCCATGCCTGAAAGCTGGGCAGAAAAGACAATTGGCGAGCTTAATGTAAGAAAGAAAGCAAAAGTTTCAATCATTTATATAAAGAGAGGAAACGAAGTTATTACACCTGATGCAGAGACTGTTTTAGAGGCGGGGGATAGACTGATAATTGGTGGACAACAATCGGCAATTGACTCACTTTCGGGAAAGGTGGCGGAGTCGATTGATATTAAAAATGTTATCGGTGATGCACTCGGAATAAATTAAAAAACAAAAACACAGCAAGAAAAGCCTTTAAGCTGTGTTTTTTTTGTGTTTAAATTGATTTATTTTGATTATGGCCAGCCGCTTGGGATGAATATATTTAAAGCAAATTTGAAAGGCTTACCTTGATGGCATTTCAAATTCTTTTAAAGCTCTGTTTAAAAAGTCGTTGAATGGTTTCATAGCTTTG
The DNA here is from genome assembly GCA_949031345.1 of uncultured Eubacteriales bacterium. Classification (GTDB taxonomy): domain Bacteria; phylum Bacillota; class Clostridia; order Christensenellales; family UBA1242; genus Caccovivens. Next base: position 37,524 of record CARNVA010000010.1, on the reverse strand, counting down.
AAAATTTCAACCGCTTTTTGAATGAAATATTGGCAGTCGCAAACCTCTTCGTCAGAGATAAAATATTCTAAATACCATGATTTGTATTTCAAATATTCTGCTTGAGGATGCTCTTTGTCATATCCTGCGGGAACATTTTTTAAAGCAGTGCCTTTTACCGTAAAATATTTTTTAAAGTCTTCTGCATTTATTATTTTGTTCCATTCCTCAGAATGAGTTGAAATATAATCACGTACCATGTTTGTAGCATTTGAAAACATGTCTGCAAAAAGTCCACCACCTAAGAAAGAATTGCCATTCGGCTTAATCATCAAATAATAGCCGACTGGGATAGGCAACTTTCCCTGAGAGGAAATATGGGCTCTGAAAGCTGGATTGTAGGGTGATTTATCATGACTAAACCTTGTGTCACGCACTAGTTTGAAAGTAAGCTCTTTTGGAATATTGTGCAAAACACTTTGGTCAAATTCGCCAATTCCGTCAATGATTTCTTGAATAAGGTTTTCAAATTGCAAAACAGCTTCTTTGTTCTCCTTTTTATGCTCGTGATACCATTCGCGATTGTTGTTTGCAGCAAGGTCAGAAAGATAACTTAAAATAATTTTGTTGTTCATATTTTCTCCTTTTTTTGTTAAATTGATAATTGCTTTTTAATAATTGTCCAAGGTATCTTCGTTTCTTACAATCAATAATTGATTTTTATCATTGAACATAAAACCACTTACTTGCGTATATTTTTGAATTGTTATATTTAAACCTTCGCACCATAATATTTTGCAATAATCTGATAAAATCTCATAATTTTTCATAATCATTACTTTTTAATTCAAAATATTAAAATATTTGCGATTTAAATTACCTGTCAAAGCTGTTTTCTGTGTTTCAATTTAGTTTATTTTTGGTGCGGATAACAGGAGTTGAACCTGCACCCTTTCGGACTGGAACCTAAATCCAGCGCGTCTGCCATTCCGCCATATCCGCATATCTAAAAAATATAATGTCAGCTTTTAGACTATTTGACTTATTATTTGAAGCTCTATGCCACAAATTTCAGCTATTTGCTTTTTGCGCCCTAAAAATTATTATTTTTAATGAGCTTGTCTCTTTACATCCGCTTTGAATTTTTGTTTGCTAGCCAAATTTTGATTATAAAAAATTTGAGTTTTTTGAAATAAACTAGCGTAGTCATTTTATATTATTTTCATGATTTTTGCAAGGCTTTTTCCTCTTTTTTGAAAAATTTTGTTAATATTATTGAAAATACATAAAGTATATGTTATATTTATATTGCTATTGAATTAAAACTGAAGAGGATTTATGGAAAATTATATTAAAAAAATCAATGATAAAATTATTGCCAGCGGAAATGAAAAAAGTGCAAAAAGAGTTAAGTTTGCTTTTCAACTGTCTGGTGGCCTTTTAATCGCATTTGGACTTGCAGGCTTTTTAGCTTCATTTATAACATTTATGGTGCTTTTCTTTAAATTTAAAACAGATGACGCCTTCATCGCTTGGATGGTGGCTGTTCCATTTCTTGTTATGATTGTTGCGGGCTCGGTGCTTGCAAGAATTGGTGATGCTTTGCTTCCAAAAGACAAGACTTCAATTGACAATTTCAAAAATGGAGTAAAAGAGACTTTTAAATTTGACAAGGGCAATAAAGAGGAAAAGACGGATAAAAAGAAAAAGGACAAGTCTTTGAAAAAACCAGAGGCAGAGAAAACTATACCTACTGACGAAAAGACAAAGGAAGAGACTGCTCAAGCAGGAGAGAATGAAGAGAATAATACAAATGAAGTGACTCAAAAAAATGAGGATTGATTAAATTCAATCCTTTTTTTATGTAAAAACAGTAAGCTGTCCATTTGGAAATTCAGGCACTGTTCAGCCAAAGTCTTATACAGTAAGATTTCTTATTAAAGCAAAATAGAAGATTGAAAATATGATTCGTGCTTGCTGAAAGAAATTTTTATTTATAACTGTTACTTTACTTAAATTTTAATATATGTTATAATAATGTTAGGTGGAATATGAGCAGTTTATATTTGGAAATTTTTAAACTTAAGACTTTATTGCGAAAGGGCTGGCTTATGAGAGGGGTATCCTCTCAAAAAGAAGGGGGAAGAGTTGAAAGTGATGCCGAGCATAGTTTTTCTATGGCTCTTCTTGCGCTTGAAATAATGGAGAAGCATAAGTTGCCGCTTAATCAGCTTAAGGTATTAAAAATGGTGCTTTATCATGAGCTTTGCGAAATTGATTTTGGAGATCATACACCTTTTGATAAAATAAGCAAACAGGAAAAGTATGAAGGCGAGCTGAATTGTATTAAGCGTCTATCAAAAGAATGCAATATGCCGGATATATTAACCCTTTGGAAAGAGTTTGAAGAGGGCAAGACTCCAGAAGCAAGATTTGTCAAACAAATGGACAAACTTGATGCGGTGCTGCAAAGCAAGATTTATTCGCAAATAAAGCAAGATAATGATGAGGTCTTTGATGAGTTTTATAGTTTTTCTAAAACGCTTATTCAAGACTATGAAGACTATATAAAAGATTATTGCAAGCAGATCGATGATGACAAGCTTGAGGATGAGCATGAAGACTATTAAAAATAACAAAAGACACTTTTAAAAGTGTCTTTTTTTCATGTTATTTAATATTCAAGGTTGTTTTCGTCGCTGTCAGAAAAGGCAAATTCATCTCTGTTTAGTCTGTGATAGCTTGGATTTTGAAGCAATGCGCTCTCATCGTTATTCAAAAAGCCCTTTATTTCTTTCCAATCCAAAAAATCATAGAAGCCAGCAGCTTTAAGTTTAAATTCAGTCTTTCTTTTTGAAGAATTGAAATAGATTGGTTTAGTGTTTTCTGTATTTAGCAGATTTAAGCAAAGGTTGATGTCGTTGTCAATGAAATAGTCCAAATTTTCTTGTTCCGCATAGGCCAATTTATTGTTGCAACCCATGATAAGTTTGTGATATTTTAATCCGTGAAGTTTAAGGCTTTCAATGGTCATTGCAATAAGAGGTTTCCATTCTGGGCGGTTTGAAACAAGATGAATTTCATAGCCCTTTTCATAAAGCTCATTTATTGTTTCAATCGCATCCTTATAAGGATAGTACTTTTTCGGATTAAATAATTTGAATACTTTATTTAATGCAGAACTTTTATAAATGCCTTTTTGTATATCTTTATGTTTGAGTTTTTTTGCTTTGTTGAAATTTAATTGGTTTAAAAAAGAATATACAAGCGAGTTGCAATTAAACAGAGTTTTATCAAGGTCAATGGCTATTTTCTTTTTCATCTTTCTTTATTATATCATATATTTTTTATTTTTCAATAGCGTCAAAGCTTATTGTTATTTTTATTTTAAATTTTTAAGGTTGATGATAATTTATTTATGCTAAATATAATCATTTTCATGTCACTAATCATTCACATGTCATAAGAAAGTATATGGAAATGATTGAAATTTGTGATACACATAATGACTTTTTGACTGAGCTTAAAGTGGACGCCTTACCAAGCTATATTAAGTCGTGCAAAGAAAGTGGAGTGAAAGTGATTTGCGCGTCATATTGGAGCACTAAGCGTGACCGGGCAAGTATTTTTTATGAGCTTGAAGAGAAGGCGAAAGTTATGAGAGAAAATTGCGACTTTCTTTTACATTTAGAAGATCTTTGGTGGGTTTCTGATGAAAATGCCTTTCAATTTCTAAATTTAATCAATCCCTTTTCATGCTCGCTGACTTGGAATGGAGAAAATCCTCTTGCATGCGGAACGGCTAGCCGAGGTGGGTTGACTAAGCTTGGCTGGAAGGTGGCAAACATGCTTATAGAAAGGGGAACAGTAATTGATTTTGCCCACTTAAACTGTCAAAGTTTTTATCAACTGTCAAAGCTTGTAAAGAATAATTTATATTGTTCTCATACTGGTTTTCGAGGAATTAAAAACGCAAAGCGCAACTTGACAGATAAGCAAGTTGAAACAATTGTAAAGTCAAATGGTTTTATTGGACTGTTTTTCTTTGATAGGTGTGTGAAGATTGGCAAAGATTTTAGTGTTTTTGATATAGTAGAAAATCTCAAATATTTTGCAAACCGATGGGGTTTTGACAACATTGGCATAGGCTCTGACTTTTATGGAATTGAAAATTATCCGAAAGGGCTTGAAAATTATTGCGATTTTTTAAACTTAACTCAGGCTTTAATGGATGCGGGTTTTAATAAAGAACAAATTGAAAAGCTTTATCACAAAAATTTTGAAGAGTTTTTAAATAGAACAATTCAAAATCTTCATTCAAAGAAGAATTAAGAAAATAAAAAATGGAGAGTGTTATGCAGCAAAGTCAGCTTGAAGCATTTATTGATGAAGTAAAAGATTTTTATGAAATAGTCATAATTGGCAAGTCTGCTTTGGGCAGAGATATTTATGCTGTCAATTATATTTCAGCTCCAAGTGCTAAATGGGCACTTGTGACAGGCGGAATGCATGCACGCGAGCATCTTTCATGTGATTTGATTTGCATGTTTATGAAAGAGGCATATAAACATAAACTTGACTTTAACATTTCCTTTGTTCCGCTTGTCAATCCAGATGGTGTCGAGCTTTGTGTGAATGGCTGTGGAAACTTAAGTGATAATGATAAAGAAAGACTTATTGAAATAAATCAAAGTGAAGATTTTTCACTATTTAAGGCAAATGCAAACGGAGTTGATTTGAATAATAATTGGGATGCCGACTGGCATAATAAGTTTTCAAACAAAACTGTTCCGTCAAGCCAAGGCTTTTATGGATATAAAGCTATGAGTGAGCCCGAAGTGCAGGCTTTGGCTGAATGGTCAAAAAATTTGGATTTGTTTATTTCAATAAGCTTTCACCTCAAAGGCGAGGAAGTTTATTACGATTTTCATCAGACAGGATTAAGGCGAAGAAGAGACAGAAAGATTGCCAAGGTTTTTGCAAGAAGCAGTGGCTACCATATAAGGTCAACGCAAAAAATAAGCAGTGGTGGATTTAAAGATTGGTGCGTGAAAAAGCTTAAAATTCCTGCACTTACAATAGAGCTTGGTGACGACAAATTTCCTCATCCTTTTCCAAAAAGCGAGCTGAAATATATTTATTATAAAAATCAAGATTTCTTTAAAAATCTGTCAAAATGCTTAAAAATTGCAGAAAAATATCAAAAAAATATAAAAAATGATGAAAAATCATGAAAAAAAATATAAAAGATGATGAATTTTTTCACCATCTTCTTTTTTAGTTTTTGTAAAGCATATTAAATTTTAAGTTTTTTTTAAAAACTTTTTTAAAATCCTACATAATTTCTTACAATTGCAAAAGTAATATAGGCAATATACATTATTAAAAGAAGTATGCCGACCCAGCGTCTAATTTCCTTTTTGCTTGTCATGCAAATCACTGAAAATATGATTGTGAATATTGTAAGAATAAGCATGTCAATCAAAATTGCTGATGTTATTGCAACGGGAGATATCACGCCGACTAGCCCTAAAACAAGTGCTATGTTGATGACATTTGAGCCTAAAATATTGCCAAGGGCCATTTGATTGTCGCCTCGTCTTGAAGCTGCAATTGATGTGGCAAGCTCGGGCAAGCTGGTGCCAACTGATACAATGGTCAGGCCGACTAGAGCCTCGCTCATTCCGATTTTAATTGCAAGAAACTGCGCAGTGGTGCTTACGCATTCAGCCCCAAATACAACTGCAGCAAGACCAAAAATCAAACATAGTGCTATCTGCCAGCCCTTTAATATTTTGTCTTTATTCTTTTCTTTTTTAAACTTAAATTTCTTTGATTTTTCTTTCTGCTTAATAAAATTTTGATTTTGATTTTCGCTTGTTTGAAGATTTTTTTGTGAATTTTCATCATTATCAAGGGTGGAAATTAAATTTGTTTCCAATTTATTTTCGCCCTTATCTTCATCCTTTGAAATGGTTTCTTTTTTTGTTTGAGAGGTCATTTCTCCACTGAAATTTAATTCGTTCTCTTTAGCAAAAGGAAGTTTTTTTGAAAGATTTGCGTTTATTACAAGAATGGTTATATAAAATACAAGCATGGCAAGATAGACAATGCTTTCGGTGCGAGAAATCATATTTTGAGCATCGCCATTTAAAATGACATCAGAAGAGAAGACAAGAAGCAGCATGGTAAGAACAATTAAAAAAGGGAAATCAATTTTTTTGTTGCTTTTTGTGATTGGTACTGGATGAATTATGGCAACTATGCCAAGAATTAAAAGCATGTTCATCATGTTTGAACCCACAATATTGCCCACCGACATATCTGTGCTGTCTTTAATAGCACTTGCCACACTTACAGAAAGCTCGGGCAAGCTGGTGCCAAGTGCAACAATGGTAAGCCCTATAAGCATAGCTGGCACTTTAAATTTTTTGGCGATAGCACTTGCACCACTTACAAAAAAGTCAGCCCCTTTAATAAGCAAAGCTAAGCCAATTATTAAAAATAAAATGTTTAAAAATATTGCCATATTATTCCTTTAATTAAAGCCTATTATAATAAATTTGTCCATTTTTGACAAGAAATATAGCGAATTAAAAAGAAAATAGTCAAAATTTGCTTAAATTTTCGTTATTTTATCAAAAATTGAAAAGATGTGCTTGAAAAGGATAAAAACTATAATAAAAAACATTAAAAGAAATATAAAGGTCGAAGAAAACACTTCTGGCTTATTTTTTATTTTTCTCTTGAAAAACAACATATATTATGGTAAAATTAAAATGAGGTGAAAGATGGATAAAGATTTAATTAAGGAAAACTTAAAACTCATAAGAAATTCGGAGGATGTGAATTATATTATCGCAACAAAGAAAGATAAAAAAATGTATTTGGTGGCTGGGCTTACAAGTGGAAAAGAAATTCCACTTACACGCGCAATTGCAATGCACGAATTTCCATCACTGCCTATGCTTAATATCACTAGGGCAATGGGCTTTTTGTATATGGAAGATTTTGTTTCAATATGTGATGGTTTTGGTTGCATAAACAGAAATAATTTTGCCAGTCTTGACTCGAGGGTGGAAGAAAATCCAAAATATATTGATATGCTTGCGACTTTTAAGAATGGAAAGACGATAAATCTTTATGCAACAAAAGCCAAAAGCTTTGAGAAAGAAAAAGATAGGCTTATGGCAAAACTTGCAAAGAATGAAAATGAATTTGATTATTATGATGACAGCTTTTTAGGTTGGTAGATTTAAAAAGATTTCAAACAAAGCATTGAAAGGGCTGTCGAGAGGCGAATTGAGGTGCAAAAGAAAGCGTCCAAGTAATATGAAGGTTGGGAAGATGAAGAACTTCCAAGCATAGATCACGATTATTATAAATAATGAAAATTAACTGAAATTTAAGCTTTTTAATTAAAAAATGGCTTTTTTCATGCTTATTTGATAAATATTATCAAATTATTAAACATATTTGACAATAAAAAATGTTATTATAAAATAAAAAATGTATCAAAAAGCTTGACATTTTTCGGGGGGGGGTAAACTCTTAACATGGAAGAAATATTAAGAATAGAAAATTTAAAAAAGACTTTCAAGCTTTCAAGAAAGCAAAAGAAGCTTGAAAAGACAAATGCAGAAATTAAGGTGGCGGTTGATGACCTTTCGCTCGTTGCTTACAAAGGTGAGATTTTTGGCTTGCTTGGGCCAAACGGCGCAGGAAAGACCACCACGCTGAGAATACTTGCAACTCTTATTAAAGCAGACAGCGGAAATGTTTTCATTGATGGATATAATGTTGCCTCTGAGCAAGATAAAGTGAGAAAAAAGATTGGTTTTTTGACAAGCGAGCTTAAACTTGAAGACTTTTTTACGCCAAACTATTTGTTTGATTTTTTTAGTGAGCTTTATCAAATTGATAAGACGACAAGAGACGAGCGCAAACGCAATCTCTTTAGAAAGTTTGGAATTGACCAGTTTGCAGAGGTAAAACTTGCAAACCTGTCAACAGGCATGAAGCAAAAGGTCTCGCTTGTAATTTCAATTGTTCATGACCCTGAGGTGATTATATTTGATGAGCCAACAAATGGCTTGGATGTAATTACTGCAAAAGTTGTCACAGACTTTTTGCAAGAGCTTAAAGCCCAAGGCAAAACGATTATTCTTTCAACACATATTTTTAGTCTGGTCGAAAAACTTTGTGACAGGGTGGGAATTATTATCAATGGAAAACTGGCGAAGGTGGATGCACTTGAAAATATAACCAAAGAGATGTGCCTTGAAGATGCCTTTTTCCAGTTGTATGAAAGTTTTGGAGGCAAACAATGAAAAGCGTGTGGACAATAATAAAAAAAGAATTTGCAAGGTTTTTTAAAGACAGAAGAATGATTATAAGCTTGCTTTTGCCAGGACTTATGATTTATCTTGTATATACCTTGATAGGAACGATTACTTCAAGTCACAATAAGCCAAAAGATTATAAGCCAGCTGCTTATGTGCAAAATGTTCCAGTTGAATTTGCGCCTGTGCTTGAAGGCGTGCTTAAAATAAAAACCGAAGAAAAAACGGTGGATGAAGCTAAAGCTGAGGTTGCAGAGGGTGAGGCGGAGCTTTTTATAGTCTTCCCAGAAAACTTTGTTGAAGATTTAAATGAAGGAAGATGCCCTGATATTCAAATTTATTACAATTCTGCAAAAGAGGATTCAAATGCTGCATACATTATGATAAGTGCGGTATTTAATACTTATATGGAGACTTCTTTTACATTGAATGGAAGTGCTGATATTAAATTCGACCTTGCAAAAGAAAGCGAACTTGCAGGAAGCATTCTCTCTGCAATAGTGCCAATGCTTATGTTTTCTCTTCTTGCCTCTGCCTGCATTATGGTTGCATCTGAGTCAATTGCTGGCGAAAAGGAAAGGGGAACAATTGCAACTATGCTTATCACTCCAATTAAAAGGTGGCAGCTTGCAATCGGAAAGATAGTCAGTCTTTCCTGCTTTGCGGTGCTAAGTGGTCTGTCAAGCTTTATTGGCGTAATATTATCGCTGCCAAAACTTATGAATGGAATTATTGGTGCAAATACTGCCGCCTTCTATTCAGTTGGTGACTATTTCATGCTTTTTGGAATTATCATATCTGTAGTGCTGGTAATAATATCTGCTTTTTCAGTTATTTCGGCCTATGCAAAGAGCGTAAAAGAGGCAAGCTCACTTATTACACCGCTTATGATGGTGATTTTGATAATGGGTATGGCGTCAATGTTTGTTTCAACTTCGTCTATAGGACTCTATGCAATTCCTCTTCTTGGAAGCGGACTTGTCATCTCTTCAATCATGACTTTTTCAATTTCTCCACTGGGCGTAGTGCTTTCAATATTGTCAAATCTTGCGGTTTCGGTTGTTTTGATTGTTCTGCTCAGCTTTATGTTTAAAAGCGAAAAAATCATGTTTAATAAATAAATGACAAATTTGAGTAAATAAGAAAAAAGCTGGTTTAAATTAAACTATGCTTTTTTATTTTGCTTTGGAATGGAAAAATTGAATTTTTATTTTAATTTGTTTGCTTTTAAATTAAAATCATATTAAAATATATATGCTTTCAAAACTTATTATAAGGAGGTTGGAATGAAAGAATTGATATTGAAAAAATGTGTAAAATGCGGCGCAGTAGTTGAAGTTTTGCAAGATTGCACCTGTGACAACTGCGGAATTAAATGCTGCGGTCAAGAAATGGTTTTTTGCAAGGCAAACAACTCAGATGGTGCTGTTGAAAAACACTTGCCTGTTGTTGAGAAGTCAGACGATGAGATTACTGTCAAGGTCAATCATGTTATGGAAGACGAACATTTTATTGAATGGATAATGCTTTCAGCAGATGGGGTTGAGATTAAAAAACATCTTAAAGCTGGTCAGGTGGCTGAAGTGAAATTCCCTTACTTTGCAAATTCAAAAGTTTATTCATATTGCAATAAACATGGCTTGTGGGCAACAGAGGTTTAATCTTAAAAATTTAAATAAAAAAGCGTATTAAATTTGCGCTTTTTTTGTTTTCAAATATTGAAAAAGAAAATAATAAATGTTATAATAATTAAAATGAGGAGAGGTTATGCATAAGCTTTTTATAAAAAACAATATTAAGCAAATAAGAAATCCTGAAGATGTCAATATTATCGCAACTAGGCAAAAAGATATAGGCAATGGAAATTTAGTGTATTTTTTGATTGCATACATGGCAGACGGAAGCACAATTCCATTAACCTATGAAGTAAGTAGAAGTGAGTATTTTGATAATGATTATGAAGCTCTCGAAAGGTGTATGGGCGATTATTTTACCGATAGTTTTTATTCTATATTAACTTATCAAAATGCTTTTGTAAACTTGAATAATTTGACAGAGGTAAAAGCGGTGATGGGTGAAAATAAAACTGTAACATCTGAAATTTTTTTCTCTAAAAATACTTTAGGTCTTACTCCCTCAATCAAACTTAAGACCCCAGTTAAACTCAAGGAATTTAAGAAGAGTTTGGAAAGACTTGAATATTTATATGAAAAATTTAATGGTCAAAAATTGAAAAGCACTTTTGTTGATAATAAGGCGCAGTCAAGCAAGCAAAGTTTAGGTAAAGATATTGATTTAGGGGAAGATGAAGAAGAATTGCCATCTATAGATGAAGATTATTATAAAGATTAAAAAAACAGCAAAATTTGCTGTTTTTTTATGTTTTTTCTTGATTTTTGATTAAAAATTGTTTGATTTTTAGACTTTTTGTTTAAATAAGATATTTTTCAGCCTCGTCAAGAAGTTTTTGTATTTCAATAAATGTCTGTGAAAGTGGGTAGCCGTCAACAAACATGTGACTGACTGTGATGTTGAGAGTTATCATTGTTTTTTCGCCATTTTGATAATACTTGCCCCAGCAAAGTCGTGGTATACTTTGTGAGGATTTGCAATCTGGAATAGGGTGTGTCATTTGAGTAAATGAAAGCCATGGCAGGCAGGTGATGTAGACATCGTCCCAAGTGTTTTTAGGGTTGTAATCTCTTTTAATTGGTCGTGTATGCCTTTTTGTTTCATCAATGATTTTTTTTGCTTCTTGATAAAAGGTCTTATAATCTTCATAATATTTTAAATTTGCATTTTCATAGGTGCCAGCCTCTGTCATAACGGTTATGCCAGGGTGAACCTCTTTGTATTTTACTGGCTGGTCGCCAACAAGTCTTATTCTCATTTCATCAACGCTGTTTACTCCACGCGTAACAATATAAAGCATATTGATAAAAAATGAGTCGCCACGCTTTTTAGACAGCGTCAAAAGCTTGGTAATGTCAAGCTCAGCATTTATTCCATAGGTGGTGTTTGAAAAAGATTTAAACCATTTATATGTGCCTTCTCTTGTCGTTTTTGACATGTCAATTTGTTCAAATTCAGCCATTTTTTCTCCTTAAATATCCCTTTTTTAATTGCTTTAATTATAGCATTCTTCACTAAAATAGGCAAGAAAAAAATATATTCTGTCAGTTTGGATATTGACTTTGGGGCTGTTGAATGATATAATAAATAAAAATTATATTTGCAAAACACTTTGATTATTTGGGTTTTGCAAAGAAATCAAATCGTTGCTTAGGAGGTTGGTATGGCTTATAGGCTTGGCAAAAAAGAAATTGAAGAAAGAATGACTGAAAGCTATACTGAAGAATTTAAAATAATCAAAAGACTGGGCGAAGATAAAGGCAAAAAGCTTATTGAAAAAATCTCTTTTGAAAGAATGAGTCTTACAAACAATGACATGAAAGAAATGATTGAATTTCGCTTTTCTAAGGAAAGAGATGAGGAAGGTGCTACCCCTTATTATGTGATTAAAGCGTTCAATGAGGGCGGTGAAATTGTTGGACAATTGAGTTATCGCTTGGACAATATTGTTGACCTTATGCTTTTGAATGTTGACCTTGAAGTAGAAAATCGTCACACTATTGCTGTTGAAATGCTTAAGCAGCTGGAACAAATTTCAAAATTGTGCGGGGCGGGATCTATCAATGGAAGATATTATCCTTGCTTTAAAGGCGAGTTTAAGTTTGATGAGCTTTTCAAAGGTGAAGGCTTTGTTCTTGAACAGGGTGCTGGAAGATGGAACGAGCTTTGGAAAAGATTTCCAGAACATAAAAACGAAGATGAAGAAGAAATAGATTTGTAGAAAAAGAAAGAAAATGAAAATGAAAAAGAATAAAAATTTAGCTTTCAGAGAAAAGGTTGCAATTTTAAAGAAAAAAGAAAAGGCAACATTTATTGCCGGCTTTGCGCTTGCTTTAGCGTCTGTGGGCTCAATGTGTGTTGCAATTTTTGGAACAATTCCATTTGACAAGAAGATTGATGCCGTTTTAGAAGAGACTGGTTATTACGAATATGCTGAAGAGAAAAAAGCCGAGTATGAACAACAGTTTAATGATAAAGAAATTTCAAGAGATGTTTATGTTGCCTATTTAAATCATTATGGACAGTTGTCAGGGGTGCAGGAATATTTTGACGAAAATGGTGACACAGAAAGCTATAACAAAGTTGAAGGCTTTATGAAATCAAGACAGATTTATACTTTGGCAATGCTTGGTGTGTCTATTGCGAGCGTGATGGGTGGACTTTATTGCTTGATGGAATCAAAGTGGAAAGGAAATGAGCTTCAAGAATTGATTGGAGTAGATAATGCGGAAGGACAAAGCATTTTATTTAATGCTGCTGAATTTGAACAAAACGAAGATGAAAAGAATTAAATTGGCTAAAAGTGTAAGTTTTTACACTTTTTTGTTTTTATAATGGATATTTTGAGCCTTGGAATTGACATTTGAGGCTTTTGTGTTATAATAAAATTAAGATAAGCGGTTTATTTAAAAATAAACGCAAAAGGAGGCGGGCATGGAAGATAAAGATAAGTTTGAGGACAAAAAGCTTAAAGAAAAGAAAGCTGATTGGGAAGAGAGTGAACAGGAGCTTGATGCTTTGCTTGAAAAACATGCGGCATTTGAAAAACAGCATGAAGAATGGAACAGAGAAGAACGCGATATGGATGAGACTGTAAGGGTGGCGGATGCGTTTGCTGAAGAAGTTGGAATGAAAACTCTTGAGATTTCAGAAAATGAAGATGGTAAAAAGAGGAAATAATTATGGCAAGTGAAAGAATAGATGTTATGATTGATTCTTGTGTATTTTTTAAGATGATTGATTATAATAATCACATTGAAAAGTATGGGCGTGAAAGTTTGGGTGATTTCATAAACAGCAGAATCAAAACGTTAAAGAAAAAGGAAGAAAAATTAACAGAAAGCTTTGGCGAAGTTTTTAATAAAAAGTATGCCAATTTATCTTTTGATGAAAAGCTGGAGAAATATAAAGAATATGTAAACAATCGTGAAGCCAAGTTGATTTCAGAGATTCAACTTAAAAGGCATTTAAGTGTGGGAGAGGTTGTTGACTTTATAAAAGATAATGAGGCTGTTTATAGAAAAGAGCCAAATATTCCTCAATCAAAAAGAGATAAGTCTGCATTGGATGCAGAAAGAATGCAGGCAGAGCTTAATTCGCTTACAAAATTCAGTGACATTGAAAAAGATATGAATGCTTACAGGCTTTTAAGGGAGTCTATCAATGATGGCATAATTTTTCAGGGTGCTGTAGAGGGGAAATATAGGCTTTGTGTGCCTTATATCTCTTTTGAAGAAATTCATGAGCATACTAAACAAAGAAAGAGTGACGCTGGTTGGGTGACTTGGTCTAAACCTGAAGTAGAGTCTTTGGCAAGAAATTTTACAATTTTTGTACGGGCGACAAAAGCTGTTAGAGAAGAAATATCCTCTCTTGCAAGAGAATATCGTACCGAACAAGTTGGAGTAGATAATGTTAAACCTATGGCGGAAGATATAAATTCTGTTGGTATATTTGGAGATTCAAAGATTGCCGCTATTGCAAATATCGCTGGTATGATTTTGGTCACAAATAATGGCAAAGACTTTATCTTTGACAAATCAATTAAAACAAACAATGAAAACATCAGAAACCACATTGACGGCGTAAATGCAAGTCTTGATTTCACAACTGATGCAAGAGTATATTCAGCAGAAGAGTTTATTACCGGACTTTATTCTGTCCCAGAAAAACAAAGCAGCTTTACTCTTACAGAGCGTGAAAGCAAAAAACAGGCGTTTGATGCTGAAATTGAGATTTCATAAATAAAAAGTCACTATTGACTTGTCTGGGAATGAAGAATATGCAAAGCTTGAGGCTGAAAAAAGAAAGTATGATATATATTGCATGTTTTTTCGGCAGGTGGCGGTGCTTGTATGGGTATAGGCGTTGGAATTGCTTTATCTGCAACTCGCAAAGAAGACGAAAATGAATTATAAAAACAAAAAGACTTAAATGCAGCTTTAGGTCTTTTTTTTTGTGTGATAGGTGTTGTAGCAACAATTTGTCAAAGTGGTGACAGACATTTTGAAGCGGTGGTTTTTTAGAAAAGAAGAGGTGACGCTCTTATTATATATAAATATATATTATATAAATTATATAACATATTATAATATCATTTTGAAATCGTTGATTTTTGTGTAAATAAGCTGCTTTAAAAATAAAAATATAGTGCTTTAAAAAAGTTAAAAAAGTTGCAAAAAGTAGTTGACTTGCTTTGCTTAATTTGGTATAATAGGGAAGCTGTGAATTATGGGTTGATGCATAAAGTTACCTTGATTACCTGCAATCAAAGGAGAATTTATGTGGACAAGTTCGTGGCAACGACCGCGGGCGACCAACCAAAAAATCACATTTTTTAATTCCCTGCAGCGTGATACACATGGGCAAGTGTTTCGTGTGTTACATTTTAAAGAAAGCTTGGTTTATTGATGAGATTGAGATGACTTCAAGTTGATTTAAAAGGGAATGGTTGGCATTGCTATTACAGGAGGTATTATATTTAATGGCAACACAAGTTATTAGAATTAAATTGAAGGCCTTTGAACACAGCCTTATCGACGAAGCTTGCAAAAGAATAATCGATACTGCTGAAAAGTTTGGCGCTAAAGTCGCTGGGCCTATCCCACTTCCAACAGATAGAGAAGTGGTTACCGTAATTCGTTCACCACACAAATACAAAGACAGTCGTGAACAATTTGAGTCAAGGACTCACAAAAGACTTATTGATATCTATTCACCAAACGCTAAGGCAGTTGACGCGCTTATGAAGATTGACCTTCCAGCTGGTGTGGATATTAAAATTAAACTATAATGGAGGAAGATGAGAACAATGAAAAAAGCTATTATTGGTAAGAAACTTGGTATGACTCAAGTCTTCACTCCAGAAGGCGTAGTTATCCCAGTAACTGTTGTAGAGGCAGGTCCATGCCCAGTTGTTCAAGTTAAGAACAATGAAAAGGACGGATATGATGCTGTCGTAGTTGCATTCGACAAGCAAAAAGCTCAAAGAGTAAACAAGCCTATGACAGGTGCTTTCAAAAAAGCAGGCGTTGATACTTACAGAATTTTAAAAGAATTGAAATTTGAAAATGCAAGTGAATATACTCTTGGTCAAGAAATCAAAGCTGATATCTTTGGCGAAGGAGATAAAGTAGACGTTACAGGAACAACTCGTGGTCGCGGTTTTACTGGTGTTATCCAAAGATGGAATCAACACAGACTTAAGATGACTCACGGTACAGGACCTGTTCATAGAGAAGTCGGATCTATGAGTGCAAACTCAACACCATCAAGAGTTTTCAAAAACAAAAATATGCCTGGTCACTATGGTGTAGAAAGGGTTACTATTCAAAACCTTGAAATTGTTAAGGTTGACCCTGCAAGAAATGTTATCCTTGTTAAAGGCTGCATTCCTGGACCTAAAGGTTCGGTTGTTACCATCCGTGAAGCAGTTAAGGGAAATTAAAGGAGTAAGTCATGGCAAAAGTAAAAGTATACAATATGCAGGCTAGCGAAATCGGTCAAATTAGTTTACCTGACGCGCTCTTCGCTGCTGATTACAATGAAGCTCTTATTCACGAAGTTGTTGTTGCATACAATGCAAATCAAAGACAGGGTACAAAATCAACCCTTACAAGAAGTGAAGTAAGAGGACACGCTAAGAAACCTTGGCGTCAAAAGGGTACT
The DNA here is from genome assembly GCA_949031345.1 of uncultured Eubacteriales bacterium. Taxonomy (GTDB): domain Bacteria; phylum Bacillota; class Clostridia; order Christensenellales; family UBA1242; genus Caccovivens. The sequence continues at coordinate 21,403 of CARNVA010000010.1, read as the reverse complement.
GGCAGAGCTAGACAAGGCTCTAAGAAAGGCCCACAATGGACAGGTGGTGGAGTTGTATTTGCTCCAAAGCCAAGAGATTTCTCTAAGAAAGTCAACAAGCAAAAGAAGAGAGGCGCTCTTGTTTCAGCGCTCAGTCAAAAGCTTGCTCAAAACGAAGTGACTGTTCTTGATAAGTTTGAATTCTCTGCTCCAAAAACTAAAGAAGCTCAAGCTTTCTTAAATGCTTTCAAGTTTGACAAGAGTGTGCTTGTTATCAATGACAGCAACGATAAGAATGTAAAACTTGCAACTGCAAACATCAAGACTTTGAGCATAGCTGAAGCATGTGACCTTAATGTTTATGAGCTTGTTGCAAACAAGAACATAGTAATCACTGAGTCAGCCATCAAATCATTAGAGGAGGCGTACGCAGAATAATGGAAGCAAATAAAATTATTATCAGACCACTTCTCACAGAAAAAAGTTATGGCGGAATTGCAAACAAAGTTTATACTTTCGTTGTAGCAAAAAATGCTGATAAAGTGCAAATTGCAAATGCAGTTGAAGAGCTTTTCGGCGTTAAGGTGGAAAGAGTAAATACAGTTATTGTAAAGGGTCACAAAAAGACTCAAAATACTAAGGGCGGAAGAACAGTTGGAAAGACAAGCGACTACAAAAAAGCAGTTGTTACACTCACTGAAAAGTCTAAGTCAATCGCATTCTTCGACAGCTTATCATAAGGATAGGAGGCGTATAGATTATGGCAATTAAAATTCATAGACCTACTTCAGCTGGAAGAAGATTTTATACAACCTCTTCCTTTGAAGAAATCACAAAAAAGACTCCTGAGAAATCTCTTCTTGAAAAGAAAGACAAACATGCTGGAAGAAATGCTCAAGGAAGAGTTACTGTTCGTCATCAAGGCGGCGGAAACAGACAAAAATATCGTGTAATCGACTTTAAAAGAAGCAAAGACAACATTCCTGCAAAGGTTGTTGGAATTGAATATGACCCAAACAGAACAGCTTATATTGCTCTTGTTCGTTATGCTGACGGCGAGAAAAGATATATCCTTGCACCTGTAGGTCTTAAAGATGGTGACACAGTTATGAGTGGAAACGATGTTGAAATCAAAGTCGGCAACTGCCTTCCACTTTCACAAATTCCTGTTGGCTCACTTGTTCACAACATTGAGCTTGAGCCAAACAAGGGTGGTCAACTTGTAAGAAGTGCCGGAAATGAAGCTCAACTTATGGCTAAAGAGGGCAGATATGCAACTATCCGTCTTCCAAGTGGTGAAATGAGAAAAGTGCTTCTCGTTTGCAGAGCAACAATTGGTACTGTTGGAAATATTGACCACGAACTTGTATCTCTCGGTAAAGCTGGTAGAAAGAGACACATGGGTGTAAGACCAAGCGTCCGCGGTGTAGCTATGAACCCTAACGACCACAAGCATGGTGGTGGTGAAGGTAAGAGCCCAGTCGGAATGGCATCACCTGTTACTCCATGGAACAAACCTGCTCTTGGATACAAGACTAGAAAGAGAAAAAATCGCTCTAACCGCTTGATGGTTAAGAGAGTTAATTAGGAGAGAAGATTATGAGCAAATCATTAAAGAAAAAGCCTTATGTTCATCCAAGTCTTGTAAAAAAGGTTGCCGAGATGCAAGAGTCAGGCGTTAAAAGACCTATCAAAACTTGGTCAAGAGCTTCTACCATCTATCCTGATTTTGTAGGATTTACCTTCGCAGTGCATAATGGAAAGAAACATGTCCCTGTTTACTGCACAGCTGATATGGTAGGACATAAACTTGGAGAATTTTCTCCAACAAGAACTTACAAGGGACATTCTAAAAAGTCGGCTGCAGCAGCAGGTAAGAAATAAGGAGTAAAAAATGGCTACAAGAACTAGATTAAAAGCAGAAAAGCTTGCAAAAGCAAAGAAATATCCTTATGCGAAGGCAAAATATGTAAGAATGAGTCCTTCAAAGATTACCTACATTCTTGACCTTGTAAGAGGCAAGAAGGCAGAAGAAGCTGTTGCAATCTTAGAAAATATGCCTGACAAGGGTGCTTATGAAAGTTTGAAAGTGCTCAACAGTGCAATTGCAAACGCCGAAAACAACATGGGCAAAAACAAAGACAGTCTTGTTGTTAAAGAAGCTTATGCTACAAGCGGACCAATGTTTAAAAGAATGTCTGCAAGAGCTAAAGGCTCAGGCGATATCATACTTAAAAAGACTTCACACATCACTATTGTGCTTGATGAAGTGGTAGGAGGCTAAGATGGGACAAAAGGTTAGTCCAATAGGACTTAGAGTTGGAATTAACAAAGATTGGAATTCAACTTGGTATGCTGACAAAAAGACTTTTGCTGCAAACCTTAAAGAAGACCAAGATGTAAAAAATTTCATCCAAAAGAAATATAAAGCTTGTTCAATTTCAAAAGTAACTATTGAAAGAACAGAAAACAAGCTTGTTGTAAATATCTTCACCTCAAAACCTGGTATGATTATTGGTACTAAGGGTGCAGGCATTGAAGTTATTAAAAAAGAAATCGCAAAACTCGTCAGACCAGTAAAATTATTGCTTGTAAATGTTAAAGAAATTAAAAGACCTGACCTTGACGCTCAACTCGTTGCAGAAAGCATTGCTATGCAACTTGAAAAGCGTGTTGCTGCTAAGCGTGCGTTAAAGCAAGCTATTGAAAGAGTTATGAAAGCTGGCGCTAAGGGTTGCAAAATCCAAGTAAGCGGCGTTCTCACAAAAGCCAACGAAAAGGCTCAAACTGAGAAACAATTCAGAGGATCAGTTCCTCTTCACACTCTTAGAGCAGACATTGACTATGGTGAATATTCAGCTTATACAATGATTGGTAAAATCGGTATCAAATGCTGGATTTACAAGGGTGAAATTTTAGGCAATAACAAAGTGTCTGATACAAAAGGAGGACAAGAATAATGTTGATGCCTAAAAGAGTTAAAAGAAGAAAAGTTTTTAGAGGCAGAATGACAGGAAAGGCAACAAGAGGAAACACTCTTGCTTATGGCACTTACGGAATTATCGCAACAGAGCCATGCTGGATCAAGTCAAACCAAATCGAAGCAGCTCGTATTGCTTTAACAAGATATACACGCCGTGACGGTAAAGTTTGGATTAAAATCTTCCCTGATAAGCCTGTTACTAAAAAACCTGCTGAAACTCGTATGGGTTCAGGTAAAGGTTCTCCAGAATTTTGGGTTGCAGTTGTTAAACCTGGCAGAGTGCTTTTCGAAATCGAAGGTGTAAGCGAAGAGGTTGCTCGTGAAGCTTTAAGACTTTGCGGACACAAACTTCCATGCAAAACAAAATTTATCAAAAAAACAGATGAACTTGCAAAAGGTGGTGTGAAAGATGAAAATTAACGATATCAAGTATCTATCAGTTGCAGAGCTTAACGCAAAACTTAAAGAATTAAATAGTGAATTGTTTAATCTTCGTTTCTCTCACGCTACTAGGTCACTTGCAAATCCAATGGCACTTCACAATGTGAAGAAAGACATTGCAAGAGTTAAGACCGTGCTTAGAGAAAAGGAATTAGAAGCAAATGGAGGCAACGATGGAAACAAGTAGAAATCAAAGAATAGTACGCCAAGGCGTAGTAGTATCAGCTGGCAAAATGGACAAAACCGTTGTAGTTAAGGTCGTTTCCAGAGTAAAAAGCCCAATTTATAGAAAAGTCGTACAAAAATCAAATACATTCAAAGCTCATGATGAAAACAATGAATGCGGAATTGGTGACACTGTTCGCATTATGGAAACTCGTCCTCTTTCAAAGGATAAGCACTTCCGCGTTGTTGAAATTGTAGAGAAAGCTAAGTAAGGAGGAGCGTTATGATTCAACCTCAAACAAGATTAAAAGTTGCTGACAACACAGGCGCAAAAGAAATTATGTGCATTCGTGTTCTTGGTGGCTCTTATAGAAGAAGTGGAAACATTGGTGATATCATTGTTGCTGCTGTTAAGAAAGCCATCCCAGGCGGAACAGTAAAAAAAGGTGATGTTGTAAAGGCCGTTATCGTTCGTTCTTCTAAAGGACTTAGAAGAGCTGATGGCTCACATATCCGTTTTGATGACAACGCAGCTGTTATCATCGACAACCAAAAACAGCCAAAAGGCACTCGTGTATTTGGACCTATCGCTAGAGAGCTTCGTGACAAGGGTTATATGAAAATTATTTCTCTTGCACCGGATGTTCTATAAAAGGAGTGCATAATGAAGATGACAATTAAAACAGGCGATACCGTTCTTGTAATCGCTGGAAAAGAAAAGGGTAAAACTGGAAAAGTTACAGCCGTTTATGCTGGAGAAGGCAGAGTGCTTGTTGATGGAATCAATATGGTTTCAAAGCATCAAAAGCCAAGATCTCAGCAAGATAAGGGCGGAATTATTAAGAAAAACGCTCCTATCGATGTTTCAAATGTTCAAGTTGTATGCCCAGTTTGCAACAAGGCAACAAGAGTTGCTCACGCTGAAGTAGGCGGAAAGAAAGCTCGTGTTTGCAAGAAGTGCGGTGGAGCTCTTGATAAAGAGTTTGTAAAGCAAACTAAGAAAGAAGCTAAGAAGACAATCAAAGCTGAAGAATTGAAGGGTGCAAAACTCAAATCAGCTAAGACAGAAAAAGCTGCAGAAGAAGCTAAGCCAGTCGAAAAGAAGACTGCTGCTAAGAAAACAACTGCAAAAACAGCTGCAACTGAAAGCAAAGAAACAAAACCAAAAGCAGCTCCAAAAGCTAAGGCTGCTAAGGCAGAAGAAACAGAAGTGAAAGCTGAAAAACCGGCTAAAACAACTGCTGCCAAGAAAACAACAACTAAGACTGCTGCTGCAAAAGCTGAAAAGCCAGCTAAAGAAGCTGCAGAAAAGAAAACAACAACAAAAAAGTCGACAACAGCTAAAAAGGAAACAAAGTAGGGGTAAAACATGGCAAAAGAACAAAATAGAATTCAGGCTAAATACAAAACTGAAGTTGTGCCTGCTCTTCAAAAAGAATTTTCTTATAAAAATGTAAACGAAGTGCCAAAACTTGTGAAGATCGTTCTCAATATGGGACTTGGTGAAGTAAAAGGAAATTCAAAAAGCTTCAACATTGCTGTTGACGAACTTGCAGTTATTTCAGGACAAAAGCCTGTAGTAACTACTGCTAAAAAGTCAATCTCAAACTTCGGTTTAAGAGAAGGACAAAAGATTGGTGCTAAAGTTACTCTCAGAGGAGACAGAATGTATGAATTCTTTGACAGACTTACAGCAATCGCTCTTCCAAAGGTGAGAGACTTTAGAGGAATTTCTGACAAGTCATTTGACGGCAAAGGAAATTACTCAATGGGAATTAAAGAACAACTTATTTTCCCAGAAATCGTGTATGAAAAAGTCGAAAAAATCAGGGGTTTTGATATTACTTTTGTAACTACTGCAAAGACTGATGCAGAAGCAAAATCATTACTTAAGGCACTTGGCTTGCCTTTCGCTAAATAGGAGAGATTATGGCAAAGAAAGCATTAGTTGAAAAACAAAAAAGAACGCAAAAATACAAAACTCGTGAGTACACTAGATGTTCACTTTGTGGTCGTCCACATGCAGTTTTAAGAAAATACGGAATTTGCAGAATCTGCTTCCGTGAACTTGCAAACAAAGGTGAAATTCCTGGCGTAAAGAAGTCAAGCTGGTAAAAGGAGGAAAATATGTTAGTTACTGATCCAATCGCAGATATGCTTACAAGAATTAGAAATGCGCTGCTCGTAAAGCATGATAATGTAAGTATCCCTGCTTCAAATGAAAAACGAGCTATTGCAAAAATCCTTCTTGAAGAAGGCTATATTCGCTCTTACGAAGAGAGTGAAGAGGGTGGACACAAAAATATCGTGGTTGCCCTTAAATATGACGAAATCGGCGAAAGTGTAATTCAAGGACTTAGAAGAATTTCTAAACCTGGTCTTAGAGTATATGCACAAAAAGACAAACTTCCAAAAGTTATCAGTGGACTTGGAATTGCAATCATCTCTACAAATAAGGGAATTGTTACTGACAAAGAAGCTAGAAAACTTGGAGTAGGCGGGGAAGTACTCGCTTATGTATGGTAAGGAGGCGACATGTCAAGAATAGGTAAAGAGCTTATCGTTATGCCTGCTGGCGTAACAGCTAAATTTGAGAATGGACTTCTTACTGTTACTGGACCAAAAGGTTCATTAACTCAGGAAGTAAACAGCGTAATTGCTGTTAAAATAGATGGTCAACACATTTCTTTTGAAATTGCAAAAGAGACTGCTGATTCAAACGCAAAACATGGTCTTTACAGAGCGCTTGCTCACAACATGGTTGTAGGCGTAAGTGAAGGCTTTAAGAAAACATTACTTATTTCAGGTGTTGGTTACAAAGCCAATGTCAGTGGAAATAAACTCAATATGAATCTTGGACTTTCTCACCCAGTTGAGATTGAAATTCCAAGTGACATTCAAGTGTCATGCCCTAGTGTAACTGAAATTGCAATAACAGGTATTGACAAACAAAAAGTTGGACAATTTGCTTCAAATATCAAAGACATCAGACCAGTTGAGCCATATCATGGCTATGGAATTAGATATTCAGACCAAGTTGTCATTAGAAAAGTCGGAAAAGCTGCCGGAAAAGGTAAGAAATAGGAGAACTTCAAATGATTAACAAAACTGACAAAAATCAAGAAAGAGTAGTTCGTCACAAGAGAGTAAGACGCAAAGTTGTTGGCTCTGCGGTTAGACCAAGACTTTCTGTATACAGAAGCTTAAGTCAAATCTATGCTCAAATCATTGATGATGCTGCTGGAAATACTATTGCTTCTGCTTCTACAATCGACCCTGAAGTTAAAGGCTTGATTGCTGGCAAAAGCAAATCAGAGCAAGCTAAGATTGTCGGTGAGACAGTTGCTAAGCGTGCTTTAGAGAAAGGTGTAAGCGAAGTTGTCTTCGACAGAGGCGGTTATATTTATATCGGTCGTGTTCAGGCTCTTGCAGATGGTGCTAGAGAAGCTGGACTCAAATTTTAGGAGGCTAAAATGGCAGAAAATGAAAAAACAGTAGAAGTTGCCGCTGAAACTTCACCTAAGGGCAGAAAAAACTTTTCTGGGAAAGCAAAAAATGACAAGCGTGAACCAAGAGAAAAAAGAGATAGAGAAGGAAGCGAATTTGACAAGCGTGTTGTATGCGTAAGACGCGTTCAAAAGGTTGTTAAAGGTGGAAGAACACTCCGTTTCTCAGCTCTCGTTGTAGTTGGTGACGGCAAAGGCAAAGTAGGTCTTGGAATTGGCAAAAGCAAAGATGTAAGCTCAGCTATTGAAAAGGCAACTACAATTGCAAGAAGAAATATGAAACTCATTCCAATCGTAAACGGAACAATCCCACACGAAATTATTGGAAAGTTTTCTTCTACAAATATGCTTATGCTCCCAGCTCCAGATGGTACTGGTGTTATCGCAGGTGGCAGCGCTCGTGCTGTTATTGAGCTTGCAGGTATCAAAAATATCGTTACTAAAAAACATGGTTCTTCAAACAAAATCAACTGCGTAAAAGCTACAATGGCTGGACTTCTTTCTTTGAAAACAAAAGAAGAAATCGCTAGACGCCGTGGCAAAAGCGTAGAGGAAATCTAAGGGGGGAGTTATGGTAAAAAAGAAAGAAAAAATGCTTAAAGTTACTTGGGTAAAAAGCTGCATTGGTTACAACAAAAATCAAGCAAAAATTATCGAAGCTCTTGGCTTTAAGAAACTTAATCAAACTAGAACACTCCCTGACAACGACTCTATCAGAGGAAGCCTTCATCATGTTGCTCACCTCGTTGTGGTAGAAGAGGAATAGGAGGGAAGCATGCAACTTAATAATTTAAAACCAGCTGAAGGTGCTGTTACTAAAAAAGTAAGAGTAGGCAGAGGCATTGGCAGTGGAATTGGCAAAACCAGCGGAAAAGGTCACAAAGGCCAAAATGCTCGTAGTGGCGGCGGTGTTAGACCTGGCTTCGAGGGTGGAAACATTCCAATGATCAGAAAAATCCCAATGAGAGGATTTAACAACAAAAACTTCTCTAAGCGTTATGCTTGCATAAATGTTGGAGACTTAGAAGCTTTTGAGGCAAATGCAGTAATAGATATGGAACTTCTCTATGAAACAAGATTTATCGGAAAGCGTTCTGAATATGGTCTTAAAGTTTTGGGAGATGGCACTCTTACTAAGCCTCTTACAATCAAAGCTAAAAAATTTACTAAAGGTGCAAGAGAAAAGATTGAAAAAGTTGGCGGCAAAGTAGAGGAGATTTAATAATGTTTAAAACGATTATTGACGCATTCAAGGTAAAGGAAATAAGGAATAAGATACTTCTTACTCTCCTTTTTCTTTTCATTTATAGGCTTGGCTGTTGGATTCCTTGCGTTGGTTTCAATCCAACCTTTGCACTTGGAAACAATAAAACAGCTTTTGGCTTCTTTGAACTTATGAATATGGTCAGCGGTGGCGCGCTTTCGAATTGTTCGATACTCGCCCTCGGTGTATCGCCTTACATTACTGCATCAATCGTTATTCAACTTTTGACAGTTGCCATTCCAGCTCTTGAAAGACTTTCAAAGAGTGGTGAGGATGGCAGAAGAAAACTCAATCTTTACACTCGTATAGCAGCACTTGTCCTTGCAATTGCTCAAGCTGTCGGCATTGTCGTAGGTTATGCAAATCAAGGCGTGCTTGACCCAAACCTTACAAGAGCTATGCCAACATGGCTTGTTGGAATGGGCGTTGTGCTTATAATGGTGGCTGGCGGTATGTTTACCGTTTGGCTTGGTGAAAGAATTACAGACCTTGGAATTGGAAATGGAACATCACTTCTTATCTTCGTTGGTATTCTTTCATCTGCAGGCAGTGCAATCGGACAGGTTGTGGAAGCTTGCACTCAAGATATCACATTCATTTGGTATCTCGTATTATTTGCAGTAGTAATCGTTGCAATCTTTGCTCTTATCGTGTTTATCGATGGTGGTGAGCGAAGAATAACAGTAAATTATGCTAAGCAAATAAGGGGAAGAAAAATGTATGGCGGGCAGTCAAACTATATTCCACTTAGAATAAATGCGACTGGTGTTATGCCAATCATTTTCGCGTCAGCACTTTTGACTTTCCCACAAATGATTATCTCAATCTTCTGGCCTCATGTTACATGGTACAGTCAGTGGATGGGTACAAATTCATGGCTATATATCGTTTTGACAGCTATTCTCATCCTTGTATTTGCTTTCCTTTACTCAAGAATTTCTTTTGACCCTAAGGATACAGCAAAAAGAATACAGCAACAGGGTGGAATGGTGCAAAACTTCAGACCTGGCAGGGAAACTTCAGTTTATCTTGGAAAGGTTTCGGACAGAATTACTTTCTGGGGAGCTTTATTCCTTGCAATAATAGCGCTTATCCCTTCTCTTGCTTTCAAAGCAATTGGAGATTTCGCAGGTGCTGCTATTCTTATCAATGCATTCAGTGTTACAGGACTTATGATTGTTGTTTCTGTTGCGCTTGAGCTTGATAAGCAACTTTCAGCACAAATGTTTATGAGAAATCATAAAGGTTTCCTCGACTAAGCAAATTGCAACCAAATGTTGCACGATTGTTATAAATTTAGTTGAAAGTACAAAATATATCTATTTTGTTTAACTTAAGCTTAGTGGCAAACTTAGTTTACAGAATTGCAACTAAATGTTGCACGACTATTTTTAAAAATGTATATGATTTGCCGGTGAGGGAAATCTTCACTGGCAAAAAAAGATACATTACCCTATGGACATGTGTTCAAACAAGGCAAAATTACCTTCTTTTTATATACTAAAAAAAGAATTTATAAATTATAGGAGTAAATTTTATGAAAATAATCCTTTTAGGTGCTCCCGGCAGTGGAAAAGGGACTCTTGCAAAGAAGATATCAAAAGATTTTGATATTCCACAAATTTCAACTGGTGACCTTTTTAGAGCTATTGTTAAAGAAGACAGTGAGCTTGGCAGACAGGTGAAAGGCATAATGGAGAGCGGCGGTCTTGTTCCTGATGAAGTGACAATAGAAATCGTCAAGAAGAGATTTCAAGATGACGATTGCAAAAAAGGCTTCATTTTAGATGGTTTTCCAAGAACGGTTGCTCAAGCAGAGGCGCTTGAAAAGATTGAAACAATTGACACAGCCATTTTAGTTGACCTTGCTTTTGATACTATTATCGAAAGATTATCTTCTAGAAGGACTTGTCCAGCGTGTGGTGAAATTTTCAATACATCAGATTATTCAAAAGCAGAATGCAATAAATGTGGTGCAACTTTAATTCAGCGTGATGACGATAAACCTGAAACTATTAAAAATCGTCTGGAAGTTTATGAAAGAAATACAGCACCACTCATAAACTTCTACAGTGATAGGCTGTTGACGGTGTCAAGTGATAAAACACCTGAGGACACTTATAGGCCTGTAAAAGCTTTTCTTGAAAGCTTGGGAGAGTAAAAGCGTGAACAACTTATCTCCAGCAGAGCTTGTCTTAGTGAAAAAAGCATGCGAAATTACTCGTGACGCTCTTGCTTATGCCGAAACTTTAATAAAGCCTGGCATATCAACCAAACAACTTGACAATCTCGTAGAAAAGTTTATAATAGAGAGTGGTGGTATTCCTGCCTGCAAAGGATATGAAGGCTATCCAGCCACGCTTTGCACTTCTGTGAACGAAATGATTGTTCACGGCATTCCAAGTGAAGCGGTTATTCTTAAAGAGGGGGATATAATCAGTGTTGACCTAGTGGTAAACTATAAGGGTTATCATGGAGACGCAACACGCACATTTCCAGTCGGAAAGATTTCTGAAGAGAAACAAAGACTCATTGATGTCACTAGAGAATGTTTCTTTGAAGGAGTAAAAAATCTTAAGGTGGGTCACCGATTGGGAGAATTATCAAATGCAATTCAAGTCCATGCTGAGAAAAACGGCTATTCAGTCGTGAGAGAATTGGTTGGACACGGAATTGGAAAATCAATGCATGAGCCACCAAATGTGCCAAACTATGGGAAAGTGACAGATGGACCAATTGTCACAGACAATGCTGTAATTGCTATTGAGCCTATGATAAACATGGGACGCAAGGAAGTTTGGCTTGTCGAAGACGGATGGGGCGTTGTTACTCGAGACGGAAAGCCTTCAGCACACTATGAAAACACCGTTCATATCACTAAAGATGGAATCGAAATTTGGACATTGTAGGTGAATATGATAAAAGTTGGAAGTGTGGTATTGGCAACAGCCGGAAAAGAGAAAGGCTCGCTTTTCGTAGTGGTCGCTCTTGATGATAAATATGTTTATTTATCTGACGGAAAAAGGCTTAAAACAAATAAGCCTAAAAAGAAAAGTTTCAAACATATCAAATTGTTTGATCAAAGGCTCTTAAGTGAAGAGGTCGTGACTGACCATAATGAAAGGGCAAATGCTGGAATTAGAAAATTTTTGACAGAAATACATCAAAAAAAGGAGTGAAATAATGTCTAAGGAAGATGTTATCGAATTTGAAGGAAGCGTCGTTGAAGTGCTTCCAAACACCACATTCAGAGTTCGTCTGGCCAACGGACATGAAATCATTACCTACCTTTCAGGAAAACTTAGAAAAAACTATATAAAAGTTTTGGAAGGTGACAAAGTAAAAGTTGAAATGAGTCCCTATGACCTGACTAAGGGCAGAATAACTTGGAGAGAAAAGGGCCAATAAAGGAGAAATTATGAAAGTAAGAGCATCTGTTAAGCCTATTTGTGACAAGTGTAGAGTAATCAAGAGAGATGGCAAAGTTATGGTCATCTGCTCTAAGAGCGCTAAACACAAACAAGTACAGGGCTAATATTAAAAAATGGAGGAAAAATAAATGGCAAGAATTGCTGGTGTAGACCTGCCTAGAGAAAAGAGATTAGAGCTTGGTCTTACCTATATCTATGGAATTGGAAGAGTGACTTCCAACAAAATCTGCGAAGAAACTGGAATCAGTGCTGACATCCGTGTAAAAGACCTCACTGATGACCAAGTTGCAAAACTTCGTAACTATATAGAACACAACCTTCTTGTAGAAGGTGAACTTCGTAAAAAAGTCGACATGGACATTAAGAAGCTTATCGAAATAGGCTGCTATCGTGGTGTTCGTCACCGCAAAGGACTTCCAGTAAGAGGGCAAAGCACAAAGAATAATGCAAGAACAAGAAAAGGTCCTAAGAGAGTCGTTGCTGGCAGCTCTAAGAAGGGTAAGTAAGGAGATAATTTATGGCAACTAAACAAGCACAAAATAAAAAGACAACTAAAAAGAGAGTCAGCAGAAATATCTCTGCTGGACAAGTGCATATCAAAACTTCTTTCAACAACACGATTGTAAGTTTCACTGATTGTGACGGCAATGTTCTTTCTTGGTGCTCTTCTGGAAAACTCGGCCTTAAAGGCTCAAAGAAAAGCACACCATTCGCTGCTCAATCATGCGTTGAAGATGCTGCAAAAGTCGCTAAAGAACATGGTATCAACACAGTTGAAGTTTTCGTTAAAGGACCAGGAAGCGGTAGAGAACTTGCTATCCGTTCACTTCAAAACTGCGAACTTAATGTAACCATGATTAAGGATGTTTCACCAATCGCTCATAACGGTTGCAGACCTCCTAAAACAAGAAGAATATAAAAGGAGAAAGACATGGCAAGAACTATTGAACCAGATTGCCGTCAATGCAGAAGAGAAGGTTGCAAACTCTTCCTTAAAGGCGAGCGATGTACAACAAAAAAATGTGCTATGGAGAGACGCCCAGTTATTCCTGGACAACATGGCAATTCTAAGAGAAGAGTGGCTTTCTCAGAATATGGCACTCAGCTTAGAGAAAAACAAAAAGTAAAAAGAATGTATGGTGTTCTTGAAAAACAATTCAGAGAATACTATGAAAAAGCAAACAAAATGCAAGGTGTTACAGGTGAAAACATGCTTTCTTTAATTGAAAGACGCCTTGACAATGTTGTTTACAGAATGGGTATTGGTGCAAGCCGTAAGCAAGCTCGCCAAATCGTAAACCACGGTCTTATTACTGTCAATGGCAGAAGAGTCAACATTGCTTCTTATCAAGTAAAAGCTGGCGACACTGTTGCTATTAAAGAAAATAAGCAAGGCAACGAAATGTTTAAATCCCTTAGAGGCAGCAAAGTTGTTATGCCTAAGTGGGTGGAATTTGATACAAACACTTTCGCTGGGAAAATCGTAGCACTTCCTGAGCGAGCAGATGTTGATGCTGACATCAAAGAACAACTTATTGTCGAATTATACTCGAGATAATAAGGGAGGTATATTTATATGGAAATGGAAAGACCAAGAATTACTTGTGAAGAAACTGACAATGGTGCTTTTGCAAGATTTGTTGTTGAACCACTTGAAAAAGGCTATGGCATAACTCTTGGAAATGCTATGAGAAGAACACTTCTCTCTGCACTTCCTGGCTCAGCCCCAATCGCAATCCGCATTGCTGGCGTAAGTCATGAGTTTTCCACCATCAGAGGCGTGACCGAAGATGTTGTTGATATTATACTTAACCTCAAAACACTCGCTGTAAAATGCAAAGACCAAAGCCGTGATTTTATCACATACCTTCATCTTAGAAAGACAGCAGCAGGAGAGGTAACCGCAAGAGATTTTGAATCAAACTCAGATGTTGAAATCTTAAACCCAGATTTGCACATTTGCACAATAGATGATGGTGCCGTTCTTGATATGGACATCATGATTGGAAATGGCAGAGGTTATGTGCCAAACAATGAAAACAAAGAAAAGTTTGACAATGTTGACTATATTGCAATGGACTCACTTTTCTCACCTGTAAAAAGAGTGAATTTCAATGTTGAAAGCACTCGTGTTGGTCAAAGCGTAAACTTTGATAAACTTACTTTGGAAGTTGAAACCAATGGAACAACTCCAGCTAGAGAAATTGTTTCTCTTGCAGGTAAGATTGTAATGGAACATATCAATCTGTTTGTAGAGCTTTGTGCTCAAATCGCAAATTCTGATATTTTAGTTTCTAGAGAAGAAGACAAACAAGTTAAACTTATGGAGCTTCCTATCGAAGAAATGGATCTTTCTGTTCGTTCATACAACTGCTTAAAGAGAGCAGGAATAAACAATGTTGAAGACCTCACTAAAAAATCAAGAGGTGACATGCTTAAAGTGAAAAACCTTGGCATTAAATCTATTGATGAGGTTATTGCAAAACTTGAAAGTTATGGACTTTCTCTTCGTAAGGACGAAGACTAAACTTTATAAAGGAGAAATATAATGGCTAATGCAAAACTCGGTAGACCAAGCAAGGAAAAAGACGCAATGCTCAGAGGACTTGTATCTGACCTTCTTTGGTACGGAAAAGTTGAGACAACTGTTGCTCGTGCAAAGTCTGTAAGAAGTCAGGCAGAAAAACTTTTGACCCTTGCTATCAACTCTTATGAAGATATCGTAAAAGTTGAAAAAGAAATCAAAGACGCAAAAGGTATTAAGGTAAAAACAACCGTTTCAAACGATGGACCTAAGAAACTTGCAGCTAGAAGAGCGCTTATGGCTTATCTTATGGATAGACAAGAGCAAAGAAAACCAAAAGAATCAATCGAAGCTTTTGAAGCAAGAACAGAGGATATTAAACATCCACTTCTTGAAAAGATTTTCAACCTCTATGCTCCAAAATATGCTGCACGCATCAAAGAAGTTGGACAAGGCGGTGGATACACCAGAATTGTTAGACTTGGTGCACGCAGAGGCGACAGCGCTGAAATGGCAATTGTTGAATTGATATAATTTTATAAAAATAATAAAAAATCATCTTCTTAGTAGGATGATTTTTTGTTATAAATTGTTAAGAATCAGGTGATTTTGTATAAAAAACTTAATAAAAATTTTAAATTTTCTATTTCTTGATGTTCCTATTATGTATTATAGTTAAAGTTACATGAGTAGTTTTTTTAAAACTTCTTAACAATTTGCCACCTCATAGTTATAATAGAATTAAGGAGATAATAAATTATGAAAATTGTGACCGTTGAGAAGTTTCTTTTAGATGCGTTAAGAATGAAAATATGGACAAATAAAGAATATAGTGAAATGTTTCGTTTAAAATTAGAGTTGTCAGAATTAGCGAAAAATAAAAAGAAACAGAATGAAGAATATCAACTAAAAAAAGAACAGTATGAAAAACTTGGTGGAGAAAAAAGAAGAGTTCAACTTTTGAAAGAAATAATCAAAGAGACTCTATTAGAAAATAAGGGAAATGAAATTCTTGATGCTGCATTCATTTCGTCTATGAGCACAGGCGGTGGGTTATATAAACAAGCGAGCGAGCGTTGGCCTAGAATGGGAATGCTTGAAGCAAATAGAGAAGTCTTATTTTATACATTTAAGATGATTGATAAGGGATCAGTTGAAATTTTGAGAGATGATGTTTATAGGACTGCTCTTGATAAAGTTTTTGCAAAACTTGCAAAACCTGTTCAAACAACTGTTGCTAATCAATTGGAGGATAAAAATACATCAGCCCCAGTAAAAACAACGGAGCAACAATCTCAAACAGAAGGGGCTAAACAAGCAGATGTAATAAACCAAGAAAATGAAGAGGAAAATAATATTTAATAATAAAAAGGTACCATAAAATTTGTGGTACTTTTTTGTTGTCTGAGGTGGCGATTTGATTTCGTTATATATGGTGTAATATAACATTCGTTATATAATGTACATTTAGAATTTGATGTTGCGATAATTTTTTAGTGATTGATATTGTTGTGAATTTAAGCGAATTGCGTTCTCGCTTCGCTCGCACCGGCGTGCCACCGTTGACGGCACGCGGACGCTCGCTTATTCATAGCCTTAGTTTTTCTGTTTCCGTCAAACTTCAATTTGATGTTTGAATATTAAAAATATGGAAGAATTTAAATAATGTTTTGTATGTTTTTAATATCCTTTTGAAATAAAGTGAAAATTACTTTGTAAAGCTTTAAGTATGAAAGAGTTTGAAGAATGCAAGAATTTTAATTTTTTTAAAAATTTGAATTTTGTATAGATTTTGTTTTTTAAAAAAACATAATTTAATTTTTTTACAAAACTCATTTTTTAATCTAAAATGCTTGACATTTTTCGGGGGGGATAATTAAAATATTCGTAATGGTTGCACTTATCGCAAAAAATGTTCTTGCTATTATTGGTATTGTAAAAGGTGATAAAGCAGCCGTGGTTGTAAACAAGAGTGCTGAGGTTGCAGAGCCAGAAAAAACACAAAAGCAGTCAACTGCGAAGGTTGATAAGGTAAAGACTGAAAACAAATCTAGTGCTGTTGCAAATGAAAATACTTTAAATTTTGATTTTGAGGTTAAGATTAAAAAGCTTAATGATATGAAAAAATCTGGGCTGATAACTGAAGAAGAATATTCTCAGCTTAAGGTGGTTGTAATTAAAGAATATTTAAATAAATAATTTTTATGTTTACTTTAATTTTATTAAATGAAATGGCAGATATTATTCTGCCTTTTTTATTTATTATTTTTTAATCTTTCATATTTAGTTTGTTAAAACTTTCATTTGATGTATACTTAAAAGGTAAGAAAAATGAAATATTTTGTATTATTTTAATGTTTTTTGAAAAATTTTTGTCAAATTATAAAAATTTTTAATTTGTTTAAATAAAATTGAGATAACCGACAAATACTACAAAAAGGGGGAATTATTTATGAAAAGAATGAAAAAAGTTTTGCTTGCTGTTCCAGTAGTGCTTGCGTTATCTGCTGGTGCGGTCATGCTTACTTCTTGTGGCGATAAGGAAATGAAGTTTAACGCTTCATCTGATTTGAAAGCAAATGTCGAGCATGTGATTGACGACATAATTCACGATGCTTACAATTTGCCAAATCAATCAAACTCTCAACAGATTTTCACTGTTGCTGAGCTTGGTGAGCATATTCAAAAAGAGGTGAATTACTATGTCACTGTCGGCACTCTTTCAAATTGCAAAGAGGTATCAAGCATAGATCTTGGTGGAGTAGAATATTCAAAAGATGATACTGTAAAAGTTTCAATCGGAAACAGCAATTTTGTTGACGATGTGGTATATTGTTATAACGACGGGGCATTGAAAGTTGCCGCACCAGTGCTTGCTTTTGAAACTGTGGGGCAATCAAACATTAAAATCAATGACAAGGTTTTCTCGCTTGGAATTGCTTCTGAAAGTGATGAATTTGACTTTTCAAATGTGTCTTTCTATTCTGAAAATTCAAAGAATACAGTTTCAGAGAAAGACGCTGAGGGTGTTTATAATGTTAATCTTAAGTCAGCGACTGAGGCTCTTGGTTTCTATTATGAAGGCGCGACTGCTGATGATGTTGTGCTTACAAGAAAGCATATAAATGGCGCGCTTAATGGTTATGGACTTACTAAAACTGAAGCAGTTGACGGCAATCCGCTTGCTTTGTATGTCTCAAACTATACCTCTGATATCAATGATGTCAATGACAAGTTTAATAATGCAAAATGGGATTATGAAGCTTATGTGAGAGGAAAGGGCGTAGCAACAGCTAAGTTTAATGTTGAAGTTTCAAAACAAAAATATGAAGCAAATGCCAATACTCAAATGGATGCTGACGCTGCCGTTCAAAGTGTGGTCGCAAATGCTTATAATAATACAGCTCTTGGTACAGATGTCAAATATACGGTGGATGAGCTTAACGCAAAGCTCGGTCAAGATAAGGCGATTGGCAATTATTATGTAGAAGTCGGAAGTCTTTCAAACTTTGAAGATGTTGAATCTATTGAAATAGGAGGGGTTTCTTTTGCAAAAGACCAAACAGCGTCTCTTTCAATTGGAAACAGCAATCAAATTCGAGATGTTGTTTTCAAGTTTGAAAAAGGAAAACTTATGGTTGCAGCTCCAATTCTTGCATTTGAAGGGGCAGTCAATAATTCTTTAAAGGTCAATGGCAGGGAGTTTGCTTTAAACATGGACGCAAACAGCGAAACAATTGATTTTGCTAAGGTTGAGTTTTTAAACGAGAACACAAAGAACGAAATTAAACAAAATGATGGCGTTTATGAAGTGACTTTAAAATCTGCAACAGACGCTTTGGGCTTCAGTTATGAAGGGGCACAAAAAGATGATGTTGTTTTAACTAAGAAAACGCTCAACGGTAATGTAAATAGTTATGGGCTTACAGTGGTTGAAAATGCAGACGGATATCCTTTTTCACTGTATCTTTCAAATTATACAACAAGTCTTGGTTCAGTAAAAGACCAATACAGAAATGCAACTTGGAATTATAATGTCTATATTTTAGGCAAGGGCTTAGCTTCAGCTGAAATAAAATCAAGCGTTGCCAGAGATATTGACAATTTGAGTGACCTTCAAACTGCACTTTCAGCAAGCGGAAAAGATGGAGTGCTTATGCTTACAAGAGATATTACGATTTCTGAAAATGTAGTCGGCGGTGGTCTTAATGTGGCACGCAAGGTTGTTCTTGATTTAAATGGCCATAAAATAAATGCTTTTGCTGGCGAAGATGTTTCAATGTTTGAAAATGTAATGTCAGTTTTCATTTTAAGGGAAGGCGCAGACCTTACAATTACTGGAAATGGAATTGTTGACGGAATTGCTGGTGATGTTTATGGTTTTACACTTACTGATGGGGCTAAGCTTTTGATTGAAAGCGGGACTATTAAAGGGGCAGCAAGTGCAGTTTATGTAATTAAAGGTGAAGCAGAAATCAGAGGAGGATACTTTGATGCAACACCTGCAACAGGCATGAGCGATAGCAGATATACTTTGAATTTGCTTGATAGAAACGGTCAAAATGGAAGCGCAAGGATTGTTGTTTATGGTGGAACATTCGCTAACAACTTTAATCCTGCTGACAACTTGGCTGAAAATCCTAAAGTAAACTTTGTTGCTGATGGATATAAAGTGACTGAAGAAGGCGGAGTTTATACTGTAGTGAAAGATGATATAAACAATATTTATTAAGAAAGTTTGATTTTAAATCATAATAAAAAATAAAAAAGGGCTTTAAGGGCCTTTTTTTGTGTTTAGATATATTTTAATTTTAAAAGCATGAATATTTAAAAATAAAATGATTATAACAATGGCGCTTCGCTCGCACCAGCGCGCCACCGCTGACGGCACGCTGAGGCTCGCTTATCTAAGCATAGGCCGCATTTGATACTATTAAATGAATCTTTGCATAAAATAATTTAATTTGGTTTTAATTTGTGAAAGATTTGATTATTTCTAAGTTTATTTGATTTTTATAAGGTTAATTAAAATCAAAAAAGCTTGTTTTTCAGCTTTTTTATTTTCGAAATAATAAAAAAATATATGAGGCTTTTTGAATTTATGTTATAATAATACAAAGGAGAAATTATGAAAGCAGTTGTGCAGAGAGTTTTGAAAGCCAATTTAAAGGTTGAAGGAAAACTTATTTCTGAGATTGAAAAAGGAATGGTTATATTTTTTGGCGTGGGAAAAGGCGATGAAAAGTCAAGTTTAGAGAAAATGGCAAAGAAGCTTTCAAATTTAAGAATTTTTGAAGATGTAAATGGAAAAATGAATTTGTCCATTAAAGATATTGGCGGGCAGATTTTGCTTGTAAGTCAGTTTACCCTCTTTGCCGATTGCAGTCATGGAAACAGGCCAAGTTTTTTTGATGCAGAAGTGCCTGAGCGAGCAAATGAGTTTTATTTAGAAATGGAAAAACTGCTTAAAAATGAAAACATAATTGTCAAAATGGGTGTATTTGGTGCAGATATGAAGATAGAAGCTTTGAATGATGGCCCTGTTACGATTATGATGGATTCACAATTCATATAGCGTTTTTAACCTTGTATATTGACAATTTTATTGCTTATGATAAAATTTATAGATAAATAATGTTTGATATTTTATTTTAGAAGCTGGCAGACTGAATTTGATTTGAAAAAATGGAGGTTGTTATGTCAAAAATTTTAGGAATTTTGAAGATGGCTGGATTGACGCATGCATTGTGTTGGAGGTACGATTTGTAATATAATTGGTATGCCACAGATGAGAGTAAGGGGATTTTAAAGTCAGGGCAGAATTGAAGGCGCTGGGTGTATACTTTCTGGCGTAGGTACAGTTGCCTTGTTTATAAAAGGTTTTTCTTTTGCGTATGGATCTTTAACAATGGGTAAGCCTTATGATGTTTTTGGAAGTGAAATAGTAGAAAAAATGGAAGATATAATTGCTTATGATTTTGCGCCAAGCGCGAAAACTATTGCAAAAAGGAAAGCAGAACAAGAAGAAACGGAAAGACTTGAAGAGGAAAAGAAGTTTGAGCCTTTCTTAGAAAAAGAAGGAGAGTAAAACCTTAAAAATATAGATGAATATTACAGAGATTAAAAGGCGGATAAACCGCTTTTTTTAGTTTTGCATAGTTTATTTGTTCA
The DNA here is from genome assembly GCA_949031345.1 of uncultured Eubacteriales bacterium. Taxonomy (GTDB): domain Bacteria; phylum Bacillota; class Clostridia; order Christensenellales; family UBA1242; genus Caccovivens. The sequence continues at coordinate 939 of CARNVA010000010.1, read as the reverse complement.
GCTGTTATTTTAAATTTCACTTAGTTTTTTAATTTTTATATTTTTTTATTAACTGATACTTAGTTGTATTTGAAAAAAATTGCTCAGATAATTTTGAATTAAGCTTAAATAAATATCTTTTTGCAGATATTCAATTTAAAAAGAAGATGAATATTGACTTTGTGCAATTTTTGTTATATAATTTTAGTAGGAGATTAAAATGTCATTTGGTAGAAAATTACTTGGTATTTTAAAAATGTCAGGTCTTACTTTAGGTCTTTGCTGTGGGACTATTTTTACAGGTGCTGGGCTTCCTTTACTTTTTGTTGGTGGTGATAAAATCGAAAGTGCAGATGAAGGCTTTCAAAATACGACTACCTATATAGAGGCTCGTGCAGATGAAGATGAAAGGCTTAAACAAATAGAAAATAAACTTGAAGAGCTTGAAGTTTCTTTTGATAATGACGAATTGTCAATTATGGATTATCAATTTCTTAAAAAAGGGTATCAAGCCGAAATAGATGATAGTAAAGAAAATTTTTATATGGATTTATTCTGGTCGAAAGCTGGCGATGAGTTTAAGGGAATGGTAAAATCCGGTGAAAGAATGCAAATTGCAAGCGTTATATTGTTGACCCTGGGAGGCATTGGTTATTTGACAAAAGCTGTAAGCTTTGTTGTGTGTTCTCTTTTTGAAGGTGAGCCAACTGAAATTTTAGGTGAAATTATAGTTTCTGCCATGCGAGATGTAGTTGATGATGATTTAAAACTAAGTTATAGGGAAGAGAAAAAGAAGGAAGAAAAGAAGAAACGCAAACTGGAAAATGAGAAACGCAAAGAAGAAGAAAACCAGCGTAAAGAAGAAGAAAAGAAGTTTGAATTTTTTATAGAAGAAGATGAAGAGGAAAACCTTAAAAATATAGATGAATATTACAGAGATTAAAAGGCGGATAAACCGCT
>CARNVA010000009.1 GCA_949031345.1 uncultured Eubacteriales bacterium | reverse complement strand
TAGGGGTGTAGTTCATCGGTAGAATGAGAGTCTCCAAAACTCCAGAGGAGGGTTCAACTCCTTCCACCCCTGCCAAATTTAAAATACGCCATAAAAGTGTTTGTAATAAGCATTATCACTGTATGGTGTATTTTTTTTGTGGTAATATTGATAATCTTCCTTGAAAAAATCAAGGCTTAAAAAGCAAAGATTAAAATTACAAGTTTGAAATGGCGTACTAAAAAAAGGTATTTAGGGTGAGTTTGCTTGAAATATTTTTATGACTGTGATATAATACTGGCAAAGTGAGGTACAAATGATTATTGGAGTAGACATTGATGGGGTGCTTACCAATCTTTATTCTTATTGTGCAAAGAAAAGCAAAGAGTTTTTTAAAAAAGAGAAGCCAGAAGGTGAAAAGTTTAAAAAATCAACTTGTCTTTATCAGCTTTTAGGGATGACCAAAGAGCAAGATAATCGCTTTTGGAAGGAATACATTTGGGCTTATTCTAAAGAGGTTAAGTTTTACAAACAGGCTTCAAAATTTCTTAATAAATTAAGAGAGGAAGGGCATCAAATATATATTATTACTCTTAGGCAATATTTTGGAACAGGGGATGAAAACAGCGTTTTGATGGAAAACATTATCAAAGAGACTTTTGCAAACAATGGAATTGTTTATGACAAGCTGTTTGGGCTTTATGGAAAGCGTGAAAAATTGACTTGCGTGCTTGAAAATAATGTGGAAGTCATGATTGATGACAGTTATGAAAATCTTAGTGTCATTTCACCGCATGTTCCTTGTATTTGTTTTGATGCAAAATATAATCACGGCATCAAGCTTGATAATATGACAAGATGTAAAAATTGGAAGCAAGTTTATAAAGCTTTAAAAGTATTAGGAGAAAGCAAATTAAATGAGGTGAAATAATGCAAATAGAAAATATAATATCAGACATCTTAGAATCGAATACATATATCTTGAAAAAAGATGGAGAAGCTTTGATTGTTGATTGCGGTTGCACTCTTGACAAAGTAGAAAATGCAGTTGGAGAAAATAAGGTGGTTGGTGTGCTTTTAACTCACGGACATTATGACCACAGCATAAATTGCAATGAGTATGCCAAAAAGTTTGGTTGCAAGATTTATGCAAATGCAATGGTGGCAGAAACAGTGACTGATTTTGAAGCAAACTATAGTGATGACAAGAGCGTTATTGAAGACCTTTCAAATTTTGTTTTTATTGAAAAAGATATGACTTTATCTTTAGGAAATTTTCAAGTCGAATGCATATCTGCTCCTGGGCATTGCCATTGCTGTGAATGCTATTTGGTGGAAGGAAACTTGTTTGCAGGAGATGTTTTATTTGCAAGAGGTGTTGGACGAATGGACTTGAAAAGCTCAAGCAAAGAAGATATGTATTCTTCATTATTGAAACTTGAAAAACTTGACTTTGATAAAGTTTTTAGTGGGCATGGGGAGAGCACATTGAGAGATGCTCAACTTAAAAATATCAATATTTTCAAGAAATTCCTTAGTAGATAGTGATTTTATTATAACTATTTAATTATAATTATTAAAAAATATTTATTTTAAAATAGATATTAAATAATAACTAGATTAACCTGCGTTTCAAAATAAAAAAGTGGCTTTTTAAGTAAGTCACTTTTTTTATAAAAATTATTAAAATTTTTTATGCCTTAAATCTTCACCTTGAATATAAACACAAATTGACTGTGTTTGGTCTGCAATTCTGCTCGAAATTCGCTCATCGTAATATTCGTTTATATCGGCTAGAGTGAGATTTGAGGTGATTATGGTAGGGCGCTTTTTCATCTTTCTTTCATTTAAAACTTGATAAAGATAGTTTACTGTTACATTTGGGTTTCGAAGCTCTGTGCCAAGGTCGTCAATGAAAAGAATTTCAGCGTCAATATATTTTGAAATAATGTTTTGCTTTTCTTCGGCATCTCGAGTTGAAAAACTTCTTACAAAATCTTGATGCATTGCAAAAGATGTGGTAAGAAGGACGAGTTTGTGTCTTTTGATAAGCTCATTTGCCATGCATTTGATGAGGTGAGTTTTTCCTACACCTGTTTCGCCACCAAGATATACAATAGTTTTTGCAAAATTTGAATTGCACCACTGTTGCATTTTGGAGTAGAGGGTTTTCATTTGACTGTTTGCTTCAAATATGTCAAGATTTGTATCTTCAAAGTCTTCAAGTTCTAAAAAGCCACTTTCTGTTTTTAAAAGTTTGTTGATTTCATCAATAAAACAGTCGCAATATTTTCCATCTTGAGTAAGTCCGTTATCTTTGCATTTTTGGCAATAATATTCTGGCTCGACCGAGCCGAGTTTAAGCTCTTTCAATCTTTTTTCGACAGCCTTTTTCAGCTTTTTTTCTTCTTCTGGATTTTCTTCTCCAGTTTTTGCACTTTCGATTATGTTGTTTATATAGGCAAGATATAGTTTTTTAAATTCGGGGTCTTTTAAAGCTTCTTCTTTGTTGTTTAAAGCTTCTCGTTCTGCCTCATAATGTTTGTTTTCAATAATCTTTTTTGCCTTTTCTATTATACTTGATTTCATTTATAAACTCCTATTTGTTGGCTTAATTAAACATCAATATCGCCGATTGATTGGAATAGTGCATTGATTTGGTTGTCAGAATAGCTTCTTCCAGCAAAGTTTTTCTTTTGAACAGAATTTTGTGAGACTTTCTCGATTGGTGCAGTATTTTTTGCTTCTTGAGCGGTCTTTATACCTTTTTCATGCCAATCGGCAAGTATTCTGCTCAAATATTTAAGCGGACTTTCTTTGCCTTTTGCAAGGGTGGTCGCATATTCTATGAGCTCTTCATTAAGTTTCCAATCTATTGTCCAAATTTTATAATTTTCGCGGTCAATATAATTTACAACTCTTTTTATTCCAAGACTGTCAAGTATATTTTGAATTTTATCATCAGCGGCAATGATTTCGCCGATATATTCGTTTAATGCCTCGATTGAAATGAGACCAAGTTTATAGAATTTTGCGATAGTCTTATCCATTCCTTCAAGGTTGCGGATGGAGTTTTTAAAGCAATATCTTGCAATTTCAAGCAAAATTTCTTCATCATAACCAAGGTTTGTCCATTTGAGAATGTAGTTTTCAACAATGGTTTCAAGATTTTCATAATAAAGACCAAGCTCTTTATTGATTTCTTTTGCGAGTAGGAAGGCTTCCTTTTTATTCTTTTCAAAGTAGTCAATTTCTTGGGTTGAGAAAAGTTTTGATTCATAATACTTTTTAATAAGCGCGTCCGCTTTTTCCATCGAAAATCTATTTTTGCCTTTAAAAGATTTGCAGATGTGCAAGATTACTTCAAGAGAAAAGCCATATTCGCTCAGCCATTTGTTTACAAGTGTTCGTTCTTCTACATAAGGGGCTCTTTTTATGCCAGCACATTTGAAAATTTCAGAAAGCTCTGGTGATTTTTCTTCAAATTTAGTCAGACGTTCTTCAACTTGAATGGTGCTGGTTATGCCTTCTACAGCCCAGTTTTTTGCAACAGTGAGGATATAGTTGTAGCCCACAGCGCTCTGTTTTGTTTCGACGCAATATTTCATAATCATCAAAAGGGCTTCTTGCTCTACATGATATCTTTCTAAAAAGTCATAATATTCGCCATATTCATGCTTGGAAATTGCGCGTTTGCCTTGAAAGATTTCTTGAGCCTGTTGATTGAACACCTCATATTTGTCAGGTTTGTAAAGTTTATTTGCCGACAGCACATTTTTTAGGGGAATATAAGTCACTTCCAAAGGGTTTACTCTAAGAAGTCTTACAAGCCCTTGCTCTTCCCAATATTCATAGGCAGAAATGACCTCTTCTTCACTTAAATTCAATACATGAGAAATGTTTGACAGGGTGTTGTCGAATGCATTGCTTGAGCATAAATAGAGACCATATAAATATACAACCACATGTTCTGGCTCTGCAAAAGGAAGATAGTCATTGATGAAAATATTGTCGATTTCTGTCTTAGAGCTTGCTATGTATTCAGTTGAAAATTTGCAAAATGCCATTGTTTCTCCTATTTAAGAATTAAAAATTTCTTTTTTATTGTAACATAAAGACTTTCTTTTTTCAACCAATTTTGCTTTCTTAAAAAATTTATCTTTACTGTCAGTCATGAATATCATTTAAAGTCAGTATTATATTGTATGAAAACTTTAATTAAAAGAAAATATGTGAAATTTTTGTTGTTTGGTTTGGCAGCTGCCGTTATTGCCGCCACCATTCTTTTTTTCTGCCTGACAAATGAAAGTGAAGAAATCAAAGGACTAAACAATTATAAGCTTAATTTAAGTTATGATGATGACAAGCATAAACTTAGCGGAAGTGAAGAAATTAGCTATTTCAACAGTAGCGATAATTCTTTTGAAAATATCATGTTTCATCTATATCCAAATGCGTTCAGAGAGGGGGCAAAGGCCAAAGTTGTAAGTGAGCCAAATAAAGCGGATGCTTATCCAAATGGTGAAAGTTATGGCGAAATTGAAATATTAAAAGTTTTTAATAAAGACAAAGATTTAAGTTTTGAAGTGACAGGAGAAGATGAGAACATATTGTCAGTTAAGCTGGATGAAGAGCTTTTCCCAAATGAAACTGTCTACATTTCTATCCAATTTGAAGTGTGTTTGCCAAATATCAATCACAGATTTGGTTATGGTGACAATACTGTCAACTTTGGCAATTTCTATCCTATTGCATGCATGTATGAAGAGGGTGTGGGCTTTATGCAAGAGCTTTATCATTCAAATGGCGACCCTTTTTATAGTGATGTGTCAAACTATGAGGTTGAAATTGCTTTTAATTCAAACTTTATCATTGCTGCAAGTGGAGAAGAAATTTCGTCAAGCTCTGAAGATGGTATGACAACAAGCAAGTTTAAAGCTGATAAAGTGAGAGATTTTTGTTTTGTGCTTAGTGATAAATTTGAAAAGGTCTCAAAAAACTGGAAGGGTGTTCAAGTAAATTATTTTGGTTATCAAAATGACGATAATCTTGAAGGATGTTTGCAAACTGCGGTGGCGGCTCTGTCAACTTTCAACGATATGATTGGTGACTATCCTTACAGTCAGCTTTCAGTTGTTAAGTCAAATTTTGTGCACGGAGGCATGGAATATCCAAATATCGTGCTTGTAAGTGATAAGATAGAGGAAAATGTTGATCTTGACTATGTGATTATTCATGAAATTGCGCATCAGTGGTGGTATGGGTTGGTTGGCAATGACCAGTATAATCATGCATGGATAGATGAAGGACTTGCCGAGTATAGCACTTTGTTGTTCTTTGAAAAGCATAAAGAGTATAGTGAGAATTTTAATGAGCTAATAAAAAATGCCAACAATAATTATATATTTTTTGAAGAGCTTTTTAAAAGAGTGACAGGCAAGGTGGATGGCAGAATGGATAGACCGCTTGACCAGTTCGAAACAGAGCCAGAATATACTAATTGCACTTATACAAAGGGTGTGCTTATGTTTAATTCATTTAGGCAACTTATCGGAAAAAACAAATTTGAAAAAACTCTTAAAAATATCTATGATGATTTTAAATATAAAAACATTTCGCCAGCACAGCTTATCGCAGAATTTAGAAAATATGGCGGAAGGGAAACGGAAAGTTTTTTCAACAATTGGCTTCAAGGAAAGGTTGTGCTTACAAAATTGTAAATTGCTTTAAATTTGAAGAGGTTTTGTTTGAAGAGAGATAAAAATATTTTGTTAATCTTTTAAATATGGTTGACAAAATATTTTTTTTATCTTATAATACCTAAGTAAATTTTTGGATTTGACCCAAGTTGCGTATGTTTAAACATAATTTTTGAGGGCCAATTTTAAAAATAAATTAGGCATTTTTGAAAATAAGGTGTACTAAAAAATATTTCAATATCAAATATGGACTGCTAGCTCAGTTGGTAGAGCATTCGACTCTTAATCGAAGGGTCCGGGGTTCGAGCCCCCGGCAGTCCACCAGATAAGGCGGAAACGACCGTCTTTTTTTATGCCGTGGGGCTCTGCTAGCTGCCGCTAGCCATGGCGACCGCCATGCAACCCCGGACCAGTCCGGGTCGAAATTCCGACTTGTTTGCATAGTACGCGGAATTTGGCCATTCGCCTTCCTCCCAAGTAAGTCTCATAACGAGCACCGGCAGTCCACCAGATAAGGCGGAAACGACCGTCTTTTTTTTATGCCGTGGGGCTCTGCTAGCTGCCGCTAGATGTTTTGTTGAGCAATAATAATCAATTTAGTTTTCTTTCATCTATTATCCAATCATAGTTTTTACCATGATTTTTGGGCGGTATTAGATATATTATTGAAATAGTCTAGAATTTTGTCAGTCAATCTTGAAACAGACAATATTTTAATGTTAAAACTTTTAACAGATTTAAAAAATTAAGCTTTTGAATTTAAACAAACTTTTAAATAAACTTCATGGGAATTTTAAGTTTAAACATTTTGAAATTTTGGATGGAAATGGTATCATTATTTGTGGAGAAAATTATAAATGATATTAAGTGTTTCAAGGCGGACTGATATCTCTGCATTTTATTCAGATTGGTTTTTTGATAGATTGGAAGATGGATATGTGCTGGTTCCAAACCCGATTAACCCTTCAAAAATTGCAAGAATAAAACTTGAATCTATAAGGATAAAAAATATTGAAATAGATTTAATAGGTCAAAAGAAAGTTGAGATGCAAGGGAATATTGAAGGTATTGTTTTTTGGACTAAAAATCCGATGCCTATGTTTGATAAGTTACACTTACTAGAAGATATCCCATTTTATTTTCTTTACACATTAAATGCTTATCCTGATAATATTGAGGCTAATTTGCCAAGTTTGCAAAAGAGAATAGAAAGTTTTAAAGAGCTGTCTAGTCATTGCCCGGTCATTTGGAGATATGATCCGATTTTGCTTGCTGAAGGAATAAATGTTGAATGGCACAAACAAAAATTCGAAATGCTTTGTAAAGAATTAAAAGATCACACAAAGCATTGCAAAATCAGTTTTGTAATTGAAAGCTATAAAGGGTGCTCAAAAAAAGTATGGGCTCCAAATTTAGCACAAAAGAATGAAATACTTTTAGCATTTTCAAATATTGCAAAAGAGTATAATGTTCAAATTGAAGCATGTGCAGAAAGTGGTGATTGGTCAAAGTATGGAATTGCAACAAGCAAGTGTATTGACAGGGAAATATTTGAACAGTTGCTCTCTGAAAAGTATAAAGATCAAAATATTATTGTAACACGAAAAAATAATAAACTGGATGGTCAAAGAAAATTTTGTGGTTGTATGCCGGCGATTGATATCGGAAGATATGATACTTGCAAGCATGGCTGTAATTATTGTTATGCTCGTAAAAGTAGTCCGAAAAATATGTATGAAACTCTTACCGGAGAGATATATGAAAGAAAAACCGAGCTCGAGTTTGAATATAAATAATATTCGATTTAGAAATATTACGTTCCACTAGAAAAGGCGAAAACGACCGTCTTTTTTTATGCCGTGGGGGCTTAAGTGGTGTTCTTTTGAAAAAACTTTCTTGAGTTTTTTATTTCTTTTATAACCTTTAATGGCGTTTTTATTAAATTCGACTTTATTCTTGACTTATTTTTTATAAAATATTACACTTGTCATAGTTATGATAGGGGGATATTGATATGGAACATGAGCTTATTGATTTATTGGATGAGAATGGAAAAGTGGTTGGCACTGTGGATAAGGCCATTGCGCACAGGGATGGGCTGTGGCATAGAAGTGTGCATGTTTGGATTATAAATGACAATTCTGAAATACTTTTGCAGCACAGGTGCAGTGAGAAATCGTTTTTTCCGAATGTATGGGATTGTTCATTTGCAGGACATATTGGTGCAGGTGAAGGCTCTTTAGAAACGGCAGTTAGGGAAGGTAAGGAAGAAATAGGACTCGACATTGATGCCAGTGAGCTTGATTTTGTCTTTACAAACAAAGAAAAACTTGTTTATGGAAAAACAGTAAGCAATGAATTTGTTGACATTTATCTTTTAAAGAAAAACATTGATTTAAGCAAACAAGAGTTGCAAGCAGAAGAGGTTGATGGGCTTAAATGGATAAAACTTCAGCAATTTTTTGGGATGATTGAAGAGGGTGATGAAAGCCTACTTCCTCATAATAAGAATGAATATTTGGCATTAAAGAACAAGCTTGATAGTTTGGAATTGGATTTATAAGAAAAAGCACTCCAACAAGAGTGCTTTTTTGCTTGTTTAAATGATTATCTTAATAATTATCATATTTAATATAAAAAAACTATCGATTTAAATATCAAATTATATTTGAATGCAAACTTATACTGTTGAAATTGAGCAAAATGATTGAATTAGTTTTAGAAAAATGCTCAAATTTCTGATTTTTGTAAAATTTTGTAAAAAATTCGGAGTTTTTCCGAAAAAATCATTTCTTTTAGTTTACTTTTAAATTTCTCTATGTATAATGTATGTTATTGAGGTATTAAAAATTATGTTGGAAGAGCAAGAAGATATAATTGATGAAAGAATAAGCGTCTATTTGATGATGCTGAAAATTATGCCAAATTTAAACGGCTATAACTTTATAAAGGAGTGTGCAAAGTTGATTTTGAAAGATTCCACTCTCAAATTCAATATTCACAACAGGCTCTTCAATGAAGTCGGGGATATGTTTGATGTAAAAGCGGATATTGTTGACCGTTCTTTAAGGCACGCGATTGATGTCAGCATCAAACACAATGGCATTAAAGATTTTCAAAAGTTTGTAAAGGTTGAATTTTACAATGACAGACCTTCTCCAAGAGAACTACTTTGTGTATTGGTTGAAAGGGCTGTTGTTGAAAGCAACAAGCTTTTGTCGGCAAAATCTTCAATACGCAACAAGTGGGAGACAATGAAAATTAAGTAAATTTCGTTTAGTCTTATTCTGCTTTTTAAGTAAGATTTGTTTCAACAATGGCTTTAGTTTGCTTAAGAATTTATTGAATATTACGATATTTATTTTCGACAAATAAAGACAAAATTTTTACAAAAAATTTGTCACAAACACTTGCATTCTTAAAGCAGGTGTTTTATAATAGTTGCATAAAAGAACACGCCGTTCTTTTAAAACAAGATTGGAGCCATTATGAAAAACATAAATGAAAAATTCGCTCAAGAGCTGCTTGATTATATTAAAACTTATCAGATAGAGAATGGCAGAAGCCCTTCTTATCGTAATATAATGAAGCGTTTCAAGCTTTCAAGTTTGTCAGTTGTATGCCGTTATGTAGAACTGCTTCATCAAAGAGGGCAGATAGGCAAGGATAAGCTTGGCGGAATTGAAATTTCAAACAATCTATGTTGTGACCGCACAATAATTGCCCCTATTGTCGGCACTGTTACCTGTGGCAAACCAATCTTGGCACAAGAGAATATTGAGGGGGTTTTTCAACTTCCAGCTGCTATTTTTGGCAGTGATGAGCTTTTTCTTCTTCGTGCTGAAGGGGATAGTATGGCTGGAGTTGGCATTCAAAGCGGTGATATATTGGCGGTCAGAAAATGCGAAACTGCTGAAAATGGTCAGATAGTTGTTGCTTTGCTTGATGATGAGGCAACGGTTAAGACCTTTTACAGAAAGAAAGAACATGTGGTGCTTCACCCAGAAAATCCTCGATATGACGATATAATAACTAAAGATGTAAAAATACTAGGCATAGTAGAACATTTTATTCATAAGCTTTAAGGAGGCAAAAAAGTGCAAATGAAAGTGTTTTGTCCACATTGTGGCAGATGTCTTGGAGAGTGCAATTCTTCAAACAATGAGGCAAGCTGCAAAGTGTTGGTATCAAAGCCAAGTAGGGCAGGGAAAAAATATTTTATACATGACATGAAATGTATGAAATGCAAAAATGAAATATTTATATTGATGGAATTTAAAGATTAAAATTTAGCGGACCTAAGCGTTCCATAATTCTGAATTAAGATTTAAGGAAATGCTTGGGTCATATTTATTTAATAAAAGACCCCAACATTTTGCTGGGGCTTTTTTATTGAATTTTTAATGTAATAAAGTATTAAAAGACAATTTAAGAGTATAGGTTTAAATTTGGTTGGAATAAGTGCAGTAATAAAAAAATAAAACCTAGATGAATAATAAAAATTAAACATCTGGTTTGTTGTCAAACATTTTGTTTGGTGCCGATGGTGGGAGTCGAACCCACATGAAGTTGCCCTCAACGGATTTTGAGTCCGTCGCGTCTGCCATTCCGCCACATCGGCATATTTTGAAGTTGATTTTTATGGCAACAGCCATAGACAAACATTATTCTATCACATTTCATTTATGATTGCAACTGTTTTAATTATATTTTATTGATTTTATGGCACTCTTCCGTCTTTTATTTGCTTTTACATAAGTTGTTTAAAGCTGGATTTTTTCTATAAATGTCTAAATTTGTCATCTATAAAACAAAATTCGACACTATTTTTGTAAAAAAATAGCGAATTTTGTAAAAAAATGTCAGTCATCATTGACTATAAGGAAAATTAAAAATTATAATCGCTAAAGTAAGGAGTAAAGAATGAAAACAAACGAATGGGCAAAAACGATTTTGTATGTATATAAATACCTGGAGACCGTGACTGAAGGGATTGATAAGCTTATCAATCAAAATGCTTTAAATTCCTTTTATACGAGGGGAGAAAAGCAAGCTGAAAATGGAGTTATGGCTGTTGCAAACAGAATTATCGATTTAAGCGGAAGGAAGGCTAAGCTTATCAATATAAAAGTGCTTGCAGATAAGGCACTTCAAAAAATTGATAAAATAGGGGCTCAAATTTTGATTGAGAGATATATTGACAATTTTGAAGCTTTTGAGATTGCCGAGCATCACAATTTGAATATAAGAACATATTTTAGGCGCTTGTATCAGGCGGAAGTGAATTTTAGTCAGGCTATGGCTAGACTAGGCTTTAGTGATGCTAAGCTTGCAAAATATCTTGAAAAAGAAGCTTGGATTTTGGAAGTTTTTCAAAAATTCAAAAATGAAAAGCAGGAAGGCAAAAGAGAAATTGAAGAGGATTTTCAAGAAGAAATTGAAGAATGTCTTATGGTGTGCTGAAAAATATTAAGTAAGGTCACTTTCGTCAAATTCAAAGTAATCTTTGTTTTTGCGACGCTTGAGTTTGACTTTTGAGCCGCCATCACTTTGAAGAGAAGGTTTGACTAAAAGAAGCAATACGATAAGGCAGGGAAGGCTTACCCCCACGATAATAAATCCCATTGCGACAGAGGTGAGCTCGGTTGGAGACTGAGCTTTCAAAAAAGGTGTATCTATTACTTCAAAACGCTCTGTATTAGTGGTTATTGGTGGCAGTTTGTCGCAGAAAACTGAGTATACATAGCCATGTGCTGAGGTGTCAAAGCTGTATTTGCAATAAATCCACATATTACTCTTGTCAGGAACGGCTTCTTGACCTGTCCTTGTTCCATAATAGGTGAGATTGTCTGTCAAGAAGGGAATGGTTGCCTTTTTATATTGTTCTGAAAAGACGGGTGTGGAATAAAGTCCAAGCCCTTCTGGAGCATAAACGCGAAAGTTTGCTTCTACAAATGGATTGACAGGTGTGCCTTTCATGGCGATAACATCATTTTTTTGAACATAACCAAATATGTCTTTGTAGGCACAATAATAAAAGTTGTTTCCAGCATCTTCAATAAGTCTTACAAAATAGCTGTTTGGAATTTCAAAAATCTTGCCTGTTTCATCAGCTTTAGGTGAAGAATAAATGAAGGTGTCATTTTTTTCTACCTTGGCATAGATAGAGGAGTTTTCAGCGGCAAAGACATTGACATTGCAAAAAGAGAATGGTGTCAACAACAAAAATATGATTGAAAATAAGATAAATTTTTTCATGACTTTATTTTAATAGTTTTATGAGTTTAAGGGCAAAACATATTTTGTCGAAATGGTGCGAATAAAAAACAAATTTGGCAGGTGAATATTGAAAGAAAGTAAAGATGAATTGAAATATAAGTTGAAGCTTGTGAAAACCGAGCTGGATATAAGAAAAAAGGGTGATAATCTTGCGAGATATAACACTGGAAAACTTGTTCATAAAAAACAACTTGAATTTCATAAATGCAAAAAGAAAAATAGGTGGGTGTTTGGCGGAAATCGTTCTGGCAAGACAGAATGCGGTGCCGTGGAAACAGTTTGGTTGGCGCGTGGCATTCATCCATATAAGAAAAACAAACCAGTTTCTTGCTGGGTGGTGAGTTTATCAAAGCAGGTACAGCGTGATGTTGCACAAAATAAAGTGCTTCATTATCTTAGAAAAGATTGGATTGAGGCAATTGTTATGGCAAGTGGTCGCGCCGACAGTGCTGACAATGGAATAATCGATTTTATTTTAGTGCGCAATGTTTTTGGCTCACTTTCACGAATTGGCTTTAAAAGTTGTGATCAAGGCAGAGAAAAGTTTCAGGGCTCTTCACTTGATTTTGTATGGTTTGATGAAGAGCCGCCTTTTGATATTTATCAAGAGTGCCGAATGCGTGTGCTTGACCGAAAGGGTGAAATATTTGGCACTATGACGCCATTGAAAGGTTTGACTTGGGTTTATAATGAAATCTATCTCAACACAGCGCATGACGATAATGTTTGGCATATCGAAATGGAATGGGCAGATAATCCTTATCTTGATAAAAACGAAATTGAAATGATGACAAAGTCAATGTCGCAGGAGGAGCTTGAAAGCAGAAGATATGGAAAGTTTATGATGTGTGGAGGTTTGGTTTATAACGAGTTTGATGAAAATCTGCATGTTATCGAGCCCTTTGATGTGCCGAAAGAATGGCAAGATAATATTTCCATAGACCCGGGCTTGAATAATCCTTTATCTGCACACTGGTACGCCAGAGATTTTGATGGAAATGTGTATGTTATAGCCGAGCATTTTGATAAAGGAAAGGATGTTGCTTATCATTCTGAGCGAATAAAAGCGATTTCAAAAAGGCTTGATTGGCATTATTATAATGGCAAACTTAGGGCGCTTATTGACAGCGCAGCCATGCAACGCACACTTGCAAGCAGCAAAAGCGTGGTAGAACTATTTGCCGAGAACGATATTTTAGTCAATCCAAAAGTCAATAAAGATATGTTTAGTGGAATAAATCGTGTAAAAAGATTTTTGAAAGACGGAGAGGGAAAGCCTCATTTGTTTATATTTAAAAACTGCATAAATCTTATAGAAGAAATCAAATCATATTGGTGGGGAGAGCAAGACCTGCCTATTAAAAAAGACGACCACTGCCTTGACGAAATGAGATATTATTTGATGAGCTTGAATTTGAATGAAAATAAAAAGCAAGAAAAATCTGCACTTGAAAAGGAAAAAGAGAGGCTTATCAAAAAGTACTCTAAAATAAGATGAACACTTTTAAGAAGAATTTTTTTATTGTCAACATTGCACTAAAGTATAAATTTTAAAGTATTATTTTGATAAAATTCAAAAAATAAAGAAAAATAAAAATATTTTGCAATTTGTTTGGAAAAAATATGATTATATGTTAAATTTAAAGTAAGTATATATTTATAATATATAGTTTATATAAAGTGGTGAGAGATGAAAAAATTTTTAATTTGTATTTTATCTTTTGTATTTTTGATTTGTGGCAGTGGAGTGATGGCTTCATCTTTTTTAAGTGATGCTGCTGTTTTAAAGACAACAAAATCTATTTCAAATGCTGATGAATTTGTTAAGACATTGTCTGACCCAACCGTGTTTAATGATGCAGGGGTCGAGCTTGTGCTTGAAGCTGACATTGATTTTGAAGGTGCGACAATTGTTTCGCCTGAGACAACCAAAAAATTCATGGGCATTTTTAATGGAAATGGCTATACACTTTCAAACTTTGTTTTATCATCTACAAATCAATATTTCGGTCTTTTACCTCAAGCAAGTGGCGCGACAATTGAAAATCTGCGCATTGCTGGCAGTATCGGCTATGAAATTGACCCAGCAAATATACGCGACTTATACATGGGGGTTTTGGTCGGTTATGGCGAAAATGTCACCTTTTCAAATTGCGAATTTGACAATACTATAATAAACCGCGCTGGTGAGCTTGTTGACAACAATATTAAATTCCCAGTTTATTCAAATGTCTATTTTGGCACTCTTGC
This sequence comes from uncultured Eubacteriales bacterium, assembly GCA_949031345.1. Classification (GTDB taxonomy): domain Bacteria; phylum Bacillota; class Clostridia; order Christensenellales; family UBA1242; genus Caccovivens. The sequence goes on along the minus strand of CARNVA010000009.1, from coordinate 54,727 downwards.
TGGAAGAATACGAAATGATAGAACAAGCAAGACTGAAAACTATATCAAAAATTGCATCAACTATTATGGCACCGATATTGACATGGCAAAGGATACAAATGTATTCATTGGCGGACTTGTAGGCTATGTTCAGCATGCTTACATCTTTGGAAGTTTAAGTTATGGCAACATAAACATGACAAACTCAATTGCTGGATTAAGCACTTCAAAGAGGGCGCTCAACAACATCTATGTTGGAGGCGTTCTTGGCTCTGCAAACGGAAGTATGACAAATGTAAGAAACTCAATTTATGGGGGAGAAATGCAGTTGCCAAGCTCATCAACAGGGCTTAACATTTCAAAAGGTGCAATTGTAGGCACTGTTTCAAGTCAAGTAAAAAGGGAAAACATCAACTTTGTTTACTACTCAAGCAAACTTTTAAAGCCAAGCGGTGATGATTATATTACTCAAAGTGCAATGGTTTCGCAAAAAGACAATATCAACAGAGATTTTTTGACAACTGCGTCAAACTTTGACCCTGCAAATGAAGCTTGGGATTTTGAGCTTGTTTGGACGCTTATAAATTCTCGCTTCCACCTTCAAAACTTTCAAGATTTTACATTTGGTTTCAATAATATTTTGGATAGCACAAGAATATTAGAACGCGCCACATTTAAAGTTGCAGGCGGTGAGGAAAGCACTACACTGACTGCTAAATACAACGATGATATCGTAATTACTATCTATTTAAAGGAAGAATTTCAAGGTTTTTATCTTTTGAATGATGTGCTTCTTAGAGGGGCGTCAATCAGCGGAAAATATACTAAGCAAGAAGTGCTTAATGACGAAAATGAAATTTCAGGTTATCAAATTTTCTTAAAAGCAAATTCAACAACTGAAGGCACAGCTTATTCGTTTAATATTATTCAAAGAGAATATAAGTGTGTCATAACTGTTTCAGATGAGGCTCAAAGCACTCAACATGGCGGCGTTTTGATTGACAACGGAACAAGTCCAAGTTTCTCTGATGTAAATATAACCTTCTATGGCAATTCTCGCGAAAGAAAGATTGTTGCTGAAGGTCAAGATATATTCATATTTGACCATTGGGAAATGTATTATCGTGACGAAAATGGCAATTTTACAGTCAAGTCTGACTTCGAAAGTGGAGACAGTGACCTATCAATCGCATTTGGAAACAAGCCTTTTGATAGAGAATTTAAACTTGTTGCCTTCTTTACAGATAAAGATGCAATTAAGGTTGACTTTGGCACTTACAGACAAAATATAATTAAATCTATTGTTTTTGGTGGAAAAGTATTTGAAGGTCAACCTTTATCAGTTTCTCCAAACAATTCTCAAACTTTGGAAGTAGTAATTGCAAAGGGCTATGAGATTGATATAGACGCTTTCACAAGAGATATCAAAAATCTCTATGGAGATAATCCAACTACTACGCTTGTCACAAGCGAGCCTAAAGTCGACGAGACAACAGGTGATAAGACTTATAGGTTTAACATAAATATGCGTTATATCACTGAATTTGAAGACAACAGCTTAAAGCTTTCTTTCCTTACAAAAGAAGAGGGGGCTGACAGTAAAAATAGTTTGCTTTGGCTTTATATTACTCTGCCAATAGCTGCTGTAGTTGTTGCCGCAGTTGTGCTTATAATCATTCTTAGAAGAAGACGCCGCGGCGGTGGAGACGACAATTTCGGTGGCAGCGGAAAGGTTAAAGAAAAGAAGGTAAGTTATAAAGATTATTATTAAAATTTGACTTATTGAAAAGATTTAAACATTTTTTTAGCAAGCAGAAAATAATAAGATTTATTTTAAAATTGAAGAAAATAGATAAAAAATGCGGAAATTTCCGCATTTTTTTGTTGAAAATGATTATATATAAATCATTTTTTTTTAACAACTTTCATTTTTAAGCAATTTTGCTTGCAATGGTTGTGTTTACAAGGTCTGCATAATTTGGATTGTATGTGTGACCGCTTGAGTTGTTGAGAACGCTTAAAAGGTTGTTGAAAGATTGTTCGCTCATCACAGGGCTTTCACACCATGCGTCAATCGACAGGTATTGTGAAACAGCTATTTTAAGCTCTTCAGTTGTCATGCCTGTAAAAGATGCTTTAAGTGCGGCTGCTGACTTTTCATGACTTTCTGTTGCAATATATTGATATCCACGATATACTGCTTTTAAGAATTTCTCTGCCTGCTCACTGTGATTTTTGAGGAAGCTTGATTTTGCTGTAAAGCAGGTGTATGGGATATAGCCAGAAAGGTCACCAACAGCTTTTAAGACAAAGCCATTTCCAGCATTTTGAAGGGTGGTGGCTGTAGGCTCAAACAGGGTGCAATATTCGTTGTTTGAAGTGATAAATTCACTTGCTATGTTTGCAAAAGCAACATCAGTACGAAGATTTACCTCGCCTTTTGCGGCGTCTGTGCCAATTTTAAGCCCAGCTTTTTCAATGACATATTGAAGTGTCATTGCAGGCATTCCGCCAGCTCTTCCGCCAATGATTGTCTTGCCTTTGAGGTCATTGATTGAGAAGTTTGATGTATTTTGTTTGCCAACGATAAAAGAGCCGTCTTTTTGTGTCAGCTGACCAAACACCATTGGTCTGTCATTGACTTCTTCTGCATATACAACTTGCTCTGGACCTGCCAAAATTATATCGGCACTGCCGCTTATGAGGGTTGTCATAGAAGAGTCTGACCCACTTGCACTTTCAAGTGTTACTTCAAGCCCTTCGTCTTCAAAGAAACCAAGATTAAGTGCCACATACAGTGGTGCATAGAATATGCTGTGAGTCACTTCGTTGAGCCTTATCTTGTTTGGGTCTTTTTCGCCACATCCGACAAACATAAATGATGCCGAGAAAATAAGCATAAGACACACGACAAAGAGTGATAGTTTTTTAAGTTTTTGCATTTTTCCTCCTTACACTAGTCAATTTATGAGAAAAAAGCCCCACTTGTGAAAGAATATTTGTTTTAAGCCAAGTTTGGTCAGCGGAGGCAGTGACAAAATTGGACAAAATATTGACATTAAAAGTTTTATCAATTATAATTTTTTTATATGAAAGTGACTTCGGGAAAATTTGGTGGAAGAAGACTTGTTGAAAATACCTATCAGCATATTCGTCCAACGGCTGATATGGTGAAACAGGCGGTTTTTAATAAACTGACTTATCTTTTGAATGGTGCAAGAGTGCTTGACCTTTTTTGTGGAACGGGCGCACTTGGCATAGAGGCGTTAAGTCGTGGCGCAAAAGAGGCTGTCTTTGTTGATATGGATAAAAGAAGCATAGCACTTACAAACACCAATTTAAAAAATTTAAATATATCCGCTGAGGTTTATTGTGAAAGCTTTGAAAGTGCTTTAGCAAAACTTAAAGGCAGGCAATTTGATTTGATTTTACTTGACCCACCATATAAGGCAGGGCTTTACGAAAAAGCATTCAAGCTTATTTCAGAATATGCCTGCTTAAGTGAAAATGGGGTTATTGTTTGCGAGCATGAAAAAGCTTTAAAACCTGATTTTTCGCCTTTTGAGTGCTTTGACCAGCGTTCATATGGCATTAAAATGATAAGCTATCTTAAAAACCTATAAGTTTTATCAATATTATTTAAATAAAAGGAGGGCAAAATTTGAAGGAGTTTAAAATAGTGGAGCTTTTGCCCTATGGCCAATATATTTTACAAGATGCAAAGGGTGAAAAACAAAGTTTAATTATGGAGTTTTATATTGACGAACAGCCTGCTGTGGGAGATAAGCTGATTATTCATGAAATGCTGCTTGACAGAACATCACCAAGTTTTTGCCAACCATACGCTTTTGGAAAGCTGGAAGACGGACACGGAAGAAGTAAAATACAGCTGCAAGAGAGCGAGCTTATTGCTCTTCATACTAAGTCAGGAGATTTTGTCTTAAAAAGAATATATGGATAAAAATTATGACCTTAAAATAATTAAAAAGCATTATGGCGAGTCTTTTGCACATCTGTGCAGAAGTCTTTTTCCAACCATTTTGGATAAGCCAGGTTTGCTTTCAAATATAATTTTTTCAAAGTTTGATACAAGCCGTTCGCTTTATGGCGAGGTTTTAAAGGACCTTGAAGGTTTCAGAGATTTTATAAAAAATTGTGCTTATGGCACAGAACAGCAAGACTTCGCCCCAAACAGTGAAAATCTATCGCCAAAGCAGCTTCTTGAAAGAGCTGGCTATGAATTGTATGAAGAGTGCAAAACTATAGAAGAGCTTTTATCTTTCAAAAAATATTACGCCCCAGGGGAAGAGCTTTGCTCGTTTAATGAAGGAAAACTTCGTCTCAAAAACTGCAGGGTTTGGTTTGCTGTTAAAAAGGATGTTGAGAAACTAAATCGTGAAGACTTTTTAAACCCTTCGCGTCAGGATGAATATGGAACAAGTGTAATAAGCATACAAGTGGCAAAAGCAGATGGCTCTATTTCTATAAAAAATCGTTATAACCACAAGGTAGAAAATCCAGATGCGACTTTTGGCAACAATCTTGACAAAATAATTCCAGGCCTTGCAAGCGCCTTTGAAGAGACTTTTAATTTTAAAATGGATAAGAGAAAGGTGAGCAATATGACTCTTGAAAATTATGAGCTCGGCCCTGACGGAAAATATTATTTTGTTCAAGCAAGACTTAATAATGAGACTTATTGTGAAAACAACACGGTTTTGGGCTTTGGAAGAGTGGCTAAATATGACAGTGGCCGTTATCTGTTGCTGGATAATTATCTTATAGATTTTGAGGAAAAAACGATTAGACCGCACATGAATTTTTTCAGTGGTGAAGACAGCTTTGTGAAAAGTATTGGTGAAATTGAAACTATGACACAAACTCGAAATGAGAATGGTCATAAAGTGGTTGTTATAAAGCCAAAAAATGGTGAAAATGTTGAGATAATTGCTAATGATTCCAATGCCATAATAGGTTATAAAAACCCAAATGTAACTGAAATTGGTGATAATTTTATGCGCGCAAATTTTTCACTTAAATGTTTACGCTTGCCAAATCTTAAAAAAGCAGGTTTCAATTTCTTATCAGAAAATCGAGTAATTGAAGAAGTTGTGCTAGAAAATCTTGAAGAAGTGGGTGAATGCTTCATTGAAAAGGCAAATGCGAGAAGGGTTGTTATGCCAAAACTTAAAAATGCCTACAGCTGTTTCATGAAATCCAATACGACACTTAAGGAAGCATCTTTTCCGAGCCTTGAAAACATCGGCTCTGAATTTTTCAGAGATAATATTTCAATGAGAAGAATTTATCTTCCAAAGGCGGTTGATATTGAAACCGATTTTATGATAAGTAATACTGTTATGGAAGAAATTATGCTTCCAAATGCTGTCTGGCTGGCACCTGGTTTTCTAAATTCAAATAATGTGCTTAAAAGACTTTATGCACCAAAAGCTATGGTTAGTGAAAGCATTATGAAAAGATTTGGAAATGCTTTGATAAAAAATGAAGGTGAATATCAAACTTTGGATGATGAATTATTTGAATACGAAACCGAGTAAAAAAAAATAAAAACTCACAGAAATGTGAGTTTTTTTGTTTAAGTTGTTTTATTTTGTTTATGTTTCGCTCAAAAAATATTTGAATTTTAAATATGAGTTAGCCTTTTAAATCATCGGCTCAAAGTCTTCAAAGATGACATTGTCACAATGTTTTACCACTTTCAGATATTCGCTTTGACTTCTCACTGTCCAAGCAAGAAGGGGAAGGTCTTTATATTTTCTAGTAAAACGATTTGGCAGACGCTTTGCTTCATAACTTAAAAAGTCAGGATGGCTTACTCGTTTGTTGAGCATCATTCTTTTAAGAGCATATTTTTTAAAGAATGAAAGCTTGACATCTCTGAAATAGCTTGAAAGTTGACCTCTTGGAATTTCTGGTGCATGCTTATAAAAATATTCAAGCACATAAGGATTGAAAGATTGAATGGCAAACTCGCCCTTATAATCAGCAAGAAGCTCAAGCACTCCCTTTTCAAGCTCGCCAACTTTGCCTTCATTTTTGATTTCAATAAGAAGTGGCACTTTCCCATCAACAAAGTTTAAAACTTCTTCAAAAGTAGGGATTTTTTCATTGCTGCCAGCAAGAGAAAGAAATTTCAAGTCTTCCTTATTTAAAAATTTTACATATCCATCATTGTCAGTAAGTCGTGAAAGGCTGTCATCATGGAAGACCACGATTGTTCCGTCTGCAATAAGCTGGACATCAAGCTCAATTGGATAGCCAGCTTCGATTGCCTTGGCAAAAGCAGTCAATGAATTTTCAGGGACTTTGCTGTCGTGCAACCCTCTATGTGCAATTGGCTGTTCAATAAGCCAAGAATTAAATAAATTCATAATACCTCAATTTAAAGCATAATTTGTTTTTCCGTTTGGAAAACATTTATTTTGTTTAATTTTGCTTCATAATAATATATTTTAACATATATATTTTAACATAACTAAATCAGAAAATAAAGTAAATTTTAAATGATTTTTGATTAAATTCTATAAATTTATACAATATTTTCATTAAACTAGAAAATAGTTTGATTTTTTTTAGAATTTTGATATAATTCCAATCATGGAAAGATTAAAGAAAATAAGAAACTTTTGTATAGTTGCACATATTGATCATGGAAAGTCAACACTTGCCGACAGGCTTATTGAAAAAACAGGAACGCTTGCAAAGAGAGATATGCAAGAGCAGCTTCTTGACAGCATGGAGCTTGAACGCGAAAAGGGAATAACCATTAAGCTTACACCAACCCGAATGAATTATACTTTTGAGGGTGAGGAATATGAGCTTAACCTTATTGACACGCCCGGACATGTCGATTTTACCTATGAGGTATCACGCTCTCTTGCTGCTTGTGAGGGTGCAATTTTGATTGTAGACGCTTCTCAAGGGGTGGAAGCGCAGACGCTTGCCAATGCCTACCTTGCAATTGACAACAATCTTGAAATTCTGCCTGTCATAAATAAGATTGACCTGCCTTCAGCTAGACCTGATGAGGTAAAAAAAGAAATAGAGGATATTGTGGGCGTGCCTGCTATGCACGCGCCATGTATTTCTGCCAAAGATGGAACAAATATCGAGTCGGTGCTTGAGATGATTGTTAAAGAATTTCCTTGTCCAAAAGGTGATGATGAAAAGCCGCTTAAGTGCTTGATTTTTGATAGTTATTATGACAATTTTAAGGGTGCAATATGTCTTATCCGTGTCTTTGACGGAGAGCTGCGGGTAGGTGATAAAATAAAGATGATGCAGACTGGCAAGATTTATGATGTCACTGAGGTGGGAATTTTTGTGCCAAATCCGAAGTCTGTTGAGGTGCTAAGGTCGGGCGATGTTGGTTATCTTGCCTGCTCGATCAAAACGATAAGTGATGTCGCGGTTGGTGATACTGTGACAGATGCGCTAAACCCAGCACAAGAGGCTTTGCCAGGCTATAAAAAAGTGCAGCCTGTAGTATTTTGCGGAATTTTTCCAGTAGATGGTGCCAAATATAACGAGCTTAAAGACAGCCTTGAAAAATTGAAACTCAATGATGCTTCACTTGAATATCAACCAGAAGTATCGCAAGCGCTTGGCTATGGCTTCCGATGCGGCTTTTTGGGGCTTTTGCATCTTGAGATAATTACAGAGCGTCTTGAGCGCGAATTTAACCTTGATATAATCACCACAGCACCAAGTGTATTTTATCATGTTTACAAAACTGATGGCGAGATGATTGAGCTTTCAAATCCATCATCCTTGCCACCAGCAGTAGAAATTGAATATATAGAAGAGCCAATTGTCAAGGCAAGTATATTTGCACCGCCTCAATATGTGGGCGCAATTATGGAGCTTTGTCAAGACAAGAGAGGCGTCTATAAAGACCTTTCGTATATAGATGAAGGCAGAGTTAAAATCAATTACACTTTGCCACTTGGCGAGATTATCTATGACTTTTTTGACAGTTTGAAATCAAGGACAAAGGGTTATGCAAGTTTTGATTATGAGCTTGCTGGCTATGAAAGAAGTGACCTTGTAAGAGTGGATGTGCTTTTAAATGGTGAAAAATGTGATGCTCTTTCAATAATTGTTCATAAAGACAGAGCTTATACAAGAGGGCGTGCTTTGACTGAAAAGCTTAAAAAAATAATTCCTCGCCAACTTTTTGAAGTGCCTGTTCAGGCGGCAATCGGTGGAAAGATTATCGCAAGAGAGACTATCTCTGCTATGAGAAAGGATGTGCTTGCAAAATGTTATGGCGGTGATATCACAAGAAAGCGAAAGTTGCTTGAAAAACAAAAGGAAGGCAAAAAGAGAATGAGAAAGATTGGGTCGGTGGAAATCCCATCAGAAGCTTTTATGTCAATCTTAAAACTTGAGGATGAGGACTGATGTTGGGAGTTTATGTTCACATTCCATTTTGCGAAAGGAAATGCTGTTATTGTGGCTTTTCCTCTTTTGTTGCTAGCGATGAAGAAAAAAATAGATATATTGATTTTTTAATTGAAGAAATAAAACATTTTCATAAAAAATATCCACAGGAAAAATATCGCAAGATTGACACCATTTATTTTGGTGGCGGCACGCCAAGTCTGCTTTCTTCGATGTTGTTTGAAAAACTTGCTGAGGCTATAAAAGATAATTTCGAGGTTGCAAAAGATTATGAATGGACGGTTGAATGCAATCCAAATTCGCTTAGCGAAGATAAACTTGAAGTTTATAAAAAGGCTGGGGTAAATCGTATTTCGCTTGGAGTGCAAAGCTTAGATGACGACAAACTTAAGTTTGTTGGCAGACTGCATAATAGCGAGGAGGCTAAAAAAGCGATTGTTTTGGCAAAAAAATATTTTGATAATGTCTCATGTGATATGCTGATTGGGCTTGCAGGAATGGACAAGGAAAAACTGACAGACGAAATTGAGGTGTTGTTGAAGCTTGGAATTAAACATATTTCAACTTATATGCTTCAGGTGGAAAGAAATACGCCGCTTGAAAGAATGGTTGAAAAACAACCAGCTCTGCTTCCGGATGATGATGAATGCGTCGATGCTTATGAAGAGGTGGCGAGTTTTCTTGATAAAAGGGGCTTTGAGAGATATGAAGTCTCAAACTTTGCTTTAAGAGGTTTTGAAAGCAGGCATAACTTTAAATATTGGACAGGTGAGGAATATGTCGGCTTTGGGCTGTCGGCGCACAGTTATTTAGGGAATATACGCTCTTCTTGCGCCGACGGATTGAGTGACTTTTATGCACACAAGCGGTCATTATTTGAAAAACTTGGCAATACAGAGTTGATTGAAGAACATGTTATGCTTGGTCTTAGGTGCAAAATGGGAATAAGCAAAAACTATCTTGCCTCTCTTGGCTTTGACCTTTCAAATAATAAAAACTTTGCTTCTTTTCTTCAAAGAGGGGTGATTTTTCAAAAAGGAGAAGCAGATGATAAATTTTATTTAAATCCCAAATTTTATGGCGTAAACAATTACATAATTGCTTCAATTCTTGCAGATTGAAAATTAAAGTTTGATTTTAGGTCAAACTTTTTTTAATAAAACTTTTTTTTATTTTTTAATCAAAATGCTTGCAATATTAAATTTTATGTGCTATTATATTGTGTAAAGCAAAAATGCTTTACAATTAAAAGTTATGAAAGTAGAAGAAAATATAAAACTTATGTCACTTTTTGATGCATATGGCTTGCTTTTAAGTGAAGGACAACAGAGTATACTTACAAATTATCTATATGATGATTTGACTGTTACTGAGATTGCTCAAAATCTTGGAGTTTCACGACAGGCTGTAATGGACAGTGTCACAAAGGCAGAAAAACGACTTTATGAGCTGGAGGAAAAGCTTGAATTTCGAAAGAAACTTGATGCTTTGACAGCAGAAAATGAAAAACTTAAACAAGAGATTGAAAGACTAAAAAATAAATAAAAAATTGATTTTTATATAAAATCTAGTTAAAAGGAGGGAAATTTGGCACTTTTTTCATCATTATCAGAAAAATTTAACCATATTTTTTCCAAACTTACAAAGAAAGGACGCCTTACAGAGCTTGAAATAAAAGAAGCTATGAGAGAGGTGAGAATTGCATTATTAGAAGCGGATGTCAACTATATGGTTGCGAAAGATTTTGTTAAGACCGTTTCAGAAAAAGCTGTTGGAGATGAAGTTTTAAAAAGTCTTACCCCAGCACAGCAGGTTATTAAGATTGTAAAAGATGAGCTTACCACTCTTATGAGCTCAAACAATCAGAAATTGGCAATTTCACCAGCGCCACCTACAATTATTATGATGTGTGGCCTTCAAGGTGCTGGAAAAACCACAATGTGTGCTAAGCTTGGTGCGCATCTAAAAAAATCTGGCAAGAAAGTCTTGCTGGTTGCCTGCGATATTTACAGACCTGCAGCAATCAATCAGCTTCAAGTTGTTGGCAAACAGGCCAATGTTGAGGTTTTTGAGAAAGGCACACAAAATCCAGTAAAAACTTCAAAACAGGCTGTCGAACACGCTAAAAAACAGGGCTTTGACACAGTTATTATTGATACAGCAGGAAGACTGCATATAAATGAAGAGCTGATGAAGGAGCTTCAGGATATAAAGAAAGAGGTTAAGCCAAGCGAAATTTTGCTTGTCGTTGACTCAATGACAGGTCAAGATGCTGTTACTGTTGCTGAAAGCTTCAATCGTGACCTTGATGTGACTGGAATTGTGCTTACAAAGCTTGATGGTGACACTCGTGGCGGTGCGGCACTTTCAATCAAAGCAATTACTGGCAAACCAATTAAATTCACTGGCGTTGGCGAAAAGATTGGTGATATAGAGCCTTTCTATCCCGACCGTATTGCCAGCAGAATACTTGGAATGGGTGATGTGCTTTCCCTTATCGAAAAGGCGCAAGAGGCGGTGACTGAAGAGGAAGCCAAAGCTCTTGAAAAGAAATTCAGAGAAAACTCTTTCACTTTTGATGATTATCTTGTGCAAATAGAAAGCATCAAAAAAATGGGAAATATTAAAGATATTCTGGGCATGATTCCAGGAGTTGGAAACAAAGTCAAAAATCTTGACATTGATGAAAATCAAATGCTTGTTAATAAGGCAATTATTCAATCAATGACACCAAAAGAGAGAAGAAACCCAGAGATTATTAAGGCAAGTCGCCGTCAACGCATTGCAAATGGAAGCGGCACTTCAATTCAACAGGTAAATCAGCTTCTTAAATCTTTTGAACAATCGAAAGAAATGATGAAACAACTTAAAAGCGGAAAATTTAAAAATATGTTTTAAATAAGAGGCAAACTTGGGGCAGTCAGCAGACGAAAAATGCAGATACAAATATGCATAGCCCCAAAAAATATGTGAATTTATATTCGCAAAAAAAACTTTGGTATAACATTACAAATTTAATAAATCATGCTTAATTCAATAGAAAATGTTGAAAATCACGAAAAAAACAATAAAATTTCAATAAATTAAGCAAATTTTAATTAAATTTAGTAATTTTATATAAATATTTTAAGGAGGAAAAAATGGCAGTTAAAATCAGACTTACAAGAATGGGAGATAAAAAAGCACCTTTCTATAGAGTAATTGTTGCTGACTCAAGGGCTCCAAGAGATGGAAAGTTTATCGATATTATCGGAACTTACAATCCTCTTACAAACCCAGCTGAAATCAAAATCGACAGTGACAAAGCTAAAAAATGGCTCTCAAATGGCGCAACACCTACAGATACAGCAAAACAACTTCTTGTAAAAAGTGGCGTTATTGAAAAATAAAGGAGATTTATGAAAGAAATAGTTGAATATATCGTAAAATGCCTCGTGAAAGATAAAGACAGCGTTCAAGTGCGTGAAGCTGAAGAAAATGACGAGCTTGTGCTTTATGTTTCTGTTGCAGAAGACGATATGGGACGAGTTATCGGACGAAAAGGTAAAATTGCTTCAAGCATCAGGGCAATACTAAAGTCCGTATCTTCAAGAGAAAACAAAAAAGTTTATGTTAAATTTGGAGATAATGAGTGATTGAAATCGCGAAAATTGTCAAACCACAAGGGATAAAGGGCGAGGTGAAAGCCCAGCCTTTTACAAATGTGGTTAAAATTTTTGATGTTTTGACAGAATGTCTTGTCGGAAATAAGGTTATGCATTTGCAGCATATCTCTTTCAGACAAGGCTTTTTGTATATAAAATTTGCAGAAATTGTTGACAGAAATGATGCAGAAAATTATCGTAATCAAAGCATTTTAGTTGAAAAAAGCCTGCTTGAAGAGGTCAAAGATGAAGATGACTTTTTGGTGGATGACCTTATTGGCATGGTGCTTTATGATGAAAAAGGTAATCTAGTAGGGCAGATTATTGACATTTTAAATTATGGTGCGAGCGATATTGTCGTGATTGAAAAAGAGGGCAGGCAGGTGGAAGTGCCATACATTGATGAAGTATTTATGGCTGAAAACGGCAAACTTGTTGTAAACAGTGAAAAACTTTTAGAGGTTATGATATGATTATCGACATTCTCACGCTTTTTCCAGAAAGTTTCAGTTATCTTAATTCAAGTATTTTAAAAAGGGCTCAAGAAAGTGGAAATCTTGTAATCAACCTTATTGATATCAGACAGTTTTCAAAAGATAAACATAAAAAGTGTGATGACTATCCTTTTGGCGGTGGCGCAGGTATGCTGATGACTGTTCAGCCCATTTTTGATGCTGTAAAAAGCGTGCAAAAAGAAAATTCGCACATTGTTTTTCCAAGCCCAAGCGGGAAAGTGCTTACTGCTGAGAAGGCAAAGGAACTTTCAAAACAAGAGCATCTCATTTTTATCTGTGGGCATTATGAAGGAATTGACCAAAGAGTAATTGACCTGTTAAAGCCAGAAGAAATCTCTATAGGAGATTATGTGCTTACAGGCGGTGAGCTTCCAACAATGGTGATTGTCGATTGCCTATCACGCTTTATTGAAGGTGTGATAACAAGAGAGAGTCTTGATGAAGAAAGTTTTTCATGCGGCGGACTTGAATATCCACAATATACTCGACCACAGGTTTTTGAAGGGATGGAAGTGCCAAGCGTTCTTATATCTGGAAATCATCAAGAGATTGCCTTATGGCGAAAAAATGAGGCTTTAAAAAGAACGAAAGCTATAAGACCAGACTTGCTTGACAGAGAAAATTTAACCAAGTAAAATAAATATAATCAGAAAAATAAATATTATGAAAGGTTTGTATTTTAATTAAAATTTTTTAATAATATCATAAAAAAATTAAAAAACCTTTAAAAAACATGAAAAAACCTTTAAAATATTAAAAAAACTTAAAAAATATGAAGAATTTAATAAATTTGGAGTAGTTATGAAGATAAATTGGTTTCCTGGTCACATGAAGAAGACCATGGCGGAGATAAGAGAGAAACTTAAAAATATTGATGTTGTAATTTATGTGCTCGATAGTCGTGCGCCTATTTCTTCAATAAATCCAAGTTTATCAAAGCTCACTCAAGACAAACCTGTGCTTTATGTGTTCAACAAAATTGACCTTGCTGATGAAGGGAGAGTTAGAACGCTTGCACAAAAGTATAAGTGTGCAAATTCAGATTATTGCCTGCTTAATGGAACAAATGCAAGCTCAGTCAAACTTATAAGGCAAAAGCTTATCAATCTGACTAAAGCAAAAATTGACAAAATGAAAAATAAGGGGCTTAGAGCGGTAATTCGTTCAATAGTGGTTGGCGTGCCAAACTCGGGGAAAAGCACACTGGTAAACAGCTTGTGTGGAAAGGCAAAGGCTGTGACCGGCAACCGCGCTGGCGTGACAAAACAAACTCAGTGGGTGTCGATTGGGGATAATATTGAGCTTTGTGATACCCCAGGCACTCTTTATCCAAACCTTGAAAATCAAGATGTTGCAAAGAAACTTTTCTTTATTGGAAGCATTAAAGATGAGGTGGTCGCTGACAATTTGGAGCTTGCGCTCGAGCTTATTGCAATGCTTGAAAAGAAATATCCAAAACATCTTCAAAATCGATATGGCGATGGCCGGTCGTTAGAAGAAATCGCCGCTTCTCGTTCATTTATCATAAGCGGAGGCGAGTTGGACATAGATAGGGCTGCTTGTGCTGTGATTGATGATTTTAGAAAGGGAAGAATTGGAAAGATTACCCTTGATTAAAAAGAAGAGGTTGAGTTTATGAGAAAACAGCTGAACAAGGTAGGTGGCTTAAAGGGCGAGACTAAGGCGCGTGAATTTTTAAAGAAGAAAAAATATAAAATTTTGGCTGAAAACTATAAAAATAGAATGGGTGAGATTGATATTATTGCTTCTTTTAAAAAGATGATCATATTTGTTGAAGTTAAGCAACGCGAGACTCTTGCTTTTGGCAGACCAAGTGAGGCAGTAAACGAACAGAAGCAGTTTAAAATAAAAAATACAGCTTCACTTTATCTGCTTCAAAACGCTTTGCAACATTCTCAAGTGAGGTTTGATGTAATTGAAATTTTAGGAGAAGATTATTTAAATCATATTGAAAACGCCTTTTAGAATGCATTGCTTGAATATTATAGACATTCTATAATAAATGGTAAAAACTGAATATTAAAAAAGAGTATAAACGAAAAGCATAAGCGGTTTATACTCCTTTTTTTTGTTTAAAACAACTTTTATTTGTCCATAATAAATTTGATAATTTAAATTTTTAGGAGAATTTATGAAAAAAGGTTTGATTTGCGTTTTAATAATTGGGCTTATTGTATGTGGCACTATGCTGGGCTGCGAAAAAGCCACTCAAATTCGCACAGCTTATATAAGTGAAATTACTGCTGCAGGAAGCAAAAACTTTGGTGTAAAGGTATGTTATGCTGAAGATAAGCGACTGGAAGGAAAGGGTACTGATATTCAAATTAAATTCAGCAAAATGGGTACAATCAAGATTGGCAAAGAGAATGAAGAAAAGTTTGAATATGAAATTCAAGACTATGACGAGTGGTATTCGCTTACTCATATCTTCAATGAAGCTGATGAAAATAATGAAAAGGGAGACAAGTTTGAAAAGTATGAGGACGCTTTGAATAAAACCTATCTCTTTAATTATAGTGGTGATATAAGGGTGACCTTCCGAGTTGTTGTAGGCGAAATTGAGCAAAACAGTCAAGAAAATGGTGAAATTCTTGTGGGAAGTCAGGCAGTTTCTGATAATTTTACATTAAAAATCAAATAAAGGCATATTTTTGCTTTTATTTTTTTGTTAAATATTGTAAAATGATTGTGGAGAATGTGACTTAAATGCTGAGAGTAAAGAATTTATATTTGAGATATACTAGAGAATTTTACGCACTTTACAATATCAATATGGAAATTGCTGATAATGAAAGAGTTGCTTTTGTTGGAGAGGATGAAAGTGGAAAAACCAGTCTTCTTCGTATTTTTTCAAAACTTGAGAAACTGACAAAAGGCGAAGTTTTTATCAAAGATATTCCACTTGAAAAACTTGACTATAAAACCGATTTAAGCGCAGGATATGTGCCAGCTTCACCAGTTTTTATTGAAAAAAAGACGGTTTATGAAAACTTTAAATATATTTTGAAGGGCTGGGGTTATAGTGATAATGAAATTGAAAGCAAAATCAATAATGCAATCATTACCTATTCGCTTGAAAAAATCAAAGATACAAAGATAAAAGATTTGTCACTTGAAGAAAAATATGTGCTTTCACTTATCAGACTGTCTTTCCGTGAGCTTGATTTGCTGATGGTTGACAATATTTTTGATAAGCTTAGCGAAACTACTTTTGAAGTTGTTATGAGACTTATTAAAGAGCTTACAAGCAAAAAGACAACGCTTATTGTGGCGACAACAAAAGAAAATATTGCGGACATGCTTTGCAAGAGAAAACTCTATTTTAAATATGGCTCAATTGTCAAAAGCTTGGATGATTAAAAAGGCTTTAAATTAAATATTAACAAAAAAAGAAAAAGTTGTGTAATAAAGGCACAACTTTTTTGTTTTATAAAAGTATTTCATCATCTGGGGTTGCTTCTTGCATTTCAGTTTGGTCTTGAGCTGGCCCTTGCGTAGAATTGCTTTTTGCTTGCGAAAATATTTCAGAAAGAGGATTTCCACCCTTTGAAAGCATGGACATTAAAAAGGGCATTATATTGTTGTCTTGAAAGCCAAATGGGTTGGGATTTTGATTGAAACCAAATGCCGGATTATTTTGAAAGTTTTGACCATTTTGATTATTTTGAAAACTTTGATTATTCTGGTCTTGATTGTAAAAATTATGTTGTGTGGTTTGTTGCTGAAACGCTTCATTTGGATAATATGAATAATTCCTATTTTGATTAAAGGCGTTATTTTGTGCATTTTGGTTGTATTGATTATTGTTTGAATTTTGCGAGGCTTGATTGTAATAGCCGTTATTTTGGCTGTAATAGCCATTCTGATATCCATACCCATTTGTGCTTTGATTGTAATTGTTGGCATTTGAAAAATTTTGTTGTGGCTGAGAAAAAAACTGTGCAAACGGGTTTTGTCCTATGCCACTGAAGAGTTTTAACATTTCAAATAAAGATGAATTCATATAAATTTATATTCTTTTAATTAGATAATGTTTACAAAAAAAGCTGTGTATTTTTCTTTTATCATTTCATATATTGAATTGAAGGAGAAAAATAATGGGAAGATTATCGCAGTTTCAGCCCGCAGCTGAAGGGCAGAGAAACAATCAAACTCAGGAGCAGCAGCTTCGCGAAAAATATGAGACTTACAAAAATATGAATCAGTCTCAACTTCAGTCAAGCTTGTTTCAAGAGGTCGCTCGCCAAAAGGCTTCTGGCACCTTTGACTTTAATGCACTGTCAAATATGGTGGAAAGCATGAGAGGCAGTCTCAGTGAAAATGAATATAACAATATAAAAAGGATTTTAGAAAGCTTAAGATGAATTTCAACAAGATAGATAAAGCACTTTTGTCACTTGCTTTAAGTTTGGAAGAAGGAAAAAAGTGGGAATGTATTGTCCGTTCTTATGACTATCAGCGGACAAAAAACAGCATGATACATAAAAATATTAAGATTTTAAATGAATATTTATTCATAAATTCTTTTCGTGTTTTGGCTGACCGTCATCAACTTGAACAGCTTTCAAATATGTCGCAAGTCAAATTTGTTTCGTCAGTGAGCAAAGCTTTAACGCTTATGCATGTTGCGAAAAAGATAATGGGAGTGGAAGAACAAAACCTCAGCGGCAGTGGAGTGACCATTGCTTTTATCGACACTGGCATAGAAAAACATTGCGATTTTTGTCTGGGTGGAAACAGAATTATTGAATTTAAAGACTTTGTAAATGAAAGAGAAAACTGTTATGATGACAATGGACATGGCACCTTTGTTGCAGGAGTATGCTCTGGCAATGGAGCCCTTTCATGCGGCAGAAATTCTGGTATAGCACCAAAGGCAAATATAGTTTCTCTCAAAGCTCTCAACAAACATGGTGAGGCGTCTGCTGATAAAATTTTGGACGCTATGGAGTGGGTCTACAACAACCATCATCAATATGATATCAAGGTGGTCTGCATGAGCTTTGGAAGTGAGCCGCTTGGTTTTAACGACCCAATCATGCTTGGCGCAGAAGCTCTTTGGAGAGCTGGTGTGATTGTTGTCGCAGCAGCAGGAAACAGCGGCCCTGAATTTCAGACTATCAAAAGCCCTGGCGTTTCAAATCAGATTATCACAGTGGGCGGCTTCAACGATAATCGTTTGGAAGAAGAGGAGGTTAATGAAAACTTTTTCGAGATTGCCGAGTTTTCTTCTCGTGGGCCAGCATTCCAACGCTTTAAACCAGACCTTGTTGCACCATCAGTTGATATCCTTTCATGTGGCCTTAAAAACAGCTATTGCAAACTCAGTGGCACCTCTGTTGCGACGCCAATGATTGCAGGACTATGCGCTCTTTTGATAGAACAAAATCCAAAAATAACCCCAATGGAAATAAAGAGAATATTGCTCTCTTCCTGCAAACCGATTACCTTCAATCGCAATTTAGAAGGCTTTGGCTATCCAAATTTAAACAATATAAAAAATAGAAATAGATTTTAAAAACAAAAAGACATTTATCGAGAAAATAAATGTCTTTTTTTGATTTTTTAATTTAATTTTAGTTTGAAAGTGGTCGAATTGTATTGCAAAACAAGGTTTTTCGCATTCTTTTTTCTTTAAGAATGCTATAAAAATAAATAACAGTTATAATGGATAAAAAAATAGAGATGATTATTTCTCTATTTTTTTTATTATTGTTATTATTTGGTCGCAAGCGTTGTTTTGTGCCGCTTTTTTCATGTTTTCCTTGAAAATTTTGTCGTTTTTGACTAAATTATCAAGTTTTTCTAAAAACTTTGTTTGACTGTAATCTTCTTCTTCAAGCATCTGAGAGTATCCAAGTTTTGTGAAAAGTTTTGCATTTTCTATTTGGTCGCCTCTTGAACAGCTTTTTGAAAGGGGGATAAGAAACATTGGTTTTGCAAGTGATAAAAACTCATTTATCGCACCAGAGCCAGCTCTTGATAAAACAATGTCAGCAAGTGCCAAATAGTCACCCATATTTTCAGCATAGTCCACTTGGACATAACCATTTATTCGCTGAGCCTTTTCATCATTCTTTCCTTTTCCAGTGATGTGAATTACATTAAAGCGTTTTACAAGCTCGTCAAGGTTTTCTTCAACTTTTTCATTTAAAAACTTAGCTCCGCTTGAGCCGCCAACAACTAAGAGATTTGGCTTGCTTTTGTCAAGTTTTGGCAGGAATGGAAGGTTATATTTGTTTCCACTCAGCACCTTATTTCTTATTGGTTGGCCAGTAAAAATAAACTTATCACCACCTTTGGCAGTCTCTTCAAAGGCTGTGCACATATAGTCGCAATAGTGAAGAATAATCTTGTTTGCAAGCCCCATTGATAAATCGCTTTCATGACTGACGATTGGAATACCCAGTTTTTTGCCAGCTATTACGACAGGTAAAGCAACAAAGCCACCTTTAGAAAATATCACATTTGGTTTTATAGTCTTTAAAATCTTTTTAGCAGTGCGAATTGAAGTAAAAAGTTTAAAGGGAATTGCAAGGTTTTTAAGGGTGAGTTTTCTTGCAAGTTTGACAGCGTCAATTTCATGATAGGTGATGTCTCTTTCATTTTTGACAATGTCTTTTTCCATTCCGCTTCCGCCTATGTAATGAATGTCATAATCTTTTTCAAGTTTCTCTTTGACGGCAAGTGCAGGGTAGACATGACCAGCTGTTCCACCTCCTGTAAGCACAATTCGTTTCTTTCTGTTTGATGCCAAAATATCGTTCATTTTTAATACCTCTATCAGTATTATATGTATTTTAAAGTAAATTTATTTTTATAATTTTTAATGAATAATTATACAGTATTATGTATAAATATGCTGTATTTCAAAAAAGTAATTAAGCAAGCAGATTTTGCGGTTTTAGGCGCAAGAAAAAAATCGACAAAAACTCTTTATAAATATAAAAAATTTATTGTTTAAATAAAAAAAATATGGTATAATTGATTGTAACAAGAGGTTATAATTTTTCAAAATTAGAGAAATTAAACCAAAATTGAAATTAAAATAAAAAAAATACTTTCAAAAGTTTTTAAAAGGCTTTTCTAGTATTTTTTGTGATTTACTTTTAATAGGAGACATGATAATGGAAGAAAAGAATAAGAGTTATGACGCGAAGGATATAGTTGTTCTTGAAGGGCTTGATGCGGTTAGACTGCGTCCTGGTATGTACATTGGCACAACTGGCTCTAAGGGTATGCATCATCTTTTATGGGAAATTGTTGACAATGCCATTGATGAAATTTCAAATGGGCATGGTGACACAATCAAAATCACCTTAAACACTGATGGCTCTGCAACTGTTGAAGATAATGGGCGTGGTATTCCTGTTGACATGCATCCAACTCTTCATAAGTCTGGCGTTGAAGTTGTTTATACGACTTTGCATGCGGGCGGAAAGTTTAACAATGAAAATTACAAATTTTCGGGCGGCCTTCACGGCGTTGGTGCTTCGGTCACCAATGCACTTTCTAAGTGGTGTAATGTCACAGTTTATAAGGATGGCAAAGAGTATTACATTGGTTTTCATTCATATATGGATGAGAAGGGAAAAATGCATAGTGGCATTCCCGTTGAGCCTCTTAAAATGGTGGGCAAGACCAAGAAAAGCGGAACAATGGTGACTTTCCTTCCTGACAGTGATATGTTTGGCAATTTAAAATTCAATTTTGACACAATCTGCACTCGAGCAAGAGAGCTTGCATTCTTAAATAAGGGGTTGAAAATTCAACTAATTGACAATATCAACAATTTGGAAGAGACCTATCATTATGAGGGAGGCATTGCTGACTTTGCAGAATATTTGGTTGAAGGAAAAAGCAAACTTTTTTCAAAGCCAATATACTTTCATGCTGAAGACAAAAATTTCGACCTTGAAGTTGCATTTGTTTATACTGACAGCTATACAGAAAATTCTTTCTCATTTGTCAATAATATTCCGACAATTGAAGGTGGAACGCATGAAACTGGTTTCAAAACTGCCTATACAAAGGTCATGAACGACTTTGCAAGAAATAATAATTTCCTCAAAGAAAAAGAGTCAAATTTCCTTGGCGAAGATTTTAGAGAAGGTTTGACTGTGGTGCTTAGTATTAAAATGACAAATGTTCAATTTGAGGGACAGACTAAGACCAAACTTGGCAATCCAGAAGCCAAAACATTGGTGGAAAGTTTAACAACAAGAGAGCTTACAAGAATTTTTAACGAGAAAAAGAATATATCGATCGGGGAGATTATCATTGGCAAGGCTAAAGGTGCTGCTAAGGTTAGAGAAAGTGCCAAGAAAGCCAAAGAGCTTGCTAGAGCAAAAAACAATGCTGAAAATTTCAACCTTGTCGGCAAACTTGCCGCAGCTTCCTCAAAGAAGAGTGAACAATGCGAATTGTTTATCGTCGAAGGAGATTCTGCGGGTGGAACAGCCAAACAGGGCAGAGACAGACGCTTCCAGGCTATCTTGCCTCTTCGTGGAAAGCCTCTCAATGCTGAAAAGAAGAGAATTGATCAGGTGCTTGCAAACGAGGAAATAAGAACAATTATTTCAGCGTTAAATGCTGGAATTGGCGACGATATGGATTTGTCTTCACTGCGTTATAACAAAGTTATCATCCTAAGCGATGCCGACCAAGACGGCGCTCATATCAGAGCAATACTTTTGACATTTTTCTATCGTTATATGAGGTCACTCATCAATGATGGCCATGTATATATTGGTCTGCCACCACTTTACAAAATTTATAAAAAAGATTACATCGAATATGTTTATTCTGATTTAGAGCTTCCAGAGGCTATCGCAAGGGCAGGTCGCAGTTATGGACTGCAACGCTATAAAGGTCTTGGTGAAATGAATGCCGAGCAACTTTGGGAGACTACGCTTGACCCTGCGAAACGCAGTCTTATTCAAGTGACCATTGATGACGCAGCAGAAGCCGAAAAGATGGTGACAACTTTGATGGGAGATGACATTGAAGCGAGAAAAAAATATATCAATAAGCATGCAAACTTTGATAAAGAAGATGAATTTTTCAAAAATTACAAAAAATCGATATAATTTTTAATATGAAAAACTTTTTAAGCCCAACCTTGCTGCTAAAAGGTTTTAGAATTAAAAATTTAATAAAGCTTAATTTCAATTAAAAAAGTTTTTAAAAAAATATTTAAAAATCTATTTGAATTAAATTTAATTGTTATAATTTGCGGTGTGAAAAACATTTAATTTAACAAAAATTTGAAACTATAGTAAAAAAACTTAGAAAAAAGTGCTTAAAAGTATAAAAATCATTTAAAGCACACAAAAATTGGTGCCTTTGGCACAAGGGAGCCTTGCTATGAAAAACGAAAACGAAGAAAGCTTTGAACAAGCAAAAATGGATATGGGTGACGAGCCAGAAAATGTAGATGAAAGCGAAAAAGCTGTTGCGAGTTATGGCAATGGTGAAGGCGGTGGAATAATCTACAAAAACATGAGTGATGTCATCCACGAGTCTATGATACCATACACCGAACATGTCGTTATGGACAGAGCCCTTCCTCGTGTTGAGGACGGTTTGAAGCCTGTTCAGCGCCGTATTCTTTATGCTATGATGGAGCTTGGGGTTACACCGGACAAGCCTTACAGAAAGTCTGCCAGAATTGTCGGTGACTGTCTTGGTAAATATCATCCACATGGAGATACTTCAGTCTATGACGCAATGTGTCGTATGGCGCAGGAGTGGGTTTTGAGAGCTCCTCTTGTTGATGGTCATGGAAACTTTGGTTCGGTTGACGGTGACAGCCCAGCGGCTATGCGTTATACAGAAGCAAAAATGACACCACTTGCAATGGAGCTTATGCGTGACCTTGAGAAAGATACTGTAAGATGGAGCCTCAACTTTGATGACTCTTTGAAAGAGCCAGACATGCTTCCAGGCAGATTTCCAAACCTTCTTATCAATGGTGCGTATGGAATTGCGGTGGGAGTTGCGACAAATATTCCGCCTCACAATGTAGGCGAGACGATTGATGGCGTAGTTGCTTATATAAACAATCCAAACATTAAAATTGAAGAGATGATGAAAATCATTAAAGCCCCAGACTTTCCATCAGGTGGCATTATTATTTCGCCAGACGGAGGGCTTGAACAGGCATACAAGACTGGAAAGGGAAAGATTATCATTCGTGCCAAGGTAGGCATTGAAAAGAACGGTGAAAAAAGCTCGCTTATTATCACAGAAATACCTTATCAGGTAAACAAAGCTCAACTTCTTCAGAAGATTGCCGAGCTTAAGGAAAATAATAAAGACAAACTTGCCGCTATTACTGAAATTCGTGATGAGTCAGACAGAAATGGGATGCGTGGCGTAATAAGACTAAAAAAAGACGCTGACCCACAGAAAATTTTGGAATACCTTTTCAAATCAACAAATCTTCAAGTCTCTTATGGTATAAATATGGTCGCTATTGCAGACGGCAAGCCAAAACTTATGAGCTTGCTTGAAATAATTTCATATTATGCTCAATATCAAAGAGAGATTATTGTAAGAAGAACAAAATATGAGCTTAATGTTGCAAAAGAGAGGGCTCACATTGTCGAAGGACTGTTGGTTGCTATTAAAAACATTGATGATGTGATTAAGATTATTAAAAAATCAGCGACCACTTCAGAGGCTAAGCAGCGTCTGCGTGACAAGTTTAACTTGTCTGAAAAGCAGGCTCAAGCCATTCTTGATATGCGTCTTGCAAGACTTGTGCATTTGGAAGTGAACAAACTTGAGGAAGAGCTTAAAGAACTTAAAGCAAAAATTAAAGAGTTTGAAGCTATTCTTGCTTCTAAAAAGCTTCAATATGAAATTGTCAAGAAGGAACTTTTAGATATTAAAAGAAGTTTCAATTCTCACAGAAAAACCCAAATCTTGTCAAATAGTGCAATTAAACTTGAAAAGATTAAAGATGAAGAAGAGATTGATACCAGAAACTTCGTCTTTGCAATTTCGGCAGAGGGCACTCTTAAGAAGGTTACAAATAAAAATTACGCAATGTCTCAAAAGACAATTGGTGAAAATACGGTAATCAGTGACCTTCCAAAGCAGGTGACAAATTTTGCTGCAAACGACATTATTCTCATCTTTACGAGTCAAGGAAACGTAATTAAACGCATGGCGGGTGAGATTAAAGAATGCAAATGGAGAGATAAGGGTTGCAGCTTGCTTTCTATTGACAATAATATTTCCCTCAATGAGCAGCCAATTGCAATCATGAAGGCAAGCGAAGAGGGAAGTGTGCTTATAATGACTAAGAAGGGCATGGTCAAGAGAAGTGAATCAAAAGAACTTATTGTTTCAAAACCTTTCTATCAAGTTTGCAAGCTTGGCGAGGAAGACGAGGTTATCTCAGTAGAAATGGATAAGAAAGACAACTCAATTTTGATGCTGACAAGAAATGGAATGTCGCTCAATTTTGAGAAGACTGATATTCCAACACAAGGCCGAATTTCTGGCGGGGTGAGAGGTATCAATCTTGACGATGACGACTTTGTAATTTTCGCCTCTCAAATCGACTTTACACATGTGGTGATAGTCACTGAAAATGGATATATCAAGAAGATGCAAGTTTCACAATTCCCAGTTTCAGCAAGATATCGCAAGGGACTTAAATATGTAAACTTTGCTAAAAACGCAAAGACAGTTGCTTATGCAACATCGGCAAATGGCGATATAACTCTTGCTGTTGACTTTGGTCTTAAGATACTTCCACTTGAAACTAAAAAGTTGCCAAACAGCGAACGCACTGCAAGTGGAAATGAAATAATAAAGAAAAACTTCTTATCTATCAATAAGCTTATATAATTTATAAATAAAAGTAAAAAGTCCTTTGTTTAAAAGGGCTTTTTTAAAAGGACAAATCAATTGACTTTTATTTGAATTTTTCTTATAATTTAAATAATTGAAAACTTGAATTTATCAAATTTGCAATTGAGAAAATAAGCTTGAAAAAATAATTTTGATATGCTTTAAACACCATTCTCGCGAAAAAAAATCATAAAGTTTGTTCTTTTTTATGACAAATGTAAATATAAATATTGCATGTGAGGAATTTTTGCTTTTTTCTACAAAATTCGTCATAAAAATACAAATTTCTTATTTGATTTTTTGAAAATTTAAATTATCATTAAAAGCGAGGTTGGTAATGCCATTTTGTGTTATCAAATCAAAAACAATCAAAATTATTTTAGCTATGGTTACCGTTGTTGTGCTTTTGGCGCTTTCCATTGAGGGCAATGCTGCCGCACTTGTGTGGTTTGGTAATTCGTCGAGGCTTGTGCCTGTTTACAGAGTTGATACTCAAGAAAAACAGGTGGCAATATCCTTTGACGCAGCTTGGGGCGCTGACAAGACAGAAGAGATAATTGAGGTGCTTAAAGAATATAATGCAACTGCGACTTTCTTCCTTGTTGGATTTTGGGTTGATAAATATCCAGAAATGGTCAAGGCAATTGATGAGGCAGGGCTTGAAATAGGCACACACTCAAATACTCATCCTGATATGGCTAAATTAAACAAAGAAACGATTAAGAGCGAACTTGAGACTTCTATGGCAAAAATTACCGCCATAACAAACAAGAAAATCGAAGTGTTTCGCCCGCCATACGGCTCTTACAATAATACTCTTCTTTCCACTTGCTCTGAGCTTGGGCTTATTGCAATTCAATGGGATGTCGACTCTCTTGATTGGAAAGGTTTGTCTGCCGCGGAAGTGACAAACAGGGTTATGAAAAAGGCGGAAAACGGCTCTATAATCTTAATGCACAACAATGCCGATCATGTGGTTGATTCTGTAAGGTTGACCTTAGACTATCTGACCAAAAATGGATATAAAGTGACTTCGGTGGGAGATTTGATTTATAAAGAAGGCTTCTCAATAGATGCAAATGGTGTACAACACAAAAAGTGATAAATTCACTTTGTGAATAAATAAAAGGAGAACTACAAGAAAATGAATAATAATGTTACGACAGCAATCGCACAACCAAACAATAAAGGAAAAATCAAGGGCAGTTTGCTGGAAAAGGCTGTTATCGAATATAAAGTCGAGGATGAAAACTTTTATGAGGGAAAAATTGTGGTGGAAAGGTTGTCTGAAGCAAATGACATTTTGCCATTTACTATTTCTGAAAAACTTGTAAAAGCTTACAATCTGTCTCTTGAAGGTGGGGATAAGGTTTGCTTTTTGGGCGAACTTCGCTCTTACAACAAGATGATTGATGGAAAAAGCCGTTTGATTTTATCTTTTTTCGTCAAAGAAGTGCTTGAAGTGGAGGAGAGTGCTGAAGATATCAATGAGCTTACCCTTGTTGGTTTCATTTGCAAAGAACCAGTTTTTAGAACTACACCATTCAATCGCCAAATTTGTGATGTGCTCTTGGCTGTCAACCGCACTTCATTCAATAAATCAGATTATATCCCTTGCATTCTTTGGGGAAGAAATGCGAAGTTTATTCAAAATCAAAAGATTGGCACAAAGGTTTGCCTCACTGGCAGAATACAATCACGCCCATACAAGAAAGAGCTTGCTGGCGGTCAAATAGAAGAACGTGTGGCTTATGAAGTTTCTTGTCAAAGAATTGAAATTGTTGAAAAAGAGGGAAACGAGGCTCAAGACCTTGCTTAAATTATATAAAACAAAAAACCTTGCACTTTAAGCAAGGCTTTTTTTATGATTTTCAAATTTTAAAATAAAATTTTGTAATTTTTATTTAATAAAAATATTGATTTATATACAATAATTATTTTTTTTGGTTTAATAAAGTTATTTTTTAATCTTATTTAAGAAGTTTGAATAATTTGACAGTGCTTCTAAATAGCGATATTTAAGATGAGAAGAATATGTTTGGACCTTATTTGTCCGCTCATCTGTTGCAAGTGCTTGACTGAGTTTAATTATAGATTTTAAATAAGCATTGACATCTTTCAAAGGGCTTATGATAGGGCTTGGATAGATGGTGTCGAAATTGGCATATATGGTTGAAATATTATTGCAAGTGCCATTTACTGAAAGTTTGGCTGAAATTTCATTTATCACTCCAGTGTCAAGACTTACTGCAATGTCATATATGGAAGTGTAGAAAATCTGAGCGGCAGCAAGCGAACGAGTAAGCACCTTTTTTTCTTCTTGGTCAAAAGAACCTTTAAGTAGGCAGTTTGAAAATTTTACAGTAAAAATTTCACTTTCAAGATTTTGATTGATTTTTATGCTGTTTTTGACAAGCTCTGCATCATTTTTGTTTATATAACAACTTGCGACCACATGAAAATAGTCATCATTTTTCCAAATAAACCCGCCAGCACCAATATCTTGAAAGTCAGGTGCGATTGATTTGGCTTCACTTTCAAGTTTCGATTTTGAAAGAGATAGCATATAAACTTCAAAGCCAGCATTTTCCACTTCTTCAGTTTTGGTGTCAACTTGAATGATATAGAGAGAAATAAAGTTTGCAACAATCAAACATGCCACAAATACAATGGCAAGAAT
The DNA here is from genome assembly GCA_949031345.1 of uncultured Eubacteriales bacterium. GTDB lineage: Bacteria > Bacillota > Clostridia > Christensenellales > UBA1242 > Caccovivens. The sequence continues at coordinate 27,599 of CARNVA010000009.1, read as the reverse complement.
GACCGAAATTAAAGTTTTTTTGTTTTTTATAAAAATTTTTGTCAGTGACACTTGATTTTTCCTTTTAATATGTAATATTGTTTTAGTGTAGTTTTGTTTTGTCAATAATTATCATGCAAGATTTTTAAAGGGAATTCTTATCTTTCATTGCTTTCAAAAATTCAAACTTAAAAATCTTTCTGATAGGATATTGTATGACAAAAAGATGCAATCTATGAGCCAAATAAGCTTGAAAATATTTTGCTTATTCTGAAAAAGGTTGTATAATATTATTGCAAAAAAAATAAGGTGAATTTAAGGAGGAATTATGAAAATTAAACCTTTGTTTGACAGAGTTGTGCTTCTGCCAATCGAAAACGAAAGCGAAACAAAAGGGGGAATACTTCTTCCTATGGCAGCACAAGAGAAATCTCAACTTGCAACCGTGGTTGCTATTGGCAGCGGTGAAAATGTTGACGGCAAACAAATTGGCATGCAGGTTAAAGTGGGTGATAAGGTGCTTTATGGAAAATTTACTGGCACAGAAATTACTATCGACGAAGTCAAATATGTTGTCATTCGCCAGCCTGATATATTGGCGATAATCGAATAAAATAGGAGGAAATTATGTCAAAGAAGATTTTAGAGGGGTTATCAGCAAGAAAAGCCCTTGAAAATGGTGTTAATACACTTGCAAATACAGTAAAAATTACACTTGGACCAAAAGGGCGAAATGTTGTGCTTGGAAAAAAGTTTACAAGCCCATTGATTACAAATGACGGAGTGACTATTGCCAAGGAAATAGAGCTTGACAACCCTTTTGAAAACATGGGAGCTGAGCTTATTAAAGAGGTAAGTGTAAAGACAAATGATGTTGCTGGTGACGGCACTACAACTGCCTGTGTGCTTGCTCAGGCTATCATTCGTGAAGGAATGAAAAACTTTGTGGCTGGTGCAAATCCGGTTATACTTAAAAAGGGCATATTTAAAGCAGTTGATGTGATTACAGAGCAGCTTAAAATGCTTTCAAAGCCTGTCGAAAATTCAAGCGATATCAAACAGGTGGCGGCAATTTCAGCCAGTGATGAAGAAATTGGTGAGCTTATTGCAGAGGCTATGGAAAAGGTTGGCAGTGATGGAGTAATCACAGTTGAAGAGTCTCAGACAATGAAAACAGAGCTTTCTATTGTTGAGGGAATGCAGTTTGACAGAGGATATCTTTCTCCATATATGTGCACAAACACAGAAAAAATGCTTGCTGAACTTGACAATCCATTCATACTTATCACAGACAGAAAAATTTCAAATATACAAGAGCTTTTGCCTCTTTTAGAGCAAATTCTTAAAATGTCAGCCAAGCTTTTGATTATAGCTGACGATGTTGAAGGGGAAGCTTTGACAACTTTAATTTTAAATAAACTCCGCGGCACCTTCAATTGCGTTGCAGTCAAAGCGCCAAGTTTTGGTGAAAAGAGAAAGGCTATGCTTGAGGATATTGCCATTCTTACAGGCGGAACAGTTGTTTCTGAAGAACTCGGAATTGACTTTAAAACGCTTACAATTGACATGCTTGGTCGTGCAAAAATGGCTAAGATTTCAAAGGATGATACAACAATTGTTGAGGGCGCTGGTGAGGCGGATAAGATTGCGGCAAGAGTCAAGATGATTAAAGAGCAAATTAAAGCTCAAACAAGTGAATATGAGCTTGAAAAGCTCAACGAGCGTCTTGCAAAACTTGCTGGTGGAGTTGCTGTGATTAAAGTTGGCTCTGCAACAGAAGTTGAAATGAAAGAGAAAAAGCTTCGCATAGAAGATGCATTGTCTGCGACCAAAAGTGCAAGTGAGGAGGGCGTTGTTGTAGGTGGCGGCGTGGCTCTTCTTAAGACCACAAAGGCTCTTGACAAACATATTGCCGAGCTGGATGGTGATGAAAAGACTGGTGCGCTTATTGTAAGAAGTGCGATTGAAGAGCCTCTTAGACAAATTGCCAAAAACTCAGGCGTTGACGGTGGTGTGGTAATCAATCGCATTTACGAACATATTGATGAAAAAGCCTATGGTTTTGACGCTTACAATAATGAGTATTGTGATATGTTTGAGAGAGGAATTATTGATCCAACAAAGGTGACTCGTTCAGCCCTTCAAAATGCAGCAAGCGTCTCTGCAACCATGCTTACAACAGAGGCAATCGTTGTTGAAATAGAGGATAAACATGAGGAGAAAGTGCCTCAAACTGATGTATATTAAAAATAAAAAAAGACCGAAAAAACAAAACGGTCTTTTTTAGTTGAGTTAAATTTGCTTTTGAAATGTCATTTGGCGTTTTATTGATGATTTATATTAAAGTTTTAAAAACTTATAAAAACTTTAATAATTTTAGTTGTTTTTATTTTATTTTTGAAAAACTTTAATTCCAACCTAAAAATTCAGATGAAAAATTATCATCATCTAAAAATTCACTTACTGTCATTCCAAGGCCATTGGCAAGCATAATCACAGTCTTTAAGCTGATGTTTTTGGTCTGTTTTTTCATGATTGATTTGATTGTTTCAATAGGCACACCACTAAGTTGAGAAAGCTTATATCTTGATAAGTCAAGCTCTCCCATATATTTATTTAGCCTCGCAACTACTACATCAACCAAAGTAGGTTGTTTTAAATTATTAGCACTTTTCATAGTCATAGTTTGATCTATAAATTTAAAAATATTAGGGTGATATATCACCTTTTATTGACAAACACATTTTTTTAAGATATAATATGATTATATTCTACATAGGATAATCTTTTTAATATTAGGAGGAAAAATGGAAGATTTGAAATTTTTAGAAGCGGTCAGCCAAAGAATAAAAGATTTGCTTGAGCGTAAGCAGATGAGAGTAAAAGATTTGGCTGAAAAATCAGGTGTAGGAATGACCACCATTTATTACATAATTGGTGCAAAAAAAAGAATTAAAGCAGATATTATTTATCTTATTGCAAGGGCGTTTGGAATGAATTTAAGTGAATTTTTCAATGACCCAATGTTTGATGATAGAAGATTAAAACAGGAATAAATGTCCTGTTTTTTTTAATTTAAATTATATATAATTTAATATTTTAAACAAAAACATTGACTTTGAATATAAATATGATAAACTTAATTCAACAGGAGACTTTGATTTTATGTCTGAAAATAAAAACATTTACAAGATATGCTATATCGACCCAAATTTTGCAAAATTGATGGATTTAGAGGATGGCTTGCTTGAAACTGCAAATATTTCACAACTTGAAAAAGGTGCTGATTTAGGTGACTTGCTGCGTTTGGATTTTGATGAAAATCAAGATAAATTTTTTAAACTTTATAAAAAATCAAATGACAGTGTTTTAAAGCTTGAACAGTTTTGTTTAATAGAAAATATTGACACATATCACATCTATCTTATACGCAATGGAGGGCAGAAACTTAAACTTAAAAAAACAGGTGAAGAATTTCAACCACTTGAGCTTGTCTATCTTTCAGATAAGGAAGCCAAGTTGATAAAAATTGATAATTCATATTTTGAAAAAGCATTGAAAATGATTGTAAAAGAAAACAAAGCAAAAGGCAAGTTTTCTATTTCAAGGGTTGTTTTAGAAGAATTTCATGAAAATGCGGTAAGCTTTTGCAAGCTTGATGATTTGAATAGATATTATATAGAACATTCGACAAAATTTTTGCCAAATATGAATTATGGTGATTTATATTATGAAATTTGTTTCGGAAAAGAAAAGGTTTACATTTTTGATGAAGAAAATTCAAAAGATTTAAGTGGCAACTACAGTGCTGTTCTCTGCAGAAAAATCATTCTTTCACCAAATCCAAATGCTCAAGAAGTCAAAGATAAGACAAAAGAATTACTTAAATATTATCAAGATAAAAAGAGTGCCATGGAAAAGGTGAGCAGCAAAACACAAGTTAAACTGTCTTATGAAAAAGAATCGGTGCTGGGAGAGTTTTATCTTGAAGAGTGTGAAGAGGATAATTCTGGCAAATATTATCGCGCAATCAATCATAATGAAGACCAACCAAACAGCGAGATTAAAATTTATCTAAAAGACCTGCCGGCTGCTGCGAGAGAGGGTGACAGCGTGGTTATGACTAAAAATAACCAAGGGCAATTGGAGTTTTATTTTACAAACAAATTTAGAAAAAGAAATTTGCAGGATAAAATTGACGCCGAAGAAAGACGCCTTGCCTATCTTAATAAGGGGGGCGTATGGAGATGACAAAAAATAGACAAAGTGTCATCAAAAAGGCAGTTTCTCCTGATAAATTATCAATCTTTCGCGGTATTGATAATAGGGTGTTTGAGTTTGACGAGCAGAGCATAACTTATTATGTGCCTTTTAAGAGTTTTTTCAAAGCGAATAATAATTGTTATAAAAGTTTCAATAAAGTCTACTTTTTCTCGCAAAAAAGTCGCGAGCGTGTTTTAAGAGCAAGAAATATTAAGAAGCCAGCCCACGACATTGGCTGTAATATTCACATTATAAATTGTGGTCATGGTGATAGTATTTTGGTGGAAAACCATGGCGAATATGCCTTAATCGACTTTGGAGGAAGAGACAGTTATAAAAATGACAGTGAAAATTATTTTGGTGTAGATAAAAGCCAAGACAGCTCAATTTTGAAATATTGCAAAGAAAATGTTAAGGGCGGAAAAATCAAGGCTGCACTTATCACACATTTGCATGAAGACCACATCTTTGATATCGATAAAATTACTGATAACTTTGAAATTGAAAAACTGTTTATGCTTAAAAAGTTTCATGGCGAAAAATTTAAAAGAACAAACAATTTCAAACTTCTTGACAAGGCAAAGGCAAATGAAATTCACTTTGTGGATATCGAACAAATCAAAAAGAGAGAGGACAACAGTTTTAAAATAGGATATGCAAATTTTGAAATTATTGGGCCAACGCAAGACCTTGAAGATTTAAATTCAAACTCTTTGGTGCTTTTGATGACTTACAACAATATGAAATTCCTCTTTGCTGGTGATATGACCGAAAAAGCAGAAAAAAATGTGATCAATCACTGCAGATTAAATGGCATTGATTTAAAGGAAGTCAATTTTCTTAAAGTTGCACATCATGGCTCTGATACCTCATCAAGCAAAAATTTTCTGGCTTCTCTTGGCGACAATCTTACAAGTGTAATAAGTTGTGGCGCTGAAGACAAATGTAAGCGCACGCAAGAGCTTAGGCAAAAGGGAATTTTATATAAAACTTCAGACAATGGAAATGTCAATATAAAACTGTTGCCAAAAGTGAGAGGATATGTTGTGAACGCACAAAAGCAAACCTTAAGCACAGTGCAACCTTCACTTAAAAAGCCTGACGAGCTTAATAAGCTTGGCTGCTTAAATAAAGATTTAAAGGTCTTTATGGAAGAAGCTCATCCTGAAATTTATGGAAATGACCATTTTGATGGCTTTTATGTATAATTTAAAAAATTGCTTGGTCGTTTTTTATGTTCCAGCTTAATCTCGCTGCAAAATATCATTTTTAAAAAAATAACTACTATTTTATATAATTTAATATTTTGTTTATATTATTAAAAGTGTTTTTATTTATTTAACAATTTTATAATTTACTCTTTAAAAGGGTCTTAAAAATAATATTTTGATTTTTCGTCTGCGCCTTTTTGGTTTAGGGTTGATTGTAAGCTGCAAATTACAACATCTGGTTATATTTTGTCCAAGCTTTTCATTGACTATATTGGCATAATATTTCCATTCTTTTCCGTGAGGAGAGGCCTCTTTAAAGTTTTCCATAATTAGCGCATGAAGCAGCTCATGCATTATCGTATTTTTCTTATCGTTGTCAAATTTGATATATTTTGAAATTCCTATGACATATTTAAAACCCTTTTCAGATTGCCTATTCGGATAGGTTTTTCTACACCAACCATGCGTTCTTACAGCCGATATATCTTTAAAAAGAATTTCTTTTGGAATTTGCAAACCAATACTTTCTAGCTCAACGAGCGCTTGCCTTATCAACAATGTTGTGTTCTCTTGTGTGTCAAATTTCATTTTTTCCTCTATGAAAGAGTCTATCATTTTTCAAAAAAAATCGCAAACTTTTTTTTATTCATCAAAAAGTTTTTGATAAACTTTAAAATATGATATACTAAATATGACAAAATGCACTTGACAAAATCAAAGTGCCAATCTTAATCCAAGGAGAAAAAATGAAACTGCATATTTTAGGAACGGGTAATGGCGGAGCGATAAAATGTTATAACACCTGTTTTGCTCTTGAAAATAATGATGAATATTTTTTGGTTGATGGCGGTGGCGGCAATCAAATTCTTTTGCAACTTGAAAAAGCGGGGATTGCCTTAAATAAAATTCACAACATATTTTTGTCGCATAATCATACTGACCATATATTAGGTGTTATTTGGGTGCTTCGTACAATTTGCGCAAACATGAGATTTTCTGGAAAATATGAAGGAAATTTGAATATCTATGGAAGTGATGAAAGCATGAGCGTGCTTAAACATCTTATAGATTTGTTGTTTCCGCCTGCAAGAGCTTTTATAGATAAGCGGGTGTTTTTTAATGTTGTAGAGGATGGGCAGGTTGAAAATATAATCGGAAAGGAGTTTACCTTTTTTGACATTCATGCCAAAAAAGACAAACAATTTGGATTTATTCAAAACTCAACTTTGGCATTTTGTGGAGATGAGCCTTTAAAAGAAGAAATATTTGAAATTGCAAAAGGGAAAAAATGGCTTTTGCATGAAAGCTTTTGCCTTGACAGCGAAGAAACAATTTTCAATGCTCATCTTAAAGGACATTGCACGGTTAAAGAAGCGGGGAAAACAGCTGAAAGTCTTGGCGTAGAAAACCTTATAATCATTCATACTGAGGACAACGACCTTAAAAATAGAAGGGCTTTATATACAAAGGAAGCAGCTTCAGAATTTGGTGGAAATATTTTTGTCCCAAATGACCTGGATGTTTTGGATATATAACTTTGATGTATTGAATATTTAACCTAGATGTTTTTGAATTTAATTAAAAATAAAAGTGACAGCACTGAGTTGTCGCTTTTTTCCAAGATTTTCTTAAGTTTTTTGTCATTTCGTTTAAATTAAATTAAGATTATCATCATTTATAATATTATTTTTAAATACATGAAAAGTATATTTCAATTTTTTGTTGATGTCAAATGTAATGCAAATAAACATAACTATTGACTTATTGAGTAAAAATGATTACAATAAAATTATGAGATATAATGGCAAAATTCATATAGTATATGATGGAATGTGGGGCTCTTGTGGGAAGGGTAAATTTTGTGGCGAATTGGCACTTGACTCTAAACTTAAAATAGATGTTTGTGTAAACAACAATGCACCAAACGCGGGGCATTCTTTTGTCTTTGAAGATGGAAGAAAGGTTGTGACAAAACATATTCCAATTGGGTTTGTAAATAAAAATATTCCTTACCTTGTGCTTGGCGAAAGCTCGGTAATTGATTATGATAGATTGGTGTATGAGCTTGAAGAATATAAAGACCTGTTGAATGGTCGAAAACTCTATATTGCGGATACCGCGGCTGTGATTTTGACCGAGCATAAAGATAAAGAAGTTTCTTCTATTAAGACAGGCAGCACTTTCAGTGGAGCAGGAGCTGCCAGCGTCGATAAATTAAACAGAACAAATTCGCTTGTTTTTCGTGACGAAAGATTTAAAGAGCTTGAGCGAAAAGGACTTATTAAAATTGTGCCTTCCAAGACCTTCTTTTCATGCATATATGAAGGCTTGAGCGGTTTTAGCGGCAATGAAAACATCTTGGTAGAGCTTTCACAAGGCGATGCATTAAGCATAAACAACAGTGATAATTATCCATTTACAACATCACGAGATTGCACGCCTGCTGCGGCGCTTAAAGATATTCATGCAACTGATTACAGTCAAAATGTAAGAAAATATTGCGTTTTTAGACCTTATCCAATTCGAATAAATAATGTGGGCAAGGCAGGCTTTGCCTATACTGGTGATTTTGCAGGAGCTGACGAGATTTCATGGGAGGAAGTCTGCGAAAGATGCGGCCTTGATCCAAATGAAGTAAGTAAAAAAGAATTTACTACAAACACCAAAAAAACTTAGAAGGGTGGCGGAATTTTCGGTAAAACAATTTGGGAAAATGCTCATGGATACCAAGCCTGACGAGCTTTTCTTAAACTTTGCACAATATGTTGACGGACATTTGGAAGGGCTGAATGAAACAGATGCAATTAAAGCACAAAAACAATTTGTTGAACCTTTTAAATATAACCTTTATGATGATGAAGAATATCAAGAGGTTTGTATAAAAAATTGGGCTATCGAGCATCTTTTAGGCTATGTTGATGATATGAAAAACTTGTTTAAAGAAGCTTGCAATGACAGGGTGGAAATCAATATAACCAAGCTTGGCACAGGAGCAAGATGTGGAGAGACATTGAGAGTGGCAAAACTTAAAAATGTCTCATCATCAAGACATGCAAATAAAGATTTAAACCCTTTGGATTATGCAGATAAAACAAATGTGCCAGACTTTGATTTAGATTTAGACTAAGAATTATTATTTTTAATTCTTTAAGAATTTATTTAAGATGAAAATATAAAAAGCTGTCGATTGAAACGAACAGCTTTTTTATTTAATTTATTTTTATTAGATTTATAAAATTAAAATAATGTTGATAAATTACCATACTCTAATTTAGTTTCATATACATATGCTTGATCATTAGGATGGTTTAAGTATATTGCAATTTCTATATTTTTGTATTTATTTAAATTGTTTGGAAAAGTATACACTAAAAAATCAATATCTAAAGTTTCACCAGTTACTATATGTGAAATTAAAAAACTTAACTTATCTTCTATTTTCCCTCTAATGCATATATTCAACTTAGAATTGTTTAAAGTTTTATATTTTACTGATAAAGTAATTGTTTTTCCTTCAAGAAAAGATTTGTCTAATGATTGAGACAAAATTGCCCAGCTTTTTCCTTATTTCCACAAGTAAGCAAATGAGTTTCTTGATTAAAAGACGAGTTTTCTGATAGAATAAAGTTCCAGTCATGCACAATGTTATTAGTTAATTTATCAGATTCTAAAGTGGAATTTAAAAGAAATGAAGGGGGTAAGTTTCTATTAAAGAAATATTCAAGACGCTTTTCTTTTTCGAGTAGTTTAAAATATTTTGAGAATAAATCACAAAGTTCTTTCAATTGTCTTTTTTTATCGTTAGCCTGAGAAACAATTATTTGCGTTGCTTTAAATAGATACTGATAATAATCATCAACAAAATGTAAGTTGTCTTTTCCCCATAAGTGTTGCACCCATCCGAGTGTTCCCTGAGGCATTTCTACTACAAAAATATTAGGAAGCTTATTGATAAAATAGTTGTAATATCTGTTAAGCCTTTTATTTAACTCAAATATTATATTTTTGCTGTAAGTATAAAACATATTTTGTTCATCATCTAAATGTTTGTTGACAGGGAAATTTTTATATAGGATTATTTGGCTGGGCGAATAGTATTTTAAAATTAGATTTATATAATCGTCTAGGTAGGAAAAAACTTCTTCATCTGAAAATTCAATATCTTGCAATTTAGTTCCTTTAAGTTTATTTGGAATATTATTGTCGTTTAAAAGTTCTTCTATTAGGCGTGTTTTTGTTACTATACTCTTTTTGTTATTAGGGAATTCTAACATTGCGTGTGGAAATCTTAACTCACATAAATCTAATATCAAGAAATCAGATAAACCATCTTTGCAAAGATGTTGTTCTGCTTCATGCCCATTGAAATTAAAACAAAGATTTCTTTTTTGAAAATTGCTCCAAGTAAAAGATGAAAGGTCACTTATATCTAGTATATGAGCATCTTTATTTTTATCAACCATGGCTATAGGACTTACTGTTTGAATAAATTTATCTACAACAAATTCGTCACAAGGGTTTAATCTAAAAACATCTCTGCATACACAGCAACCTATTATACTAAAAGAAAATTTCATTTGCTCTCCAATTAAAATTATTTTTTATTTTTGTGTCGGTTTTTAAGTTTTTGCTTAAAGGTCTTTCTGTCGAAAAGGAAATAGAATAATGCTCGTTTAAATCTTGAATGTTTTGAGAGATAATTTGAAAGAGTTTCTTGTGGATTGACGACTGTTGGCACATGTACAACAACCTCTTTAGTATTTCTGTCGAGGTGAGAAATGTGCCAAGTCCAAATGTCAAATATGCTCTTTTCATCATATCCGCCATAAATGTTGTCTTCAACCATTGATGCGCTGAAAGAATATCTGTCAAATTCAGATGCATTTAGAAGGTAATATTCAAATGGTGCTGAAGCGTCGCAAGATCTGATAAAAAAATCTTTAACATAATCTTTGAAGGTGTTTATAAAAGTTTTGCAGAAGTTGAAAGCACCTTTTTGAAATTCAAATATTGGATAGGTGGTTTCATAAGCAAAATTTTTATTTTCAAGAATTGGGATGATCTTTGAGTTTTCGAGTTTATAACCTGTGCAAGAAGGGCTTGGATCAGAAATCATAAATTCGCGAACAATTCCTGTAATTGTAGGTGTGAAGTTGTAGTAAGAATGTATTTTGAATTTATATGGTGAGTTGATTGAAGTATTATCACCATTTGCATGAATAAAAAAGGTATTTACAGGCTTTTTTGCAAGATTGCAAATGATAGATTGAAGTCTGCCGCTGTATCCAATATCGAAGGTTGCGCAGTTGTCAGTGAAAACTTCATCAAATGCTTTTTCAATGTCCTTTCGTTTTGCCTTGCAAAGCTCGCTGTTGAAAGAATACTTTTTAAGGCATTCTATAAATTTATAAAATTCCTTTTTTGAAGCAAAGGTTTTATCTAAGATTATTCCTGAATTGAAATATTTTGATTTGATTTCTTCTGTAAGTGGGTTGAATATAATTGAGCAATAATCCAAAATATCGTTTGGAGTATGTGAATAAATGTCTATAAAGTCACTTATTTTTGCCAAATCTCCTGGCTCTGCAATATTATAAGGCAACAATGAGTGTCTGCTTGCGTAAAAATAATCTGTCTTGATGTTTACGCCAGTCTGCTTGCAATAATAGTCAAAGATTTGTTTTAACAAATAGCCATCTCTTGCCAAGAATACGATTTTTTTGTAGTTGCTTCTTACAGCTTTGTCACACATCCATTTTGCAACACTAAATAAATGCATGCCCATTGTATAAAAGCCTGTGTTATATGTGTCGGCATTGAAATTTGATATCTTTTGATATGGGTTGAAAGGGTTGTCAAATATAGTGTTTGCAACAACGCCAAGCATGCACCTGATAGGCAATTGGTTTAACGCATAAGTTGTGTCAATAGTTGAAAGTGTTTTCTTTGCAAAAGGTGTAATGCCATTTCCAGTATAAATGTCAGAAATTTTATTTTCAAAGGTCTCAATTGCTTTTGGCAGGAAGATGACTTTCAAGCCCTTTGATTGAGCTTTGACATAATCAACATTCCAATTGTCGCCAATGTGAATAATCTCTGATGGGGCAGCTTTAGTCTCTTTAATCATCAAATCAAAGAGATGTCCTGTAGATTTAAGAAGGCGTCTGTCACTTGAAAGAAAAAGCTTGTCAAAACCTTCAATGCCATTCTTGTGAAGAATTTGCTCGATTATAGGTTTTTCAAGATACATATCAGAAGTTAAAACCACTTTTTTGCCGCATGCAATTGCAAACTCAAGAAGCTCTTTGCCAGTTTCCCTTGTTCCACAGAATTTAACCTCAAGCTCAATTTCTTTAAACATGATTTTCTCAATAGTGTGTTTGTCAAGTTTAAACATCTCTGCCATACTTTGATAGATATCAAAAAGGGTGATGTCTTCATACATAGGATTGCTTATTTTTGACTTTTCTCTTGCTAGACTCTCTGCATTCTTTCGCATGTCAACAAAAATAGCTTCTGTAATATTTTTCATAATAGTTTTGGCATATTTTCCTACAAAATAGAATAAATCATCCACTTTATAGAAAGGTCTTGAAATAAGGGTGTCGAATATGTCAAAACTAACAACCTTTGTGCTTTCATGTTTTATTTGCTTTTTGATATTTTCATATCTATTTGACCATGGCGTAGTAAGCTCATAGAAATAAAATTCATGTGGAGATGGCAAGATTACTTCATGCTTTCCAAAGGTAAACTCAAGTGCAGCCAATGCCGTTTCATCTTTTTGTGCACCTTTTGAATAGACATTTCCGCTCCAAATTCGGTGATATCTATCTTTGAAATTTACTATCTGTTTATAGTGCTTTTTATAAAGATTTGCATCATATTCTCTTAGGCAAGTTTCAAGATAATCAAACACCTTTTTCAAGTCTTTAATATTGTTTAAAATGTTTTCAAGAGGAAGGGAAGTGCTTGTTGAAGCTTGAGAGTGTCTGTAATAAAAATATCCATCAGCGTTTGCAAAAGCCAGCTTGTTTGCGTGAGAGAAAAGCACAGAAGAAAAGGCAATGTCTTCTCCCATAATAAGCCTAAAGTCAATTTTTTTGAAATATGGCATACATTCATTTATAAGGCGTTTTGTGTAAAGTTTGTTCCAAATAGTATGCCAAATAAAACAGCTTCCTTCTTGAGAAAGAAAGTGTTCCATCAAATTTTCTTTTTCGATGGTAGAGTGCGACTTTGTCAAACTTCTGTAATTATTGTAATAGTTGCAAGTGCCATCTTCGAAAACATTGATGGTATTGCCAAGCACCATATCAGCTTTTTCTTTAACTATTTTGTTGTGAAGAAGCCTAAACCAGTCAACAGAGATATAGTCGTCTGCATCAACAAAAGCAATAAAGTCGCCTTTTGCAACTTTCATTCCTTCAACTCTTGCTCTAAAAAGCCCAAGGTTTTTTGGGTTTTTGACAATTTTTACACGAGGGTCTTTTTCAGCATAAGTGCCTGCAATTTCTGCAGACTTATCTGGGCTTCCGTCATCAACACATAAAATTTCAAGATTTTTATAAGATTGAGCGCAGACACTGTCTAAGCATTTTGCGATAAATTTTTCCATTTTATACATTGGGATAATTACTGATATTAAGTCTTGTTTCATGATATTTTTCCTTTTTATTTATTTTTTGCAAATTTTCTATAAATTTTAAGGGGCAGCTTAAAAATACTGCTTGTCCTGATTTTTTTTGCATGTTTTAATTTAAGTTTTTTAAGCAGGGTGAAATTATATATTTTTGCCCTTGCCTTTTTCTCATTGTGAGAATATTTTTTAAGCGTTTGGCACTCTTTGAATATTTTGTTGCATTTTTTGCAATAGTTTTTATAAATTAAAGCGTTTTTATTTTCTAATTGGCCATATAAGAAAGCATATTGCATATATAAGCCGAACAATTGAAATAAAATCTTTTCAACTCCAACTATTAAATGATTTAGGTTGTTTTTTTTGTAAAACTCAATTCTGTCAAACAGCGCATCTATGTCATCGAGATATTTAAGTGGATTGGTTTGCCGTGAAAGACTGTTTGTCCGCACAAGATAATGATAAAGCACATTTGATATAGTGACAATCTTTTTTGCCTGCCAAAATACATAATGCGCGATTGCTTGGTCTTCAAACAGCTTTCCTTCTGGAAATCTTATTTTTTCAAAAATTTCTTTTTTGTAAAGTTTGTTCCATGCCACAACATATCTAAACTGTTTTTCTTGTGAAAGCAAATCAAGTGCTTCAAGGTTTGTATATGTGCCTTCTAATAGAGCAGGGCACTTGTCAACAATGTTTTGATTTTCATCTTCCATTTGAAATGAACAAATGGCAATATCTGCATCATTATGTTTTAGTGAAATATACAATTTTTCAAACATGTCATTTTCAATGTAGTCATCACCATCAATGAAAGCAATTAAATTTCCTTTTGATTTTTCAATTCCCATGTTTCTTGCAGAAGATAATCCGCCATTTGTTTTATGTATTACGACAATTCTTTCATCCTTTAATGCAAGATTGTCGCAAAGTTGGGCAGTTTCAATTTCTGAGCCATCATCAACTAAAATAATTTCTAGATTATGATAGGTCTGATTTAAAACACTTTCCACACATTTTGTCAGATATCTTTCAATATTGTAAACGGGAATAATTACACTTATTAAATCGTTTGCCATAGTAAAATATAGTCCTTAATCACATATAATTTTAAAAATATAAACATTTGTTTTTTTTTGATAAGATTTATCAATCAACATCTGATATAGTATTTTATATAAAATATATTTATTATTATAACATAATTTATCCTACTTTGCAATAGAAATCATAAATCAAAATGTTTTAATTCTTTATATTCAAAAACACCTTTTTTCTTGCTTTTTGAAAGTTTTAGTGTTAAACTTGATGGGTATGAAAATTGGTGTGATGACTTTAGGGTGCAAAGTAAACAAATATGAAAGTGATGCACTCATAAACAAACTTGAAAACCTTGGATTTGAAACGACAGACAAACTCGAGCCTGCCGATATTTATGTTATCAACACTTGTGCAGTCACAGCAGAGGCCGAAAAAAAGTCAAGACAGATGATTGCAAGGTGTCGAAGGTTTAACGCAAATGGGAAAATATTTATATGCGGCTGTGCTTCTCAGCACAATGGAAAACAGTTTTTAGATAAGAATGTTGAAGTGGTTGTTGGCACAAGTGGAAAGCTTAAAATAATTGATTTTATTGAAAATTTAGCCCAAAATAATGAAAATTATCAAAAAAACAGCGAAAAAATTGAAGATTTGCCTTGTTTTTATCAAGATGACATGCAGGCAAAGCAAAATCGAACACGCGCTTACATAAAAATTCAAGATGGTTGCAACAATTTTTGCTCTTATTGTATAATTCCATATTTAAGGGGAAGAAGCAGGTCAAGAGAGCTTGAGTCTATATTAAATGAAGCAAAAAACTTGGATGATGAAATCAAAGAAATTGTGCTTACTGGAATAAATGTTACAGATTATAAAATTGACGACAAATTGGGGCTTTTGACACTTTTGGAGGCACTTGACAGGCTTGGGAAAAGACTTCGCTTAAGCTCAATGGAAGACACGCTTATCAGTGAAGAATTTGCAAAAGGTCTTGCAAAGCTTAAAAATTTTTGTCCGCATTTTCATCTTTCATTGCAAAGTGGTTGTGACAGTGTTTTGAAGAGGATGAACAGGCATTACACGGCAGAACAGTTTGCTCAGTCTGTAAAGCTTCTTCGCAAATATTTTCCTTACGCTGCCATAACAACTGATGTCATAGTTGGTTTTCCGCAAGAGAGTGAGGACGAGTTTCAAAAAACTTATGATTTTGTTGAAAAGGTGGGCTTCAGCCAGCTTCATATCTTCAAATATTCTCAAAGAGAGGGTACAGCGGCAGTCAAACTTTATAAAGATGTTTCGTTTGCAATCAAACAATCTCGACTTGAACGCCTTGAAAAACTGAATGAAAAACTTAAAGAAAAGTTTCTTTCTGACAATAGTGAAGGAGAGGTGTTGTTTGAAGAAAAAGAAGGAAAGTTTTATGTTGGTTATACAAAAAATTATATTCGTTGTTTTGTTGAAAGCAAAAAGCCGCTTACAAATCAAATTCATTCAGTCAAATTTGAAGAAAAATATAAAGATGGCATGCATGCAAAACTTATCTTAAAAAAATAAAATAAATTTCGCCTTTCTGCTTGACAAAAGTGGAGATAAAAATTATAATAAGATAGATTTTACAAATTAGAAGGTGGTGAGAAGATTGACAACTGTTAAAGTGGGCGAAAATGAAACTCTTGAAAGTGCGCTTAAAAGATTTAAAAGAAAGTGCCAAAAAGATGGTATCATTGGTGACATTAGAAGAAAAGAAGCCTATGACAAGCCTAGTGTAGCTAAAAAGAAGAAAAGAGAAGCTGCAAGAAAAAGAGCAAGAAAGAGAGGCTAAAAGTTAATCTTTGGCAAAACCACAGTTTTGCATAATTAAATTATACTATTAAAAGGAGAATAATAATGGCTAACATTATAGACCAAATCGAGAAGGAAAACATGAAAGAAACTTTCCCTGAATTTAATGTCGGTGATACTGTTAAAGTTGGCGTTAAAATCAAAGAAGGCGACAAAGAAAGAATTCAAGGCTATGAAGGTGTTGTTATCGCTCGCAAAAATGGCGGCGTAAGAGAAACTTTCACTGTAAGAAAAATTTCTAATGGCGTTGGCGTTGAAAGAACTTTCCCTATTCACTCACCACTTGTTGCAAGTGTTGAAGTTGTAAGAAAAGGTAAGCCAAGAAGAGCAAAATTATATTATGTTCGTGACCTTACTGGAAAAGCTGCGAAGATTAAGTCAGCAGATGCAAACAGATAATAAAATTGCAGTCAAAATTGACTGCTTTTTTGTTTTGGCAAAAAAAACATATTAAAGCTTACAAAAATTCAATATGATTTATTTCGGTATATCGTATGACATTATTAAATTTATGAGGGATAATTGATTTGTTAGCACAGGAGAAAAATTATGCTTGAAGATGAAATCAAAGAATTTATTGCCACACATACTGATGAAAAAAAGGCAAGGTTTGATGAGGGGCTTATCTCATCAAGCTATGAAATAAAAGGTATAAAAATGACTGACATGAACGCCTATGCCAAAGAATTGGCAAAGAGAGGTGTTGACATTGAAAGGATGCCGCTTTCATGTCATGAAGAAATATTGCTTGCTGGGATGACACTTGCTTATTCAAAAATATCGCCAAAAGATAAGGTGGAAAAACTTAAAATGCTTTTGCCTTATATTGACAACTGGGCAACTTGCGACATGATAGTTTCAAGACTTAAAGGCGTTGAAAGCGAGAGGGAGTTTTTTATAGAACTGCTTCATTCAAACAGGCCTTTCTATATTAGAGTGGGAATTGTATGGCTTATGAAATTTGATCTTAAAAAGGATGTAATTAAGACAGTAAATCTTTTAAATGACAATGTGAGAAACACCAATTATTATGTTGAAATGGCTCTTGCTTGGTGCTATGCTGAGGCAATGATAGTTGAATTTGACTATATGATTGAGTTTGTTCAAAGACTTGAAAGATATGTGGTGAGAAATCGCACATTGCAGAAAGCGACTGAGTCTTTCAGAATAAGTGATGAGCGTAAGAAAGAGGTAAGGGCTCTTCGCAGCAGACTGCTTGGTATGGAAATATAAAAAATTTTATCAAAAATAATTTTAATTATAATTGATTAAATATTAAGAGACAGACAAATTTTGTCTGTCTTTTTATTTTGTTTGGAAATAGAAGAAAATTATGTTATCATTGTACTTGGAGAAAATTATGTATTCGAAAGTTTTTAGTTTTGGGTTGAAGGGCATTGAGGGCTTTCCAATTGATGTTGAAACAGATGTCAGCAATGGACTTCCACATTTTGAAGTGGTGGGGCTTGCAGATACGGCTATTAAAGAGGCTAAGGAAAGAGTGCGAAATGCCATAAGAAACTCTGGCTTTGAATATCCAATAAAGAAAATCACCATCAATTTGGCACCAGCTGATGTCAAGAAAGAGGGGGCTCTTTATGATCTTGCTATTGCAATAGCCATTCTTTCTTGTGATGATGAGATGGGATTAAAACATGAAAAAGATTATGTTTACATAGGCGAGCTTTCTTTTGACGGAAGCGTGAAAAGGGTGAAAGGAATTTTGCCACTTTTAATTTCTGCAAGAACAAGTGGATTTAAAAAATTTATCATTCCGTTTGATAATCTTCAAGAAGCAAGTTTCATTTCAGGAATTGAAGTTTATGGCGTGAAATCTTTGATAGAGACAATAAGTTTTTTAAAAGGTGAAGAAGAAATTGCCCCAGTCAAGACCTGCACTTTTGATGAAGTGACAAAAAATGGGAAAATTGGCATGGATTTTTGCCATGTTAAAGGTCAAGCTATGGCAAAGCGTGCACTAGAAATTGCAGCAGCTGGAGGGCATAACCTAATAATGATTGGGCCTCCAGGCAGCGGAAAAAGCATGCTTGCAAAGTGCTTTCCTTCAATTTTGCCAGACCTCACATTTGAAGAAGCACTTGAAGTGACAAAAATACATTCAATAGCAGGAGAGCTTGACCAAACGCAAGGTATTGTCTCGACAAGACCTTTCAGAAGCCCGCATCATACAGCATCCACGGTGTCACTTACAGGTGGCGGAAGCAACAGCAAGCCGGGCGAAATTTCTCTTGCGGACCATGGCGTGCTTTTCTTAGATGAATTTCCAGAATATACAAGACATACAATAGAGACGCTGCGTCAACCACTTGAAGACGGAATAATTACTGTTGCTCGTTCAAATGCAACAATAGTATATCCTGCAAACTTTACTATGATTGCCAGCATGAACCCATGTCCATGCGGAAATTATGGCTCAAAAGATAAAGAGTGCAAATGTTCACCAAGTCAAATTACTAAATATTTGGCTAAACTTTCAGGGCCAATTATGGACAGAATAGACATTCATATCGAGGTGGAAAATGTCACTTATGACCAGCTTAAAAGCGAAGAGCTTGAAGAGTGCTCTGAAGATATCAAAAAGAGGGTGGATAAAGCAAGAGAAATTCAACTTAAAAGGTTTGCCGAAAGCAGAAATTATTGCAATGCGAAGATGAGTGCACCTCAAACTCGAAAATATTGCAAACTTGACGCAAAGGGTGAAATCATGCTTAGAAATGCCTTTGAAAAATTAAAACTGAGTGCAAGGGCACATGACCGAATACTTAAAGTAGCAAGAACAATTGCCGACCTTGAAGGCAGTGAAAACATTCAGCCAAGCCATATCGCAGAAGCAATATCTTACAGAACATTGGACAGAAAATATTGGTAAAACAGCTTAAAAAGCCTTAAAAATGATGAATTTTGTGTAAAATAGACATTTTAGTTGCCCAATTACTGCAAAAAGTGTTAATATTACAAGAAGTATGAATTTGCTTGAAAATAGAGAAAAAGGGGAATAAAGGAAGAAGATGAGTGAACTTAAAAGCTTGATTGTTTTTCTTTCACAATATGATTTGACAAGTGCAAAGATTTGCAACATAATTGATGTGCTTGCCAAGCCTTCTATCTCTGCTTTTAAAAAATCAAAAAATCAATTTAAAAATTTGATAAATGAAAAAGCCTTAAATAAAATGCTTGATTGTGCAGATGAGGCAATCGTTCATACCTATACTTTAAATCTTGCCAATAAAGGTATCAAAATCGTAACAAAATTTGATGAAGATTTTCCAAGACAATTGCAAGATCTTCCCGATGCACCTGTAATTTTGTATTATATGGGAGATTTGAATTTGGTAAATACTCAAACTCTTGCCGTTGTTGGCACGAGAAAACCTTCAAATTATGGATACATGGTCACCGAAAGACTAGTGAGAGATGCCACAAGTGCTGGGATAACCATTGTAAGTGGACTGGCTTACGGAGTGGACTCGATTGCTCATCGAAAATGCCTTGAGCTTGGTGGAAAGACTATTGCTGTTTTAGGTGGCGGATTTGACCATATATATCCGCTTGAACATCATTCTCTTGCGATGGAGATTGCCGAGAAGGGATTGCTTTTAAGTGAATATAGACCAAAAATGAATGCGACAAAATATACTTTTCCAACAAGAAATCGCATAGTGGCTGGGCTTAGTGATGGCGTTCTTATTACTGAGGCTGGCATAAAAAGCGGCACGATACATACAAAAGATTTCGCACTGGAATATGGCAAAAATATCTATGCTGTACCAGGAAATATAGACAGCCCAAACAGCGAGCTTACAAATCAAATTATCAAGTATGGTCAAGCTGCATGTGTGACACAAAGTGATGATATTTTGAGAGATTATCAAAACTTAAATAACAAAGAAAGTGTTTTTCAGCAGTCTTTCTTGGATGCAAGTGATGAAGAGAAAATAATAATAGAATGTCTTAAAGATGGAATGAAATCAGTTGATGAATTGACAAAAAAATGCAAACTTTCAATGAATATCTTTAATACATGTTTGACAACTTTGGAAATAAGTGGAATAATTAAAAGATTGCCAGGCGGCGTGGTCGCCTTAAACTGAAGCGGAGGAAATTTTGAAATTAGTAATAATAGAATCACCTTTTAAAAGAGAAGCTTTGAAAAAATATCTTGGAAACGGATATGAAGTTTTTGCCACAAAGGGCCATATTCGCGACCTTCCTGCCAAGAGTTTTGGAATTGATTTGAGAAATAATTTTGAGCCTAAGTATGAAATAGTGCCAGATAAAAAAGATTTGATTAAAGAGCTTAAAGCCAAAGCTGACAAGGCAGAAGATGTCTTAATCGCAACCGACCCCGACCGAGAAGGCGAGGCGATTTCATGGCATGTTGCAAATATTTTGGGCTTTGATAAGGATAAAACTTGCCGTATTGAGTTTAACGAAATCTCAAAGAAAGCGGTGACGAAGGCTCTTGAAAAACCAAGAAAGATTGATATTAAATTGGTGGATGCGCAACAGGCGCGAAGGGTGCTTGACAGGCTTGTGGGCTATAAAGTTTCACCAATTCTTTGCAAAAAGATTGCTCCAAAGCTTAGTGCGGGAAGGGTGCAATCGGTGGCCCTTAAACTGGTTGTTGACAGAGAAATTGAAATTGAAAAGTTTGTTCCAGAAGAATACTGGACTGTAAATGCCTTTCTTAAAAAGGGTGCAAGTCAAATAAAGGCGGCTCTTGCCACCTTTAAGAAAAAGAAATTTGTCCCAAAAAACAAAGAAGAGGTAGATAAGCTTCTCGAAGATGTAAAAGACAAAGATTTTGTTGTTAAAGAAGTGAAAAAGTCAAAGACAAAATCTCATGCTCCAGCACCTTTCACAACAAGTACTATGCAGCAGGATGCACTCAACAAGCTTGGCATGAGCCTTGCCAAAACCTCTTCTGCAGCACAACAGTTATATGAAGGTGTTGACATAAAAGGTGAGGGTAAAATCGCTCTTATCACCTATATCCGTACTGACTCTGTTCGTGTTTCAGCGGATGCACAAAATGCCTGCCGTGAGTATATTAAAAACAAGTTTGGAAGCGAATTTGTACCTGAAAAACCAAACATATATCACACCAAAGACTCAGCTCAAGACGCGCACGAAGCCATAAGACCAATTACTATGGATATCACGCCAGAACTTGCTAAAGAAACCTTATCAAATGATAACTATCGTCTTTATAAACTCATCTATGAACGCTTCTTAGCATCTCAGATGACCGAAGCAGAATATGCTTCTGTATCAGTAAACTTTGACTGCGAAAACTATGGCTTTAAAGTCAATGGAAAGACGATGGAGTTTCCTGGATATACCAGCGTATATAAGGAATTTGTTGAAGATGACAGTAAAGAAGGCATGGCAGGAAAACTTCCAAAACTTGAAGAGGGCGAGATATTGTCTTGTGAAAAGATTTTGCCAGAACAAAAATTTACCAAACCTCCAACAAGATATACAGAAGCAAGTCTTGTCAAGGCTATGGAAGAAAAAGGAATTGGAAGACCAGCAACTTATGCTGCAACAATTACCATCTTACAGTCAAGAAAATATACAATCAAAGAAAGCAAATATTTGGTGCCAACAGAGCTTGGCCGAAAAATTACTGCATATCTTGACCAGTTTTTCAGTGGTGTAATCAATGTTAAATTCACTGCTTATATGGAAGGCAGGCTTGACGATATTGCTGTCAAAGAGGAAGACTGGCACAGCGTTGTTTCAAGTTTTTGGAATGGCTTTGAACATCTTCTTGAAAGGGCCGATGCAAGCTCACTTACTATGAAAGAGCCTCCAAAAGAGACTGACATAGTTTGCGAAAAATGCGGAAGCAAAATGCTTATAAGAACGGGCAAATTTGGTGAGTTTTTGGCTTGCTCGAATTTCCCTAAATGTAAAAATACAAGGCCAATGGAAACGGCCAAAAAGGTTGTTGGAAAATGTCCAGAATGCGGTGCTGACATGGTAGAACGCAAAAGCAAGAGGGGTAAACTTTATTATTCTTGCGACCGCTATCCTGATTGCAAGTTTATGAGCTGGGACGCCACAACAGGCGAAAAATGTCCAAAATGCAAAAGTCCAATAATAATGAAAGGCAAACAAGAAAGATGCAGTAATCATGATTGCGATTATGTCAAGCCAAAAAATGACGAAAAAACTGATGCTTGATTTGAATTTGATTTTATTATCATATTTCAAGTAAAAACTAAAAGAAAAAATAAAGTTTAAAAAATCTATAAATAAAAAATTATAACAAAATAGAAAATATTGAAAATGCGGAAAATCCGTAAAAAAGAAGCGAAAGCAAAATCGCTTAGGGGGATAATATGGAAAGTATGTTTAGAGGCACAACCATTTGTGGAGTAAAACGAGATGGAAAGATTGCAATTGCAGGTGACGGTCAGGTTACACTTTCAGAAAGCGTAATTTTTAAGTCAAATGCACATAAGGTGCGCAGAATTTATGATGACAAAGTGGTTATTGGTTTTGCTGGCTCGGTAGCTGACGCCTTTTCACTTTGTGAAAGGTTTGAAAATATGCTTAATAAATTTTCAGGCAATCTTATGAGAAGTGCAGTGGAGCTTGCTGGCACTTGGCGAGAGGATAAAGCGTCAAGACAGCTTAATGCTATGATGATTGTTGCCGATAAAGACAAGCTTTTGATTGTAAGTGGCACTGGTGAAGTTATAGAGCCAGATGATGATGTTTGTGCAATTGGATCAGGTGGAAATTATGCGCTTTCAGCTGCAAAGGCACTTAAGCAAAACACCGACCTTTCTGCAAAGGAAATTGCCACTAAGGCACTTGAAATCGCAGGTCAAATTTGCGTATTCACAAATGACCATATTACTGTTGAGGAGGTTTAATCATGAATTTGACACCAAAACAAATAGTTGAAGAGCTTGACAAGTATATCATAGGTCAAGCCAGAGCAAAAAGAGCGGTTGCTATTGCACTGAGAAATCGTTACCGTAGAAGCCGACTTTCTAAAGAACTTCGTGAAGAAATTACTCCAAAGAATATTATAATGAAAGGGCCTACTGGGGTTGGCAAAACTGAAATTGCGAGAAGACTTGCAAAGCTTGTTGGCGCACCTTTTATTAAAGTTGAAGCCACAAAATATACCGAAGTTGGCTATGTAGGCAGAGATGTTGAAAGTATGGTGAGAGACCTTGTTGAAGTTTCTGTGCGCATTGTAAAAGATGAAAAGACGCATGAAATGGAAGCAAAGGTAAAACCAAGCGTTGACCGCAAACTTGTCAATGCAATTTGCGATTCAAGAAGAGCTTTAAACATTGCTGTTGACAAAACCGATGTTGAAAATGAGCTTAAAGATGGCAAAGTTGAAAACGAGACAATTGAAGTTGATGTTGAAGACAACGCAAAGCCAATGGTTGCAATTGGAATGCCTGAAATAAACATCGGAAGCATGTTTGATGGAATACTTCCAGCCAAACGCCATAAAAGAAAGATGTCAGTTGCCAGGGCAAGAGAAATCTTGATGGCAGAGGAATGTGACAGAGTTGTTGATAAAGACAGTGTTTATGCTGAAGCTATAAGAAGGGCAGAGGAAGAGGGAATCATCTTTATTGACGAGATTGACAAAATCATCGGCAAGGCAGGTGGCTCGAATAACCAAGATGTTTCAAGAGAGGGCGTTCAAAGAGATATTCTTCCAATTGTTGAAGGAAGCACTGTTGCAACAAAATATGGCAATGTCAAAACAGACTTTATTCTTTTCATCGCCTCAGGCGCCTTCCATGTATCAAATATTGAAGATATGATTCCAGAGCTTCAAGGTCGTTTTCCAATTCGTGTCGAACTTGACAATCTGACCAAAGAAGATTTTAAGCGAATTTTGACAGAACCAAAAAATTCAGTCACTCTTCAATATGCAAGTATATTAAATGTCGATAATATTGACCTTAAATTTACTGATGACGCAATAGATGAAATTGCACAAATGGCGGCAGCAGAAAATGAAACAAGCGAAAATATTGGTGCAAGACGCCTGCACACAATTATGGAACTTCTTCTTGAAGATATTTCCTTTAATGCGACTGGCGAGCATCCAATGCTTGAAGTCACTGTAGACAGGCCTTATGTGCAAAATGCTTTTAAAGCAACCATTAAGAAATTTGATTTAAGCAAATATATTCTTTAATTAGCAATTATTATGCGTTTAGAAAAAGCATCATTTGTCAGCATAATTTAATAAAAAAGCTAAAAAAATAAGAAAAAATTTGAAAAAACAATGATTTTTTTTAAGTTTTAATCAAAATTATCATCATTTGATGCAATTTTTCAATTATTAAAAGGTTAAAAATGGATAACTCAAGAACGGAAGCCTTGATTGGAAAAGAAGGGCTGGAAAAGATTAAAAAGTGCCATATCACAGTTGTAGGTGTAGGCGGCGTAGGCGGTTATACAACAGTTATGTTGGCACGCGCTGGCATAGAAAAATTTACAATTATTGACTTTGACGAGGTGTCACCTTCAAATATCAACAGGCAAATAGTCGCTTACAAAAGCACAATAGGCAGAAAAAAAGTTGATGTTTTAAAGGAAATGCTGGGGCAAATCAATGATAAAATCGAGGTAGAAGTCATTCCACAAAGACTGACAAAGGAGAATATATCTTCGCTTATCGGGCAAACTAGCATTGTGATTGACGCCATAGATTCTGTGAAAGATAAGATTGAACTTATTGTCTATTGCAAGGAAAAAGGCATTGAAATTATCTCTGCTATGGGCGCGGGTAATCGATATGATTTGCCAAACTTTAAGCTTATTGACATCTATAAAACAAGTGATGACGGACTTGCAAAAGTGGTCAGAAAGGCACTTAGGCAACGCGGTATAAAATCACTTGATACGGTGATAAGCATGTCAAAAGCGGAAAGGGTTGAGGGTGTAATAGGAAGTATAAGTTATTATCCAGCTGCAAGCGGAAGCTATTTAGCAGCTGCTGTAATAAATAAAATTTTGAGGGAGGAAATATGAAAGTCGTTGAAGAAAAAGATTTTAATGAAGAAATTAGAGAAGGGGTTGTTCTTGTAGACTTTTTTGCAAGTTGGTGCATGCCATGCAGGGCTATGGGCGGAATTTTAGAGCAAATGGATGGCACTCTTGAAGGTGTCAAAATTATCAAAGTTGATGTGGACGAAAGCACAACTGTTGCAAGACAATTTGGAATTATGTCAATTCCAACACTTATCATCTTCAAAGATGGTCAAATGCAAGAAAAGCATGTCGGAATTTGGCAAAAGACAGATTGTGAAGAGGCAATAAAAAAATATCTTTAATTTTTAAAAAATAAAATTTGTTTTTAATTTGATAAATAAATAAAATCAATCGAAAGAAAAAGTTGAGAAAATTCCCAACTTTTTTTATATATTCAATCTTAACTATTGACTTTGATTATTTTAAGTGATAAAATATTAAAAGATTAAAGGGGTGTAAAATGTCAAAGAAAGTTTATCTAGATTATGCTTCAACAACCTATGTTTCAAACGAAGTTTTAAATGAAATGATGCCTTGCTTTAATGCATTCTATGGCAATTCAAATTCTCTTCACAGTTTTGGAAGGGAAGCTTCAAGCATTGTTGACAGAGCAAGAGACCGCATTAAACATGCAATCGGTGCAAAAAAATCAAATGAAATTTATTTTACTTCAGGCGGGACTGAAGCAAACAACTGGGCAATCAGAGGTCTTGCTCATGCCTATTCTGAAAAAGGAAAACATATTATTGTAAGCGAGATAGAGCATAAATCACTGCTTGACAGTTGTGCTGCTCTTGAAGCAGAAGGCTATGAAATTTCATATCTTCCTGTTGACAAGCATGGGCTTGTGAAACTTGGAGAGCTTATTCACCTTATCAGAAAAGATACAATTCTTGTTTCAATCATGGCTGTAAACAATGAAATTGGCACAATTCAAAACATCAAAGCTATTGCAAAAATTGCTCATGATTATGGTGTAATTTTCCATACTGATGCAGCTCAAGCTCTTGGCGCTTTGAAGTTGAATGTTGAAGACATGGAAATTGATGCAATGTCGATTACTGCACACAAAATTTATGGTGCAAAAGGCGTTGGTGCTTTGTATGTGAAAGAGGGTGTTCGAATTGAAAACCTCATCTATGGCGGAAGTCAAGAGAGAGGCAAAAGAGGTGGCACTCTTAATGTTCCTGCAATTGCTGGCTTTGGAAAGGCTGTCGAAATTGCAAACAGAGATGTCGTTGTAAACCAACAAAAACTCAGAAATGTAAGAGAATATTTTGTTAAAAATGTGACAGAAAGAATTGATTATGTGACTGTAAACGGTCATCCTCTTCAAAAGGTAAATGGAATTTTAAGCATGACTTTTGAAATGGTTGACAAAGAGTCTCTTTTAATGCTTCTTGATATTGAAGGCGTGGCAGTATCTGCTGGCTCTGCTTGCACAGCAAACTCAACTTTGCAATCTCATGTTTTAAAGGCTATCGGACTTGAAGATGAAATGGCAAACAGCACAATTCGCTTCTCATTCGGCAAAAATACAACAAAGGCTGACCTCGATTATGCAATTGACGCCCTTGTAAAAGCAGTTGAAAAATTAAGGTCAATTTCAGCACTTACAAAAGCAGGGAGGAGATAATTATGTTTAGTGAAAGAATTTTAAAAAGATTTACTGACCCTAAATATGCTGGTGGTCTTAGAGGAGCAAACGGCACTGGAAAGAGTGGCGAAAGCAGTAGTGGAGACCTTATCAAAATCTATATTTTAGTGAATGATGAAAATGTGATCACTGATGCAAAATTCAAAGCCTATGGCGGTGTATGCACAATTGCAGCTTGTGATGTGGCTTGCGGCCTTATTGAAGGAAGAAGCTTGGAGGCAGCACTCAGAACAAATTATTATCAAATTCTTGAAGAGATGGGGCAGGTGCCAAGCAATCGTGAATATACTGCAGCTCTTGCTGAAGAAGCAATCAAAAATGCAATTGAAGATTTTTATAAAAAGAAGGAAAAAGAAATCAAATCAAAAAAATAATTTGATTGAAATATTGAAAAAGTGGTCGAATTTGACCACTTTTTTTGTTTTTTAAAGTGTTTTAATATGAAATGTTTAAGTTTAGCCATATTTTCTTATTGCTTTATTTGCTTAAAGAAAAAAGCTTTTTATCTTTAAATGTATGTATATTATCACAACATTAGCACAAAATAAGCATAAGGAGGGATTATGAAAGATGTTTTAATGTTGCTTGGTTTCAGTATGGGACTAGTGACGGGTGCATTATTATATAAGTACTCTGAGAGTGCAAAGCAAGCTGTTGATAAAAGCGAAAAAGCTGTAATGAAAGAAGTCAATAAGCTGGAACAAAAAGCCAAGAAAGCAAATCAAGAGTAATTTTGGTTTTAAATTGTTCGTGCTTTAGCATCAAAAAAAAGGACTGAAAATTTTCGGTCCTCTTTTTTATCTGCCTTAATAATTTTTTATGCTAATCAGCTTCAATTTATTCTCAGCTTTCTGTGAAATAATCTCTTCAAAACAAATTTTGTGTAATCATTGATATTTTTCATGACTTTTAACTTTTTATT
>CARNVA010000008.1:71849-72465 GCA_949031345.1 uncultured Eubacteriales bacterium | reverse complement strand
GCTGGGTTCAGAACGTCGTGAGACAGTTCGGTCCCTATCTATCGTGGGCGTAGGATATTTGAGAGGAGCTGTCCCTAGTACGAGAGGACCGGAATGGACATACCAATGGTGCACCAGTTGTCACGCCAGTGGCATAGCTGGGTAGCGATGTATGGAAGGGATAAATGCTGAAAGCATCTAAGCGTGAAACCCTCCTCAAGATTAGATATCCCATAACATAAGTTAGTAAGAACCGTTGTAGACTACAACGTTGATAGGTCGGAGATGTAAGTGCAGTAATGCATTCAGTTGACCGATACTAATAGTTCGAGGGCTTAATCACGGAAAACTTAGTAAAAATCATGTTGTTTACATTCAAAAACAGGTATTATGTAGTCGTCAGGGCTTTATCCCAACCGAAATTGATTGAAATCTATTGACAAATGTCAAAAAAGAAAGTATAATCAATAACAACTTCAGTAATTCCAAGCATTAAGCTTGAAATTATACCATTTCCAGTGGCGATAGAGAAAAGGATCCACCTGTACACATACCGAACACAGAAGTTAAGCTTTTCATCGTCGAAAATACTTGGCTGGCGACGGCCCGGGAAGATAGAACACTGCTGGAATATCAG
>CARNVA010000008.1:0-71749 GCA_949031345.1 uncultured Eubacteriales bacterium | reverse complement strand
GAAGGCATCCGCACGAGGGTGCTTTTTTGTTACAAATAAACAGTGGCAGTGTTCTGGCACGCTGAGCGTGCGTTTTGTTTGCACAAAACTCTTCCCGGACGCCCGGGATGAAAAGGTCAATGTGAGTTGTCAATTTTATTTTAAGTTTGAAGGATTGCCCTTGCGAAAAACTTTGTTTTTCTAATGAACACTGCTGGAATATCAGGAAGGCATCCGCACGAGGGTGCTTTTTTGTTACAAATAAACAGTGGCAGTGTTCTAGCACGCAGTGCGTGCGTTTTGTTTGCACAAAACATCTTCCCGAGAGTGCGAGTGAGAGTGCGAGAAAGTGACTAAGGTGAAAGTGTTTGGGGCGGGAGAAATAATAGTGCATGGAATGAAAAGGTTAATTTAGACTAATCATTTTATAAAACTCAGAAGGATTGACCTTGCGAAAAAATTTGTTAGTAAATTTAATTTTGTTTATAAAGGATGTGGGATATGCCAAATACTTATGAAGAAGTAAGTGTAACTTTAAATGCTGGCCAAATGGTAATGGGCGTTTGTCGACCAAAAATATTTCATTGGAAGATGTTTCAAAGTAATGAAAGTCCAAGTTTAAGATTGACACACATATTAAAACCTATTACTTTCAAAAGTAAAGAGATGGAAAATACATTTGTTTGGGTAACTATATTAAATAATGATAATATTTATAATGATGGTACTATTTGGAAAGAGTCTATCAGTAATAGAGGGAAATATTTGATTAGAACACTAATTTCGGATCCTAATAATTACTATTATGGTTTAAGTAATATTTCATTGAGTGATAATCTTGGGCAAAGACAATATATGGTTTTCAGTAGAGAAAAGCAAGGATTTATTTTTTATGGTATTTATAAATGCCAAAACTTAGTGAATAATGATGGTAAAATAACTATAACCTATACGAGAATAAAATCTAAATTCACTTATAAAATTAAATAAGAATATCTATATAGATGGAAAAAATATAAATCAAAACACATGTCAATATATGGGACACTCGTGCAACTTTTATGTTTGCGATCCTTACGCTCGGCTACCTTTTTTGGAATAAGTTTCAAACCTTTATTTAAGGGCCTTACGCTTGGTGACTATTTCTTTTATTTAGTAAAGTTTACTTATACTTGCTTAAAAAATAACTTTCAAAAACTGAAAGTTATTTTTTTCTTAAATAATTTTTATAGATATATTGAATGTTGTTTTATAAAAGCTTTTTAATAAAAAGTTTTTATGGCTTTTAATAATTGTTTTTGAGATAAAAGAATGTTTTTTTGTGTAGGTATTTATTAAATTTATTTTTTATACTTTGTTTTATAACCATGATTTTCTTCAGGGCGAAGGTCGTTTGGAAATTGAATGTCTGTTTTTATGTCAACAACGATTTTTTGCAGTTTATTTGTCAAAAAGTATGGGTCTGAAAGATTTTCGAGAGTATAAAATTTTGAGTCTGTTGTTCTGATATAAATATCCCCAACATGAAATATCTTTTCAAGAAAGCCAATTCGCATGTTTACTGATGAAATCTCAGAATAGAATATGTTGTCAATTTGACCAAAGAAGCCGCTTTTTATAATTATTCTTGTATTAGTAAAAGCGTATTCAAGATTTTTTAAGCGTTTTCTGGCAGTTAAAAGATTTGAAAGCCAAAACCAGACAGGCATGAGATGAAAGGCAAAGAAAGCTATGAAAAACACTATAAGTCCTGGGGGGAGCGCGCTGCCATTTGTATTTGAGATCATCATATAAATAAAGAAGCTGTCAAAAGCCAACCAAATAATTACAAAAGGAAGCATTTTAAAAAATTGTTCTAAGAGATATACCTTTTTGTTTGGCTTACCAGTCCATAAAATTTGTTCGTCATCTGAAAGGTCTACCATTTCTTTCAAGCTAATATTTCCCTTATTTTCAGTCTCTTCATGCTTAAAATAGTTGTCGTTTAATTCCACTTTTTTCTCCTTGTTATAAGCTATTTTAATTATATATGTTTTTGTCTGAAAAATCAATATTTATAAGTGAAGTTTAGATCTAGATATTTTTTCACTTATAAAAAATGTTTCTTCTTTTAATATATGTTTGCTTAAATAAAAATTCCAGGGAAAGCGGAAGGCAGATAAATATATTGCAAAAATAGAAATAAAGTTTTAGGTTTTGCTGGCTTTGTTTGACTTGATTTTTTTAATATGTTATAATCAATAGAGTTAAAATTTAAGAAGGTTTAATATGGAAAAGAAAATGATTAAAAAGCAAGGTGAGTTTTCTGCAGATGGCACCGAAAATGCAGAGCATATTTTAGATTTGCGTCAACAAATTGATATGCTTTATTCCAACATAAAAGACAACACCGATTTGGCGGTTGAGCTTTATAAGCTTAAGAAGGCAGGCGGAGAAAGTGAGGATTTATTGGATGCAGCACAAGTGGTTTGCGAAAACATAATTGAAATTGAAAAGCTTGCAGTTGAGTTGAATGGTCTTCAAAGTCAGATAGGTGCAGACGAGAGTAAATTGAAAGATATTTATGACAAAATGAAACTTTTTGAAGAAAAATCAAGCAAGAAGCTTGCTTGTATAATGGGATAATGTACAGAAAAAGACAACTTATGTTGTCCTTTTTTTATGCGGATGGCTGACTTTTTTATAGCAAAGAATATATTGAAAAATAAAAGAAAAATCTACAAAATTCGACTAGCTTTTACAAATTTCACCATAATTGAAACTTGATTTTTACTATATATTGTGTATAATATAAAGGTATGTTACTAATTGTAGAAAAAACTTATTTTTTGAGAGAGTTTTGAGAAATAAGTCGTTTAGCAGTTGTAAAAAATACAAGAAATTTTAAGAAAGGAGGTTAAATTAAAAATAGTATGCTTTTGAAAGATTTGGCGATAAAAGCGAAAAATAGACTGCTAAGCAAAGGAAACAATAACTCAAATTTGGATATAAGAATTAAGATAATCAGAGAAAACGATAATGATTTTACTGATAAGGTGCGCCATTCTGGCAAGTGATGTCAAATGTAAAAATCCACTTAAGTATTTGATGGATGACAGAAAAATTTTAAAGCTTGACGAAAAAGGAAGAGAAAGATATTTATTTGAAACTATGGAGAAATATCTTAAAGCTAAGTCAATGATAGAAAGAGAAGGCTTGTTTGCCGGCAACTAAAAATATATTTAATCAAAAGACCACGAGCTTGCTCGTGTTTTTTATTTGCATTTTGTGAATAAAAAAAGATGGAAAATACATCAAAAGTATTATGGTTTAAGTTGTAAACTGTAAGATTGAAAGAAATGAGGGTCTAATTTTGAAAAAAACTGCAATTGCTATTGA
The DNA here is from genome assembly GCA_949031345.1 of uncultured Eubacteriales bacterium. Classification (GTDB taxonomy): domain Bacteria; phylum Bacillota; class Clostridia; order Christensenellales; family UBA1242; genus Caccovivens. The sequence continues at coordinate 68,392 of CARNVA010000008.1, read as the reverse complement.
AAAGTGCTTAATTTTATGTTAAAATATACAGCAGAGGAAAGATGAAAAATTTATACTATGTGAAAAGAGGGCCAATAGGTTATACTCTTTATCAGATTGATGATAGTCAGAGAGTGAGAAACGCCACGAGTATGTCCCAAATTAGGCTTAGAGGCAAGATTGTCCCTATTTGTAAATGTCCAGTTAAGTTGAAAGCAATAGGCTATAAAGGCGATTATAATGACACCAAGGGTGAGATTTTGAAAATGGTGCCACCTGAGTTGGCAAAGAATGCTGTTGGGTTTTCGCTTAAGCTAGTAAATGGTGCTTCAGTTATTGATTATTTCGATTATTTAGATGGTGAGGTTACTTTATATAAAATTAAAGCATCAAAAAAGCCTATTAAAGCAAAAAAGATTATTAAAGAAGAGGATATTTGTCAAACTGTTGATAATTTTGACAAAGAGGTTTGAGGTTATTTCGCTTTATAAATAAATTCTATTTTAGTGGTTGGCGAGAAAATAACCCGAATAGTATTATAAGTAATAAGTGTAATTATAAAGAGTGTAATTATAATTAGTGTAATTTGAAAGGAGAAAATATGGGATTAGCGGAAAGATTGGGTTTGCTGAAAACAAGTAAGATGTTTAAAATTGGAGCTATACTTTCTTTTGCAGCAGCTGGATGTTTTGCATTATCACAACTGTGGCTTTTAGGCTCGCTTGGATTTTATGTGCCAATTGAAAGTCAAAATCAACAATTTCTTGATGAGGTGAGAGCAACTGAAGGCTATCAAGTTTATTTTGACGGAGAAAAAGCAAAACTGGACGATATGTTGGCCGCTAAGGAATTAACAGTTGAAAATTATCAGATGCAGTTTGACGAGCTTAAAGATAAAGCTGTGCTTTCTTATATTGCCGAGTTTGGAAGCGATGAACAGAAAGATAGAAGAGACTACTTTGAACAAAAAAAGACGACTCTTGATAAGGTTGCCTACAGCATTGGAGGAAGTTTAGGAGCACTTTCTGTGATTGGTGGTTGTGCAGGAGTGGGGCTTATGTTTTTGGGAGAAAATAAAGAAAGTGAGTACAGCAAAGAGACTACTAAGATGGCGGAATATTTTGGTGAAGATGAAGAAGTTCTTCCAGACATTTATGAGAATGAAGAGTCTGATGAGAAATAATAATTTTGCTAAAAATTATAATATTAAAGCGGCATAAATTGCCGTTTATTATTTCAAATTTCAGCCAAATTTAACATCGGTTTTATAAAAATGAGTATTGACTTAATGAGTGAGGTGTAGTATAATAAAAATGAAAGCAAAGAAGAGCATTGATAATTGATTGTGCTGGTTTGAGACAGTTTTTTTAAATAATGCTTTTTAATAAAAATAAAGGATGAATAATATGAAAAATAATGATGAAGGATTCTTGAAAGCTGTAAAAATGTATAAGGCAGGAATTATTGCTGCTATTACAGGAATGGGCATAATGATTCTTGGACTTGCTGGAATGACTGGTGGATTGACTGCAGACAATATTGCACAAGGTAAGAAAAATGATTATATTGAAGAAACTGTAAATGTTGCTGCCTATCAAGAGTATTTCGCAGATGAAAAATCAAAGCTTGATGATGCCTTTCTTAGTGGCGAGCTTGATATAGATGGTTATAAATTAGCTTTTGATAAACTTGAGAAAAATGCGAAAGAAGATTATATTGAGGCTTTTGGATCAGCGGAAGAAAAGGCAGAGTTGCAACACCATAACGTTGAAATTGAAAAAACTGAAAAGGTTTTTAATGGTGGACTTGGCGTAGTAGGTGCTGGAATGACTACGACTTTCGCAGCTCTTATTGCAGCGGGTGCAACCTTTGAAAAAATTAAAAAACAATATCCAGAAGAGATTGAAGAAGACAATAATATGGAATAATGTTTTTAATTGTTTAATCATCAAATTTAATAATTTAAAAGATGTTTTATTGGCATCTTTTTTTGTTTGTCGGTTATTTTCTTTGATTGGAAATAATATAATGGTGTTTTTAAACGCTCGTTTTGAACAAATATTAAATAGGCTTTAACTATAAAATTCATTCGACAAAAAACGCTGCAATTTACCTGATTTCGACAGAATAACACTACTTAATAAATTGCAATATTCGGCAAAATTCTCTATAATATTTTTGTTGATTTTTATTGGATGAGGATGGATAAATGAGCTGAATTTTTAAACGATTTTTTGATAGTTTAAAGCTGCAACGCAGCAGCAAAAACCTTGAATATAAGGATGACAGTGATCATGAGTTTCAAGCGAAGGTGTCGTCAATAGAAGAGGGCAAGAAAGATTATTCATGTTTGTATGACGCAAATGCGCTCTTGCAAATGACAGAAAATGAACGCAGAGAATATATGAAAAGAATTACGCAAAGATATATAAAAGAGCTTAAAAACACAAAAATTTCTTAAAATATTTAAAAAAATCCTTAAAAAAGCCAAAATTATATCTTTTTTTAATATTTTCACCATTTTATTTAAATCATGGAATAAACGGGATTATCTTAGTTTGCATTTGGCCGTAGTAATTTATATTCATAATGTTTAAGTTGATTTAGGTTTATTGGGTGCGGCGATCGCCCAAAGCCATGTTGCCAAAACTTCACTGAAGGAAAAAGTTTTTAAGGGATATTGACTTACTGTGGAGAGTGTGTTATAATGGCTCTACAAAAGCAGGATGGAGAATGGTTATGGCAAAAAAGAATAATAATGGAACGGTTAAAAACAGTAAGCAGATTTTTAAAATAGGACGCATTTTGTCATTTACAGGATTAGGCATTGCTCTCTTAAGTTTAATAGGTAATATAAGTGCTTTAAGTGTTAGCATTTCCAACAATAACAAAAAAGCTGATTATTTAGACACTGTTTCTGCTACTGCACAGTATCAAGAATATTTTCAAGATGAAAAGCTTTCTATAGACCAGGCTTTGAATAATAAAGAAATTACAAACGATGAATATATTATTAAGTTTGACGAGCTTAAGAATGATGGTGTAGAGAAATACATTGAAGAGAAGGGCAGTGAAGAGCAAAAAGAGGCTTTAGGAGATTTTGAGTCGCGTGCAGCTGCAACAAAAACGACAACAAGAGTTTTCAGCTCTATAAATTATCTTGGTTTGGCAACAACTGTTTCAGCGATGGGGGTTGTATTGCATGGTTCAAAATTAAGAAAAAAAGAAATTGATGAAGATATAAATGATATTTCTGAAAGAATACAAAAATTGAATAAGCTTTGCAGTCCATTCCCAGAGCTTGAAGGCTTTGAAGAGGATGAAGTAGAGCTTCCAAGTATTGATGACTAAAAAAATTTAATAAATAAAATCGATTAAACTTTAAGATTGAAGATTATACTGTCTTTTGAAGTGGTTTTAATAATTCATCTTAAAGTTTAATTTTTAATTAAAGATCAAGAGTGGTTGTGGGGAAAATGCTTGCGGTATGTTTTAAAAGAAAGTACCTTAAATCAGCTTAGATTTATTCTGAAGGCTGTAAGAGAAACGCTTGCAAAAAAGAGCGGTGAGGATATAAAATAAGACCTTTTGGAAGGAAACAAGATTGAGTTTAAGATTGATGAATATTAAACAAATGAAGGCATAGAGGAAAGTGTAAGCTATCAAGAATATAAGCTTTTGGATTTGCTTTATAAAAAAGAGTTTGGAAAGCTGTTTGCCTGCAGTGAAAATATACACAAATAGAAAAAGAAGATTTTGAGCCTGAAGAAAGAGATATTTAAATTTGGGCGTTTGATATTTTTTAGATTTTTTTAAAGTAATAAAAAGTGATTAAAAAAGGTTGATGTTATTTTCAACTTTTTTTTGTTTTTTTCGACGCAAATCACGCAAAATCTTCATTTTTTTGCATTGGCAAAAGTGAAATTTAATTTTATAATTATTTGTGAAAAATGGCTTTTTAAAAGAGGCGATTTTTTGAAATTTTGTTGAAGAATTAAATCTTTTATCTGATTTATAGATTTTGTTTAACTAGATATGGCATCATTGAGGCTGTTTTGTCTCAATATATTGATTTATTCTACAAATTGCAACATAGTCCAACAAAATTCGACACTTTTACACAAATTTCAACATTTATATTGTTTACTTATCATTTTTAATCTTGTATAATATATAAGTATTTTTACAAATAGCGCAAACTTGCTTCCAGGAATTTGTTGTAATAGGAGAATGATTGGAGAAACTGTTGTAAGATATGGCAAAGTAAAAACAAGATTATAAGTGTATTTAAGAAGGAGGTTATGATGAAAAACAATATGCTTAAAGTTTTGGCTATGAAGGCAAAAAATAGAATGATAAACAAGGGGCTTGGTCAGTCTTATTATGACGCAAGAATTAAGGTGATAAGTGATGACGACACTGAGTTTGTGGGAAAAGTGCGCAATATTTTGGCTGATGAGAAGGCGAGCAGAAACCCTCTTAAGCTTTTGATGGATGACAAGAAAATTCTTATGCTTGATGAAAAGGGAAGAGAAAAATATCTGCTTGAAACCATGGAAAAATATTTGAAAGCGAAAAGCCAGATTGAAAGAGAGCAGTCTTTCAGAAGCATTGTTTAACTTAGCTGTTTGTTGATTTAATATGCAAGCATTTTGGTGAGCAAAATATGTGCAATTTAAATATTTATCATGGCAAGTAGATAATTTGCTAGCCTGCAGTTTTTTGGGATTTAAAGTAATAACAAAAGGCGGATAATACGCATGGTGAAAAATTTGCATAGTTTGCATAAGAAGAGGATGGATTTAAAAAATATTTTAATAATAAAAAATCACATATTAGGCATTTTGTTTGGAATAAAGAAATAATTATTGTATACTCCATATAGAAAGTGTTTTGAGAAGGGGAGAGTATTACACTAAGTATAAAAATCTTTCTTCAAAACAAAATGGCTTTTTTTATGAGGTGGTTATGGATTCAAGAGATGAATTTTTAGAGATTTTTTATGACAATGTTGACAGAGATGGCGCCGACAAGTTGGTGGACTGGCTTGAAAAGTCTGACTTTTTTGTTGCGCCAGCAAGTGGAAGAAGGCATTCAAATTATAGAGGGGGCTTATGCCAACATTCCATCAATGTTTACAAAAGATTTGTCAAACTTTTGCAAGCTGAATACGGTGACGACTGGGGCAAGAAAGTTTCGCCAGAGAGTGTGGCTATCATGGGGCTTTTGCATGATGTTTGCAAGGTGAACACCTATATCGAAGACTTTAAGAATGTCAAAGTTGATGGAAAATGGGAGCAGCGTCCATATTTCCGCTATGAAGACAGTCTGCCTTATGGGCATGGTGAAAAGTCGGTTTATATTTTGTCTGCCTTTATTAAACTTACTCGCGAAGAAGCCCTGGCTATCAATTGGCACATGGGCGAATATGACATAAGGGCAAAAAATGGAAGTTTCATGATGGCTGATGTTTATTATAAATATCCAATCTGCTTTCTGCTTCATGTGGCAGATTTGACAGCGACTTATCTTGATGAGAAATGCGAAAATTAAGAAAGGGAAACCCCTTTTTTTATTTTTATAATTCCTTTTTATATTTAGTATAATTAACATTAAATTTCAAAATAGCTTGAAAGCAGCGCTTATTTTGCGCTGTTTAAATTTATCAAAACACAAATGGGCAAAAGTGAGCATGAGATAGATCGAAGAGTGAAATAATGCAGGATTTTATTAAAATAGAAAAAAATATTTTTAATTATTATAATATGACTAAAATTAAAATAATATTATATAATAAATACTATATATGCCTTGATTTTATAAGGGATATAGTGATTTTGACCAAATATAGTTGTTTTTGCTGATGAGAATTTAATTCCGCAAAAATATCAGCTCCATTTTTCGAGCCTTATTTTGCTGCTTTTGGCAATTTTTTTTAAATTCACTATTGACATCTCTTTTTTTCTAGAGTATAATATAAGTAAGATAAAGGAGGATTACACTCATGGCAAACAATATGGACGCAAACTTAGAGTTTTTGGCAGGTCAAATTCAAGACCTTGAAAGAGAAAAAGAAGAACTTCTTAAGAGGGGCGAAGAAGCTGAAGAACTTATTGCTCTAGCACAAGAAGATGCTTCTGCTAAGCAAAAACTTTTGGAAGAAGCCGCTCTTATTAAGCAAGAAATGGAAGCAAAGGCACGCGAGCTTGAAAAGCGTTATGTTGAAGTAAGTAGTAAACTTGAAGCTGCTCAAAAAGCAGAAGACTATAAATATAACAAAGAAGCATACAGACTTGCTCAAAAGCAAAAAGAACATCTTCAAAAGGAAGTTAAACTTGCTAAGGCTGAAGTTAAGCAGGTGCAAGCTAAATCTGAAGAAGAGAAAGCTGCTCTTTCAAAAGAGATTGCTGCTGCAAAAGTTGAAGTTGAAAAGTCAGAATTTGAAATGAGAGAGCTTATGACAAAAGTTGATGTTTACACTCATGTATTCAACAACATTGTTTTCCCTAAGCTTGCAACTCGTTTCGCTATGCTTTCAAACGAAACTGCAAACGATGTAAACGGCGTAAAACTTAGAAGAGCTGTTGACAAGGCAAAGAGCTTTGACAAGAGATATGACACTGCTAAGCAAAGATATGAAAAAGAAAAAGCCAAGGGCAAGCAGGTTGTTGCTCCTCAAAAGAATGAGAGTGCTTATTCTACTATCATGGTCAATATTCTTAATGAATACAATGATTTCCTTAATGAATTTTCAAAAACTCCAAGTGGAAAAGAGCTTGTAGGGCAATACAGACAAAAACTTGCTTCAAAAGTAGGTGTTAAAAAAGGCGACCTTGCAACTCCACAACAAGAAATCGAACAAATTTTGAAAGAGCAATCAAAATCAAATGTAAAAGAATTCTTCATCAGCACAAAAGTTGGAAGAGCTGTTCTTGCAACTACTGCATCACTTATTATGATTGGTGCAACTCTTACAGGGATTTTCCTTCCTGGATATATCAATGAAAAAGGTGCCAAAGAAAATACAGAAGTTATGTCTGGAATTGTTCAAGTTATGGAATCTGACACTTCAGTTATTGAAACAAGTTATGATTCAATTCTTGAAACTGAGACAAATGCTTCAAGACTTAGTGGAATTTTCGAAGCTGGCGGAGAAGAGGTTTTTGCACACTTCGCTTCTAAAAACAACAAAGAAGTAGACAAAAATGAAATGACTGAAGGTCACAAAGCTGTTCAAGAGGCAAGACTTAATGCTGAAGACTTCATTAAATATGACAACAATGGCAACATTACTAATGACTGTCACTATGCTAGGCTTGTAAATGACTTTAAACAGGCAAAAGCAGATATGAACATCACTAAAGCCGAGGAAACTAAAGGGCTTATAACAGAACTGAAAGATCAACTTGTTTCTTACAAGAATGATGCTTCAAAGGGTTATTCTACAATGCTTGATGGTGCTGGTGTTTCTATGGGCGAAATCGGCGAAATTGTAGACATTTTGAAAGCTCCTACATCTACTGTTGAGTTTACTAAAGAAGATATTAAGGAATACAACTCTAAACTTGCCAATGCTGGTAAGGGCGGTTATGCTGTAGGCGTAGTTTCAAACGAATATGTTAAGAATACTGGTGAAGTTTCTATTCTAGTTGAATGCGTTGGCCGTAACAGAAAGCCATATTTCAACCTTATAAACTATACAATGCAAAAAAATGTAAGTGTTCTTACAACTTCTCAAATGATGGACGGCTTAGTGCCAGGGCAAATTTCTGCTACTGCTTTTGATAAAGACCTTGTTACAAACATGGACGGTCAAACCAGTGAAATGAGCAACGAGAAGGGCGAGACTGTTGAAGGTGCTACTTCAATTAAATATTCTTGCACTTCAAGATATGATGAAAAAAGCAAGACTACAACAATTACAGCTAGTGCACTTGTTGCTATTAGAAACGAAGACGGAAAAGTTGTCGGCACAAAGATTGTTAATAAATCAAAATCATATTTTGGTAAAATGACTGTTGCAGAAAGCGAAGAGGATATGAAAGCACTTCTTGCAAAGGAAATTGGAAAACAATTGGGAATGGATGTTACACTTGAAGCTGAAGAAGTTTCTGAGCTTAACTAAATAAATTAAAAAAAGAGAGGATGTTTATCCTCTTTTTTTATTTATATAATTCATTTGTTTCAACTATATTGAAGCACGCTTGTGTAATATAAAGGTATGATAGTTTGGTATTATTTAGTAGAGCGGATGATTATAGGGATGAATTTTTATCGTTATCATTTTGAGTGATCGAATTGTTTGTTCGGGAGAATTTGCCTTTTTTTAATAAGTAAAATGGCAATATGATTATTACGCCCACAGTTAAGCCTAAAATTAAGGATACATTGTGACAAACGGTCGTCCAACCAAAACTTACCAAATAGGTTGTCAGCACTCCGTAAATTATTGAGACAATCAAAGTGGGCTTATCGATTTGTTTAAAACTTTTTATGTCGAAAAACAGTGCGGCAAGAGAAGCGCCTGCAAGTCCGAAAATTCCGCCTGATGCACCGACAGAAACAGATTTTGCCAATTCTTCCGCTTTTGATGGTGCCATAGCTAGATAAAGGGGGTCGGTGATGAATGCCTCAGTTATTCCAACGGTGAAGAAGATAATGCAGGTCAGCCACCAGCCGAAACGCTTTTCAGTATAATGGCCAATAAAATATAACCCTACTAAATTTCCAATTAAATGAAACAGGTGGCCATGAAGAAACATCTGAGTTACATATCTATATACTTCGCCGCTGTTATAATTCAAGACTTTGCCGACACCCAAATAATTGGTCAGCAAACCGCCGCAATTTCCAAGCAAATAGTCGACTGCCGTTATGTCTTTGCTTGCCCAAGTAAATCCCGTATAATTTTGAGGTAATGGCAAATAATGGTCAAAGATATAAAATATAACAATTAGCAACATTAAAATATTTGTCACTGTCAAAAATTTTTTATAATCAAATTTTTTCATTTAAATACCTCTTATCTTGAAAATATCACAATCAAAAATCTAGAATAATTATATAGCAACATATCACTTTATTCAAGCATATCATATAAGAAAAAGTTGTAATTAAAGCCTTTTAATGAATTAAGACTTTAGAATGCTTATAAGCAACAAAATAGAATAAAAAAGGTCTAAACCGAAAATTCAGTTTAGACTAACTATGGTGGAGAATATCGGAATCGAACCGATGACCTCCTGCTTGCAAGGCAGGCGCTCTAGCCAGCTGAGCTAATCCCCCAATGCTCTTAAATATTAGCATATTTCTTTTTTTTTGTCAACATTTTTATTGAAAAATTTTTAAATTCTTCCTTTTCTTCCTTTCAGTTTTGCAGTTTTATTTATTTTTTAAGCTTTTTGCTGTTGTATTTGATTGCTTTGACAATTTTATTTGCCTATTATTGTTGGTTGGTGATAAAATTAAAGCGGTAAAATTAAACCGATTTTTAAAGGACTGTGTGATTTAAATTCTTGAAGTTTTAATTAAAAAATGACTGAAAGATTTTAATTGAGAAAGATTTTTTAGGTTTAACAAGTTGCGCTACAGATGAGAAATTATGATTTTAAATACTGGGGCAATAGCAGATATCGTTCAATTTTATTGAGTGTATGCTGAAGCGTGTTAAAGAGGTGTTTTAATGAACAGCATTTTATTGCAGATTTTTAAAAATAAGAAGGTCGATTTTGACAAGTTGAGGGCTTTTGGCTTTATTTACAAGGAAGGCAAGTATAGATATTTTGTTAAATTTTTTGATGACCAGTTTCAGCTGGGAATAACCATAGACCAAGAGGAAAACATCTTTACTGAAGTTGTGGATCTATCAACTGGAGAGCCTTACACGCTTTTTTTAAGTGAAGGTGGCGGCAGTTTTTCAAATATGGTAAGAGAGCATTATATACAGCTTTTGAAAAATTTGGCAGAAGAATGTTTTTGCGATAATATTTATAAGTCAAGTCAGGCGAGGGCGATTGTTGATTATATTGACGAAAGATATAAATGCAAGCCAGAGTTTCTTTGGAAAAAATTTCCGGAATATTCAGTCTTTCGCAGGGCTGACAATAGAAAATGGTTTGTCGCTCTTTTAAAGCTGCCCAAATGCAAGCTTGGCCTTGACGGAAATGAGCTTATTGAGGTTATAAATGTAAGGGTTAAGCCAGATGCACTTGACGGACTTGTTGACAATGAAAACATTTTTAAAGGTTATCACATGAACAAGAAGCACTGGGTGTCTATTTGGCTTAATGGAAACTTAAAAAATGAAAAGTTGTTTTCGATGATTGATGAGAGTTTTGTTTTGGTGGAGAAATAAATCGAAATGCTTAAAAATCTTTTTGCTTTTTGGTGTGATATTTTAAAAAGAAAAACTGGAATTTTTAATGGTTTTTGTTTCTGAAAGCAAGTATATATTATATATAAATAATATAAATTATATATAATCATTATAAATATGAGTGAGTTTTTCTATTTTACGCGATAGTCTGGCTTATAAAAGGGGACAAAGCTATTGCAAAAGTATACGAAAAGTTTAAATTGCATAGACTAAATAGACTAAAAGTGGAAAAATTTTTAAGCATCGTCCAAAAAATGCCACAATAGTTTTGATAAATTTAAAAAAGTTTTACTTAAGCTATTGAAAAAATATTTCGATTGTGTTATAATGAGTTTACATGGAGGGATTATGTCTAAACATTTAGTAAAAATATTATCTGTTTGTGCTTTAGTTGTTTTGCTTATGGTCAGCGTTGTTGGTGCTGCTATTGGCGTGACTGAAGCTGTTGGCTGCACACTTACTATCGCTGATGCAAGCAGGGAAAGTGAAGCAGAAAAAGAAAATGAAAATGTAAATCACAAAGTCGTTGTCAAAGTTAATGGCAAAGTTCAAGACAAGAATGTTTTGCAAATTGGCAAATATTCTGAAGTTACACTTGAATATCAAGCAACTGGCTATGAGTTTAAAGGCTGGTATGTTGGAAACTATAATGTTGAAACTGACAAAGCTGTTGAAACAAAAATCACTTACACATTTGACATCAAGGGAGATACAAAAATCTCTGCCGTTGCTGACCTTAAGAAATTTACTGTAAATTATTCAGGCAAGGGTGCAGATGGCGTAACTGATATCAACTTCCCAACTCAAACTGTTGAATATGGAGAAAAACTTGAAAGACCTGCTTCAAACACTGAAGATTTATATTTCTTAGGTTGGAAGATTAAAGGTGCTGAAGGTGAGCTTGCTGGTAAGAAATATTACTATGCAACTTTCGACGATGTTGAAAACGAGGCAAATATTGTGCTTGAAGCTGCTTGGGGCGCTCAAGAATATGTTACTTATACAGTAAATGTTGCGTTCAACAAACTTCAACCAAACAATATCAAGACAATCGAATACAACACAAAGACTGGCTTTACAAGCTATATGGGTCAAGTTGAAAGAGAAGGTTATGAGCTTGCAGGAATTGAATTCAATGGCAAAGTTTACAACTATGACAAATCAAACGATACATTTATAGGTCTTGGCAATGCAATCGCTGCTGGCGAAGAAACTACTGTTGATGCTGTTGCTGTTTGGAAGAGCTTGTATAGAGGTCACACATTCACTTTCGCTGCTGTAAAACCAGAGTATGTAGAAGAAGCGGGTGGCATGGTAGACTTATCAGTGACTGCATTAAGAAATGGCCAGAGAATTGTAGTTGAACAAACAATTGAAAATGTTACTTTTGAAGATACTGAAGCTGAAGATACTTTCGATCTTAACGCTGAGGTGCTTGATGTATACAACAGTTTAGGATACTCTGATTTCGAAGATGAAAATGGCAACAAAGTTACATTCAAAAATGAGGTTAAACTTGCTGTTGGCAATACTGGATTTATAATGGAAGAAAGTCGAGGCATTGGAGAAGGATTTACTTTCAAATATCTTCTTGATTTCCTTCAAGGAAGCCATGGCCAAGATATTACAACGCATTTAGATATTGTTATAACATTTATCTATGAATAAAAATAATAAAAAAACTCTATACGATTTGTATGGAGTTTTTTTGTTTTATAATAAGCAATCGGAATAAAATTAAAGCAATCGGCGCTTTTAGTGTGCTTTAGTTTGCACTTTTGTTTTAGTTATGTTATTATTAAATCATGATTATTAAAAAAGCAGTGTATAAAACAAGTGTTGTAAATAAAAACAACATTATTGATGATGGAGTGCCAGAGTTTGCGTTTGTTGGTCGCAGTAATGTTGGCAAGTCTTCGCTTATCAACAGCATAGTTAAGGTTAAAGGTTTGGCAAAAACCTCGGCTACGCCGGGCAAGACAAAGATGATAAATTATTTTGACATAAATGACAATTTCAGAATTGTTGACCTGCCAGGCTATGGCTTTGCAAAAGTTGGCAAGGGGCAGCTTGATGTTTGGTCGTCAATTTTAGGTGATTACCTTACAGAGTCGAAATCACTTGTCAATGTTTTTGTTTTGCTTGATATAAGGCATAAGCCAACAGAGCAAGATAGGCAGATGATTAAGTTTTTGATTTATTACAACATTCCCTTTTCAATTATTGTCACTAAGGCTGACAAGCTTGCAAAGAGCAAGATTAAGCAAAGTGTAAGTGCGATTGCGAAAGAGCTTTCTTTAAGAGAGGAAATTTTTCTTGCAAGCAGCTCTGAAAATGGGCTTGGCAGAGAGGAAATCTTGCGAGTGATTGAAAACAAACTTGAGTATTTTAGTGCGAATAGACAGGACTAAAAATTAAGCCAAGCTTAAATTATGAATGTTTTAAATTTTGAAACTTAAGATTTCAAGCATTTAATATTTATATAGTGGTGAAGGTTTTCGTGTTTAACTAAGCAGAAAAGCTTCCTTTTAAAAAAACTATTTGAAATATTTGGGAGAGGCAGTTTTTGTATGGATAAGAGAGGCAAGTTTGATTGTGCTATTGAAGGATATGGTTATGATGGCGAAGGAGTTGGCAGGCTTGACGGAAAGGTAGTGTTTGTGCCTTACGCTCTTCGCGGCGAGAGGGTGGAGATTGAGTTTGTAGATGAGCATTCTTCTTTTTATCGAGGAAAGCTTAAAAAAGTGCTTAAAGCAAGTGATAAACGAGAGGTTGCGCCTTGTCGTTATTTTGGAAGATGCGGGGGCTGCAGCTATCAACATACAAGCTATCAAAATGAGCTGGATATTAAAAAAGAGCTTTTGGCAAACCAGTTGAAAAAGGTGGGCTATGATGGTGAAATTGCAATAGAGCCAAGTGATGAGCGATATGGCTATCGAAACAAGATAAGGCTGATTGTAGGTAGAAATGGCTTGGCTTTAAGAGAAAGGTGCAGTCATGAGGCAATTGGCATAGAAAAGTGTTTGCTTGTAAGTGAGGAGATGAACGCGGCAATTGAAACTTTAAACCGCTTTATTTCCGCGCAAAAGCTTTTCAATTTTTACAGCGAAGTTGTTTTGCGACAAGAGGGCGAAAGTCTGGGCATAATCTTTTATTGCAAGAAAGAGCAGGGAAAGATAAATTATCAAGGTGTTTTCTTGATGCTTGGCGCAAAGTGTGTCATTTATGAAAGTTTCAAAGGGAAGCTTTTTTATTGCATGGGGCAGGAGTATCTTGAAAGCGAAGAGCATGGCCTTAAATGCAAGTTTTTGCCAAATAGTTTTCATCAGGTGAATAAATTTGTTGGGGGCAAGCTTTATCAATTTGTGGCAAAAAAATTACAAGGTAAGGTTGTTTTAAATTGTTATAGCGGCGCGGGCGTGCTTAGCGGTTTTCTTTCAAATTTGGGATATCGTGTGATTGGAATTGAGCTTGGAGAAAGTGAACATAAGGATGCCGAGAGGCTTAAAGAAGAGAATAGTTTGTTTTTTCTCACCAATATGCAGGGTGATTGCAGTGAGGTGCTTCCAAGGGTTGAGGGCGATGCAATCATTGTTGACCCGCCAAGAGCCGGGCTGGATGCGAAAGTTTGTCAGGCTTTGAATTATAAAAATTGCAATCAACTTATCTATATTTCTTGCAACAGTGCAACGCTGGTACGAGATTTAGGTCGGCTTGTTGAATATAAGATTAAAGAGGTTGTTTTGTTTGATATGTTTGCCTGTACGGGCGAATATGAGACGGTGGTGATTTTAGAACGCAAATGACGGCGTTATTGACAAAATGAGAGAATTATGATATATTTAATTTGAAATTATTCCAGCTTTGATTAAGTTGGCAGGGAGAAAATATGAATAAATATTTTAGCAAATTAAATCCAGATGAATTGCTTGGCAGAAAGATTTATTCTGATATAGGCGAAGAATATGTCATAATTTATGCCAAATTTCACAATAAGGGCTATAAGCATAAGGAAGCTGGGCTTGAAATCTTTTTCGCTAATGAAAAAGATGCTAAAAAAGATGAGCTGCATGAGCTTGGTCTTTCAAATCTTAAGCTGCAGCTGGAAAAAGGTAACACCAATTTCAATGAGGACGATAACAATATTTGGCGTGTGAGATTTGCCAATATGTATATCTATAATCCATTGCTGAGATCTTCGGAAAATAGTAAGAGTTATAGAAAGGCAGATGAGAAAGGAGCAGATTTTGACTGGTATGTAAGAAGTGATAATGACAGCTTTAATATTTATTATCAAAATGACTATTATGAAGCGGATGAAATTCCAACAGCGGATGAAGTTTTACAGTGTTGTTATCAGGATAAAGGGCTTGTTGGTGGCATGAGAAAGATATTTAAATGCATTTTTGGCGCTGGATATGCAAATGAAATTCGAGATTATTATATAAAAAATGCCATTGCAAACATTGATAGACAGATAGAAATAGAAAAAAATAATTATGAAATGGCAGCAAGGACATTAAATATGCTTGCAAAACATAGGGCAGGCCTTTGTGCTGAGGGCGGAATTAAAGTCTTTGACGATGACGATGACGAAGAAGAGCTTTCAAGCATTGATGACAAACAAACAAGTGTTGACGATGAGCAAAAGCTTAAAAACGACCAGTCAATAGACGGTGATGACTACATCAATTTGGATGATTTATACATGGACTAAAAAAAGCATGATTGATTTCATGCTTTTTTTGTTTTTGATATTTCAGCCATATAAAAATTAAGTTTTATAATTTAAAAAACAAGATTTAAACGCAATTAAAATTATTTAAATCCATTAAGAAAAATATTTTAATGGTAAGAAAATAAGTCTTTCAGCGTAGAAGTCAAGAGTTTCAGCCAAGTAAGAAGCCTTGTATTATCACCTCTTCTGCCTCTTTTTGACTAAGGCCAAGCGTCATAAGTTTGACAAGCTCATCTCCGGCAATCTTTCCAATCGCAGCTTCGTGTACAAGTGCGGCATCTTTGCAGATGGCATCCACTTTTGGCTGAGAAATTATTCTTGCATTGTCAAGAAGTATTCCATCACATTCAACATGGCCGAAACATTCGTTTTTGCCAATTACATCAGATTTAAATTCTTGGACAGAGTTGTCTCGTGCAACGCTGTGGCTGACTACCTCAACGCCGCTTCCTTTTCCAAGCAGGGTGACCTTAAACTCAGTTTTTGCCGTTTGTTCGTCAGTTGTCAAAACATTCTCTTGAACAGTAAGCTTAGCTCTGTCATATATCTTTGCCTTAGTTTTTCTTACAGTTGAAGTTACTCCGCCAAGCTGAGTGGTCTCCATAACCATTTCAGAGCCTTCTTTTAAGGTGATATCAGTGACAGGATTTAAAATCTTGCCGCCGCTTCCTTCGCCCTCGCCAATGTGCCTTTCAATATATTTGACTTTGCTGTTTTTTCCAAGATGAAAGCTGTGTATGCCGTTGTGCATGCTTGTCTTGCAGGTGGCATTATGTATGCCACAGCCAGCGACAATTACCACATCAGAATTTTCGCCGATATAGAAATCGTTATAGACAAGGTCACTTAGTCCGCCTACCGTAATTATGACGGGGATGTGAATGCTTTTCCCCACCACATTTGGCTTGACAATGATGTCAATTCCGCTTTTGTCTTGTTTAGGAACAATATCAATTTCTTTGGTGGACACCCGTGCCTGCGCTTGACCATTTTTTCGGAGATTAAAAGCGCCACTTGGCACTTTATGTAAATCGGTCAATTTTTCAAAAAGTTTTTGTTCTAAATTATTCATTCTTACCTCATTTAATTAAGCTTGCCGCATTTATTTTGGTGCAAACTATTTTCAATTTCATTATAAGAGCTTATGCTTTCTATTTTGCCCTCTTTAAGCATAATTACCTTGTCAGCAAGCTGCAAAATTTTGCTTTGATGGCTGACAATTATGTTGATTGAATTTTGAAGAGAGGTAAATATCTTTGCCAAGTTTTCAAAACTCCACAGGTCAATTCCAGCTTCTGGCTCATCAAAAATGTTCACCTTTCCGCCTTTGGCAAGCACCATGGCAAGCTCAATTCGCTTTTGCTCACCACCCGAAAGTTTGTCGTCAAGAGGGCGGTCAAGATAGTCTTTTGCGCAAAGCCCGACCATTGAAAGATATTCACAAAGCTCGCCCACATTATTTTTCTTGCCGCTTGCAATGTCAAGCAAATCTTTTACTTTCAGCCCTTTAAATGTGACTGGTTTTTGAAAGGCAAAACTAAGACCAAGTCGCGCCCGCTGGTCAACAGCAAGATTTGTGATTTCTTGTTCATCCAACGAAATCTGACCTTCACTTGCCTCAAGCACGCCCATTATAAGTTTGACAAGGGTTGATTTTCCGCTGCCGTTTGGCCCAGTGATGACATAAATTTTTCCGTCTTCAAACTGCAAATCGACGCCTTTGATTATTTGAATAACTTCTCCGTTTTCTTCAATTTGATATTTTAAATTTTGCAATTTAAGCATAATTTCTCCATTTTTTAGCATTTTTTCTTAAATTTTCACAATTTTTTTGAAAATTATCTTCAATTTAGGTTATATTTCGACAATTGTAATTCCTGGATTTGCTTTGCCCATGTCTTCGTCAGCATAGATATCTTTATCTTTTAATAATATCCGCTGACTGCATTTTTCAAACATATTCCATCTATCGCCGCCAAAATAATCAGTAATAAAACCGCTCTTTTTCCAGTGGAATAAAGCTTTTCTTACTTCAATGGCAATCACGCCCCCTCTTCCGTGTGAGCCATAGCCATGCAATAGCTTAAGTGCAGCTCTGCCTTCACGCTTTGCACATTCGATTTCAATCTCAACCACTGCAAGCGCCAGCTCAACATTAAAATTATCTTCCTTTAAATTGACAGTCTTAAGCAAAGCAAACCTCCTTCAAATATATTAGCACAAATCTCCTTTCTCGTAAAGCGTATGAAAATGATTTGTTTTGATTGCAAAAGAAAGTTGTTAAATTTTTGTTGTGCATCTTTAGTTTAAGTTTAAACAGGTTTATTTTCAGCCTTGTCATAGCCGATGCCGTAAGACAAAAAACCTATTTTCGTTGTTTATTATTATTGAATAAACAGACAAAATTATTAAAAAATGGATATAATAAAACCACATAATAAATATTTAATCACTTGACATTTAATCGGGGGGGGGTAAAATAAAAGCGAAGTTAATTTGCAGGAATATAATTTCTTTTGATGTGATTTAAGAAAAATTTGTGGTTTCAAAAACGATTGAAATAAAAGCGCAATAAAAAGTTTTTTTAAGTTACAAGAGAAAAATATGAATAATAAAAAACGATTAAGCATTAAAAGGAGGGATAAATGAAAAAGCTTGGCGAAATTTCAGTGATGATATGTTGCTTTCTTTTTGCTGTTTGTTCTCTTCTTATGGGGCTTAGTTTTGAAGGCATAATCAAAAAAGCGGATGCAGTGGCAGTCACTGACACTTCAAGTTATGTAAAAGTAAATGAAATTTGGAATGGAAATGCTTTTAATGAAGGCAATTTGAACAATCTGATGCAACTTATTTCAGGCAGTGGTGAGACCAATGTGTACAATATGAATAAGCTTGCTTTTGCCGATGCATCTGCAATAAAAGCGAAAAATTATAATAAATCACCCAATCATGATGTGATGGTGAGAGTTGCTGGGCTTGACTGGCAAGCTGTGTGTTTGACACCAGACAAAAATCAAAACTGGATTTTGACTTTATGGCTTTCAAACAATCTTCAAGAAGCTTTTGCAAATAGAAGTCAGACTGAAGGGCAGTTGCATGGTTATCTCAGTGGGACGGCAGGGGGAATCTTATATTCTTCTTGGGCGGCATTTAGTAATAGTGACCCTTCAGTCAATTTGCCATCAAATATGTATGGTGCAAACTACATTCGTGCTGTCGTTTTAAATAATGGTTATGATTTTGCTAGCAGTGGAAGTCAAATGGTTGGGCCAATTCAACCTAGTACAAATAGTGCCTTTGCAAAATTCACAATGCCTGGTATCGAGGGAAGTATTACCAATTATATTGTAAAGCCGTTTAATGTAATATGGCAAGAACATGGGCAGAGCGCACCATTCTTTGGGCTGGGTGATTATTCTTTATCAAACGAGAATTGGTCAAATCGTATTCCAGATTATGGTAATTATTATGGTCAAGATTATAATTTTAACAGTTATCCTGGCGGCTCATTCAACTATGCTACCAAGGCTTCGAATGATTGGTCAGAAGATTATATTTGGCTTCCAAGTTATACAGAAATTAAAGGTATGTGGCAAACATCAGTTGAGCAGAACAAATCTTATACAGGAAAAAATGAGTATGAGTCAGGCTTCGTTGGCTCAGTCCAAACGCCATATAGAGAATATTTATACAGCGATACATGGCTGAGAACGGCAGACCCTTGGTATGCCAATAAAGCATATTCTATTAGTGCAACAGGCAATCAAATAAGTACAATTGACGTTTGGCACCGCAGAGGTGTAAGACCTGCTTTTCATTTGAATTTGACAGCGGCAGCTGCTTCTTTACAGAAGTATACTGTTAAGTTGTTGCTTAATGGTGGAAATATAAATGGCAATACAGGCAGTCATAGTTTTCAAGATGTAGCTGCCAATTCGGTATTCAGACCACATTTAAAGCCTGTAAAAACAGGTTATACTTTGACTGGATGGAAATGTCTTGAGAATAGATATACTTACAGACTTGATTCAAATGGTTATCTATATGTAGATAGATTTCCAATGTTGACTAGGCCAGAAGCCACTTTTGAAGCGCAGTGGACAGTAAAAAAAATTAAAGTCACGGCAAATCCGAATGGTGGAAGTTTGAATTTCAATGCTCTTAATGGATGGACAAAGAGTGGCGACAATGCGGTGAAAGACATCGATTTCGATTCGTCCTTTGGGACGCTACCATCGCTGAATGAGAGAACGGGCTATGATTTTAGAGGCTGGTTTGATAGTGGTGGAAACAAGTTTGAAAGTGAAAGTATAATGAATGTGGAAACAGCCTTTACTATATTTGCCCGGTGGGAAGCCAAGACTTTCTATATTTCTTTCAATGCAAATGGTGGAAGTGGAAATATGTCTGCTGCAGGTGTCAAATATGCTGCGGGCAGCGTGAAACTTCCAAGCAATGACTTTGTTAAGGCAGGTTATATTTTCAAAAGTTGGAACACGCAGCGTGACGGAAGTGGCACCATTTATTATGAAAATCAATTTGTCTCAAACATAACAAGTGATTTTACATTATATGCCCAGTGGGAAGAGACTTGGAATCTATATGCTTCAAGCAGTTTAGCTGGTGGCGGTGTTAAAGATGACCCATATCTTGTTTCAAGTGCTGAAGATTTGGCGTTTATTTCAAAATCGGTTGAAAATTCGACGAGTTTTTCTGCCGTTTATTTCAAACAGACAAGGACGATAGATTTGGCAACAGATAAAGAAGGTGCTGAGGTTAGCAGGTTATGGTTGCCGATAGGAAGTGACAGTGATAATGGGTTTAAAGGGCATTATGACGGAAACGGTTATTTAATCAAAAATCTTTCCACCTCGAGTGCAAAAGAGGGAAGCGAGGCAGGGGGATACATTTATTCAAATGTTGGCTTGTTTGGCTGTTGCATTGGGGCGACTTTAAAAAATATCAATATTATATCTGGAAATGTTTATGGGAAATCGTATGTTGGCTCAATTGCAGGTCGCGTTGAGGCAATTTATGCGGGCGAGGACAAAACGGGCAGCATTGAAGGTTGTCGAAGCGGCGTGGTTGTTAGGGCCACGGATAATTGCGGCATGGTGGGAACAAGTAATGGGTGTGATATATCTTATTGTTTCAACTATGGAGATATTATTGCCACTTCATGCGCGGGCGGCATTTTGGGTAGCAATCATTACAACAAAATCACCATATCAAACTGTGTGACAAGGTGCAATATAAAAGGCTCTGGCAGTGGTGGGATTATTGGACAGACTGGTGTGCGCGAAACTGAGATAAAAGCGTGCGTATTTAAAGGAGGCTTTGTTGTATCATCAAATCAGGGCTTAATTTCAGGCTATATGCTGGGAGGAAAAATCACCGATTGTATGGCAATTGTTTCCTCTTTAATTGAGGTTTTTTGCCCAGTATCTTGCACAGTTGAAAACTGCATTTATGACAATGGCACAAAGAAATATGTAGGTGAAGATTTTTCAAATTGGATTGTTATGGCTGATGGATGTCCATTGCCCAAAGGTTTGACCTGGCTTGCAGAAGGTGGAGAAACTTTGACAGAAGAAAAGCTTCAGGAGCTTGGCTTTAGCAAATAAAGTTTTAATTTTGCAAAATTTCTTGACAAACTGATTAAACTAGAGTAAACTTTTGATGAAAACTATGAAAAAGAGAGTAGTTTTATCGACAGTTTTTCAGAGAGGCATGAGGGTGAAAATTGCCAAACTGTGATATTATGAAGGACACTTTGGAGTTTGACAATTTAAGAAAAGAGGCTCTTTTTTGGAGCAAGTTAGGTGGCACCGCGGAAATTATTTCGTCCTAATGTAGAAATTTTACATTGGGGCGATTTTTTATGTGCTGTGTCTGCCCCGAGGTTGAGGAGGAATTTATGACAACACAAATTTCAAAATTACAGGAAGGAAGAGTGCGTTTTCAAGGCATGATTGAAGTGGTAAGAGACAAGAAAAACATTCAGTTTATCGTGCTTAAGGACTTTTCTGGAAAAATTCAAGTCACAGTTGATAAGGTGGCTTATCCTGAGGTGGGAGAGGTGTTTTCTCATCTTCTTGCTGGCTCTACTGTTTTGGTGGAAGGTCAGCTTGTAAAAAGCGAATATGTTAAGCTTGGCGGAAGGGAGGTCTTGGCTGACAAGGTGGAAGTTACCAGCACAGCAGAGGCTTATCCTATTGGACCAGAAAGCAACATTGACCAGAGGCTTGACTATCGCTGGCTTGACCTTAGGCAAGATAAAAACTTGCTTGCTTTTAAGGTGCAAACTCTTTTAAACAATGCAATGAGAGAGTATTTAAACGAGCGTGACTTTGTTGAAATTCACTCACCAAAACTTATTGCAACCGCTTCTGAAAGTGGCTCTGAGGTCTTTGAGGTGAAATATTTTGATGGGCTTGCTTATCTTGCACAAAGTCCTCAATTTTACAAGCAGATGGCAAATTCAAGTGGTTTTGGAAGAGTTTATGAAGTTGCGCCTGTGTTCCGCGCAGAAAAGTCTCATTCAAAAAAGCATGCGACTGAATTTACCAGCTTTGACCTTGAATTTTCTTGGATTGAAAGCTATGAAGATGTGATGAAGCTTGAAGAGGAAATGCTTGCCTATGCGCTTGGGCAGGTTAAAGAAAAATATGGTGAAGAAATTAAAGAAACTTTTGGCGTAGAGGTGGTTGTGCCAAGTTTACCATTCCCAAGAATTAAACTTGCTGAGCTTTATAAGCAGCTTGAACAGCGTTATGGCTTCACCACAGAAGAAGAAAAAGACGATCTTGCAACAGAAGCTGAAAGGCTTTGCAGACAGTTTGCGCAAGAAGTTTATGGCCATGAATTTTTGTTCGTAACTGATTATGGCGCAAGCAAGCGTGCATTCTATCACCTCAGAAAAGATGGCGTTCCACAGGGTTATGACCTTATTTGGAAGGGCGTAGAAATCACTACTGGCGCGCAAAGAGAGCACAGATATGATGTGCTTAAGGCACAAGCGGCTGAAAAAGGGCTTGAAAAGGATGTTGAATTTTATCTCCAATTCTTCAAATATGGCTGCCCTCCACACGGCGGATTTGCAATCGGTCTTGACCGCATGCTTATGAATCTTTTAGAGCTTGCAAACATCAAAGAAGCAATGTTTATCTTCCGCGGCCCTGAAAGAATCACCCCATAACTTTTGATTTTTTACAGCAGTGGACAAAAAGAAATACCACTTAAATTTTGATTTTTTACAAGAGCAGAATGTTTTGAATATATTTTGACATTTTGCTTTTTTTATGTTATCATTTTTATGATGAAATATCTTTTAAGATATTTATTTTAGGGAGGCAATTGTGGATAATAATATGAAGAGAAAACTCAACGAACTTTTAAAAAATAATAAAAGCTGGCCGGTCATCATTGAAGGCGGCGTGAAAAAGGAGGACTTCTTAAGTGCGACAGTGCTTCCTGCGACAGTGCCTTCTGCAAGTCTTGGAGTAATCAATGACATCGGTGGTCTTAAAATGCCAGACTGGGTTAAATCAGTTGAAGCACGAAAAAATGCTAAGGCTAATTTATTGCTTATTGAAGGGCTTGACACTATTTCGGAGGATGAGCAGTTGAAATTTAAGGGCATTTTGGACGGAAAATCGTTGAATGGCTTTAAATTACCTGAAAATATGCAAATTGCCATCTTGATAAATGATGGAAATCGTGCTAAAATAAATAGAGAAATACTTTCTCTTTCACTTTATTACAAAGTGGAAGAATAAATCATCATGCAGGCACTTTTGTGTGCATGACTTAAAGGTGGTATAATTATGGGACTCTTTGACAAAAACGACAGAAAGAAAGAACTTGAAGATTTAAAAAAGGCAATGCTTAGAAAGTTTCCTTCTCTCGGAACAACTGTGTCAGGTCTTGATATGAAATATGCAAAAGGCGTTGGCACTGCTATGACAGACCATGAAAATGTTTATTTCGAACCTCAATTTATGGATTCTCTTTCATTTGATGAAAAAGTGGGAATTATGACACATGAAGTCATGCATGTTGCCTTCAATCATATTCCAAGACTTAGAGCCAAAGACGGCACTGAAAGAGATATGGGTGCTTGGAACATAGCGACCGACGCCGTAATCAATGAAATCATACGCAGTGAAGGTTTGAAACTTCCTGACGGTTTGGTAGATATGCCAGAAGCGAAAGACAAATCTGCAGAAGATATGTATAAAGTTGTTTATGACAAAATGCAGCAACAGGCTCAGCAACAACAAGCAAGAAATGGGCAACAACAGCAACAGTCTGGTGGTCAAGGTCAACAGGGAAACCCTCAGCATAATCAACAACAAAATGGTCAAAACCAGCAACAACAAAGCGGGCAAGGTCAATCTCAGCAAAACCAACAAGGTCAAGGTGGAAGCCAAGGCGGCCAAAATCAACAACAGTCTGGCGGTCAAGGTGGCCAAAATCAACAAAATGGCCCATCTAGTAAAGATGGAAAAGGCGAGCAAGACCTCAACAGTGGAAAACAACAGCAACAACAGTCTAGCGGTCAAGGACAACAGGGACAACAACAAAATCAGCAAGGTCAAGGCGGTGGCCATGGCCAGCAAGGTCAACAGCAAAGCGATGGAAATTCACAACAAGGTCAATCTGGCGGTGGTCAAGGCGGCGGTCAAAGTGGACAAAATGGCAATCAAAAATCACAAGGCGGACAGAATGGTGGACAAAGCGACCAGAAGAATGGACAACAACAGCATGGACAGGGCGGCAGTGGTCAAAACGGTCAAAACCAGCAACAGCAAGGACAAAATAACCAACAAGGTCAAGGTGGCGGTGCCAATGGTCAACAGCAACAACAGGAAGATTACAATCAGGGACAAGGCGACCAAAGACAGCAAGATCAACCTCTTCCACAACAACCTCAAAACCACGACGGATGGAAAAAGGCTTTAGAGAAATACGAGAAGAAGAAGGAAGAAGAACAAAAGAAGAAAGAAAAGAATAAAGATAAAGACAAAGATCAAGACAATCAAGACCAAGATGAAAATGATGAAAACGGCGAGGAAAGTGCTGAAGATAAATTCAGAAAAGAACTTGATCAAAGTCGAAAAGAAAAGAAAGAAGAGTTTGAAAAAGATAAAAAAGCAAACGAGCAACAAAAACATGATAAGGGCAACAGCCCTCAGCAAAATCAAAATAACGCTGATGAAGATGTAGATTATGATGCGCTTGAAAAAGAATTTCAAAGCATGAACAAGGATATGAAAAGAAAGCTTGCTGAAGAAATTCGCAAAAGAATTGGTGACAGAGTCAAAGCTGGAGGGCAAGGAAGCGACAGCGGCGAAGGTGCGTTTGGAGAAGTTGGCGAAGCAAAGGCAGCAGTTTCATGGAAGAAACTCTTGAAAAATGAGTTTGAAAAAGTTGATTCTGTGTGGAGTTATCGTCGTTCTAGTCGCGACAACTACTATATGCCAAGAATTGAAAGTCGTCAAAATTATGATCAGCCAGCCACTGAAGTCATTCTTGACACCAGCGGAAGTATTGATGATGAGCTTTTAAGAGGCTTCTTAAGACAGGTTAAAGCTCTTTTGAAAGACGCATACAAAGACAGTGAGTCGAGAGATATAAAACTTAAAATCGGCTGCTTTGATAACACTTTTCATGGTTTTACCGAGATTAAAAAGACAAAAGACATTGACTCTTACAGATTTGTTGGCCGTGGTGGAACATGTATTGATAGTGCTTGTCGTGCTTTCTCAAAAGATAAAAAGGTGAACAGAATTGTTTTCACTGATGGTTATGACGGATATGGTTTTCCAAATGGTGACTATAAAAATCTGAAAATAATTTTCGTAGTTTTTGACAATCCAAACTTTAGATACAGCGACGGAAAAGTCATTCATGTCAAGAGTGCCGAGGTGCGAAAAGGCGGACAATTGAGTATGCTTACTGATAAAGCTTCAAGTCAAACTTTAAGCTCTCAACAAAAAACTGCAGGAAATGGCAATCAAAGCAGACCTGTTAAACCTCAGCAAAATTTGTTTGATGAATATGAAGATGACTATGAAATGTAAGCGAAAAACTTAGTTTTCGTGCAAGAAAAAGTCAAACTAACTTTTTAATGTGAGATTGCTTGAGTAGAATTTGACTCAAGCAATTTCTAAAATTTGATTAAATTGAAAAAATTAGGCTGAAAAAGACGGCTTTGCAATATCAAAACTGAAAGTTTAAAGAAAATTTATAAGATAAAAAATCAAATTTTAATAAGAAAGAATAAATAAAGAAATTAAATAAACTTACAAATAAAGTTTAATAAGAGAAATTAAAAATAAAATAAAGACAGAAAAATCAAGTTAAACAATAAAAATAAAGATAAATATAATTAAAGAGGAAAATATGAGCCAGAAAATATACAAAATTGTGCTTACAGGAGGCTCTTGTGGTGGAAAGTCAACAGGGCTTAGTTGTATTGAGCGCGAGATGAGCAAACTTGGATATAAAGTTGTTATCATAAATGAATCTGCAACAGAGCTTTCGCTTAATGGGCTTTCACTGCCAGCGTTCAACTATGACGCTTGTTTATTTCAAAAGCCTATTGTCAAGCTTCAGCTTCTCAAAGAAAAACTCTATGAAGAAAGTTGCAAAAGTCTTCCTGATGAGAAGGTTTTAATCGTTTGCGATCGAGGATTGATGGATGGGCTTGCATATTTGGACGAAGCATCTTTTCATAAGATTTTAAAGGATGAAGGCAAGGAATTTATTCCTTTAAGAGATGATTATGACGGAGTTTTCCACCTTGTAACTTGCGCTAAGGGTGCTGAAGAAAGTTACAGCCTTGCAAACAACGCGGCAAGAAGAGAGACTGCGCAAGAGGCAATCGAAATTGATGACCGCACAATTGCTTGTTGGACAGGACATCCGCATTTTAGAGTTATTGACAACTCAACCGATTTTGAAGGCAAGATAAACAGGCTTATAAAGGAAATATGTGCATTGCTTGGCGAGCCTACACCTTTTGAAATTGAAAGGAAATTTTTAATTGAAAAGCCTGACCTTGAAAAGCTTGAAGCTCTTCCAAACTGCAAGAAAGTAAGCATTATTCAGACCTATTTGATTTCACCTAAGGGTGATGAGACTAGGGTTAGACAACGCGGGCTTGATGGGAATTATATTTACACACATACGACAAAAAGAAAAATTTCGCCTATTAAGAGGGTGGAGTTTGAAAAGAGAATTACACAAAAGCAATATCTTACCTACCTTGAAAGTGCAGATACCAATTTGAAACCCGTTCGCAAAGACAGATATTGTCTCATGCAAGATGGAAAATATTTTGAGATTGATATCTATCCTTTTGCAGAAAAAAATGCGATTATGGAAATCGAGCTTGCAAGTGAGGACGAAAAAATTGAAATGCCAAGCTTTATTAAGGTGATAAGAGAGGTCACTGACGACAAAGCTTATTCAAACTATTCATTTGCAAAAAAATTGCCAGATGATATGGTTTAAAATTAGGAGAAAGAATGAAATTATTTTTACTTAGTGAAAGCTTAATCAGTTTAAGAAATAAAGAAGGTGTGAAAATTGGTTGCAAGGTGGACAGGCACAACAGCTTTGCGAAAAACTTAAAAAACAGCTTGTCAAAATGCGATAATTTTGTTTTTATTTGCAATACACCAAACGAGAGTTTATATGATTTTGAAAGTGCCAGATTTATCTTTGAAGGGCTGCAAAAAAGCGGTATGCCTTTCAAGAAAATGTCTCTTTTGAATAATAAAAATAAAAGTCAGGCAAAAACATTGATTGAAAAGGCCGATTTGATATATTTGCAGGGCGGAAAACTTGGCGACCAACTTGAGTTTTTGAAAGATATTAAGTTTTCAAAGCTTTTAGAAAATTCATCTGCTGTAGTGGTTGGAAAGAGCGCTGGGGCAATGAATCTTGGTAAAGAGGTCTATCAATATCCAGAAGATGACACAGAAGTTAAGCTTGAAAGATGGCTTGATGGAATTGGGCTTTATGAGCTTGTAATTATTCCGCATTTCAATCTTGACAATGGAAATGAATTTAATTTTTGCAGTTTCAACTTGCTTGAAGAATGCTATATTCCAGACAGCAAGGGTCGCGAATTTATCGCCCTTCCTCAAGGAAGTTATATATTACTTGATGAAAATAAGGCAGAGCTTTATGGCCTTGCTTATAAAATCAAAGATGGAAGTCTTGAAAGAATTTGTGATGACGGCAAAAAGTGTCTTTTGGATGGCAAAAGAATTTTGCTTGACAAAAAGAATGTTAAGCTTGTTGAAGAAGAGAAAAACACTGATTTATAATAATTAAAAAACTCCCTTATAACAGGGAGCTTTTTTGTTTGTAAGCTTAGCTTAAATTTTATTTTATTCTTTTGTCATAATTTATTGTTTTAATTTTATCTTTTGTTTTTAATGATTGAGTAAATTTTTATAGTTTTTTTCGTTATTAGTGTCTTATTCGCATACCATATTGTTAAATAAATCTTTTAAGTAGCTGGGTTATCTTTAGGCGAGTTTTGTGGAACGCCATTTAATATAGCTGGAGCATTTTCTTGCTGAGGTGTGCCTGCTAAGTTTGTCTCACTTTTGGTGCTGATTTCGCCTAATTGAGCATTTGCAGTTGCGTCGACAGCCTCTACATCAGTTTGAACATTCAAGCCGTTGTCATTGTTGGCGTCAAGTATAACATCAGTTTGAGTGTCGATTTTTTCGTCAGTTTGAGCTTCAGCGTGAGCGTTGTTTATGACATCAGTTATGGTTTCAGGCTTTGTGCTGGAATTTTCGTCAGATAAGTCGTTTGAGCCGTCATCAATTTGAGCATCAGTTTTTTGATGAGCTTTTATGTATTTGTTCCATTTAATATATCCATAAGTGGTGTTTGTCAGATAGCCCGCTTTAAGCACAAGCAGCACCCACATTCCAGAGATAATGTTCAGGGCAATTTCGAGGAAGGTGACCATATACCAAGCAATCCATTGTTCTTGATAGCGAAACAATATGAAAAGCCCATTTGCAATTCCCACTGCGCTGCAACATGCATCGAGATAGCAGCATACTTTTTCAAGGGTAGGCTGAGATGAGAGTATGCCATTTTCTGTATCAATCAGTGTGAGAAGATAGCCAATTCCAACAGTCCACACGATTATGCCAATTATTACAGCAACGCGTTGCCAGCCGCTTAGCTTTCGCACCTCGGTAAGCTCGGTCTCTTTTTTGTCAGGGTGTTTGTGCCATACAAAGAAGGAGATTATGTCGATTGGAATCCAGAAGAATATCGTTGCTGCCATTGTGGCGAAGCGGAAAGAGCAGATGATTAAAATCGCGATTTCTGAAGCTTCAACAATAAGCGAAACGAGGAAATTCCATTTTGACTGCTTTGAAATCAAAAGCTCGCAAAGGATGTTTGTAAATATGTTGAGAAGGTAAAGTGCCATTATCACCTTTCCGTTTACGCCGCCAATATCTTCTTCTGGGAAAACAAAGGCGAAAACGAAAGCGAGAATGGTTATGCTTAAAAACCAAATCTTTTCGTAGAGTGTGTAATAATTCCAAAGTTTTATAAAGAAATTTTTAATGGACAATAGTGCTTTTTTAGTTTTTGTCTCTTGCATTTTTTACCTCTAAAGTTTTGCATTATTTGTGGCCGATTATTAAACTGCCTTTTTAATTCTAGTCATGAGTGGCTTTTATGTCAAGCGTATTTTAATTTTAAAATATTTTTTGCATACTTTTAAGACAATTAAAGCAATATAAAAGCATGAAAAGTAATGTAGAAAAGGGTGCTTTTATTCTCATTATAAGCGGAATTATCTGCAAGTTTTTTGGCGGACTTTTTCGCCTGCCTCTTACAAATATTGTTGGAATGGAGGGCATTGGCATGTTTCAGATGATTATGTCAATCTATTCGCTTGCACTGGTGTTTGTCTCAGGCGGCGTAACCAATGCCCTTTCAAAACTTACCTCAAGTGCAAGGGCAAGAGGTGACCATCGAGTAATAGGCTCTTATTTAAGATATGGCTTTCTCTTTTCTTGCGGCGTAAGTCTGTTGTTTGCTCTTATATTTTTGACTTTTGCAAGTCCGATATCTTCTTTGCAGGGACTGAGTGGGGGTGCAAGCTGCTATTATGTGGTTGCCTTAATTCTTCCACTAGGGGCATTTGTTGGGGTTATGAGAGGGCTTTTGCAGGGCTATAACAACATGACGCCAACAGCTGTTAGTCAGATTATAGAACAGGTTTCAAAGTTTGGTTTTGGTCTTGTTTTTGCCTATTTGCTGGGTGAGAACAATATCACAAGAGGGGTTTTTGGTGCGTTTTTGGGCATTCTTGTGAGTGAAGTTTTGGCAGCGTTTTATCTGGGCTGGCGAGGAGCGCATGTTGAAAAGTTTAATTTTGGGAAGGAAGGGAAAAATGAATTTTTCAAGGCTTCTTTGCCCCTTTCTTTTGGCGGTGTAATTGTGCCACTTACGCATGCAATCGAGGGTCTTTTTATTATAACGCTCTTGCTTAAAGCGGGCTTAAGTCGTGATGTTGCCACCTCACTTTATGGTCTGCAAACGGGGGTTGTTGGGGCAATTATGAATTTTCCACTTATTATCTCGGTTGCGGTTGCTGTTTCGCTTTTGCCAAACCTTTCATTTTTGGCTGCACAAGGAGATGTCGCTGGACAGCGTAAACTCATTGAAAAATCTTTCTTGGCAATGTGGTTTATTTTACTTCCGCTTGTTGTGGGCATAATGTCAATAAGTGGAGGACTGTATCCGATAATCTATCCAAAATTGATGACAGGACTGATGAAAATTGCAATGCAGTTGACGCTCTTGACTGGAATTTCCATCATCTTGACTGCGATAATGCAATTTTTGCTTGCACTATTGCAGGCAAACGGATATTATTCTTATTCTCTTGTCTTCAGCGCACTTGGCGGAGTTGGTAAACTTGCATTTTTGTTTATCTTCGCGCCAATGAAGACTATTTCAATATTCGCAATAGCCATTTCCAACATTGTGCTTGCCCTTATCGTATCTGTGTGCGTTTTAATTAAACTGGGCTCGCTTATCAAATTTCCATTCTTTGACATCATGCTTCCTCTTCTTTCTGTTGCGATAATGTTTATGATTGTCAGAATTTCGCTCTCGGTTATGGGTGGAATATTTGGTCTTTTGCTGGCAGTAATTCTTGGAATGGCTACCTATTTGGTGCTTGCATTGCCACTTACAACAAAATATTTTAAAGTTGTTGCTGACAAACTTTTTAAGAAACAAGTAAAAGAAAACTTAAAAGCTGATTAAGCTTGTGTTGCTTTAAAATTTAATTTTTTAAATAACAATTTTCAAAGAAAAATATATAGTTAAAAATAACTATAAATAGAAATGCTTTCGAACACAAAAGAAGTTGAGAATGATATAAAAAAGCAGAGCTTTAAATAAGGCTCTGCTTTTTGTTTTGAGTAAATTATTGAACAAGGAAGTATAGGAATAAAAATGAAGAATATGTAAATAGTTGGTGTGCAAAGCAACGAGAAAGGTGAAGAAAAACTGCGAAATGTCAAAGTGCTTAATAGTTTTAATTGCGTCAAAGAGGAAGGTCTTTTTTCTTAAATTTGACTATTGAGATGATATAGGTGACAATTCCTATGCCAAGTAGAATTGCCAGTTTCCATAAGAATGTCAAACTGCCTTCTAGTATTGACAGGCAGTCAAATAGGCTTATTATTGAGAGATAGTTAAAGAAATTCATCGCGTCAACTCTCATCATGTTTGGAATGCTTGTCGAGCCAAATAAGCCAAGAATGGTTGCCACAAAGAAGAACATTGAAAGTCCTCCACCAATTGACATTGAAAGTTTGCTTCTGTTAAACCAGCTTGAAGTGAGAAAGCATATTCCAGATATTGCAAACATGGTTATGAAAGCGCCCAGGTTTAGCAGGGCAAGTTGGCCATAGGTGATGGTTATCGAGCTTCCTGCAATTGCCAGACAAATCATACCGACGACTGTAGTGCAGGCAAACATGGCAAAAAGCGAAAGTACCAGATATGCCATTTGAGTGATAGAGACAGTGTTTCTTTTTGTTGGCGTTGAAAGCACATAAGCCATTGAGCCACTGTCAACTTGAGCAGAAATGAGGTTGTTTGACGCCATGATTATATATACGATTGGAAGAAGTATACCTGCCATTTTGAAAAACATAGAGCCGATTACAAGCTCGCCCATGTCCATTTGGCCAAGCTCTTTTAGAGAGGTTGATACATCTTCTGAAAGGTCGTCAAGCAGACTTTTTGAAATTTTGGTGATTAGTGTTGTCTTAAATGAGGTTATTTCAGCAGCAATAAGCTGCTCAACTTGCTGCTGTGAATATTCTGGGTGTTCGGATAAAATTTCCTGGCGAAGCTGGTTTGTTTTATATGTCAACTCAGCTCGGAAAGATAGAATTGCCGAAAGAGCAGTTGAATTTATTTCTTCCTTGGTGAAATAGTCGGCGACGGCAACAGTTTCTCCGTCAGTTTCAATGCTTTGCGAATAGAATACTTCTTCGAGAACGGAAGGTATGTAATAGGTGGCATATTCGCCGGGATTGTCAGAGTTTGACGCGACAAAGTCTGTTACAGCTTGGTGAATAAATTGACGGGCGTAGGTGGCTGCTTCAACGCCTGTTTCTGCTTCAAGCTGCTGATATATCTCCTCTTCGATTATCCTTAAAATATATTCGTTTATGGTGTTTTGGGAATAGTCAATTGTGCCGTCTTCAGCTTTCATTGCAAGATAGTAGTCAAGCAGAGTGCCAACAGCCAATGCTTGCTCTTCAGGAAGGTAAGACGACATCAATTTTCGTACTTCCTCGTCAGTTTTTCCGCTTGCGATAAGCAAGTTGTAGGTGCTAATTATTTGCGACTTTTGCTGTTCGTCAAGGGAGGTGTTTAACAGATAGTCCAACGAAGTTGTGTTTTCATCAAAGTTTGTAAGTGCGGTTTCGGTCATGTCGTAGTAGGTTGTTGCCTGCCTTTTGACTGAAGCTTCAATCGAGTTGGAAATAAACATGTCAATCATAGAGCTTGAAACTGTGCCTACACTTAGATTTCCAATAACCAAAATCAGCACGGCAAGAATTACGCAAGTTATGCCAGTTACGAATGACCATAAACCCATGTTTGCTTTACATGATTGTTTGAAAAGTGGTTTGCTTAGCATATTTTTATCCTCCTTTTGTTTTTTATTGACAGGTTATTTTTGCCTGTCTTTTATATATTTGGTGTATAATTTAAATCATTTTTCGTCCACTTTGTCGTTTTTTAAATTGGCCAAAAGTGCATTTTCAAGTGTGTATTTTACTTCTGAGATAAATTTCACATCAAACATTGAAAGCTCTTTAAAAAGTTGGGAAAGAGCATTCTTTTCAATTGAGATTGTCACTTGATTGAAGTTTGGCTGCTTGCGAATGATTTGATAGTCAAGTTTGCAAAAATCTTTATAGTCGTTTTTATTTTTAAATTCAATTTTAAATTCTCTCAAGGTGCGACTGCAAAATTTTTTCATGTCGATGATATTGATGATATGTCCTTTGTCAATAAGTGCAACGCGGTCACAAATCTTTTCCAGCTCTTCATAGAGATGAGAAGTGATGATGATTGATTTACCTTTTCGCTTTTCCTCCTCCATAATTTCGAGAAAGGCAAGTCGCATAAGTGGGTCAAGTCCTGTCGTTGCCTCGTCTAAAATCAATATTTCAGGATCGTTCATAAGCGCGGCTACCAAGGCTGTTTTTTGTTTCATGCCCTTGCTCATACGCTTAAGCCCAGCCGAAAGGTCAAGCTGAAGCTTGCAGGCAAGCTGATTTGCATAGGTCATATCTTTAAGAGCTAAAAGCTCTGCCTGCGATTTGATAAACGCGGTGCCAGTTTTTAGGTCGGGGAAGGCAATCTCGCCCGGAACATATCCGATATATTTTTTAATTTTCTCAGCATCTTGCCAAGCGTTCATTCCTTCGACTTCGATTTCGCCGCTGTCACATTTTAAAAAGCCCATTATATTTCTTAATGTGGTGGTCTTGCCTGCTCCATTTGCGCCAATAAAGCCAAGCGTTTCTCCTCGTCTCAGCTCAAAGGATATCTCGAATATCCCTCGGCCTTTGCCATAATCTTTGGTGAGATTTTTGACGGTTATAACATTATCGCTCATAATGCACCTCCAAAATCCTTGTCTTCTTTATAGAATTTCATGAAGTAGTCTTCAAGGCTTTCTTTCAAATGTCTAAAGTCAATCATGTTGAAACTTGCAAGTTTTTTGATAAGCTCGTTGATATGTGTGTCGTTGATGCTTAATGTGAGTGTTTCTTCCGTTTGGTCAAGCAGCACCATGGTTTCACTGGCACAAACTACGCTTAAAAAACTTTCTTTGTCGGAAGGGGAGGTGAAACTTATTTTATATATTTTATTGTTGTTGTGTTTAAGGTCGCTGGCCTTAAATTCAGATACCACTTTTCCATCTTTTATGATGGCAATGCGGTCACAGGTGGCATCAACCTCGCTGAATATATGGCTGGAAAGAAGGATTGTCTTGCCTCGAGCCTTTTCTTCCTTGATGAATTTTATAAACTTTTCTTGCATTTCAAGGTCAAGCCCGCTTGTTGGCTCGTCAAGAATAAGTATATCAGGGTCATTCATAAAAGCTGTGACAACGGCAAGCTTTCGTTTAATGCCAAGACTCATCCTTTTTGTGTCTCCACTTGGGTCAAGCTGAAAATATTCAATAAGATGTTTAAGCCAAGCCTCGTCTATATTGCCTTTAAGCTTTTTCATCATGTCTATGAATTGCCAGCCAGTAAGCCCGCTAGGCAGGGCGATCTCACCAGGAAGATAACCTACTTTGTCCATAAATTTTGCATAGCCATTAAAACTTTCATGGCCAAGTATCTTGGTGCTTCCATTGTCAGGCTTGCTGAAACCCATTAAATGACGAATGGTGGTGCTTTTGCCAGCTCCATTTGGGCCAAGAAAACCAAACACTTCGCCTTTGCCAATTTCGAATGAGACATCAAAAACGCCTCGGCCGTGTCCATAATCTTTGGTGAGATTTTCAACGATTATCTTTTTCATAAGCCCTCCTTTGTAAATACTTAATTAGACAACTGTATATATTTTTGACATCAGTATAATTTTATGATAGAATTTTTAAAAATTCAACAAAGATTTTTATACGGATTTTCAGATTTGTAAAATAGTTTACAGTTTTGATAAATGTGTCTATTATTGAGGAGGGGTTATGCAGGATAATGAAGAAGATTTGAGAGTGAGAAGGACAAAGAAGCTTTTGATTGAGGCACTTATGGATCTCATGCAAGAGCGTGCTTTTGAAAAGATAAGCGTCAATGATTTGTGCGAAAGGGCAATGGTGCATAGGGCGACTTTTTACAATCATTTTGGAGATAAAAATGACCTTTTTAATTATGCTCTTGATGAGATTGAAGAGGAGATGCTTTTAAGCACAATTGAGAAGGGAAACTTTTCAACTTCAAAAGAAATGTATCTCAGCATCATCACAAGGGTCTTTGATTTTATTGAAGCAAACAGAAAAAGATTTAAGCTGATTATCAACAACAATTCAGACAGACTGATTATGCTTATTGCCACCACTATGCGAAGAAGTGTGAGATATTTCATCAGCAAAAATCATTACAGTCAAGATTATATTGTCCCTCTTGACATTATCATTGATTTCTATATGGGCGGTCTCGCTTTCATTGTTTTGGATTGGCTTCAAAATAATGAATATAAAAAAGAAGAGCTTATCAAGTTTTTTGATATGATGATGGATGAAGACAAATTCTTGAAAAATAAATATAATTAAAATAAATAAATTAAATAAAAATAATTAAAAATAAGACATTTTTTAAATAAATAATTAAATAAATAAAAAGCAATTTTAATTATAAAAAAAATAGAGAAAAATGCAAAAAAATAATTTTTCTCTATTTATTTTGTTTTATTTCCATCTTTTTTCTTTATTTTAAATATTTAATGTTTTTTTTATATTATTTTTACTATTTATTTTTTTTATTTAATTTTAAATAATTTAAATAATATTTTCTTA
Organism: uncultured Eubacteriales bacterium; assembly: GCA_949031345.1. Taxonomy (GTDB): domain Bacteria; phylum Bacillota; class Clostridia; order Christensenellales; family UBA1242; genus Caccovivens. The sequence continues at coordinate 33,175 of CARNVA010000008.1, read as the reverse complement.
TTTATCAAAAGTTTTTTATAAATTAAAGTTTGCTGATATAAGCGTTTATAATTGGAAAAAGGTTTTAAGTCAAATTGGAGATAAAAAAGAGGGGCTTTTTGCCCCGACTATTGATTTAAGTTTTTCGATTTCAGCATTTCACGCTTGATTACATCAGTATGGTGAAAGTAATCTTGATATTTTACACCATTTGCTTGGGCGCACTTGACAATTTTTCTGTTTAATATTTCAAGATAACGCCTGTTGCCTTCGACATAAACACTTTGATAATAGGGAAAAAGCTGAGGATGTTTTGTTTTTATGTAGTCAAGAATTTCATACTTATATTCGCCTCTGAGATTTAGGTCTTCAAACCAATATTCATCAATGAAAGTCTTTGTTCGCTCGATTATTCCCTTATAATCTGTAAGTCCCATAAAAATTGGAGACATGAAAAGCACAGTTTTTATGCCATTTTCATGAAGAGTCTTTAAGGTGAAAAGACGCTCGTCAATGGTGCTTGCTCTGTCCATATCCTTTCTGAAAGTTTCGTCGAGGGTGTTTACTGAAAGGGCAACTGTGACATTTTTAAGTTGTTTCAATATGTCAAGGTCGCGCAGGATAAGTTTGTTTTTGGTTGAAATTTGAATTTTTGCGTCGGCGGCAATAAGCTGCGTTAAAATCTTTCTGGTCACTTCATATTTGCTTTCAAGATGGTTATAACAATCTGTTACACTTGAAAGAAAGAGGGTCTTGCCAGCTAGTTTCTTTATATCAATTGGCTTATCGCAAAGCTTTACATCAACAAATTCGCCCCATTTATCTTTGTGAGCGGTGAAGCGTTTCATAAAACAGGCATAACAATATTTGCAGGCGTGAGAGCAACCAACATATGGGTTTATTGTGTAATCGTCAAGTTTTGATTTTGTCAAGTAGTCCTTGACTTTTATTTCATTTACAATCATAAGTCCTCTTTTGGATTGCTTAAAGCTTCAAGGTGGTATTGTGAGTCAATTTGTCCAATCAAAATTGCCCGTTCTTCATTATCTTCGCACCACATAGAGTCAAAGAAGGCAAGGTTTTCTTCGCCAAGATAAATTTTTATAAACTGGCGCACTTTTTCCACTTGCTTCTCGTTTGCAGAGCGCAACGCGCAGGTGAGGGCAAACTTAGAGTCTTTGTCGGGAGGAATAATTGAGGTTTTTATTTTGTCGTTCATAATATCTGAAATGGAAATTTTTGGAAGCTTTGCAAATGCCATAAGGTCGCTGGCAATATCCTCACCAAGCTTGCTTGCCAAAAGCTCAAACCGCAAAACACCTTTGTTGTCATAGATGATCTTTGAAACTTGCTCCCAGCCGCGAGGGTCAATTGCAAACTTTGGTGGAGAGATTGAATCATATTTTGAATAGAAGGCATTTCCCTTGTTGCTTGCTAAAAACTCAGCAATAAGCGGATGAATTTTTGGATTTCCATTTTCGTCCAAACCGCTTCCCCATTCAAGAAAGCTTGAAAGGTTTGGCTGAAGATAGATATGCCCTTCAAATCGGCGAAAGAGTGGCTCTGGCATGTTGTAGGCAGCTTCACTTTCATCAGGATTGTTTCCTGCCGCAACTACCACGCAGTTTTTAGGCAGAGCACCAAGATTTCCGTCAATGGAATGCTCAAGCACAATATGATAGACTAGAGATTGTTCGTTTTCATGAACATTTGTAAGCTCGTCAATGAATAGAATATGCTTTTTTTCTGGCTCTTTGTTGCAGAGGAATTTAAGCCTTGTATACCAAGTTGGTTCTATCCAGCCTGTAGCATTGCCATCAAAAGAGGTCTTGCCAATAATCTCTTCTGGAAGCATTCCGTCACGAAGCTGGATGCAGACGCAGTCTGGGTCAAGCTCTTGCACTCGCCTTGTTTTGCCCACACCGCTTGGGCCGTGAAGCATGAAACTTTTGCCAGTATTAAGATAAAACCGCATTTGCTCTTTTACGGAAAGTGGAGTATTGTCAAAAACGAGGTTGTATTCTCCATTGACATAGTCTTCCTTAAGATTTTCTATGTCGCTGGCAATTATTTCATCAATAAAGCCGTTGTCTACAAAATTAAAATTTTGAGGGGCTTTGAGTTTAAATTTTTCTGGGTTTTTCTCAATGTTAGCATAGGTGTTTAAGCTGTTGAGATATGCCCGTATAAGCGAGTTTTGATAAAGCTCACAGTAATTGTTGATTTTCTCATAAGCAGGATAAAATGGCATGCCGCTGATTATGCCATCTCGGGCATGTAAATACATTCTATGGCTTGTCTTTTGAAGCATAATTGAATTTTCGTCAATAAGCGTTGCAATGTCGCCAAAATTGTCTATCTTCCACACGATAGGCTCGACCATGCACCAAATGTATCTGCCATTCTCATAAACTTTGCCGTCTGAGAAGGGTTGAGTGTTTATTACAGATTGGTTGTTTAAAACTTTCACTCTGGCATAAAGTTTGCCCTCAATCAGATATTCGTTGTTGTGCTCAAGGCAGTCGAAAGAGTGGGCGTTGATAAACTTGCCGCTGAAAGTTTTTCCGCTTGTCTTAAAAGAAGCTGGATTTTTCTTAAATTGCATTTCAAGTTGGTCACTATTTGGTGATATACGCTGTGGAAAGGTGAGTTTTGAAAAAGAAATTGTCTTTTCAATTGGGTCAATCTTATATTCCTCGCCAAGCCTTGAGTTTTTCAGTTTGTCAATGTCTAAAATCATTCTTGGCGCAATGCATGCATCTTTTGAAGTAACTTCATTATAATTAAATTTACCGTTTGAACAAACTATTGGAACAATATGTGAGGCATAAAAGCTGCGCCCTTCATTAAAAACATAAATGGTGTATCGACCAGGATTGAAATTGTCGACAAACCCTCCACAAGCTTGTGCATAGTCAGAAAGGACCAATTTTCTCTCTTTTGCGGAAACAGCCTTTAAAGAAGCTATTTTGGGAATAGAAAAATAGTCGTCAAAGTCATTTTTAATTATTAAGTTGTAAAGCTCGGTTTTTAAATCCATGACTTTTTTATCTCCTGTTATATTTTTTTTGTGAAATTTGAATATTAAATGAAAACAGATTGTGTACTACATCTCCATTTCGTTGCAGTCGTCTCCTTTACGGTGAATTTTAAATATGATGTTTCTTAAATAATCATAAAATTCTTTAGATGACAAGCTTGTGTCATTGAAAGCATCGAGTATAGTCGTAAATTGTTCGTCAGAAATCCTATTTTTATAATGTGAAATGAAATCAAATAACATGACAAATCTGCTAAGTTGGTCATTTGTTAAAACAGTGGATTCTGCTGTATCCAGAAAATCAAATATAAATTTTTCAGGCAGATTTGGGGCATTTTTGTATTTGTCGATTATTTTTTGGACTTTTTTCAAATAGTCCGTTGAAAAAGTGTCTTCTAAAAGGTTAAAAAATCCTCTTCTTTTTGTTTATTTTTAATTTTCTCTTGTTCTTCTTTTTCTCTTCTTTCTCTTTCAAGCTCTTCTTCTTTAAGCCTTCTCTCTTCTTCTCTAAGTCTTTGTTCTTCTTGCTCGGCATCAAGTTTGTCAAGATAATCTTTTTTGTCTTGCTGGCCATCAATCCAAAGTCTATCAAATTTTTCAAGTCTGTCTTGACCAAGATGCTTTTTGATAAATTGACGCACTGAGCCTACATCTTTTTTATCAGTATAACGCAGATTGCAGACGAGAAAGTCTTTGCCTTCTGTTGAAAAAGGAATTTTTCCAATATAATTGCCACTTAAAATATCTTTCAGTGTTAAGAAATTTGCTCTTTTGGCAAAAGAAATAAGCTCATTTGCCACCTTTGTCCCAAGCTTGTCTGAAAGCAGTTTGATGCTTAATGTATTATTGTTTGCATAGATTATGCTTGAAACCTGCTCCCAGCCACGAGGGTCAAGGGTGAATTTAGGCGGATTTTCAGGGTCGTATTTTGAATAGAACACCTTCTTTCCTTTTTCGGCAATAAAAAGTGAAACAAGTGGGTGAATTTTAGTCAATCCGTCAGCTCGTTTTTCACTTCCCCATTCAATGAAACTTTCAATATCAATGTCAAGATATATATGCCCTGCAAAGCGTCTGAACAGTGGCTCTGGCATATTATAGGCAGCTTCACTCTCTTCAGGGCTGTTTCCAGCTGCGACCACTATGCAGTTTTTTGGCAGTTTGCCAATATTTCCATCGATAGAATGCTCAAGCACAATATGGAAAACCAAAGATTGTTCGCTTGGTCTTACATTTGTTATTTCGTCAATAAAGAGAATATGGTTGTGCTTTGGGTCGTTTTCGCAAAGCTCTTTTAAGCGGGTATACCAAGTTGGCTCAATCCAAAAAGTTTCTTTTCCTTCAGAGCCAGTCTTACCAATAATTTCTTCTGGAAGTATTCCATTTCTTAGTTGCAGGCAGACGCAGTCTGGGTCAAGCTCTTTGACGCGTCTAGATTTGCCCACGCCGCTTGGGCCATGAAGCATAAAGTTTTTGCCTGTTTCAAGATAGAATTTCATTTGCTCGGTCGCTGTGAGCGGGGTATTGTCAACGGTTACTGAATAAGGAGAATCTTCTTTTTCTGCAAGCTTTTTCATTTGTTTGTTTATTAAAATTTTCTTCTCTGTTTTCTTCCCACTGATCAGGACTTTGTCTTGAATAAACATTTGCTCTAAAAATCCATTACCCTCAAAGTTTATATTCTTGGTGCAAAGTTTTGTAGGGTCGCCATTGCCAGCTTGAATATCTTTGTGAAGGTTGAGACTGTTTAAATATGCACGGACGTTTGAATTTTGCCATTCATAAATATTGGCTGAATGCATAAGGTTATATTCGTTGTTGAAAGGCAGGAATATTAACCCATTTACGCAGCGCAGCTCCATAACTTTTGCTGCATTTTCTTCCTTCCACCATCGGTCTTTTATAGGATTTAAAGAAGAAGGCATATCCTTCCAATTTTCAATCTTCCATACAATTGGACTTACATGATACCACTTATTTGCAAATTCAACATACCTAGCATTGTTGTATAAAACTTCAGCAATATTTACTTTTGATTCTGAATCTATAAGAAAACTTCTTCCAGTAAAAATTATTTGATTATCTTTTTTCGCTCTATTAAGTTGTTCACATAAAGAGCTTGAGCATTGTTCTTGCGGATAAACTAAATTATTAAATATAATTTCGCCTTTGATTTTATTCAATATATATACGCCAAGCGGGCTAAATTCTTCAAGAACAGCGTCGATTTTAATATCTATTTTAGGGCGTACGCCATGTTGTTCTATGCAGTTTGTTGTGTTAGAAAATTCGCCTTTACTGCAATTGAAAGTGGGTTTTTGGTTTGGCATAAGCCAGACTTTGCAATGTCTGTTGTTGCTTAACTGAGCTGCTTCTGCATACCCACTATCAAAAACAAAATCGGAAGGTGTAATATAGCGATATGATTCATTTGGGCCTAATTCTTTAATGCTTTGATGGGTGTCAATCGTGACATAGTCGTTGGTTATAATTCCTCGATTTGAAACAGTCTGTTTAATTAAAATATCTTCAAGTTTCATTTAAAAACCTCTCTTTAAAAAGTGTAACATATATTGGTTGTAATTTCAAGAGTAAAAATTGAAATAGACTAAGCTATTAAATATAAATATTTAATTTCCCCATTTTTACGCAATTGGATAGTCTGTGGTTGTGCTGAGGAAAGAAGGCTGTCTTGTTGAGATTTGCTGATGATATATTTGCCGCCGCATAGAGTTTTTTCGCTATTAAAGCCTTCAAAACAGGCTTCGCTTGCGATTATGCAATGAGCTTCATCTTCAATGATTTGAGAAAAAATGAAAATTTCCTCATTTTTTATTTTTAGTTTTGACAGCAAAAATGAAAGCTCTTCATTAAAAGTTTTTGCTGGGAAGGTGCAAGATTGGCTATAAAGTTTGCGCGAAGAAAGGGTGATAATTTCAAGATGGCTAGGGCTATGAGATAAAAGCTGCTCATCAAAGTGAATTTTGCTTAAATAATTGAAGCCAGAAGGACATTTTGAAGGTGAAATTCCATGAAAGGCCTTAAAGGCTCTTGAAAAGCCCTCTCTAGTCTCATATCCACATGCAACAGCCACATCAATCACGCGGTCCTTTGCAAGCAAAAGGGCAGCTTCGCTGAGCCGTCTTTTTCTGATATAATCCTTTATGGTAAAGCCAGTGAGCAGCTCAAAAAGAGGGGACGCAAGATTTCCACTCAGCTCTAAGAGCCTGCAAATCTTTCTCATGTCGGGCTCTTCAAATATGTGTTGCTCTATATAATCAATGGCACTGTTTAGCCGTTTATAAATATTTATCATAAAATATATTATAATAATATAAAAGCGGACTGTCAAGCCTGTGTGATATTTTATTGTGAAAAAATATCACACAAGTATCGACAAAATATGATAAATTATAAGTGAGGTGAATGCTATGGAAAAAGTTTATAAATTTCTTGGCGAAGAATATAATTTGGAAGAGGTCGCTGCAGAGGTAGACAAAACGCTTCAAAACATGATAAATGACCTTGCTGGCATGCAGGGGCTATACAAAAGCATAATCAGCGAGTTTAGAATGGACACGAGTGGTGAAAATGATGAAGTTACACAAAACTGCCTAAAACTTTTTGATGCCTTTAAGGCAAACGTCGAAAAAAATCATACAGGCAGAATGGCAAAACTTGAAGAAATCATTGACAATAATGACTATGAGAAAATGCTTGAGGTGGTGGAAGAAACAGCAGTTAATTTTGACAGAGCGGTTAAAGGGCTTGATAAAGTGCTTCAAGAGTCTATTGATGTGCCAGGAATTGACAATCTTATTCGCTATACAACATTGACAGCAAATAAAGATTCAATCAAATATGCACTTAAAGAGCTTCAACGCCAAAAAGAATATACAAGAAAGTATGCTCAAGAGCATGATGCTGAAGCTGGTCTTGAATAAACAAAGGTTGTAAAAGCTTTAAAATAATGAAAAATTTATGCTGCAATTTTGCTTAGATTTTTCTGAGCAAAAATAAAAATATATGCACTAAAGTTTTTTATGGCAAAAATTGTGTCTGAAAAATAGAAATCTTCATAGACTGATTTGGTGGACGAAATTTTTGTTAAATTTAGTTTAAAAACAATAAACAGGTTGATAATCATAAATAAGTAAAGTGTGAACAGGAGTAAAAATATGGCAAGAGAAACCGAATATGATATAATCAATAAATATATAGATGAGGCAATAAGTCTTATACTTAAAAAGAAAGAGTATGATTGCATACGCGTTCTTGAAAGTTTAAAGCTTTTCAGCCACAGCGTTTTAAATGCAAAATATCTTTTTGGAACAGATGAAGATTAAGGGGCTTATGAAGGCTCTTTTTTTTATCATTTTTTTGAAAATGATGAAAAATTCTGACTTTTTTGTCAAATTTTGACACTTTTTTCAGCAATTTATGTGAAAAAAGGTTGATAAATGTTGGTTTGAGAAGAAAAATAAGTTATACTAAACTGTAAAAATCTTTATTGATAAGAGGTGTATGCATGAATTTATGCGGACAATTTATTCAAAATAATCAGCTTTTAAAAAGTGGTGATAAGCTTGGTGTGGGCGTCAGCGGCGGCAGTGACTCTGTTGCACTTTTGCATTATCTGGCGACGAATAAAGACGCGTTGAAAATTGATCTGGTTGCCATTCATGTTGACCACCAAATAAGAGAAAACAGCGGGCAAGACTGCAAGTTTGTGGAAAAATTGGCAAAAGAGCTTGGGGTAAGATTTTGCAAATTCAAAATAGATGTGCCGGCACTTGCTAAAACGCGAGGACAGAGCTTGGAGACTGCGGCCAGGGAGGCTCGCTATGAGGTTTTCAGGTCACTTGTAAAAAAGGGAATAATAAACAAAGTGGCTCTTGCCCATCATAAAAATGACCAGGCAGAGACAATTCTCATGCATATTTTCAGAGGATCGGGCGTGAGCGGGGCTAAGGGCATGGAGCCGACAAGTGAAAAAATTTTTATCAGACCGCTGCTTGATTGCTCTAAAGAGGATATTCTTGTATATTTAAAACGAAACAAACTTGAATATGTCAATGATTACACCAATGAAGATATTGCTTACAATAGAAACTTTGTGCGAAATGTCGTTTTAAAGGAAATTTGCTCACGCTGGCCAAATGCAGTTGATGCAATTGTCAATTTTGGCAGGTCTGCAAGTGAAGATGACGATTATATAAATTCGCAGGTTTATGAAGATGCAATTTTGCATGCAGAAAAACTGGTTAAAGTGCCGACGAGTTATTTCGTCTTTCATAATGCAGTTGTATCGCGTATAATTTTTAAAGCATTAAAGAGTATTGGTGTAAACAAAGATATTGAAAGAAAACATATTTCTCTTATAATCGACCTTGCTAAAAATGGCGAAAATGGAAGCAAGCTCAGCCTGCCATTTAATGTCAAAGCGGTCAAAGAATATGACTATATTGTATTTCACAATAATCAAAAAGAAAAGTCAAACTTTGAAGCAACCTTTAAATGCGGCAAAGTCAATGTTGAAAATTTTGGCACAATCACAATAAAGAAAGTGAAAGATAAAGGAGAGTTGGTGGATTCACTAAAAAGCGAAAATATTTTTTTCATAGACGGTGACAAACTTCCCAAAGGTGCCAAGTGGAGAACGAGAAAAGAGGGGGATGTCTATACTAAATTTGGTGGTGGAAGCAAAAAACTGAAGAGCTTTTTGATTGATAAAAAGGTGCCAGCAAGAATAAGAGATTTTCTGCCTGTGCTTGCAAATGAAAATGAAATTTTTGTTGTTGGCGGAATTGAAATTTCAGAAAAAGTCAAAGTTGACGAAAACTCTAAAATCATTTATAAAATCATGTTTGATAGAGATAATTAACAAAAATTTTAGTAATTTTGCAAAAAAAATGCGAAAAAAGCTGAAATTTTAAATAAAAACAGAAAAATTAAAAGATTTTCCGTGTTTTAGGGAAGTCTTTTTTTAAAGTTGTTTTAAATAAATTTATTTTTAATATTGAAAAGCTGTTGATATTGTGCTAAAATAAGAAGGTAAGATTTTATTGAAAGAAGGTTTAAATGGCACAACTTTTTAAAAATTGTATTATTCCGATGGAACTTGAATGTGGTACAAAAGACCTTGTTTTTTTTGATACTTTTCAATATTTTGAGAAATATTCATTCATGCCGCTTAAGCCAACCGACTATGCAATCGCCTGCGGTGCAGATATCAATGCCAGCAATGAATGCGACGCTGCAATCAGAAATATAAAATATGACGATGCCTTATGTTTCAGTGAAGGAAATGAATATTGTTGTGAATCTACCTGCAAAAGAAATGCTATTTTTCCAAGCATGTTGCTTGACAAAAAGAAGCTTCCAAAAAATCACAATGTGATAAATTATGGCAATTATTAGACCATTTCCTTTGATGATTTTGTTTTCCCGCAGTCTTACGCATTAAACTCGGCTGAAATCGAAGATGCTTATCAAGATGGAAAGCTGAATGCTACAGGCAGGGTTTACAGCGGAAGATATATAGCTGGACTTGATAGCGTTTTGCAAGACAACTTTGAGTATGAATACAAAGGCAACAAATATGTAAGGGTCAGAGCGGACAAATCAAGCACATGTAAAGGCAAGGTGACGTTTGAGGGTGATATCGACTTTAATAAAGGTGAACATTACTGGTTTAAGGTAGAGCCTATTGAGTTTTTAATAGAAAAAGATGAAAATGAAACGATGTTAGTAAGAAGCAAAAAGGGAATTTTATCAGGCGTTCCTTTTTATCATCGCAACAATGAAGTGCAATGGCAAAATTCATTGCCTCGTATTTATCTTAATGGCTATGATTTAGAGGAAGAACTTAATAAGGGTAATGGAAATGAGGCTGATGCCCCAACTCGTCTTTATAATTCTAAAGGTTGTGGATTTTTGGAAGAGGCAGACATGAACGCAGAGCTTAACTATTCAGATGAAGATGATGAAGAAGAGGAAAAGCAAGAAACAAAGCCTCGCCCAAACCCTTATGGCGTAAGCATCAACAACACGCCACTGTCAGTAAAAGAGCAGATGAGGTTTTACATAGATGAAGGTATAAGCTTCATGCTGCATGGGCCAAGCGGAGTAGGAAAGACAAGGAGAGTGCAAGAGCTTGACCCAGACTGCGTATGCTTGCAACTAAGAAATGGAATGCTGCCAGAAGAGATAACAGGAAAGACGGGCACAGAAGGTAGACAATCATTTTGGATAGAGCCAACTTGGTATACAAGAATAAAAGAGGTCTGCCAAAAAGACCCAGAGCACAATCATGTGTTATTCATAGATGAGCTTACAAATGTCAGACCAAACGAGCAGTCACTGGTGTTTCACCTGGTATTGTCAAGGTCGATAGACGGAAATATAGGCAAACTGCCAGACAATTGTGTGGTGATTGCAGCAGGAAATAGCCCAGAAGAGAGCGAAGCTGCCTACAATATGCCAGAGCCACTATTCCGCCGCTTTGAAGCACATATCGAGCTTAAACCAGATATAAAAGACTTCTTGGAGTGGGGAAGCGAGAAAAGACCAGACGGTAAAACTAAGATACACCCACTAGTAGCAGCCTTTGTAGCAGCAAATGATAAGAATGCGTTCTATACAAAGTATGACACAGAAAACCCACCAAAATTTGCAATCGACCCACGCGGCTGGGAACAGGTTTCGAATATCATATATGCAAATAAAGGAGAGCTTCGAATAAAGATGCTGGCAGATAAGATAGGCGAGTCAAACGCGATAGCCCTTATCAAATTTGCATCACTACCACGAATAACAATAGAAGATATATTGTCAGACCAAGTGGATTTGAAAGCGCTGCCAAGCAAACAGACCGAGAAATATGCTCTTACATGCAGCTTTAAGTGCGTGGACGAGAAGGGAGTAAAGAAGGTACGCGAATTTGTAAAGGTGCATTTAGGAAGAGAAAACCTAGAAGTATTTGACAGCTTATGGATAGAAAATGATGATGAGCGTGCTATCTTAATCAATCAGATTGATGAAGAGGAAAAGAAAAATTATGATGACAAGGCTTCTCAGATGATGGAAAGATTTAAAAATACCACGACCTTTTTAGAAGAAGAAAGAAAACTTGAAAAAGACAGAGAAAAGAAATTTGGTTATTCGAAAGATACGATTGCGAAAATGTTTCAATCATATTTTAACGATAACGATAAGAATTTATAATTTTAAAAGCGTTGGAATACATCTTATTTCAACGCTTTTTTTAATTATGTTTACTTAATTTTTAAAAACTTTTACAATAAAACAAAAAGATGTCAAATATCACAATTTTAAATAATTACATCATTTTTTGTCAAAAAAACAATAAAAAAAGACTTTTTTTGCACTTTTTTATAAATTTCTACAAAAATCAAAATTTTTTAATTTATTTAATTATTTTACAAAAAGCAGCGAAATTAAAAAATAGTTGCATTTTTATTGCATTTATGATATAATCTAATAATAGAAGGTGCAGTATTCTAGTCAGAAGGCTTTTTTAGGAAGGCGAAGTAATAGCGTCGACGGGCATATCTGTGAAGTTTCTGGTGCTGGCTTTGGTTGCCCAAACTGGGGCTGGTGCTGGGAGTTAAGAATTTTGGGCGAATTGTAATGGCATACAGTCCACGACCCAATTTTCGTGGAGACCTTAATGGGTGGAAGTCAACTCTTCTACTATTGAGGAAGAACCTGCATTGCGATAAAAGTTGTGTGCAGCGTAGCCTGCCTTGAGTGAATGGCTTGGGATTAAGCAAAAGCGTTTTCATATTATCGGCCAATAATTTGAAAACTGCTGCTTATGAAATGGCATTTGCAAAATAGGCTAATAAAATTGTTTTCTGTCAAGGAAAACTTCTAGACTGTTGCTAAGTGCTGGCTGGATAGGGATTATAGTGCGACCTAAGTGGCGATTCGGTGTAATGTCTTGCTTAATAGGAAACTGCTCGAAGCGGTGACGCTTGAGTGCGAGAATGGGAAATCCGACCGAACCTATGGCGCAAGGTTTACTTAACCAGCTGCCTTCTAAGTATAACAGCATTTGCTGTTATACTTTTTTTATGCAGAAAATGTAATTATATCTTGATAAAAAATGCAGTTATATTTATATTGACAATGCTGTCATATTTATTCAGTAAGCACAATTATATTTATATAAAGTGTGGGTATAGCTGCTTTATTATTTCATATAGTAATTTTGTCATAATATTTTATGCAGGAAGAGCACCATGCTTTTTATATAGAAAGTTTAGCTATTTATAAAGGATACAAGATATATGTAAAATATTATGTGAATTATAGATTTTAGATAAAAAATAAAATTATTTGCAAAAAACATAAAAATATGATATAATACCTTTCATTAAAAGAGGATAAATTAAAAGAGGTAATAAAAAAATGAAAATTAAAAAAGAACGAAAACCCAAACCGTCGAAGTTTGCAGTGTGGTGGAAATGGCCGCTTATTGTTTTGGCACTATCTTTCTTCTTATCGCTTGCTTTCGGTATTGCGAGTGAGATTGCACTTTCAGGTGCAGGCATAGCTGTCAGTGTGGTTGTCATTTTGGTGTTTATTTTGATTTCAATCTTTGCAGATATGATTGGTGTTGCAATTACTGCTGCGAATTTTGAGCCTTTTAGAGCTATGGCGGCAAGAAAGGTAAGGGGGGCAAAAGAGTCAATCAGACTTCTTGAAAACAAAGAAAAAGTTGCAAGTGTTGCAGCCGATGTTATTGGTGACATTTGTGGAATTTTGTCAGGTGCAGCTGGTGCGACAATCACGGCAGCAGTTATACTTCATGTATCAAACAATTTTCTTATGGTCTTCATTGCATCACTTGTTTCAGCAGTTATTGCGGCGCTTACAATTTTTGGTAAGGCATATTTTAAAAAGTATGCAATGCTGCACTCAGAAAAGGTCATAATCCTTCTTGGAAAGTTTTTAAGTCTGTTTCATCCGCAAAAGAAAAATAAGGATAATTTAGACAAAAAAGCGAAAAAAGACGATAAAAAAGCGAAAAAACATGCAAAAAACGATAATTCTGTCAAAAAATCAGATGATTTGATTGAAAATAATGAAAATGATGAAAATAATGAAAACGAGGAATTGAAAGAAACAGATATCGAATTGAAGGCTGAAGATGAGAAAATAGCAGAAGAAAACGACAATAATGAAATTCAAAATAAGGATAACTCAGTAGAAAATTAAAGCTAAAGCAGGTCAAAATATGACTTGCTTTTTTTATTATAATTATGCTTTTTTATGATGAATTTTATTTATTATAGCAGTACGATTTTATAATACTATTCTGAATTACATTTTATTATAGAGAACGATTTTGGAATACTATTTTGATTTATATTTTTTTTGTTGCATGATTAGTTAATTTTATAATTTGCTTAATTGATTTTTTCACAATATTTTATTACTTTAAATATGTTTGATTTTTAAGGGGAAATAAGATAGAATAATAATAAATGGATAGGAGGCGATAAAATGGCTAGTTTGACTAAACCTGATTTCAATAATAATATCTTAAATGTATCAGCGACTTTGGCGGAGTTTCTTGGATGTGAAAATCATAATCCAACTTTGCCTGTTTTAAAAAGAGAGCTTGAGCATGGCTTTAAAAATGTTGTGTTTATCATCTTTGACGGACTTGGCATAAACCCAATAAATGTCAATTTGAGAGAGGAGGCAATTTTAAGAAGGTGTGTCAAGCAGACGCTCACTTCTGTATTTCCTGCCACCACGACAAATGCGACCACAACCATTCATACAAACAGCTATCCAATGCAACACGGAAGATTTGGGTGGGCAATGTATTTTGAAGAGCTTGGGCGAAATGTAGATATCTATCTTTCAAAAGATTCAAAGACAGGCGAGGCTATAGACCCTGATTTTGTGGATAAAACGCTTAAGTTGAAACCTTATTATCTTTCTGCCAAGACCGATTATGAAATAAATCGCGTGGTGCCTCCTTATTGGAAGGATGGTTGCACAGAAAATCGAATTGATTGTCTTGAATTGAATGACTATTTTGAAGCGCTTGAAAAAGTTTGCAAAAAAGATGGCAAGCAATTTGTGTATATGTATTGCCCAGAGCCTGATGCGACTATGCACGACTATGGCGTTTCTTCTGAGCAGGCATTTAGACTGATAAATCATATAAATGACAAGATGAAAGAGTTATGCTCTAAGTGCAATGACACGATATTTGTCATCACTGCTGACCATGGTCAGATTGATGTTGATGGTTATGTCGAATTGTATAAGGATGAGCAACTTTATTCATTGTTGCAAACTCCTCCATATCTTGAGTCGCGAGCAACTGCGTTTAAAGTAAAAGAGGGCAAAAAGCAAGAATTTGAAAGGCTGTTTAAAGAAAAATATAGCGAAGATTTTGAGCTTTATACCTCAGAAGAGCTGGTAAATCAGGGCTATTTTGGCGGAAGCGTCAAGGATGAGAATGTTAAATATCTTGGTGATTTTATTGCTATCTGCAAAGGTTATAAGCAATTTGTAATTTATGAAAAATCGCACAGATTTAAAGGACATCATTGTTCACTGACGGAAGAAGTATTTGTTCCACTGATTTTAATTGAAAATAAAATTCCTGTTGGTTTATAATAAAAAATAATAATTTAAAACCAAATTTATCTTTTACATTTCATCAATAAATAAGGCCATGAATTTGCTAAATTGTGACAAATTCATGGTTTTTTAGTGTTTTTTCTGCGTTTTTTGCTAAATTTCGCGCAATTATCTTAAATTATGCATAAATAAAAAGAAATACTCATTATTGACATTTTGCTGAGAATATGATAGAATAATTACAAAATAAACAGGTGTAATATGAAAGATTTAAAGTTTGAAGTGGTGCGTGGAGAGAGTGTTTATTCGGGTGATATTGAAGAAATTTATCATCAGAATGACAAGGCTCATGGAGGAATATTTAATGATAGGTGTATAATCAAAGATATCAACAAATTGGCAAGAGATTATCGAAAAAACATTTATATTATTTGCGCAATTAAGGATGACAAAGTTGTCGGGTTTGCTCAGCTTACTGATGCTTATGTTCCAAACAGTTTGTATATAGCAATATTGGCGGTAGAAAAAGGACATAGAATGCAGGGGATAGGAAAGGCTATTATTGAATATGCCCTTCACCATTCAATTGGGCATAGCACTGTTTCACTTGAAGCGTTTACAAGTAATGAAAAGGCAATGAAATTATACAGCAGTTTGGGTTTTGAAAAGGTGCTTTCATACACAATTGAAGGCAGTGAGTTTGAAAATGAAGAGCAAAACTTTTTTAGAGTGCCAGTTGAAAAGATTTTAGATAATGAGCAAATGGAATATACGCAGGCAAATAAAACTATAGATAATGTCATGCCAGAATTGAGATTTCCAAGTGAAAAGGCAATAAATGAGGCATCTATTATTTATGAAGAAGAGCCTTTCTCTTCAAGATAGAAAAAAAGACAACTTATTCACTTAATTTATAAAAGAGCGGAATAAATAAAAACATAGACTAAATCGTCTATGTTTTTTGCATTTTTGATTATTGCTTTTCTAATTAAGTTTTCAATACTTTAAAATGAAAAAAGTATTTTAGCTAATTTTTGAAAAAAGTCTATACCGAAAACTCGCGTCAGACTTTTTATGGTGAGCGATTTAATAGCAGCCAAAATATTTGCTTCAGTGTTCCAACAAAGCATATACTGCTGGAGTTATAAAAAATACGCACACCAATTTAAAGTGTGCGTATTCTGTTTTGGTGGGAGTTATAGGGCTCGAACCTATGACCCTCTGCTTGTAAGGCACTAAATTAAAACGCTATAAGTGTTATAAACAAAGGCAAGTAGACTTTTTTGACTAAACTTTTGACTAAACTTTTTTTGTTTTTAATTTCAATCAGGCTTGGCGGAATAGGGAAATGAGGTCAATAGACTTTCCTTACTTGTTAGCCGACAGCGGAAGCTGTCTTTTGAAATAAGTCCGCTTTTCACACTATATATATAAATTATATATAATATATATATTAAGTATATAATATAAGTATTTTTATTTAGCATATATTAAGTATTAGTTTTTCTCTATGAAAGAAAATATATAATAGAAATAAAATATAATGGTAAATTTTCTTTGCTACTTTCTTTTAGTCCTGGAAGTTTTTGGCGGGGTGAATAGTAAGATTTTAGTAGCACTTTTGACGTCAAAAAAAAGGCATATCAACTAAAAATGCCTTTTTTACTCAATTTTTAATATGTTTTCGTGATTTTAAGCAAAAATATTTTTCATTTTACATTGGCTACCTCCTAAATTTTTCATAAAATTTGGTTAAATTGTTGCAATTTATGAAAAAGTAGTATATACTAATAATAGTTACAAGAGATTGTAGCTGTAAGGATAGACCCGTGGTAGCTAATGACTACCGCCTAGTGGCTATCTTTTTTTATTGATTATTTTTAATATTTTATCTACGTCTTTTGAGGACAATTTGTAATCTTTTAGAATTACCTTTAAGTTTTCTTTTTTATCATATTTTAAATCGTCTCTAATATAAGATGTTTTTTTGTCTTTTGTATTTGGATTTTTTGACAGTTCTGTATTTTTGTGATGTCCTCTTTTGGGAGAGTGAGTTAGTCCTAAATTAGCATAATTGTTTCCATTTTCACCTATAACAAGTGAAGGGTGGTTCTCTCTTGCTTTATTTTTTCTAAAGCTCCATTTTTTTGGTTTGTAAATTTTCGTTTCTTTGTCAATTTTATTATTTTTCATTTGATTATTTCCTTTTAATTGGTTGATTTTAGATAGTCAAAGTCCTCAAAACGATAAATATTGGTCATACGTAAATGACCATGCGAATTGGTGCTTCCTGTTGGTATTTGGTTGTGCGGTGGAGTTTTCTTTACAATATCTTTGAATTGTGTTACTGGTATATTTATCCCATGCTTTTCTAATGTCTTTTTGTCAATCTTTGATATGCAGAAAAATTTATCCGTGTTGACTTGATTCCAAATACTAAGTCCCATATTTACCTCCTTTATTTTTTAGTACAATGAAGTATGAGTGATATTTTCTAGCATGTTGCTGATGTTGAATTTTTGTTGGTCTTGTCTTTGACAAAAGAATAAACAAATCTAATACTTTGAAATTAAAATCTCTGGCCAAGTTTAATACAAAATCAATCATGAAATAATTTCTCCGGCCACTTACAAAGTCTTGGCATTTTACAATAAGTAGCCCTTTCTTTTTTAAAGCTCTCTGCAGAGAGAAAAAAGAATTTACAAAAAATTGCTGAAGTTCTTCAACGTTTTTAAAAGAACCATAACGCTGAGCCATTTTTGAGCCCGATCCACCGCCAGCTAAAAAAGGCGGGTCAAAGATAATGCAATTAAATTCATCTATGAATGGTAAATATTGCACATCTAGTTTTTCGACTCCCTGTAGAAGAGGTTTTATATCACTTTTCACTCTTGGAGCACATACTTTATTATTTTTATAAAACATTCCTAAATTGTAGCAAGGGTCAAAATCAATAGGTTGTGAGTCGTTGTAGAGCTTTAAGATGTTGTTTATTATTTCTTGTTGGTCATAACCAATTGACCTAATCAAATCATTTGAAACCATTTTAATAAAACTCTCTTTCATCTAAATATTTTTGTATAAGATAGTCACCAACTCCTATTTTATGACCTTTTTCTTGACAAATAAAAGAAACAAAGTCTTCAAGCACTTCTCCTACATTGAAGGCGTTTAGTCTTTTTCTTTTCCCGCACATTATTATTTCAGGGCAGTTTTGCCTAGCAACTTCTAGGGCTTTGATGGGCAATATGTAATGTTGTAGGCTTTGTTTGTCCTTTATATGTTTTCTTTCTATGAAGTTGATATCTTCTTTAAACATATAGTTAGTTAAAAGGTTTAAATTATCTTGCCTTTTCTTTTCATATAAAACATCATCTTCAAGTGATGTTATTAAGCTTTCGCATTTATGTAATTCTTCTACTAATTCAATATAGCTTATATATTTTCTTTTCATATTTTCTCCTTTTTTTTAAGCTGGCAAATCGTTGTAAATTTTTTCAAGTTCCTGGTAATTTTTAAGGCGTGGTTCTGCGTCATCACGCCAGCGGGTGATTTGAGCAGGCGAAACTTTAAGTTTGGCAGCAAGTTCCTTTTGGTTCATGTTGCCTTTTGTGAGTATTGCATTTATCATTTTTTTGATTTCAGCCATATTTTCCTCCGTTAAATTTTTGATTTTGAAAGTTTTTGAAATTGAAATTTTTAATTTTTTTGTGTAAAATTTCGCAAACGCAATTGCCCAAACGCAAAAATTTTGCGTTTGGTAAATTTGGACTTTAAAAATCTTGAAAATCAAAGCGGCAAGAACACTTGGCTACGCTCATAGTGTTTCTTTTGCCGGCTTTTGATTTTTTTCAAGATTTTTTAAAATTCCAACAATTCTTGTTGACCTTCTTCAAGGGCTGGCGAAGGTGAATTTGTAATCAATTGTTGCGTTTGATTTGTACAAGTTGTATTGATAGGCTCTTCTTCTTTTTCTTCGTCTGTTTCGTCTGTTTCATCTTGTTCATCGTACTCATCATTCTCAGCATGTTTTAAAGCCTTTAAAGCACGTCGTTCTTCAATAGTATCTTTAAATCTTGATAAAAAGCCTTGCTTTTTTCGCCATTTCCTTGAACGCTTAATAACATATTTTTCTTTCTCTTTAATTGCTCTAAGTAGCAATGAAATAATTTTATCAAGTTCTTCCGCAGATTGAGAGCCATCTAAGCCTTGGGAAAGTTCAATCATATTTGTTAATTCATCCATATAATCAGCCATGGTTTTTAATTCTTCATGTTCACGCCACTGTTTTTCCGTCTGCACTTAAAACTTCCTCCTTTTTAGGACTTTTTGGTTTTTTGCCAAAATACGAATCAGGTATATCAATAACACGATTTTTAAAATATTCATCAAAAAATGATGTTGAGAATTCAGTCCTTTTTGTTTTTTCAAGTATTAAATCTCGATTCTCCATGTTTCTAAAAAACATTGGTAAAAAATAGTTGGTATCATAGCAATTGAAAATATTACCTTTATATTTAAACATAACACGCTTATCAATATACTTCCTATCATGAGTGTTTAAATATTGCTCTAAATCCGCATTTTCATAAATGATATTACATTCCCAAAAACATTCAATTATTCGACCATATTTGTTGTAAACTTTTTTCATTTTAACAACCTCAATAAATACGGCAAGTTCTCTTATGTCAATATGTATTCTTTTTGGACGCTGAGCAATAAGGCATAAGAATATTTTCATTTGCCCTGACAATTCAATTGATTTAGTAACAAAAGTGGAGAGAGAGGGTCTGTGACTATCAAAAAGGTCCTGTGTTTCGTCAAGAAAGTATCTACCGCATGGACATAATAGTTCAGTATTATGAGTTTCATTTGGAAGTCCAAAATCTATTCCATTAAATTTATATGGAGAGTTTCTTTTTCTACCAAACCCTTTACTTTCAAAGAAAGTATCACAAAAAACAGTATGGTCAGTTGGTGGGTGTATGTTATAACCTGCTTCTCTTATTTGATTGCAAATTGCCTTTGATGTTTGCACATCATTTTTGGCAATTTTAGGTCGCATGAATTGGTCCATAAACATTCCTGCAAGGGAACTTTTACCCCGTCGTCGTTTGCCCCAAATAATAACAATATCAGTGGGACCAAATATTCCATCTTCAAATATTTTTATAATATCGTCATAGATTTTCATTATTTGCCTTTATGCGTAATAGATAGTTACAGCTTTAACTTTACGCTTAGTTTTGCTTATATTTGATGGTTTTAGAGCAGTTGATTTTAATTTGGCTTTGCTGGTTGGTCTAGGTGAGGTTTTAGAGCCTTTACTTGAAGATTTGGTTGAAGAAGACTTAATGGGCGTTTTAGAGCCTTTTAGAGGGCGTCTTTCTTTGTTTTTGGGTGTTTTTGTTGTTTTTTTTACTTTTTTCATGAGTTTTTCTCCTTTTTTTATATAATTGGGCTAAATATTGCTTTAAAAATAGTATTTTCTGTAATTAAATAATTCTCAATATCTTCAACAACTTCAACCTCTTCCATTGTCAATGGGTCTTGCTTTACCCAATGCAAGAATCTATAACCTTCAAGTTGAGCGGTGTGGTTATAGCCAACCTTGTCGCCTGTTTCACAAATTTTACCATCAGCACAATTGTAATTGTCTAAATATTCAGCTGTTGAAGGATATCTAAACAAAACGGCATGTTTTGTTGGAGTTTCGCCAGTTTCTAAAGAAGAGAGTGTATTGACAACAATTGGTGAAGAATACATGAATGCATTGATATAATCTTCTAAATATTCATCTGGAACGTAGACATTGATTAAGCTTGTTCTAGGTTGAAATGACTGAACATGGATTAAATTTGAGGCATTCTCTATTTTATTTTTAATCACAAGTTTTTCAAATTTATCCAAGTTTTGCAAAAAGCATTGTGATTGCCAATCAAATTGTAAGTTTGCAGACAAGGTTAATGAAGTAAGCTCGCTGCATCCCATAAAAGCATTTTCTTCAATTGTCGTTACACAATCCGGCAAAACTAGTTCTTTAACTTTAGAATAGACATAAGCATAATTGTCAATTACAATGACTGACTCTGGAATGACTGCATCTTTTGTTGCAAAAACTAAATGTGAGCCATCTTTTGTAAGAATAACTGAGCCTTCACTTTTATAAGAAGGGTTATCTTCGGAAATTTGAATATTTTGCAAATTGTCGATTTCAGAAAAAGTAAATCCATTTAATTCATTGATAGTAGATGGTAGTTCTATAGAAATTAAATTATCACACTCAGCAAATGCTAAATCTCCAAGACTAGTCAAACCTTCATGGATTATAACTCTTTCAAGATTAAGGCAATTATAGAAAGCTTGGTCACCAATTGAAATTACGCCAGGCATAATTTCAACAGAAACCATGTTTGAATCTCTAAACGCAAAATCTCTTATTTTAACAATTTGATAATCATTTCCTTCGATTATATTGCCGCGACTGTCGACAGAATAGGAGGATGGAATTACAACATTTGATTCGTTCCCAGAATAACCAGTAATTTCACCATTTTCTATTGCAAAAGGGAGCGTTTCATCAAATGATTGATCGGCATATAAAGGGTGGAAGACGGTATCTTCAGTAATAACTTTATTAAAATCAAAGACATTCTCACCATCTTTAGTCCAGCCCAGGCAATCTTTGCCTTCAATTTGAAGAGGCGCTGGAACATAAACTTGATTATCGCTGCGATAATTACAGCTTAATCTCATTGTGTCACTAAGAACAAATTCAACAGTGTAATATTTATAAGAAAATTTTGCGATAAACGTAACAAACTCTGTTACTTTATATTTTGATAAGTCAATTACATTTTCTCCGTCCAAAGTCCAGCCATCAAAGTTCATGCCGACTTTTGAAGGTGTTCTCCAAAAAGGGGAGTCTCCTTCAATCACTTCTTGAAATTCTATATTGCCGTCAACGTCAAAGGCAATTGTGATAATTTTTTCATAAGCTACAGTAATTTTTGTGTCGCTTGTAATGGTGATAGTTTGTCCGCCAAGTAATTTTCTGTTGTTATAGCCCGATCCAGTAACATAAAAGTAGCGTGCAATATAACCTTCAATTTCATCCATGGCATTAGTATCAGGAAGTTCCAGCTCATATCCAGTTTCTACCTCTTGACTTTCTTTTTCAACACCGTCAGGGCGGTGAATTTCAACTGAAACCAAGCAAGTAAGTTGAATAGGTGGCTTAGGATCTACAGGGCTTGGGTTTGGCTTGGACGATTGAAAACCTTTAACCCAATCTTTTATTTCGTGTCTAAAAACATGACCTAAAGTCAAGCCAGTGCTTAGTAATAATACTACAGCACCGCCAATTATCCATTTTGTTGTTTTTTTTCATATATTTCCTCCATTTTAATGAGTAATTATCAAAGTTGATAATTTACAAAGTTTTACATAAGGTGTTTCATATGTTGTGCCCCAGCCTTCGGGGTCATAGCAATAATTTTGGTAATCTAAAAATGCTTTATCAGGAACATAAACATTTAATTCTTCAACTTCTGTTATACAGAAGTGCTCTGGCCCAATTAAAGGCGGAATGGTAGAATTTAAAACTACATATTGCAGTGAATTACAGTTGTAAATTGAATGTGACTCTAAAATTGTTATTGTAGAAGGGAAGGTTATTGACTTTATGTAATCGTTATTTTCAAAGGCAAACATTGAAATGCCAAAAACAATATGTTCGTCTCCCTCATAAGCACGGCCGTCGGGGGTCAGCGAATAAGACGCAGGAACAACAACATTTTCCTCAACACCGACATATTTTTCAAAATATCCGCCATTAAAAACAAAATCGGAATAAATCCTTGCTTCTTTATAAGAAGCGTGAAGTTTCATATTCTCAACAACAACATAATCTTCCAAAATGCAATCGTTGCTTTCAGAAAGCCAACCTAAGAAGATATGATTTTCTTTTTCTGGTGCATTTGCGAGTTTTAATTTCTCGCCTTTTTTAATTGATTGATAAGTAAAAATTTCGTCATCGACATAATATTCAATTTTTACAAAATCAGAAATTTCACCATCGACAAAAGATAATTCGTCATCTAGTTGTACTTTTTTCAACTCAATAATTAAGCCATTTCGGTCAAAAAACTGAAGCCAATAATCAGCAGCAAGCTGTCCACCAGATGTGTAAATTTTTATGTAAGTATTGTTTTTGTTAAACGAAAAACGAAATTTCAAAGTATCATCTTTCAATACTTTTTCATTATCGTTTATAAACTGGTATCTAAAATCAGCCATTAAATAATTGCTTTTAAACGCTGAATTAGTGCAGGGCGTGTTGTTGATATAAATCGTATAGTTGCTATTTTTGTCAAGCGTAACAATGTCATCAATAGTAATCTCTGCAGAGAAATTGCTGTCAACATCCTTCACTAATACAATGTTTTCAAACTCAAATTTTGTGTTTTCGATATTAACTTTATTTGAATGAGCAATATCTTTTATGTGACCAAATATTCCACCTTTTGCCTGGTAATAATAGTTGAGTTCTATTCCGCTATAAGCTGTCAGTGCAAGAAAGGCAGCAATAAATAGGGTAAATACATACACTCTACATTTTGGTTCTTTTATTACAGCAATGATGAGTAGGATCATTAAGATAAGAATTATGACGTCATAAATGGGCGTTATGTTGAAAAATAAATTAAGCATTTTGCACCTCCTGTAGAATGGTGGTGTTTAAAATAGTAAAATTGTCAAGTCCGCTATCGGTTGCAAAGCCAGCATAATCAAGTCCTTGAGCTTTTAAAATAGAAGTATCTATGACAATATTCAGCTTTATATCCTTTGCATATTTTTCATATGCACTTAAAAATTCTTTTTTAAGTTTTAATGCACAATAAATTTCATCAATCCTTACTAAATCAAAATCGTAAATGTCGCAGTCTAATATTGACGTTCCTGCAAAGTAATTTCCCGAGTCGCCATAAGAAGGTTTAATTGAGAAGGTAGGGTCGTTTTTAATAACGCCAAACATACTATCGTTTGCATTTTTTGCTCCGTCATCATAGACTTCAACAGAAATTGTATAGTAGGACTTAATATTGTTTATGACTTTTGTAGAATCTTCAGTTTGAATTTCATTTCCAACAAAGCCATTTTCTGCAAGAAAATATTTAAAAATATTCCCAAATTCAAAAACAAACTTTCCTTTCGTGCCTGAAGGCAAAGTAGAAATGCTTTGATAGAGGGTGTAAGCAAAATAGTCCATGTTATAGTCGTTGAAGATAGTTATATAGTCGGATTCAAAGGTGCCTTCACGGCTTTTATAGCCTATACTTTCCTCTTGGTCGGCAGTAATCAAATGTGTTGCTTTATTTATCGTCGCATAATTATCGCCTTTCAATTGCATATATATGATTTCATTAGTACCGCCAAGTTGAAGGGTAAAGTATGAACTTGGAGTTATAGGGTTAGTTGATCCTATTGTTGCAAAGTCATTGAATGATTGATATTCATATTTTTTAGTGTCTGTAAAAGGGGAAAAGTAGCTTGCGTAGTAGTTGCCCTTCCAAAGAAACCTTGAGACTTCTTGCAATTTGTATTGGTTAAATTTATAATCCCAATTTCCTGCTGTTTTTGAAATGTAATCAAAGTCTTTCCATACTATAGCACTGTTTAAGCTATTGCCGGCATATTGAAGGCCTTGACTGAAAAAGGCATCCTTATTTTCGTTGGTTAAATAATTTAATTTGATTTCAAAAAGTTCAATGCCGCTGCGATTTTTATTTCGCTTATGTTTTATTTGTATTATCTCTTTTGTACTGCCGTCTGCCAGTTTTAATTCATTCATATTTACAGTGACCGAAGTCATTTTTGTTTCGCCATGCAGTTTTATGTACAGAAACCAGGCATCAATAATTAAGCAGGCAAGTCCAATAATAACGGCTAAAATTATGCTAATAACTTTTGTTCCAGTTTTTAATTTTTCCATAAAACCTCAATTCAATAGTGTAAGATAGCCTGCTAGTGCTGAGCTGCCGACTAATATGCAGAAAATAAAAATGTATTTTATAATTCTTACAGCCTTCATTTTTTTACCTCGACTTTTATTTAATAATAATTTCGTTGTTTTCAATTTCAATTTTTTCATTGGTTGAGTCAGCTGGGCTTTCTTTTGCAGGACTCCAAGATTGAATTTCTTCTGTAAAAGTATGTTTATGTTCTACTGCAAAAGTCAGGGTTGTAATCATAAATGAAACGCTAACGATAAACAAAAATGTAATTATTCCTTTAAAAACTTTCACGATTTCCTCCTTTTTTGTTTTTCTTTTTGTGCTTTCGACTTTTTAAATTGTTTTTCTATTGCTTCCACAGAAGCTTCCATGCCAGGAATGATTGATTGTTGTATTGCTTTCATAAGTTAAATATCATTTGGATTGTTGAATAGTGAGTTCCAATAATCGGGTGTATTATTCCGCCCTTGGAAACCCTTTTTGTGTTCTTCCTGTCTTGGGTAGTATTGCTTGTACTTATCTTTCATTATTTCGCTTGCGTGTTCTAAAAGCCATTTAAGATTGAGGTTGCTGTTTGTAAGCAAAAACTCACTCTCTCTTATCTTGTTGTATAGATGAGGTAAATTGATGTTAGGGTAACAGGCAATTTGACAGTCAATTTGTTTGTTACACATGTTTTTGATTTTGTATATAAAGTCTATTTGTTCAAGTGTCAATACAAATTGAGTGTTGTTGTCTTCAACTTCATGCAAATATGGACTTTCCAACATTTTTTGAATTAAAACTTCAAAATCAATAGTTGCAAAGACAATTGCTTTTTTCATTGATTCTCTTATACGCCTTGTGCTTTCTTCAAGTTCTTTGTCTTGCGGTTTATTAGGAACATTTGTTTTGCCAGGATAGTTTATGTAAATCCAACGCTTGTGAAGGTGAGGGTTATGATAAGTTCTTATGGCGTTTTTTCTTTCCAGGCTTGAAAGTCTTGTTGTAATTGTCTTTGGAGAAACATCAAGGGCGTTTGCAAGTTCTGTGTTTGAAGCTTTACAAAAACCGCCCTCTGTTAATCTTTCGCAAAGCTCATAATACAAGTCTTTTTCCTCAGCGGTGAGAATTTTTGATTTCCTCACTGCGTTTGGTATGCTGCACCAATATTTGTTCATTTAAGCCTCCTTTGTTTCTTTTTTAAGCCGGTCAATGAATTCTTTTTTGTTGAATACTCCGCCTTTAACACATTTATTAACGACTTCATTATCAAAATTTTTATGGACAAAATCGTAATATTTTTTGTAATCTTTGTTTTCTTGTTTGTCGGCGGTGGCATATTTCTTTTCAAAATCTTTATTGATTTTTCTCATTTCTATTGGGGTCTTTGCCTTTTGAGTTGCCTTTATCCAATTATCAGTAACTCTTTCAAGAGTTTTTGTTGATTTGTTTAGTTGCCTTCTTAAAGCATCAGTTTTTTGAATCTTCTGTTCGTTTTTCATAATTTTCCTCCTAAATGTTTATTTTTAAAAACTTGCATTGCTCCGCCTTCGTCCGGGGCGAAGTAAAACAAGCTGCAATCTTTTGTTTTTAAACTTAGAAACAGTTTCAATGCCTTTTGCAGGTTGAAGCACCAAACACTGCATAATTGTGAGCCTAGTTTCCAGCAAACTGAAAAAAAAGCCAGTCGCAGGAAAAGATGAAGGTTGTTCATCTTCGCCTAAACTGGCTTTTAATTGTATCTTTTCACTTTGATATATCATGTGGGCTCCTTTTTATTGGTCGCAAATTGACGAATAGTGTCGAAAATTGTTGATGCATTTTGATTTAAATTGTTTTGCTGCTTTTGTATGTTAAAATATTTTGTTAGGCTGTTACGGTATGTCGATTACTATATGTCTAAGATAATTTAAACTAAGGAGAAAATATGGAAAACAACGAAAATGAAGAAATTGAGAATGATTTAGAAGAATTCACTGAGAAAGAACTTCTTAAATCATACGACCAAATGTTTAAGTACTTTTCTGAACAAGATTTTGATTTAATCAATGAATACTTTGAGCAACTTCAAATAATAAATGAACTTTGGCGTGTTTTAAAAAGAAAAGAACGCAAACATTTAATAAAACTAGCAAGAATTTCTTTTGCCTATAAAGCACTAAAACAGTTAGGCAAAAACTCTTTAGAAGCAGCAATAGTAACCCAGATTAACCCTGAGTACAAGCAATTCGAAGAAAGAAGAAACAAGAAAAAATAGTTTTTAATCACTCCTGGCAGGGGGTGATTTTTTATTTAATTTTTTCCAAGTTGATATAATCTTCCAAAGTCGTTTCTTCTATTTGCAATTTTGACAATATGAAATTGTAAGCATATTGCAGTTCGTTAATGTACTTGTACTTGATAAATGGGGTGTTGTTGTTTTTTAGTGTAAACATCAATTTTTTGCTGTTATAATCAGCACCAATCCAAACAACTTCATTCAAATCGACTATAACATTGCGTAATTTGATAAATCTATTCATAAAATCCTCCGTTATGCCTCAGTTTTTGAGATTTATGTAAATAAAATACCACACATACTGAGGCAAGTCAAGTACTTTTGCCCTAGTTTTTGAGATTTATTATAAAAAAATATAATAAAAGAAGGGGGTAAAATGAAAAATTTAAAAGTATTGCGACAAAATATGGGATTGACGCAAAGAGATATGGCAAAAAATTTGAATTTAGCAAAAGCAACTTACGCAAGATATGAAATAGGAGAAACAGAGCCTAATTTTGAATTGTTAATCAAAATGGCGGATTACTTTGAGGTTAGTCTGGATTATCTTTGTGGACGACAAAATAGCAACACAATTTTTGTTGATAGTCTTACAGAAGAACAAAAAAAAATTGTTTCACTTGTTAGGGGGCTGACACATGACCAATCTTTGCTTGTGCTTGGTTATTTATCAAATATGCTTAAACTTCCTTACGAAGATGTTAGACCTGCAAGACCGTTTTAAAATAAAGGGTGAAAAATGAGTGAGATTACACAAAATAAAAAAAGCAGACGACATAATGTAATTATCGTCTGCGATGAATCAGTACAAAAGGGCGTAAGAAATTATAGTTATTTTTATGGGGGTGCTCTTGTAGAGGAGGAAGAATATCAATATATTTCGAGTCTACTAAATTTGACAAAAGCTTCAGTAGGACTGCATGAAATGAAGCGAACAAAAATTACAGAGAAAAATTATCAGGATTACATTTTTGTTTTGCAACTGTTTTTTACATTTGTAAAGTCTGGCAAGGTAAAAATGAGAGTTATGTTTTCACCAAACAATCAACTTTTAGTACTTCCAAAATCTGAGAATTCGAGTTACTTCAAGTTTTATTATACCTTTATACGAAATGCGTTTAGTTTGTTTTATACAAATTTTAACATTAGACTTCGCTTGCTGTTTGATGAGTTGCCAGATTCTACTGTTGAAAATGATAGGTTTAAAACAGCTTTAAGAAGACACATGGGAAGACCAAATAAGTTTGGAAACATTGTTTATACAAAAAAGAGATTTATTGAGGAGGTAGATTCAAAAAATCATCCAATTTTGCAATGCGTAGATGTGGTTACTGGTGTAATAGAGAGCGAGTTGAATATGGAAAGTGGTGTGGAAATGTCAAAGCGATTAAAAGCAAAACTCAAAGTCTTTGAATTTATCAGCAATCAAATACAAGATATTCATGAAAACTTTGTGATGACAGAAACAACATATCCAATTTTTGCTCAAAAGGGATTTAATGACCCATATAAGCATTTTGTATATAAAAGAAAAGCCCCCGATACTTCTACATAAATCCTCCATGCGAACGCATAGCCCTTCGAAGCAATCAGAGACTTTTAACCACAATAAGGAGAAAAATCCTTTCTTGTTGGTTTTAGGATACCACAAACGCAATTTTTTGTCAACTACTTTTTGTGATATCCAAGGATATTATATCCGAGGATTAAAAAAATATGCAAGATTGACTGACAAAAAGAAAGGGGGGGGGATCATATAAATTCAGTTATCCATAATTTACCATAACCCTAGTGGAGGTAAATTATGGATAAAGAATTTGGAAAAGACATTTATGACGGACTTACAAAAATAGTTGAGATTGGTTCCTGGCTTTTAGATTGTTTAAAGCTGGAATCTTGTCGCAACTTTGAGTCATGGAAAAAAGAAGAAGAGGAAAAAGAAAGAGGAGTAATCATTGCTCAGCCTTTTGATATAAAAACAGAAGAAAGAAAAATTGTTACTATTCAAAGGGAAAAAATGTCAAAAAAGTCTACGCCTGAATTAAAAGGAGTAGACAACACAATGAAAAAAAATTGTTATCATAGAAAGGATGGACGCTGGCAATACTCTAAACAGCGTGAAGGCTATTTGTATTATGCCATAGCCAATACATATAGAGAGTTGCTTGAAAAAATCAAGCAAATAAAACCTAGAAAGATTAAGCAGGTAAAAAGAACCAAGACAAAGGTATTTACAGTTTTAAGTTACATAAATTTTTATTTTGAAAGTTTTATCAAAAGCAAAAATCCAAGTGAAAATGTGCTTGTGGAATGGGACGGACTTATACGCAACTATTTTTCAAAAGCATTTCCAAGACTTCAACTTGACAAATTGACAACAGAAGAAGTTCAAAAGTTTATAAACAAAATTGAAAAAGAAAGAGTTCGTGAAAGAATTTATCAAAAGTTTGTCAAGATTTTGCAAAAAGCGTATATCACAGGAAAAATAAAAAAAGACATAACGCTTGGTCTTGAGAAACCAAAAAGGACCAACAAAGAAATAAGAAGACCTTTGACATTGGAAGAGCAGCAAGCACTGCTTGAAAAAGTTAAAGGAAGTAAATTGCATAGCTTTGTTATGTTTTCGCTTATTGTTGGAAGTAGAAGAGAGGAAACTGTGCGATTTAGTTTGGAAGATGTTGATGAAGCCAGGGGAACAATTTTTATTAGAGGAACAAAAACTGAGAATGCACCAAGACAGGTGTATGTTACAAAAGCATTTATACAGTTTTTAAAATCCAACATGAAAACCAATAAGTTCAATATAAGCTGCAATAATGCCACAAAGAAAATTGGAGAGATTTTTGAAGAACTTGGAATTGATAATTGTTTGCATGGGCTGAGGCATACTTGTTCAGCTAATCTATATTTTTTGGGAGCAAAAGACAAATATAGGCAGTTACAGCTTGGTCATGCAAGCACTACCACCACAAACGATATTTACACAAACATTCGGGAAAACATACCAAAGGGCGAACTCCGTTTATTATACGGGGATTTTTATCCTTCGTTTGACTAGACTTTTGACTAAACTTTTTACACAAAATAAAATACACATAAAAAAAGAGATACTACATATAGTGGTCGCAGTATCTCTTTTATACAATTGGTGGGAGTTATAGGGCTCGAACCTATGACCCTCTGCTTGTAAGGCAGATGCTCTCCCAGCTGAGCTAAACTCCCATTGCTCTTTAATAATATCAAAAAGATTTTTTTTTGTCAACACTTTTTTAAAACTTTTTTTGATTTTTTTAAATAAAATTGTATTTTATAGGTTTTCAAAGCTATTCCTATTTTACGCAATTCCGTTTTGTCAGCTTTGCAGGTGTATGATATTATTTTATTAAATATATGACAAAAGTAGGTTGTTTATTTAGGCTGGTTGGCAAATTATATTATATGATTTAAGTAAGTTTTTACGACATAGCTTGGTGTGAAATAAATGATTTGTGCGATTGTAAAAAAGCCTTAATGAAAATTTAAAAAATGTATAATTAAAGAAAATTAAGTGAAATTTTGTTAAAATGTGCAAAAAATTGAAAATAAACCACATTTTTATAAAATTTTTTTAAAAAAGGCTGTTTTTGTTTGACAATAAATCGGGGGGGGGTAAAATTATTATATAAATACATATAATAATAAAAGGACTAGGGAATAATACAGTAAAGACGAGATAAATTTAGAAAAGCTTAAGGAGGTGTAATATGAAGATTAAAAACAGTGTTAAATTGATTTATATTATCCTGATATGTTTTTTCTTGATTGGCGGAATTGCACTCTTAGCTTGTCCAAACTTATATGATAAGTCGTTGGATAATACTATTGCCCGCACAAATGATTATACTATTCAAATTTATACAAGATATTATAAAAATGGAGGTGTGGCAGAATATACAGCTTGGAATGGCGGTGCAAGCACAGCACCGGTAAATAATGGAAATGTTTTTTCCATATATTGGTATGAAAATGAAGGTACAAAAGCAATGAAATTTGGCTCTGATTATTATGCGAATGGGGGAAAGCGTGGAAACAGCACATCTGCTACAAATATCAGCACTTTTTATATGCGTTATACTTATGACGGATTTGGTGTAAGAAGGCATGGTCGAATTTATATCAACCATAACCCTGAAGTAAAAGCTGGCGAGAGTGTCTATGTTGGGGCAAGATTTAACGATATAAATGCCGACTCTTCTAGAAGTAACAGTACAAGTTTTTATAGATATGAAGACAGAAAGTCACATATACAGAAGTTTACAACAAGTCCTCCTTATGGATGGGAATCTGGCGAAAAAATGTCGGGTACGGTTTATATCTCTTACCGCTATTGTTATGGATTAAAATTTGATGGAAATGGAAATACTGGTGGAACAGTGCCTTCTGATATGACCTATTTGTCAGGGGTTGATTTTTATATGCCATCTTCAAATCTTGAAAGAGCAGGTTATACATTCAAAGGCTGGGCGAGAAACTCGAATGCCACCGAGGCGGAATTTTCTCCTGGGAGTAGGTACAGCGATGGTAATGAGGCGCTTCGAGGCTCACCAACTACCACTCTTTATGCGGTTTGGCAACCAAACACTTACAGAGTGACAGCCTATGCAAACAATGGGGAAATAAGTGAAACAAGAGGCTGGAGTGGAAGCGGCAACTCTGCTTATAAAGAT
Source organism: uncultured Eubacteriales bacterium (assembly GCA_949031345.1). Classification (GTDB taxonomy): domain Bacteria; phylum Bacillota; class Clostridia; order Christensenellales; family UBA1242; genus Caccovivens. The sequence continues at coordinate 1,540 of CARNVA010000008.1, read as the reverse complement.
GTAGTTTATAAAGATACTTATGGCACTATGCCTTCAGCTACACGATATGGATATTATTTGACAGGTTGGTATACTTCGTCGACAGGTGGTAGTCAAATAACAGATTATAATGTTGTTGATATCACAGACAATTTGAATGTATACGCGCATTGGGCACCATATCAATATACTATAACAGCTTTTGCAAACGGCGGAGTCATTCCGTCAACAAGTGGCTGGAGCGGGAGTGGGGTAAGTGTTAGTAAAAATGTAAATTTTGACAATTCTTATGGAACGCTTCCAACGCCGACAAGAATTGGTTATGAATTTGATGGATGGTATACATCATCGTCTGGTGGCTCAAAAGTGACCTCATCGACGATTTTGTCTACTACAGGGAATAAATCCATTTATGCACACTGGACTGCAAAAAGTTATAGGGTGACAGCAAACCTTGGAGGAGGTTATGTTGAAGCTTATGGAAGTTTCAGCAGCAACAATGGAATTGTGTCAAAAGCTATAAATTACAACTCAACCTATGGCACTCTTCCAACAGTAAAACGCTCAGGTTATTATTTCACAGGTTGGTATACAGCGTCAAGTGGTGGAAGCAGAGTTGAAAGCAACACGGTCATGGCAACCGCTAGTGCAAGCACAATCTATGCACACTGGTCTCAAAATATATACAAAGTGGTATTAGACTACAATGGCGGTACATACAGTGGCAGCGGAAGTCGAAGTGAAGATTTCACTTATGGAGAAAGCAAAACTTTCCCAGTGCCAACAAAAACAGGATATGATCTCATTATGTGGACTTGCAGTTATCCCGACACAGGGACATATATATGTAACGACAGTGGAGGTTTAACAAAAACGGTGCCATACTTGGGTGAGAATGGCAACAGTGTGACTTTCACAGCACAGTGGAGTGCAAAACCATATACACTCACATACAATGCAAATGGTGGGACGACCCCTGTATCAACGTCAACGGTTGGATTTGGAGACACATATGGGAAGAAAAATTTATACAATCCAGCATTGTGCATATTAGACGGCCCAATATCATTGCAGAATAACATTTTTACAATAAACAGCAACAATACAGGAAACGGCACGCAATGGGCGAATTTTAATCAAAGATTTTCAGGCAGTTTTGCAAGAAATACAAAATATACAGTTGTTTATGAATGCTTAAGTTTCAGTGGAAGTTCTTTTGGAATTACGTTGACATCACCGGACGACGAAGGGACAAACGGAAATACAGATATTTCAAACACAGGGCAAAGCTATGTGTCAGTAAATGGCGTAGGAGTATACACAACATCATTTACAACAAAAAACAGTTTCAACTTATCAAACATGTATTATGATTTAAGGTCATATGTAGCAATATCAGCAGGAAGCAATGTTTCAGCGACAGTAAGAGTTTCTGTTTTTGTAGGAGATATCATATACAACTCTTTCAATTATGCAACTTATGGAAATACACCTTCAGGGAATGTACTTCCAACGCCGACACGAACAGGTCATACCTTTGCAGGCTGGTATACAGCGTCAA
>CARNVA010000007.1 GCA_949031345.1 uncultured Eubacteriales bacterium | reverse complement strand
CATTTACAACAAAAAACAGTTTCAACTTATCAAACATGTATTATGATTTAAGGTCGTATGCATCAATACCGGTAGGAAGCAATGTTTCAGCGACAGTAAGAGTTTCTGTTTTTATAGGAGATGTCATATACAACTCCTTCAATTATGCAACTTATGGAAAAACACCTTCAGGGAATGTACTTCCAACTCCTACTCGAACGGGATATGATTTTGCAGGCTGGTATACTGCAACAAGTGGTGGAAGTTTAATTTCAAACAGCACAACAGTTACGACTGCTGAAAATCATATCATCTATGCTCACTGGTCACCTAAGACATTTTATGTAAACTTTTATGCAAATGGTGGCAGTGGAAGCATGAATAGCTTGGGTGTGACCTACGATGGTGGTGATAAATCGCTGACAAACAATGCCTTCAAAAAGGAAAACTACATTTTCAAGTGTTGGAACACCAGTGCAAATGGCAGTGGAACAACCTATTATGAAAATCAGCAAGTATCAAATTTATTATCAAACATAGACCTTTATGCACAGTGGGAAGAAACTTGGAATGCTCACGCTTCTCAAAGTCTCTCAGGAAGCGGTACGACAGATAACCCATATAAATTAACCTCTGAAGAAGACCTTGCTTACATTTCAAGAGCGGTTGAAAATGGAACAAGTTTTTCAGGAGTATATTTTAAACAGATAAACAATATTGAGCTTGGTGGAAAATTGTGGAAGCCAATAGGCTCAAGCAGCGATAAAGCTTTTAAAGGCAATTATGACGGCAATGGCTTTTGGATAAGAAATCTTACCACATCAAGTGCGAGAGTGGGAAGCTTGTCTGGCAATTATCTTTACTCAAATGTTGGACTGTTTGGTTATACAAGTGGAGCGACGCTGAAAAACATCAACATTTTAAATGGAAATGTTTACGGAAATAGTAATGTAGGTGCGATTGCTGGGTGTATTGAAGCGATATCGGCTGGCGGAATAAATACTGGAAGCATTGAAGGTTGTCGAAATCGTGCTGATGTATATGGGATAAGCAGCTGTGGAATGATTGGAACAAGCATTGGTTGTGACATTATTTCATGTTTAAATTATGGTGATATTACTGCATATAGCAATGTTGGCGGAATAGTTGGTTATAATCGTACAGAAAAGATTAAGGTTTTAAACAGTCTTGCTTGTTGCCAAATTTCAGGGTCGGATAGTGGTGGAATAATTGGCTATTCAAGTGTAAGTGGCTCAGAGATTATATCTTGTGGCTTTAAAGGAAGTTTTAAGGCCAATGATGAAAATCAAGGTTTGATTGCTGGGCAAATGTACATGGGCAAACTTATCGATTGTCTTGCTTTGACTACTATGACAGGCAAAGGGATAGGCACAAATGGAACGACGATTTCAAACTGCATTTATAATGATGGAAGCATGCATAAGATTGGCACAGATTTTTCAAATTGGTCAGAGCTTGCTTCAGGGCTCCCACTGCCAAAAGGATTGGCCTGGATAGGATATGTCGGCATGGGAATATTCACCTTTTAGTCATTGAAAAAATATTTTTTAGGCACTTTAAATTTTCAGCTTTATTAAAAACAAAGAAGGCTTATTAAAAAGCCTTTTTTTGTTTAAGTTATTTTGAAAAATGTTTTTATGAAAGTAAAAATTAAGGACGATTGAGGCTTTTATTTTCGCCCAATAAAGCTGCAAAAGATGATAAAAAACAAATTTCATCCTCGTTTAAGAGGGAAAATATTACTTTATTTAAGAAAGGTTTTAAGCATTATATAAATAAAATTTTCACAGTTAAGGTTGATATTACAAGAGAAAAAACAGATGTGAAAAAATAAAACGACATCTTTTGTAAATTTTCAAGAATTTTCCTTTAATTAAAAGGCAAATAATAATTGACAAATGCGTTATTTTTTTATATAATACACATGTTTAGTTTTATCATGTTGAAGTGTCGGCTTTTTCAGATTGCTTGCAGATTCACTTATGATAAAATGGTGAGCCAGTTTTAAAAAGGAGGAATATCATGAAAAGAACATATCAGCCAAAGAAAAAACAGAGAAGCAAAGTTCACGGTTTTAGAGAAAGAATGAGAACATCTACTGGAAGAAATGTTTTAAAAAGAAGAAGAAATCGTGGAAGAAAAAAATTATCTGCTTAAGTCAAAAGAAAAGACTGACCATAGATTAAAAAAAAATAGTCAATTTAATTATATTTATCGTAAAGGGGAGCGCTCGTCAAGTAAAAATTTCACCCTTTACACTGTTAAAAGCAAATATAAAAGCTATAAAATAGGTTATTCAATTTCAAAAAAAGTGGGCAAGGCGTGGCTGAGAAATCTGCTCCGTCGAAGGCTTAAAGAAATTGTAAGGTTAAACAATCTTACCCAAAATGGCTTTAATTATGTTTTGCAAGCTAAAATAGGCGCGGGCGAGCTTGACTATTATGAAATCGAAAGACAAATTTTGTCAATTTTTAAGAAAGGTAAAAGGGTTTCGCAATAAATAAAATATTAAAAAGCTCGTTTACCTTTATTTTAAAGTTGCCTATTTATTTTTATAAAGGGGTTGTGTCGCCTTTTTTGCCACATTCGTGCAAGTTTTATCCGAGTTGCTCAAGTTTCTTTATTGGGGCATTAAACGAATTTGGTGTTAAAGGGGTGGCGGTCGGCATTAAACGAATTTTAAGGTGCAGGCCTTTAAGCAAAGTCTATGGTTATGACCCAGTTCCAATCAATATTAAAGGAGAGTCAAAATGGCTATTTTAAGCAGTCTGCTTGGGGCTAGTGAGCCCACAGGAGTTTGGATAACCATCATCAAGGCTTTTGAAAATGTCACAGGACGATATGTTTTGGCAATTATTTTCTTGACGGTGGTGATTAAACTTATTACTGAAATTATCAGTATTGCCCAAAAGGTAAATTCGCAAAAGATGAATGAAATCATGGCAAAGTCGCAGCCAGAGCTTGAAAAAGTGAGGGAAAAATATGCAAACAAGCCAGAGATTTTAAGACAAAAAGAAAATGAAATTCAAAAAAAATATTATGGCAATAAGGGGTATATAGGCGGTTGTTTAATCAACTTGGTGACTATTGCAATCAGCTTTGCGATTTTCTGGACATTGTTTCCAGCGTTAAACTCAATGGCTGCCTATAAGACAACATCAAATTATGAAAATCTGAAATATACTTATGCAAATTGCTTGAATGTTGTTGATAAATATTATGAGCAAGGTGCGGCATCAGAAGAAGAAAAAAATGCCATGTTTGCCGATTATAAAAACTTAGTTTTCCAGATTGGAAAAAATGAAGAAGGCAAAAAGGAAATCGCTCTTGTTCATAAAGCGGAAGAAGGCGAGATAGTAGTGCTTCACAAAACAGAATATTTGACAGACTTCAGTGAAACCGAGCAGAAGACCAATGAAGAAGGTAAGGAAGAAACTGTTGTCATTATTTCAAATAATCAGTACATAAACAATCTTATAAACAGATATGTCATAGAGGCTGAAAAAGAAGGGGAAAATAAGCCAGAAACGCCAGACGAAGGCGGAGAGGCTGCTCCAGAGGCTATTATGATAAAACCATTTGCTGATGAGGGCGATAGTGAGGAAATTCCTGTCACAGTCGAATATATTGGCGATAAAATCGTTGGTTATGAGACTAAAGAAAATGAGGAAGGTCAGCCAGAACAAGTGCCAATTCTTCTTGCTGATTCAATCAAATTTTCTTCAAATATCAGAGTGATTGAAGAATATGACCTTACACAAGACAAATTTTTGTGGATAGAAAATATCTGGATTGCAGATTCACCTGCAAACAAGTCAATTCAAAGTTTTGCAACATTAAATGGACAAGTTCCTGGCGGCTTTGAAAAGGGTGAAGAGGCAATTTACAACGCATTTATGCCAGGCCTTAAAGATGCCAGAAATAAGACAAACGGATATTTTATTTTGACAATATTATGCATTGCCGTGCCAATGCTTACCATGTTTCTCACCAAACTTTACAACAACAGAAAGTTTGCAAAGAAGATGAAAAAAGAAGGAAAGAATGCTGTTAAACCAGCTCCAGCAGTTGGAATGGCAAAGTGGCTTCCAATTGTGCTTCCAATTGTGCTTGGCGTGTTTACCTTGCTTTACAACAGTATGTTTTCAATTTATTTGGTGACAGGGCAAGTGGTTTCTCTTATCATTTCATATCCTCAAGCTTTGCTTGTAGATTTAATAAGTGACAAGCTTAAAGGAAAGAAAAAAGAAGAAATTACATCAAGCAAGAATGATGTCGATTATTCAAGAAAATTCTGATAATTTGCAAAAAAAACAGCAAAAATATCATAAAAAACAGTGAAATTATTGGTTTTTAGTTGAAATTATTTTAATTTTAACTATATATAACCTTAATTTACAAAAATAAATTAAATTAAATTACTATTAAATTTAATACAAATACACACATTAAAAGTGGAGGGAGAAAACAATGTTATCTGCAGAAGGAACAGGGAAAAATATCGAGCAAGCTATTGAAAATGCACTTTTTGAGCTTAAAGCACCAAGAGAAGATGTTGATATAAAAATCATCAACGAGGGTGGTTTATTCAAAAAAGCAAAGGTTGTTGTGACAATTTCCGAAGATGCAAGAGAAAAATACGAGAAGAAAGAGGCTTTAAAGAAAGCTGAAAAAGAAGCTGAAAAGGCGGATAAAAAAGAAGTTAAGGCAGAAGAAAAACTTGAAAAGAAGACAGAAAAGGCAGAAGAAAAACTTGAAAAGAAAGAAAGCGTTGTTGTAAGAGAAGTTCAATCAAAGACAAAACTTAAAGCAAAAGCAATGGAAGAAGAAGTTTATGAAGAGGCTGCTTTGACAAACGAGGGTGAAGAGACAGAGACTTCTGATGTAGTCATGGATCCTACAGATTTCTTAAAAGGACTTTTTGAAGTTGCTGGAAAGCAAGTTGAAATCAAAACAAGTGAAGATGATAAATATATCACTTATTCAGTGGAAGGTGAAAATCTTGGAGACATGATTGGCCACCGCGGAGATTGCTATTACGCAATCAACAGATTGCTTGCTGCAGTCACAGGAAAACAACGCAAACGCATTTTGCTTGATATTGGCGGCTATAGAGAAAGAAGGGCAGAAACTTTGACAGCTCTTGCAAAACGCACTGCAGATAAGGTCGCAAAAACTGGCAGATATGCTAGGCTTGACCCAATGAATCCAAGTGACAGAAGAATAATTCACAGCGCTCTTTCAGAAGATGAAAGAGTTGTCACTCTTAGCAAGGGTGAAGAGCCAAGACGCTATGTTATGATTTTTCCAAAAGATGAATAATAAAAAGCGTTCATATTTCAATTTGATAAAATAAAAAACTACCTAAACTGGTAGTTTTTTTTGTTGCAAAAAGTGGTTTTTAAAATTTTAGCAATAACCAATTTTGTTTAACAGCATTTTAAGGCTTAAGCAATAATTAAACAAAAAGTGGTCAAAAATTTAAGAAAACAACAGAATTTTGTGTTTTTTTGATATTTTTGTTTAGTTTTTGTTTAATTATATATAAAAAAATTTTAAAGCAATGCGTTTAAAAATAAAAAACTGCCGAGGGCAGTTTAGTTATTTTGAGATAAAAGCTTCTTTATTTCGCTTATATATCCTTGAATTTTATGTGAGGTTTTAAGCTGGTCAGTGATTTTGTCTCGGGCATTTATGATAGTATGATGGTCTCTTCCTCCAAACATTTTGCCAATAGAAACAAGTGGAATTTCAAGAATTTCGTTTATAAGATAGATGGCAATCATTCTTGGCTCAACGACATCCTTGCTTTTCTTTTTGCCAACAATGTCTTGTCTTGTTATGTCAAAGTATGAGCAGACTGTATCAATAATTTGATCAGCTGAGAAGCCTTCATTTTTTTCTTCTTCAAGTTGACCATTAAACGCTTCAAGTGCTTCTTCCATTGTTGCAGATGGTTTGTTTGAAACCATGGCAAGAAAGTGTATTTTTGCAAGCATGCCTTCGAGGTCACGCACATTTGAGCTTATTCTTTCAGCGACCAGCTCGATTACATCATCATCAATTGAATACTTTTCAATTTGGCATTTTTTTCTGAGAATGGCAATTCTGGTTTCAAGCTCTGGATGTTGAATGTCTTGTGTGAGTCCGCTTGAAAAACGAGAGCGAAGTCTGTCAGCAAGGGTTTCAATTTCCTTTGGTGGACGGTCAGAGGTGATGATGATTTGTTTTGAATTTTGATATAACTCATTAAAAGTATAGAAAAATTCTTCTTGAGTGGAGGTCTTCTTTGAAATAAACTGAATGTCATCCACCATAAGCACATCAAGATTGCGGTATTTTGTTCTAAACTCAAGCACGGCCTTGTTTTTGGCTGGTGAGCCAAGAGATTCGATATAATCATTTGCAAACTGTTCGCAGGTCACATACATTACATTAAGATGTGGAAAATATTCTTTATAGTAGTTTCCAATAGCGTGCAACAGGTGGGTTTTGCCAAGCCCTGAGCCGCCATAGATAAACAGAGGGTTGAATTTTACACCAGAGTGTTCGGCAACAGCGCGGCAGGCGGTGTAAACAAATTTGTTTGAATCGCCAACGACGAAATTGTCAAAGGTATATTTTGGATTGAAAGGATTTTTTTTGACATTGACTTCCTTTTCAGTGTTTTTGTCGCCATGAAGATTTATATATTCAATTTCTTCGGTTGGATCAAGAATTTCAATGATGAGGTCTGTGCCGAATATGTCAGAAACGGCTGACGAGAGCTTTTCAAAATAATTTCTTGACAACTGATTTTTTGCTGAAGTGGTGTTGGCTGCCAAAATAAGCGTTTTATTGTCGACAAAGTCAATTACTTTTATTGGTCGAAACCACATCACAAATGACACATTTGAAACGGTAAGTTCAAGCTTATCAAGCACAGCTTTCCAAAGAGTAGATAAATCTTTCATAATTTTTTCTGTATTTCCTTTTTTCTTTTATAATTCTTTTTTAAGATAATTTGTTTAAATTCGCATAAAAAACCATAAAAATATCGAAAATTTGCATTTTTTTGATATTTTTTAGGATTATTTCGCAAAATTATTAAATTTTATTATAAAATTATCATCTTTAAAAAGATTGTTTTTATGTAGTCTATGAATTAAGTATAATGTTCTTTTTTTGAAAAGTCAAGTGGGCGGTGACGCTTTTTTGACTTTTTTGTCTTTTTTAAAATTTATATTATTTTGATTGAAAATTATTCTTTAATTTGGTAAAATATATCTGATGCAAATAAACAGCCTTACATTAAAAGATTTTCGCAGTTATAAAGAAAAAAAGATTGAATTTTCTCCACAGGTAAATGTCATTGTCGGCAAAAATGCAATGGGCAAGACAAATATTCTTGAGGCTGTATTTTTTATGGTGCTGGGCAAAAGTTTTCGCACTTCTCGCGAAAAAGAGGTGGTGAGACTGGGCGAAGAAAATGGTTATATTAAAGGTGAGTTTCAAAAGAAATACCGCGACATTGATATTGAAATGTTTTTCAACACCTCACGAAAAAAGGCGGTCAAGGTTGATGGTATAGGGCTGAGAAAGATTGGAGAGCTTTTAAGCTCGGTCAATGCGGTATTCTTTTCGCCGGACGAGCTTAAACTTATTAAAAACAGTCCAGACGAACGGCGAAGGTTTATGAATATCATATTAAGCCAAACCAATAAAAGCTATTATTATCAGGTTGCCCGTTATGAAAAAGTGCTGGCAAACAGAAATAAACTGCTTAAGACCAGTCATGATATGACGGCGCTTAGTGAAACGATTGATATTTGGAATAGGGCACTTGCCGAGCTTGCTGAAAAGATATATAAAGAGAGGGCAAAGCTTATTGAAGAGCTTTCTCCGTTTGCCAAAAAGGCTCAGGACTATCTTTCGGGTGGAAGAGAAGAGATTGAAATTGAATATATAAGTTCTTTTAAAGGGGAAGATTATGCGGGGAAAATGCTTAAGGGACTGGAAAAGAGCCTTGAAAAAGATTTCAAACTTGGATACACCACTTTAGGCGTGCATAGAGATGAAATTGACATTTATTTAAATGGAAAAGAGGTGAAAAGTTTTGGCTCTCAGGGGCAGCAAAGAACGGTAGCACTTTCGCTTAAACTTGCCGAGCTTGAAGTTATGAAAAATAGGGTTGGTGAAGAGCCTGTGCTGCTTTTGGATGATGTATTCAGTGAGCTTGACAAAGAGCGAAGAAAAAAACTTTTAAAGTTTACATCAAAAGCCCAGACCATAATCACCTGCACCGATTTTGATGAAAGTGAAATTGATTGCAATGTAATAAGGCTTCCTTGATAGGTGATATTTGAGAAACTTTTAGGTAAAAACGACAGCATATTTGATTTTTTATAAAGATAGATTTTTAGTAATAATTACTGTAAAAAACTAAATATATTTAGCTTTTTGGATAACTTAACTTGATAAAGGCTTTTGCAAAATAACAATAATTTTAAGTTTTTTTAAGCGGAATAATATAATAAAAAACACAGTCATCTTTCTTGGAAAACTGTGTTTTTTTTGATTATTTAGACATTTTTTTAAATCAGCATCTTTGATTTTGTTTTACAATAATTTATGATAAAATGTTTTAAATTTGATGAAAAACCATTGTTTTTTCGACATTTTTGCACATTTTTAATAAAATTTCTTTGAATTATGCATTTTTTGTGTATGTGCAATTGCTGAAAGTGATTTCAACGGGATTTCCTGTAGGCACAAGAAGCGCTTCAGTTTGAGTAGCATTGAAGGTCATATCTTTGAAGGTAATTGTTCCGCCAGTGCAAGCTGAAAAATCAACTAAATGAGTGGCAGGGCTTTCTCCAGTTGAAGCAAGGGTGAAATTGATAAATTTTACATTTTCAATCTTTCCGACAATTTTGATTGGAATTATTTCTTGACCGTTAAGTGAGTTTGTTGAACGCTCTGAATAAATGGTTAAGTTTTTTACATTTTCAAGTACCAATGGGCTTTCAAAGGTGCTGGTAAAGCCGTGTGCGAGCATAACGCTGTCAATACCTTCATCAATGGCACTTTGAAGGTCAGAGAGTGATCTTACAATTCTTCTTGCGTTTGAGGTGATTGATATTTTAGTTTGATAGTCACCATATATTATGGTTATCTCTTTTTGGCCAGGTTGAATAACTGCATTTTCGACAGAGAAGTTTTGCACTTCTTCGGTTTTTCCGCTTCTATATTTGAGAGCAACCTTCATTCCACTTTGGTCAAACCTTTCGCCAAAATAATATTCGGTCTTTGTTGGGGAAGAGGTGACTTCAAGCCCTTCAACTGCATCTTTAAGAATGGTGAGGTCTACTTCCTGTGCACGAGCACCTTCATATTCTACTACAATTTTTGCACCTTGAACGGCGTATTCTGGATGAGTAATCTTGCATGCAGTTAAGTCAAGTTCTTCTTCTTTGCCAGATTGATATTTTCCAAATACTTTAAGTCCGCTTGTGTCAATTCTATCATTTTCATAATAGGTGGTTTTAAGTCCGGCAGTGTTTAAAGAAATTTCTGTAATCTTTCCATCACCAACAGTGACTGTGCAACTGTCAGAAAGCTCGGTATCAGAAATGGCAATTGTAATTGTCGCAGTGCCATAATTGACACCCATCAAATAGCCAGAGCTGTTGAGTGCAACAATTGACTTGTCAGAGCTTTTAATGGTAAGAGTGTAGTTGTTTGCATTGTTTGGCAATACAGAGTAATCAAGTGCCACAACTTGGCCTTTGTAAATCTCAATTGAGTCATAGTTTATTTTTACCTCTTTGACAGGAACATCCTTGCCACAGCCTGCTAGTAATATTGCAGTCATTGCAATGGTAATAAGTAAAAATATTGGTAAAAACACGCTTTTTTTCGCTTTTTTTGTCATTTTTCACCCCTTTTTAATAAATTTTCTTATAATTTTATGAAATTACATTTATTTTTATCTATTTAAATACGCTTAAAATGATAAGCTGGTTTTAGTTTGTTGTAATGATAGTTTATCCAATTTTTCTTTAATTAGGCAAAATATTTTTGAAATTTTTGCTTTTATTATTTGGCTTTAAATAGTTGATTTTAAATCTTTTTTTCAGTCAATTTTTTAGTACAAATTATGTCTAAATTCAGTCAAATTTAAGTTGATTTTTAAGTTGGATTTCGACTGTTTTTAGATAATTTTTTGCCTATTTTTTTATAAATTTTTTGTAGTTTATTCCGATTGCGTCCTTCATTTTTTCAAGGCGTTTTGCAGCTTCTTCGCTTGCAAGAAGAGAGTTTTTGAAAAGCATTTCATAAATTTCATCAACATGTTTAAGGCATTCTTCTCTGCGTTTGCGAATTGGCGTAAGCAGCTCTTCAAGCACTTTGATGAGAAAGTTTTTTACTTTGACATCACCAAGGCCGCCGCGAGTGTAGTGTTCTTTAAGCTGGTCAAGATTTTCATATTCAGGCAAATAACGGCTGAAATGTTCATCTTTGCAAAAGGCGTCAAGATAAGCAAATACGATGTTGCCTTCAATTTGACCAGGGTCGCTTACTTTGATGTGATTTGGGTCAGTGTATGCTGACATTACCTTTTCGCGCACCGTCTTTTCATCATCACAAAGATAAATGGCATTTCCAGCAGATTTTGACATTTTGATTTTTCCGTCAATGCCAGGCAGTCTTTGGCAAAGTTTGCTTTCAGAGACGATTGCTTTTGGAAGCACAAACACCTCTTCTTCTGGGTTGTAAGTGAAATTGAAGGAATTTACAACTTCTCTTGCTTGTTCAAGCATAGGAAGCTGGTCATTCCCAACTGGTACTAAGGTTGTTCCAAAGGCAAGGATGTCAGCGGCCTGCGATACTGGATAGTTTATAAACCCGATTGGCAGTGAGTTATTAAAGCCTCTCAGTTTGATTTCTTCCTTGATGGTAGGGTTGCGCTGCAGTCTTGAAAGGGTGACAAGATTCATAAAATAGGTGGTAAATTCGTGAAGCTGGGGCACCATTGACTGAATAAAAATGTTTACTTTGCTTGGGTCAATGCCGGCAGCTATGTAGTCAATTGCCACTTGAATAATGTTGTTTTTAACTTTGTCAACTTTGTCAGCGTTGTCGGTGAGCGCCTGTGTATCGGCAATCATGATATAAAATTTGTCATAATCAAGGGTGTTTTGCATTTCCACACGCTTTTGCAATGAGCCTACATAGTGGCCAAGATGCAAATTTCCGGTGGGTCTGTCACCTGTTAAGATAATATCTTTCATAAAATCCTCGTTTTTAATATTTTCTTTTCAAAATCAGTTTAGGGCATTGCGAAACTTTTGTCAAGCAAACTTTATTATAATCTTTTTCGGCATAGCCTCTTTTTAGTCGAATTTTATATAATTTTTCATCCTATTTTTTCATTTTGTTGGCATTTTTTTGCAATTTATTGAGGATACTAAACTCAAATTTCATAGGAAAAGTTAGACGAGGCCTTTCATATTCATGAAAAGCTTTATATTAAAAGGCAAAAAATATTTTTAATTGCATAATTTTATTTGCCTTATGTAAAATAAACTTGTATAATATATTTAAGAGTTTATTACGCTTAAAAAATTCAAAAGCGAAGCCACTAAAAAGGAGGCGTTTATGTTGAAGAAAATGTGTAAAGGGGTTTACTTAATTCTGTTTGTTCTATTTATGGCAGGCAGTTTTTGTTTATTTCCAAGCTTAAAAGGGGCAAAAGCTGACACGGGCAGCACTACCGAAAAGGTGGCACTTCAGCCACTGGCTGCTTCTATGCCAGACAAGCTTTGGTCAAGCGGAAATGTAAGCGAAATGGCAGTAAGCAGAGAATCTGTTTATGGGCATGATAATGCTTATGTGGTTTCTGATGCCGCTGGGCTTGCAGAAATTGCTTATAATGTAAACCACGGTGTGTCAGATTTCACAGGTAAAGTGGTGATTTCACTGAATGGCGACATTGACCTCAATGGCGCTTTGTGGACCCCTATTGGCACACAAGCTAGGCCTTTTAAGGGAATTTTCTATGGAAACGGCCACACAATTTCAAACATATCAATTGACGAGGTCTCTTGCGAAGGGGGCTCTAGTGCTGATTCAGGGGCAGGCTTATTTGGCGTAACTGAAGGTGCAGTTGTCACAGATGTAAGACTTACTGGCTGGCAACAAATTTATACAAATGGTGCAAAGGGTGCACTTATCGGATTTATGAATGGCGGTTATGTAATCAACTGCTATGATGAATGCACAACAAAAACTGACCAATCAGGAAATAACATTAGTGGCATTGGAATTGTTAATGCTCCTACATACATTTTTGATGGCTATGCTTATGTAAGAGGAAATAATATTGATACTTTAACAAACGCCGATTCAGAAAAATTACATATACAAGTACAATCTAATAGATCCACAATCACAAGAGGAAAGGTTGGTTTTTATCAATCTGGAGAAGGTGCTTTCAAGTTTGGTAATCAATCATGGTATGAGTCAAACCTTTTGAGAGTGCTTTTAAATGATGAAAATTATTCAAATTACACCGCTAGGGTTTGCAATCTTTATTACAATTCAAATCCAACGAAAAGAGTGGATGCTTTGGGTGACACAAACAAGGTTTATGCTCTATTAAACGGGAAAGAGCCTAATATTAAGCTTATAGATGGCTCTGAGGAAGGTTTGGTAAAATCTATAACTTATGACGCTAAATCACTCTCTGTTTCTTTAAATTATGGCTATGGAACAAGAGGTACACAAGGAAATGAAATATCTGTCAACTTTAATTATGACCAAACTTTTGCAGATTTCTTCACGAATAATTCACAATACAAGGAAAGACTTGGTTATGCTTTTGAAGGGCTTTACAGAGGAAGTGAGTCAGGCAGCAAGGTTAATGTTGAGAATGCAAACGACTATGACCTTTCTTATCCTCAAATTAGTGGGGAAATTCCTACATATTGCTTTAAATGGAATTGGATTAACGATATAAATAATAGCAGAAACTTTACGGCAAACTTTGCTTATGCAAGCGATGAAGGTGGAAAAATTGTTCCATTATTAAATTCACCACTTACAAATGTTGTCAAAAGTATGTCAAACTCTATGAGTGCGGAAGAGGCTAGTGAAAAGTATATAACAAGCAACGATTTTACAGGAGACAGTTATACATTCACCGTAGTTTTAAAACAAGGTTTTATGCTTGCTGATATTGCTTCTGTAAGCGAGCCTCACACAATTTTAAATCAAAAAGGGCAGTTGGCAATTGAAAGCTATGCTCAAGGTGCGATTGTTTTAAACGGAACAAAAGCTGATGTGACAAGTGGTCTTTATACACACTTTACAAATTACACAAACATTGGCGGAAGCTATGAAGTAAGCGGAAAAAACAATGATATTTATCAGCCAGTTTCTGTTTATGCAATCAAGTCAAAGACAGAAGATGGGCTCAATCAATATGAGGTCACTGTAGACCATGTTGTTGGCAATGGTGGCGAGCTTTATCTGGTTGTTGAAAGAGAATTTGTTGATGTTGATATCACACCTGTTGATGTTGATGGAGTTTCAACAGATGTAACTTTACCAGCATTCAGATTAAACATTTTGCCTTATGCTGACGACAATGCGAGTGGCTTTGTTCATGCAAAGATTATGGTACAGAAAGACGGGGAGACTGTTGAATACTCTGTAAATGGCGACTATGGTTTTACAACTGGAGAGTTTGATGGAAGCACTCCACAGGTTGCTGGCGGTGTAATTGACGAGACAAACAGACCAGTTTTCCTTGTAAGATACAACGACAATGCAAATTTCAATCTTTCAATCGTTGATGCATTGAAAGATAATAAACATTCTGGAAGCAAGTATATCTTGAATGTTGACAGCAAAAATTTCAGTGATGACCCAACAATTCAAGGCTTGCAGACTTACACAACAGAGTTTGTTGCAGGCACAAATGGTGGCTTTAACAGCAATCCAAGTCTTGATTATTATTCAAGTTGGAACATTAAGCTTCAAGGCGTATATATGACTGGAAGCAAAATTACCACATTTATCGGCACAGTTAGGACAAGAGTGACTATCAATTTCCTTGACTTTGCAAAATATCAAGAAAACCCAAATGCAAGTGATGAAGAATTGGCGTTGAACGCCTCTTCAAATGTAATCAAAGCAACAATCAATGCTGGACAGGCTCTTGGAGTAAATCTTCAAGGAGTGTTTGTTCCAATTGTTTCTGGAAAGGATGAAAGTGGGCAAACTCAGGCAAAAGATGACATTATTGAAATTACAAAGAATGGCAAATATCAGGCGGCTAAAGTTGTCATCGTTGAGACAAAAGATGGCTCTACAAAAGAGCCTAATGTGAACAACGGCACAAAATATTTTGAAGGCACAACTGATATTGACAGCGCTTATTATCAAAGCCAATTCTATAAAACCTCAACTGTATCTGCTAAAGACTTATTCAAGACAGCTTACAGTCATGCTGACGAGATAAATTATGAGATTAAGATTTATTTCGAAGAGCGCAGTTATGACTTAAAAGTTGAATATTATGTATCCGATGGCAGTGGTGAAAATGTTGTTCAGGTGACTGATGAAAACAAAGCGGTGCTTTTTGATAGTTTCTATCAAGGTGCTGTTGGGCTTAAACCAAACAGTGAAGGCAGAGAGTTTGATGTAAATTATGCACTCACAACAATCGGCTCTGGTGCAATATATCGCACTGCTAAGTATGAGCTTTGGCAGGACGGAAAAAAGGCTCTTTATAATGACGGGGCTGACCATGACGACTTTGCAAACGAGAATGAATATCAAAAGGGCGGATATAACAGCTCTGAGGCAAAGCTTAGTCTTGGCGACTATGACACAATTTTGAAGGTTTATTTTGAATATAAGCAAGTTGAGCTTAACATCAACAAATTGTTTGTAAGAGATGACTCAAGTTTGGTGGATATTGACACACCTCATCTTGCAACATTGACTTTCAGTTTCTCAAGCGAGGGTGTATTAAGCTTAAGCGGTGAGATTGGAAGCATTGCGCTTGACTCACAATATTACCTGCTTGGCTGGTATCTCAAAAACGGCGAAGTGATAAGCACAGAAGAGGGCTCTTATGATGGCCTTAAAGCAAACCAAGCATTCGTTGATGCAATTGCGACAGCGGGCAGCAGTCAGGGCAACACTGTGGTGTTTAACGACTTGGCAGCACTTGTTGCAAGAAGGACAGTTTCTGTAAACTACAATGCCGGTGAAGCGGGTGAAGGCAAACTTTACGAAAACACTGACAGCGGGCTTACTCTTGAGAATAAAAATCTTACTGAAACAACTTCTGGCGCGCTGAATGCAATCAAGGCTGATGGCGCACTTACCTTCAACACAAAAATCAATCTTTCAAAATACAGCTTCTTTAATCTTGGATATGCTTTCAATACATATTCAGCCAAATATGGCACAGTTGCAGATGAAAATGGAGTGCTTACATTTATCCTTAATGGAAAGGGCTGGATTGACCTTTTCAATGAAGCGGGCAACGACATTTCTGCAACAAGCGTTCAGACATGGAACAAGTTTGCTTCAACTGATGGCGAAAAGTTTGCCACTGTTGACCTTGTTGCACAATGGAACATTATTAAATATATCTTAAGCGTTGATAACGGTTATGGCACACCAAAAGAGCTTTCAATTGGTGACAAAATTTACTTCAACGAAACAACAGAAAAGACAGGCGTTGCAAACTATACAATTTCAGACACCTCTTCTCCTGTTGTGACTCAAACTTTCTCAGGCGCTACTAAAAATGGTTATGTTGCCAAAGGTTTCAGTCTTTCTCAAGATGGAAAGATTACCAAGCTTGGTGGCGGTGACACAAATTATAAACTTACTCCAGAGCTTTTCTTGCAATTTATTGCTGAAGAGTATAAGTTTGCAATAAATGACAATGCCAACCCAGTTTTGCTTACAACCGAGCGCGACCCTGCAAGATATATCATCAGTCTGGTAAATTCTGATGGCGGTTATTACACTTATGCATGGGATGAAACTAAGGACGGCGGTGACTGGGGTCAAATTGACGGAAATGGTCAAATAACAATCAATGCAACTTATGACGCACTTCCATCAAATATTCTTGATGCTGTAAGTGATGGCGCCCTCAGCGTAAACAGACTTGGTTATCGCTTGGCAGGCTGGGCTTATTCAGCACTTGAAGGCGACAACAAGGGCGTTCAAACAGGCGTATTTAAGACTGACGAAATTTTCAAATCATTAAGTGATATTGCAGTTGTTCCTGTTTGGGAAAAGGTTGACAATACAACTACTGCACAAATCAAATTTAGTGATGATGTGACTGCTTCTGGAAAACCTATCTTCTATCTGCTCAACTCGCGCGATGTAATAAGAGGTTTCCTTGGCGGAAACAATGTTGACGGAAACAATAATTCAGCATCAGATAAAAATCTGGTGCTCAAAAATGGCGAGAAGGTGACAGGCTTTAAATTCATTGTCACTTCAGCCGACGGCACTGTTTCATTTGAGACTGTTGACCTGTTTAATATAAACAAATTGTTAAAAAATGGCGATTATTCAATTAAGTTTGAAATCACAATTGCCGATACTCTTACAAGATATGGTCTGAAAGATGACGGAACAATCGGACTTGGAACAATTTCTTATTCAGCCACAAGTGCTATGCTTGATTTCACTATGGCTAAAAACGAGCTTCACTTCTTCGACAACCACTTTGCAACTATATATAATGGCACAAAGGAATTTGTTGAGGGCGTAAGCAATGATTATGGTCAGTTTATCTATAAGTTTGACTGGGATGGAACAGATAGGTCACAACTTGAGACTAAACCAGAGCCAAAGACAACAGAAGAGTATTTCAATCCAAGTGCTTATGAAGTGCTTGACAGTGATGGCAGCGGCAAGTTTAACACTGGCAGCGGCAAATCACTTAAAATGAAAGTTGATACAGACAAACTTGGTGATATGCTTTATGAAAATCTTGTATCAAATGTTGTAAAAGAGGGCGGGAATTACTATGTTACACTTGACGGCGTTCTCACAATAGAAAAGGCAAGATTTACTGTTGACTTTGTTGACGGAACAGCTTACTATTTTGACGGCGTTGAAACAACCGTTTATGTCAACAAGGCAAATGAAATTCCTTTCAATGTTGGAAAGGTGACTTTCAAATACACTTATTCAAAACTTACTCTCAAGATGGGTTCTCCAGCAGGGGTCTACACAGGCACATTAAATCATGATGAGGATGCAAAAGTGTTCAACATCTATGACCTTGCAATTGAAGGACATGTTGATGACCGCGACACAAACTTTGAGTGGAATGTGACAAATGAAAAAAGATTTACCCTTCTTGACTCAAGAGATGCGCTTGGGCTTGACTACAGCACAAGATATCTCACTGCAAATGGTGGAGTGCTTGCCAATGCTCTTTCATCATTATATAAAGATAAGTCTGACAACTTGTTTATATCGAATCTTTTGATTGACAATGTTTCAAAAGAATTGCCTGAAGGCGAGCAGGGAAGTGTAATTTCTGATGACAATCAAGTTGTGCTTTCATTCGTTGGAAATGGCACTCAAGACCTTAAGCTTTTCTTCAACAAAAACTATCTTGCTTCTCACACAGTTTCAGTCAAAGTAAATATTGACATGAGCGTGGAAAGAGAAAATGATTTGACTTTGCTTTCATTTGTTTCAAATAGTGTAAACATGACTTCAATTGCAGCTCTCTTCGATGATGGGCTTGTAAGTGGTTATAGTTTGGAAGTTGCTCCAAATGGCGGCGACGCAAATGCAAGTTTCTATGGCGTTTTGACCGATGTTGTGAAAGTCAATGTGAATTACAATGGCGGAGCAAATGGGGAAGGCGCTAAAAATGAGACAATCTATACCTCTTCAAGCACAGGCGAAGTCGTGCTTAACAATCCAGTGAGAGAGGCTGATTATCTTTCATTCAATGGTTATAACAAAGAATCTTCAGAAAGCAACATTACAATAAGAGAAGACAGAGACAATGGAAAATGCTTCATATCAAATGCTAAGGCTGGTCAAACAGAGACTATCACTGCGAAGTGGAAATTCGACCGCTTTGACTTTGAGGTGACAAAGGCACTTGAATATTATGCAAGCGTTTCATCAATCAAATTGCCTCTTTCAGAATTTACTCAAATTCAAGCACCAAACGGAGTGACTGGTTTCACTGCGACAATGGTGGGCAAAGATAAGGGTGCAAGCTTCATATTCTCAAGCGTTGACAACTCATTTACAATCGTGGATGAAAATTCACAGGCAAGCTTCAGCTTAAATGATGTTTATACTGTGACAATTACCTACACCTTCTCTGACGGTTTTGCTCCACAAAGCGTTACTCAATCAGAGGAAGTTGGGCTTACCATCAACAGAAATACAATTTCTCTTTCATACAATGGCGGAGACCTTACTTTCAACAACGCCGATCAGAAGGGAAATATAATTCTTGACTTTATTATCAATAATAATGAAGAAAGCAAGGGTCAAACAACCCTTCTCAATGTGCCAAACACAGACAACAGTGGCAATGCATTACGCTTCAATGCAGGCGTTTATGGCAGCAATGGTCAAATTGCAACTTCTGTAAGAAATGTTGACACATACACAATCAAGGCAAGCATTGACAGCAATATGAAGGGTGTCTATCAGTTTGCTGATGGAATTTATGAACAAGACCTTGATGTAAATATTATTCAATATGTTATCAGTCTATCAAACTATGCTGACGGCTTTGAATTCTTCAAGTATTTCGGTCTTGAAGACCCAAGCCCAATTAAGGCAACAGTTACAATAAGAGAAAACTCAAATGACACTGTTGACATCTCGTTTGACAGAGTGGCAGGCGAGGCTATTGGACAATATGCACTTACTGCGGCAAATCTTATGAGCAGTGAGGACAGACAAAACTATGCAATTGATGCAGAAGATTTTGCAAATGTATTTGATGTTAAATTTGAAATCCGCACACCAAGCGGAAAACTTCAGGTAAGCTTTGATGAAAAGATTATCTATACATACAATGGCTATGCCGCAACCGGCTATGCAATTACTTACAACGGCACAAATTATACTCTTACAATCACTGCAGGAAGCGAAAGCTATTCAACCACTTTTGATATTTATTACTTAAGCGGTGACAAACAAATCGCAATCCCAGCAGAGGAAAAAGAGCATTATACCCAGTTTATCACCATGATCTCATCGGCTGAAGCAGTGTTTGGTGAATATCCACTTTCTGTGGTGCTCACTCAAGAAGCTGTTGACGCAAAATGGTCTGGCGTAGATTTTGCAAATGCTGACAAAGCACAAATTTCAGTTGAAAAACGCACACTTACAATCAATTCAATCGACAAGGTTTATGACGGAACAGTTGACTTTGTTTACAACACTGTAAATAAAGATAAAAACAGCTGCGAAATAAATCTGTCAGGTCTTGTTTCAGTAAATGGCGTCGATGACGAAGTTTCAATCAGCGGAAAAATTTCGCTTAAGAATGCTGGAAAGAGAAACCTTTCAAATATTGTGCTTTCAAATGTGGGCAGAGGAGAAAGCTATACTCTCGTATATGCTGACGACCTTCAAGCCACAGTTATTGCTGACAGCACAAGCACAGTTTCATTCAACACATCTCTTACAAACCTTCCTTATGGAGACTTGAAAGATGATACTATTCTTGAAATTGTGAATAATAAGTTTGCGCCAACCTTCAGTTATGCAGGTGGAAAGACTGGCGAGATTGATAAAAACTGTTTCATAATCACAGACTATGAGATTAAGGATGCAGTTTACTCAACAGGCAAATATCTTAAAGCTGGCACTTACACAATCGTCTTTACAGTGACTTCAAAAGATTTCACTTTCAAAGAAGCACTTGGCGGGCTTGACGAGGTTTATACCACAACCTATGAAAAGACCATCGTTGTTGATAAGAAGGTAATTGAAATCACAAATTCAACCCTTACTATCACAAAACAATATGATGGAAACAATGAATTGCTTGGCAAGTTTGTTGGGCAAAATGTAAATGCTGTTGGTGGCTTCTATTCATCAAACGGCTTGCTTAGTGGTGATATCATCACTGTGACAAGTGGAACATATTCTGACTCACTCATCGCAAGTGGAAAGAAGGTGACTCTTGTCTATGATTTAAGCAATGATGACAGCGTAAACTATACAATTACAACAAATGTCACTGGTGATATTACAAGCACTCCACTCATTTTCAACAAGAATGGAAATTCTGGTGATATCTACAACCCAGTTGCAGACAGATATGAGACAACATTCGCAAATAACAAAATTACCTCATTTGAAAATGCAAATCCAATGTCTCTTTCTTACAACGGAAACATTGACAGCCTTATTGGAGACATTCTTGCAAACGGAAATCGTTTGATAAGAGAAGGTTACATAAATACCGGCTGGAAACTTGGAGTTGGCGAAAGTGCAATCACAATTTCAAGAGATATGAGTGCTAATGATAAGGCAACTCTGCTTCAAGCGGCAGTTGACGGCGGCAATATCGGAATTGAAATCAATGCGATTTGGAAAAGAAAATCTTATACTGTCACCTTTGCAATCGCAAACGGACAGTTGAGCATTGACGGCACTGCAGCTGGCACAACTTTAATTCTTCCTTATTATAATGAAGGGGAAGAGGTTGTCACTCTTGCAGTAACTGCAGATGAAGGATACAAATTTGTTGGCAGAACGCTTTTTGCGGCAAATATAGATGCTGCAATTGCAAGTGGACAAAATGACAAAAATGCAACCATTACTCTTGCAAGAATTACAGATAATGTCACTCTTACAGTAAACACTTCTGAGATTGTTGTGAGAATTATTGTTGACTACAATAAGCCAGGAAGTGACTATGTAGTTTCCACAGAGACTGAAGGCTGGATTGGCGTTCAATCTCGCGACCTTAAATACAGCGAAATGCTGGCTGGAAACCTTCCAGAGCTTACCCTCAACCATGGTTATATATTCGACCGCTGGACAACTGGTGGAGTTTTGGGTGAAGCTGGCGCAACTGTAAATACAGGCGAAAACATCTGGCAAAGAATAAACGGAGCCTCTCTTGAAAGAGATAATTTGGCAGGAATTACCTTCTATGCAAGTTGGAAAGAGGACGAAATTGATGTAAACATCTCTTATTCAAATGCAAGCATTGCTGTGTTTGACATTGATGAAGATAGAAAAATTTCTCCAACAAATGTTGACGGAAATGATGTTTATAAAGTTTTATACACACACGATATCAGAATTGAAATTACTTCAAACGATTTCTATATGTGGACTGGTTTTGAAGTGACTCCAGAAAAGAGCTTTGGTTTTACTGAGTCTAAGCCAAACAATCTCAGAACTGGGGAAGCAATCATTGATACAATCAAAGATACAACAAATGTAAATATTGAAATTTCACCAATGAAATTCTCATTCGCAACAAGTTATGTCACTCCAGACGGCACTGAAATCGCCGAAAAGAGCGGTGACATAAGTGGCGAATATGACATTACAAAAGGTGAAAACTTCACTCTTAGTGATTTATTTGCAAACAAGACATACACTGCAGCCATTGGCACTTACACTCAAGAAGCTTGGGCAGAAGGCTTGACAAACAACTTTGCACTCAATGCAAAACTTGTTGATGTCATCAAAGCAATCTGCGGCGGCGTGCCAGAGCAGGAGCGTTATGACAAAAATGGAATTACCTTAAAAGCGGTGTTTGAAGGTGTAATTTATACAGTCACATTTGATAAGACTGACAGAAAAGGCGTTGACTTTGCAGGGGCAGAAGCTGGACAACAAACTGTGACAAGACAGTATGAATATGGCAAGCCAATGACAAACATTCCAACTCTTACTCAATCAGACGATGAAGAATATGTATGGCATAAGATTGAAAACAAAGGCACACAGGCTCAAATTGTTGAGACTTTCGCTGAAGGTCAACTTCTTGTCAGCCAGCATTTCAGAAGCGCTGACCACACTCTTGACCTTAAAGCTGCTTGGGGACTTGTTTACAACCTCGTAATCGATATTACAGGCAATGTTGACAAGTACAACTCAGTAAAATATGACGGCTTTAACGAGAGTGGA
The DNA here is from genome assembly GCA_949031345.1 of uncultured Eubacteriales bacterium. Lineage (GTDB taxonomy): Bacteria > Bacillota > Clostridia > Christensenellales > UBA1242 > Caccovivens. Next base: position 58,683 of record CARNVA010000007.1, on the reverse strand, counting down.
ACAAAACTTGAAGTGCGCTATTTCAACGGTGCAACAAAACTCTTTACCTTCAGCCTTGCAAAAGGATATGAGCTTGGCGAGGTTTCAGGGCTTGAAAGTGAAAAGTATATTCTGACAGAAAATACTCTCACAATTTTGGGTCTTGAAGCTCATACAAATATTACAGTCAGCATTGTGGCAAAGGCTTACAATGTGACAATTGAAACAAATGAAAAACGCTATTACACAATTTCTGGAACAACTCAATTTGAAATCAGATATGATGAAAACATAGCAGCAAAATTCAATTCCCTCATCTTTACAAGACCAGGCTATGACCTTAAAGCTTTGATGTGGGGGACAAGAACATTTGCAACCTTTGATGGCTCTGCTTTCACTTTCGCAAGCGAGTTTATCAATGGCACAGGTTTCGTTGTAAGTGATGATGAGCTTTATGAAATAGTTAATGGAACAAGAGATATCACCCTCAGCCCAGTATGGCAGGTTAAGGCAGATTATTCTTATATCAGCCTTGTGACAACAGGCACAACTCTCACTTATAATGGTGGAGAACAGGCTGTTGCCACCTCTGGCATATATGTGGATGGCAATGAAGTATTAAGCATTGGTGTTCAAGGCAATGGTGATGAAATAACAGGCTATTATTATTTGCTTGATGGCGTGAGAACAAACGCTGCAAGTGATTTCAGTTTGATGCAAAAGAATGTGCTTTCTTCAAAAGCGATTTTCGTACTCGAAATTAAAGACAACTTGACAGGTCAAACAAGAACACTTTCATCAAGTGAAGTAAATGTGGCAATTCTTAGGAGCGTTGTAAGTATAGCGAATGCAAAGCTTTCTACATTCTATTCAGGCACAAATGTTTATTATCCAACTTCTACTGACGAGCAACTCAACAGTCTTGGAAAGGTGACTTATGCAGAAGATGGTGCGGATAATAGAGAATTGAGCATTGATAGAGTAGAGCTTGTTGATGATAAAGGCTTATATGAAGCCGGAAACAGCTTTGCAGTTAAATATTATTTAAATAATGCTGGCGGTTTTGATATTTCAAACTACAGCGGACTTTCAATAGAGGGTGGCTTTGTCACATTCGTGACAGATGACAGCCTCAAGGCAAAGGTTGAGAAGGCACAAATCATCCTTTCATTCAAAGAAAAAGGTTATTACAAAGATGCCGCTCACACGGTGAGGAATTTGGGATTTGTTACCTCAGCTGGTGTAGAGACCTTTGACATAAAAGTCAATAAAGTTAATACAAATGACAAAGTTATAAAAGTTTACAACCTTGCATCAGAGTTTATTTATGAATACTCAGCTGTTGATGCAATGGGTGTGGAAAGAAAGGAAAATTTTGAAATCTTGCTTGCAGAAGACAGTTTCTTTAAAATTATCTCAACTGACCAAGCTTACAGAATTGACCTTCAAACTAAATATTTCAATGCTGGTGACTTTACGCTTGCTGATAATAGTGCAAATGTGGTTAAAGCAACTGGCTTTGAACAGACAAATGTAGGAATTAAAGGCACTCTTGAAAACGGAGACCTCAACTTCATGACCAGCGAAGGCGAGCTTATATTCTCAATCGTTGGAAATGGACAAAGTCGTGCATACATTCTCATTCAAAAGGGAGTTTCACTTTCACTTAGTCTTGAAATTGGCGGCACAATGAATGTGCTTCAATGGAGTGAGCTTAGCGAAAATGAGGCAGAACAAATTACTGAGTTGACCACCGTTCTCAACACTCTTGAAGGGGCAGCAGCTCGCACAGAGACTAGAGAGGTGAGTGACGATGCAACCATTGTTGCGTTTGTGACTGACTACAAAGCAATTATGCTCAGACTTGGTGATATTGCAAGTGAAGGCAAGGGCGACACAGGTTATGTTTATGTCAAACTTGGCTCAAGCGTTTCACTGCCAAGCCCAGAAGCAGACGACCATGAGGGTGACATTAAAGGTTTTGAATTTGAAAGCTGGATAAGCGCAAATGACAAACTCACCATTGCAGGAAACACTCTTACAGCTTCAGCTGAGGCTGGCATTGCCGCAGATAGCGTGACTGCAAACTGGTTGCTTGAAACTCCAGATGGAGAAAGTCAAGACATTACCTTCTCGGCTAAGATTGACCTCAACGGCAAGGAAGAAATCACTCTTGACAGAATGCTTGGTGGCGAGGGTGATATTACAAACAGAAATGGTCTCATTTCTTACACATACCGCATTACAAAGGGTGGAGTTGAAGTGGCAACTAGTGACACATTTACTCTTCCAACAAATACTACCTCAAACGGAGAATATATTCTCACAATTACAGCAAGCAGGTCTGGATATCAACCAAAATCACTTGAGCTTAGCTTCAATGTGACTGTTGAAAGACTTGTGCTTGGTGCTATGGAGCTTAGTGACATCAAATTTGTTTACCAAAACAAAGATTACCTTCCAGAGCTTTATGTGACTTTCACTGGCGCAGGGCTTGGCAGAGAAAAGGTTGCTGACCTTCTTGGCAAAGCTGACAGCTCATACAGTCTTACACTCACTGAAGATAAGACTGGAGTAAATGTTGGCGAAATCAAACTTGCTGGCACATACACTGTTTCACTTGTTGCAGATGAAACAATCTTTGACCTTTCTTCTGCTTCACTTGATAGTGAAATTCAAATTGCTGTTGCTCAGGCAGAAATCGTTGTGGGCATGGATGACATTCCAAGCGCGCTTAGGTCAAAACTGTTTGGCAATACCGATCCTGAATTTACCTTTGATACAACCATGTTTGAAGGTGACGCTCAGCAAGAGCTCACAATCTCTCTTTCAAGAGAAAGCGGAGAAAGCATTGGCACTTACAGATTTACTGTGGGAAGACCAAGCAATGACAACTTCTATGTTACAATCACTGAGGATGCAATCTTCACAATCAACCAATCTGATGTTGAAGTTACCATCCGCGTTGACAACCCTCTTGTTGTCACATACACTAAGAAAGCACCAACCATCACTCTTACTTATGACAACCTTGCTGGAAAGTGGGTTATCACTCTTGGCGAGGCAAGCTCAACCATCACTCTTACTTATGTTGATGGAGATGAGGTGAAAGAGCTTGATGGCTTCCTTAAAGTGCTTGCTCTTGAAAATCTTACCTTGACAGCAGATGGTGCAATCAATGCAGCTTCTTACAGCGAGGCAGACATCACTATCAGCGGAAGAGGAAACTTCTCTTCATATCTGCTTGATGTTGATTTCACAATCGAAAAGGTTGTGCTTAATCTTGACAGCACAAGCAAAGTGTTTGACAGAAATGACACAATCAATAAAGAAGACGCAAACTTTACAAATGTTGTTGAAGGTGACGAGGTATATCTTACAGGAAGATATGCTCAAGTTACAGCAGGTCAAAACATTGACCTCTTAGGCATTGCTATTGCGGGCGCAGACATTGCAAACTACATCTTGCCAGAAGGCAAATATGTGGGCTCAATCACTCCAGCCGTAGTTGAAAGCGTATCATTTGATATTACAAACAAGACTTTCACTTATGGTCAGATTGGCGTAAATACTGCAATTGAAGATGTGCTTGCTCTCATTGAAGGCTTCACTCTTTCAATTGGCGGAGTTACAACCGATGTTGAAAATGGCTTTGCTTCAATCAGCTCAATCTTGCTTGACAATGGCAGTATTTCTGGTGCTGGACTTCTTAAAGCGGGCAGTGACATGACAATTTCATTTGTCATCACTTCTTCAAACTTTGTTGGGCTTATGTCAAACGGCTACAGCATAACAGTTGAAATCAAAGTGAAAGACCTTGACCTTTCAAGTGTTGAAGTTGTGAAACAATATGATGAAACAAACAAACTTCCTGCTTCATTCGATACAAATATTGACGCTTATATTGAAAGCGGAGACAGGGTTGAAATTGACCTTGACAACAGTGGCTTCTATGACGCTGAGGTTGGCACAAACAAACCAGTGCTTCTTTCAATTAAGGGCGAAGATAGTGCAAACTACAAAGTGCTTAATAATGTGAAAGGTGATATCAACAACTTCACAATTGAAATTGTTGTAAATGCTTCAACAGAGCACGCAGACCTTGTAAGTGGTGGCAAGTTTGTAAGTGACGGAATTGTTGCTGAAGGCTTTACATTCAAAGTGGGCTATCCACTTCAAAATATAACAGCCGAAGAACTTCTTGCTTCATTCAGACAGCCAACAAGAAAAGGTTATAAATTCGCAGGTTATAAACTTGCACAAAATGGTGGATATATCACTCTTGACAGCTCAAATATTGTAGATGTGCTTAAAGAGGTTGTTACAACCCAATCTGGCGAAAACTTGACTTTAAATATTTACGCTTCTTGGACAATTGAAAAATATTCAATTACATTAAGTGGAAACAATGTTGAAGATATTACAGTCACAGCAAACCCAGCAAACGCACTTACAAACGTTGACGGAGTTTATTATGTTGAATATTTCACCGATGTTGAAATTGATTTCGTGGGTGAAAGAGGTTTCAAAGTAAGGTCTTACAACCTTGTAAGTGGAGAAACAAAAGACAAAGATTTGACTGATACTGGCAATTTGAGAGGAAAGGCAATCTTGAAGGGCATTGCTTCAGCCGTTGTGCTCAGCGTGACCTATGATGAGATGGAAATTACATTAAGCATCAATCTCAACCTTCCTGCAAATACAAACAGAACAGACTCAAATTCACTTTCTCCAGTTTATAAATACTCAGAGCTTGCTTCAATTACAGAAGAAAATCTACCAAGACTTACTGCTACTGAAGGTACTTACACCTTAGAGCGTTATACCTACTCAAATGGCTTGAGACTTGGCGAGAAAAACTTCCAGCAAATTGTTGATGAACTTTTCCCAGACCTTGACGGCGACAAGACAGTTGTGCTTGACGCAGTTTGGACAAGTGCAGTTTATAAGATTACCTTTGACGCAACCGATGGTGCAATCAATGGCTCGAATGTAATTTCTGCTCGTTATGGTCAGACGCTTGGCGCATTCCCTCAAGCAGTGCTTGCTGGAAAGAATGCTCAGTGGAGTGACAAAGATGGAAAAATTTACAACGAAGGTGACATTTTAGAGACAATCGGCGTTTATGACGCAAACGAAAATGTATTCACACTTACCTTTGCTGCAACTTGGACAAATGCTCCATTTGACCTCACAATTGTGTTTGACGATGGACTTACTGTCAATGTAAATGGCAACAATATTATAAGTGGTCAGACCTTCACACTCGTTTACAACGAGACAAATCTTCAAGTGGCTGTTACTCCAAAACAGGGCTACACCTTTGAAGTGAATGATGAAAATCTTCATGGAGAAATCACAAACAATGGTTACTTCACCATTAAAAACTTAATCGCAGACAGCTCAGTTGTCTTCAACATTTTGCCAGATGACAATACTCTTCAACTCTTCAATGAAAACATTGCAAATTATCAAGTGTTCATTGATGACGAAGAAGTGACAATTTCAGGCACAACTGTTGTTGCTAAGACAGAGCAAAGGGTGAGAATTGTCTACACTGCTAAGAAGGGTTATGAATTTACCGAATCAAGCGTTGTATTTGCTGGAAACGGAAAAGTAAATGCTCCAATCATCAGCGAAGACAAGAAAACTCTTACCTATGTTTGGGAAGAGTTTGTAAGCGGTGCTTCACTTTCAGTACGCGCTCAGGCCGCTCTCAACAGAGTGACTGTAAGTGATGTGAGAAACATCTTCTTAAGACTTTCATTCAATTCAACAAATATTACACTTTCAGGCGACACCTTCTTAATCAGAACAGGTGAAACCTTCACAGTAAGTGGCGTTATGGCCTATGGCTACACTGCTGGCGACCTCGCAACTGGTGAGAACAACTATGTTGTTGAAGGAAGCGTGTCAAATGTGCTTAATGCTGACGGATATTATTACTTCTCAGCTTCACTTGCAGGCTTTGACGAAGACTTTGCAATTGAATTTTCTGCAACGCCTCGCACATATACATTCAGTGTAAATGTGGCTGAAGGTCAGGGTGCGTATGGTGAAATCACAAGTGACAGCGTTCAAGTTGTTGACTTTGGCAAGACAATCACTCTTACTCAGAGAGAGCTTGTTGAAAATTATGAGTTTATCGGTTGGAAAATCGGTGAAAATGTAATTTCAACAGAGCCAAACACAAACTATGTTGTTTCAAGTGACATCAGAGATGCCTTAGAGGCAGCTGGCGAAGAGGGAATAATTCCAATCTTTGCATGTTATGCAAGAAAAGAACGCAACATCACATTTGTTTCTACTGGAAAGGGCAGCTTCACAGCTTCTCAAGAAAGTGAAGACATCACTGTTGATGTAATCGGTCAAAACAATGGAAACTTCTTCCTTGGACTTAATGTTGACCTTGTGCTTGCAGCGCAAAATGGTTATGAGCTTTCAGAGATTTTACTTGATGGAGTTAAGGCAGGCGAGGGTGACTTTGAAATTGATGGAAACAAGATTTCAATCTACCTTGATCTTTATGACCCAATCACACATATTGAAGTGGTGTTTACACCAAGCGAAATTGAAGTGGTTGTTCAGTCGTCGACTCAAGTAAACTACATTGACAACCTTGGCTCTACAAAGGGCGGAAAGGTGTTTGCGACAAACAGTGAGGGCGAAAGATATTCAGATGATAAATATCACGAATATCAAGGAAGCCTCGTAATTGGCGGAAACTACACAATCATTTCTTATACAGATGAAGTGCTTTACTTTGAAGTTGTTGCAGAAAAAGGCTTTACAGCTTCAGTTGTCACATCAAAAGGAATGATACAAAGCCAGACAACCATAAATGGAAAAGACATCTATGTAATCACTGGCGCAACAAAAGGTTCACAAATTCTCGTGCGCTTTATCGCAAAAGAGAACAATATTAAAATTATGTTCGTCAATGAAGGCGAAGATATTACAAAGGGTGTACACGGCGGAATTTTCACTGTTGACACATCAAACGAGCTTGTTTCTTCAAGACCAAGCCGTGGTGACTCAATCAATGTTGCAGTTGTAACTGGCGCCGGCCTTAGAGTAGACATTGCTTCACTCATTTCATACAGCCTCCTTACAGGAGATGACGGATTACTTAAATATCACATTATCTACTCAGGTGACGAAACTTTCAACAACATTCAAGTTTCACAAGTAACTGCTGAAGACCCACTCAGCTCAGGCTTCACAAACAGTGCTTACTTTATCATTGATGAAGTGACAGCTGGTGCAACCATTGTGGTTTATGTAGAGCCAAAAGAATATACTTTGAAATTCGTGGTTGATGAAAACACCTCAGTGACAATGGAAAAGAAAATCCGCTTTGGCGAAGAGTGGGATTTAAGCAGTCTTTCAGCCAACGATTATGGCACTGTATTTGCAAAGAAGAAGGGCTTCACTTTTGCAGGATATTATTACTACACAAGTGACGAAAATGCAATTCAATACATTGACAAATACAATGACATTATGATGAATTGGCAAAATACTGGTTACACTCATAAGGGCTCTATGTATGAACAAGATAGAAGCTTTGATGCAACAACTCAAACTTTCACCCTTTACGCACGCTATGTGTATGACAGGGCTAAGGTGAGAGTAGAAGTATCACCTTCAAAATATCTTGAAGACCCAAATTATTCAAACTTCAATTTCATTACCAACCTTGCAGCCCTTGGCTCAAGTGCTTGGACTGGACAGGAAAATCGCTGGTATAGCGAAATTGCTGTTGGCTCTACCTTAGAGTTTGCTGCTCCAGAAATAGCAGGATATGAATTTGTTGGTTTTACTGTTCAACTCGATGGCGGAGAAATCACCGAACGCGGCAAGAGCTTTACTATTAAAGATCTAGTTATGGGTGAATATGTTGTCAGAGCGCTTTACAACCCAACAGTTAAATTTACTATTAAAAACAACAATAATGACTTTGCAAATGGCGGCGAAAGCTTTGCAAGGCAGGATGGCGGAATTTTAAGCGGCAGCTTTGACGCTGGAAAACTTCTCACTCTTGTTGCAGTGCCAATTGAAGGGTATAAATTCTTATATTGGGAAAACAATTCAACAGGCGAGCAATACATTGGCAAGCCTGGAGTTGCTGGTGAAATCATATATGAATTTACAAATCTCATTGACTATCCACTTGACATTACAGCAGTGTTTGAAGGCCGAAATGTTGCAGTAAACTTTAACGCAGGCGAGCTTGGCTCACTTCACACAATTGTTAAGGTGCTTGTAAATGGAAAGCAGTGTGATTACAACAGCGTATTCAATGCAGCTGTCGGCGATACTTTGGTTGTAGTTGTTCAAAAATCAAGAGGTTATGGCTTCGGTCAAAGCATCTTTGAATCTGTTTATGACAGCGAAACAAATACTTATGTATTCAGTTATGTCTTAGATGTAAAAGATCTCACTGAAGTTGATGGCGGAGATTACTCAATCAAGCTTTCAATTCCGGTCACAAGAGAAGACATCACACTTGCCTTCAATCTTGCAATGACTTCACCACTTGATAATTCAGAAATCTTGAAGTCTGGAACACTCTATTTCATAGACGGCTCTGGCTCTTCAAATAAGGTGAATAATGGTGACCGCAAGACTGTCAAGTATGGCGACAACTTCTCAATGAGAATAATCGCAAATGCAAACTACAAGTATGAAAAGACTTATGTGGTTGTTGATGGCATAACCTTTGACGCTTCTGAATATGTGGTAAATGGCACACTTTCAATGGGCAAAGATTTCATGGATAGATTCTTTGGTTATCAAATAAACATCTATGTATACTTTGCAAGAGTGCTTTGGACTGATGAAGATGCAAGGGCGTCTGGGCTTAGCGGAAGCGGTACAGATGAAGACCCATATCTCATCAATACAGCAAGAGATTTTGCCTTTGTTGCTTATGCAGTAAATAATGGCGAAACAAATGACGAGGGCATTCCTTACAGCGAGTGCAGCTATAAAGTAACAAGCAATATCGGCTTTGAAGGCAGATATTGGGAGCCTATCGGCACAAAAGAAAATCCATTCAAGGGAAAGATAGACCTTGGCGCACATGAATTTAAAAATGTGCTTCATTACAAGAGCTATCCAGACCCAAGACTTAGCTACAGCGGACTTTTCTGGTGCGTTGATAAAGATGCTCAAATCATTGTCAATACCAAGACAATGACAACAATCATTATTGTAATTGTAGTAGTAGTCGTAGTTGTAATCTTAATAATCATTTTGATTATCCTTCTTGCTAAGAGAAGAAAGAAAAAACTTGATAAACTTGCAAATCAATAATTGATTGAGAAAGAAAGCAGATTATCTTTTGATAACCTGCTTTTTTTCTTTTTAAGAATAAAAAAAATTAAAATAAGGGGATAAACCCAAAAAAAGGGTATAATACCCCCCAAAAAAAGGGGATAATCCCCTTTAAATATCTCTTTCTTCTTTTATGTATTCTTCTTTGCGCTCTGAAAGTTTCTTTTCTTTGATAAGCTCTTCACACTTTTGCTTTTCTTCCTTTTTTGCAATTCTTCTGTTTTTGCGACGAATTCTGTCTTTTTCGGCGAGTGTTTTTAAGAAGTTGGTATATGAAGCTTTTTCTATACTGATTTTTTCTTCAATCTCATCAGGGTTTGACTCAAGCACAAATTCATCACGATAAAACTCTGGCGCGATTTCTGCATTTACACGGCTTGAAAGAATTAAGTTTTCAATTTCATCCATCTTTGTCTCAATTTCAGGGCGCTCTTTAATACCAACAAAACTGAGCTTGTTTTTAAGTGCAATTTCTTTTACAGACTCTTCAATTTCTTTTACCTGTCTGCTTACAAGTTTAAGTCCGCGAAGCTCTGGGTCTTTAAGCAGGGCAACATAATCAAGTTGCGCCTCAACTTCACCAGTTGTTTCAAACTCGACATAATCTTCATGTTTGTAATAAGGCTCAAAAACTTTTGCATTGCTTTTAAGTGTCTTATAAGCAAAGTGTCTTGCGTCAAGTTCGACTGGGTTGAAAAAGTATGAGTGAGAGTCAAAAATTTCTTCACCTTTAAAGCGGCGCATAATCTGCATGGTGTTTTTTACGATTGGGTGAGCGTCTTTAAGGGCTCCAACAAACTGTTCATGGTGGCGAAGCTCGTGCAAGATTGTGTCAAAATATTCTTGAACATAGAAAAAGTTGTTTTTCTCTTTAAACTCAGCAAAGCTTTTTACAAGCAGATTGTTGACTTTGAGCTGTCCTGAGTAGTGCATGTATGTTGCATAATGACCATATTTATACTCAACTGAGGTGAGTGTAACTGGTGCAAGGTTGCGTTCTTCACAAAATTTGTCAAGAAAGGCGCGTGTGAATTTCATGAGTTTGCGCTTTGTGTCAACTCGTTTGAAAAAATTTTCATCAATATAAGAAAGCATTTCAATTGCTGTAGGATTTTTCCCATCAAAAAAGTCTCTTGCCATATTAAAAATCTCCTAGCTTAAGTATAACACCTTTTGAAAGACATTTCAAGAGTAAAATAAATTTTCTTTTAAACGAATTATCTTGCTTTTGTTTGACAAAATAATTTATGATATGATAAAATTTTTTTAAGTAATAGGGGGATTTTATGGAATATTATATTTTAAATGTTTTAGGGCTTGAAAGAAAATTGCCAGTGTTGCCAGCACCAAATGGCGACATGATTGCTGGCTTTAATCCTGTTGGAGATATGCAACTTTTGAAAGCTGCAGGAGTAGACCTTGTAAGACAAATCAAAAAGGGCGGGAATAAGTGCGATATCATTCTCACTACAGAGCTTAAGGGCGTTCCAATTGCACAAGAGGTGGCAAACCTTATGGGCGTTGACTATGTTTGCCTCAGAAAAGAAAAGAAGTGCTATATGGCAAATCCACGCCAAATTGACGGTGAAAGCATAACTTCTGGCAGAGTAAATTATTACATATCAGAAGATGACGAACAAAAACTTTTGGGCAAGAATGTTGTTTTTGTTGATGATGTATTTTCAACAGGAAAGACATTAAGGTCAATTTTCCACTATGCAAAACGCGCAGGCTTCACAGTGACATGCTCAGCAAACATTCTCAAAGAGGGCGAAAAAATCATTGAGGATAAAATCGAGACAGGTTTCATCTTTGGTGACATTCCAAACTATTTCTGTGGTTTCGTGCCTCTTCAATAAGTTTTAAAATAAAAATATTTTTAAAACTAGGTAAATGCTTACTTGTTTGTAATAAGTTTATAAAATCTTAGGAGATTACATGAAAATTGCGTTATTAAAAAAATATTCAAAGGAAAGCTCTGAAGCTCTCGATGAACTATTTAAAAGTGTAGGAATGAACTCGGGAAACATTGTTTATTGGGAATCAATAATCAGGCTTTTTGACCCGGACATAGTGTCCTATAAAGATAGCTATAAATTCAAAGATTATGATGCTGTTATAATTACTGATTTATGTTGGATTAGAGAAGGTGCGGAATATGATTATATTGAATCTTATATAGATAAATACAACATTCCTTTTATACCTTTAAGTATAGGATTGCAAAATAAAAATTTTAATCCTGATTTTAAACTGAGCAGTCAGGTTGAAAGAATGTTGAAAAAGATGCAAGAAAGGGCTGTGCTCGGCGTGAGAGGTGAATATACTGCATCTATATTGAGAAAATATGGAATTACTAATATTGCTGTAATTGGTTGTCCATCTATGTATTATTGGAACAACCGCAATTTAAAGATAGAAGATGAACAAAAAGCAATCAATACATGTTGCAATTTTAAGAGTTTTGGAGAAGTCTTGGATGAAAAAGAGATTTCTATTTTAAACTATTTTGCAAAGAGAAATTTCTTGTTTGTTGAACAAACAGGTGGCAAACTGGAAAATTTTCATATAAAAGATAAAAAGAATTTTGAATTTTTGCATGATTACCTTGAAGAAAATACATTACTAGAATTTAATTATCAAAAATGGGTAGAAAGATTGCAAGAATACAATTTTTCTATGGGGTTAAGATTTCATGGGAATATAATTGCACTTCATCACAATATAAAAGCTTTATTTATTGCCATTGATTCAAGAACGCAAGAGATGATAGATTTATTTCATTTACCTTACATTTCAAAAAATGATTTTGAAGAAAACAAACCTTTAGATTATTATTTTTATCTCGCAAATTACCGTGAGTTTAATGAAAATTATCGTGTAATGTTTGATAGATTTGCTGAATTTGTTTCTAAAAACAAGCTCATCATAAGTAAGAAAGCAAAGCCTATTGATTTTGAAGCTAAGAAAAACATCAATCCTATTAAAGTTGTAGACAAAATAAAAGCGTTTGAAGATGAATATGATAAGGTTTTAAAACAAATTCAAGATAAAGAAATTGAATTAAATCAATTATTTATAGAAATTGGGAAAGTATATATACAAAACAAAGACAAAGATTCTTATTACAATTTAGTTCAAAACTTTATCGACAATAAAACTGAAAAAGAAGAAAGACGCTGCAATGATGAAAATAATTTATTGAAAGACACTTTTATTGACAATGTTGGAGAAAAAGAAAATTGTCTATGGAAATCTTCTCATTCATCTAAATCTTATTTTGATAAAGCTTGCATAAAATTAGTTTGTGGAGACGAAAAAGAATGCTGGAATATTTTGTCACAGAAAATTGATTTTAATAAACATCTAGGCAAAACACTATGTTTAAAAGTGGAAAGTAAGACAGAAGTAAATACTAAATTAAATATTTTTGCACGCTATAAAATGGAAAATGGCGATATAAAATATTTATTAAATAAAGCGGTAGAAAATAAAGACAAAAATATAGATCAAGTTTCATTTTATGTTCCAAAAGATATTCCTGAGAAGTCAGAATTTAATGTGGGCGTTTATCTAAATCAGCCAAATTCACAAGCATTTGTTTATAGCATTAAACTATATGTTAATTAAGAAAAAAAGAAAAGCCATCCTAAATATTGGGATGGTTTTTCTGTGTTTTAAGCAAAAAGTTTCAAAGACGAGTTTAAGCAGCAGAAACTTCGATGGTCAGTTTGACTGATACCTCGCTGTGCAGTTTGACATTCACTTGATAGTTGCCGACTGTGCGAATTGGCTCTTTAAGCTCAATCTTGCGTTTATCTACATTAAAGCCCTGTTTTGCAAGGGCGTCTGCAACTTCTTTCGCGGTGACAGAGCCAAAAGTCTTTCCGTTTTCACCACATTTAATTTTTATATTCACGCTTTGGCCTTTCAGTTGTTCGCCCAGTTTGACTGCGTCTTGGCGTTCCATCTCTTTATGGTAGTCATTTGCTGCTATTCTGTTTTTATTTTCGCTTAATGCGCTGTTGTCAGCCCGTCTTGCCTTGCCTGTTTTAATTAAAAAATTGTTTGCATAGCCGTCAGCAACCTCTTTGATTTCTCCCTTTTTTCCAGTGCCTCTTACATCTGCAAGTAGTAATACTTTCATGATTTCACCTCTTTATTTTACTTTAATTTAAGTTTATTAAAAATTACTCTCTTTGTCAAATAAAAAAGAGAAAACAAATTGATTAAATTTTTGTTTATTGTCAATAATGATTTTGTGAGGTGATAATGGATATTAGATGCAGAAAGGGGCTGTGCAAATATAACGACAGATTTACATGCAAGGCTGAGAGGGTGCTTGTGGATGGCGAAGTTGTATGCAGCAGTTATCAGCGTGATGAAAATAAAGAAGAGGTGCAGGATGTCACCAAGGATATGTTTACAAAGGTGCCAGACTATGCTCCACAGCGTGACAGCAAGGCGTTGGAAATAAAGTGCAGGGCAGATTGTCTTTTCAACCACAATGGACTGTGCGTTTCTAATGGCATAACTCTCAATTCAATCAAAGAAAAACCATATTGCGTGTCATATTTAAAGAAAAACTGACAGCACTAGTGAAGGGGTGCATGCTGAAAGCAAGGAAAAAGAAAGAAAAATCGGCGGTTTATAGAAAATATATTTTGACAAATGAAGATATTTAATATATAATGAAATCATGGTTGAAAATGAAATAGAGCAATTTGCCAGCGCACAAAATGGTGGCGGCGAAAAAGCTGAGGAAAAAGAGCTTGAAATGAGTGCCGGGCAGGCAGAAAACAAAGTTGCCCAGCCTCAGCCTTATCATGTCTTTGGCAGTGATATGACTGTCACAAAGGCCGAGTTTATTACCTATTATAAATATCGCATGAAAATGATGATAATGAAGTATAAGCTGGTGGGAAGAGTTGGCGACGATGGTCAATACAGAATTGCTGATGAAATTCGAAGAGACCTTGTCAAAATGGAAAAGGAAATTGAAGACCAAAACGAATTTTATTACAAAGCCATTGCTCTTTACATGAAAAAGCATTTCTATTACAGCATAAGAATACAACTGCTTGATGATGGCACTGCAAAAGCTTCATTATACTTGTCGGAATTTGTCGATAATTTTCTTGGGCATGAATACATAGTCACTCATGTTGCCGATTTCGTTGACATTTATGATGATGAATATAGGGTTAAGCTGAGAAAGGCTTTTCATCTTGTAGATGTTGAGACTAAGGTGGATGATATGGCCGTGCCAGAGCTTGCGGTGGTTATGCAAGACGCCTTTGATTTCGAGCTTATTGCGGGTGACCTTTATGACATGGCTTCTCAGGTTTATCTGATGAGCATGCTTAAAGAGCTTGAAGCTTCTGGGCCTATTGGGGCGGAAGTGCTTGCAAGGTATCGTCAACTTTTGGCAGAAGGCAATATTGAAGTTGATGAAAAATTTAGATATACAAGCTATAAGGCTTTGCTTGACAGGGTTATGGATGAGTTTGGCGGCCTTGAAGGAATTGGGCTTGACCCAGTCAAAGTTTCAAAGATTGTCAGCGATATGAACAAGATGCTTCAGCAGGTTGACAAGGCGTCTGTAAGAGGTCCACTTGAAATGCAGACCATTCATTCAGATGCAAAAGATGGCATGAAAAAGGCGGCAGGCGCAAAGAAGGCTGCACAAAAGAAACCGCCAGAGAAAAAGCCAGAGCAGAAAAAAGACGCCAAAAAAGACGCTAAAAAGAAGGAAGAAGAGGCAAAGAAAAGCAGTTATTATACACCATCAGCAATCAAACCTGTTGATGTAAGTGATATTGATTTGGGACTGCTTAAAATGGGAGCCGTTGTTATTTCCGAAGTTGCGTCAAAAGTTGTAAAAGCAATAGAAGATGACTTCATGCGCGGAGGGGATATTCAAAAAGAGCAGCCTGCTCCTCCAAAAGAGCAAGAGCAGCCAGGAAAAGAAGACTTAAACAATGATGTTGATGATTTGGAAAACCTTTCTTCTGAAGTGATAGAAAGCAACATGGAAGAAAATGATAGCTCTGCATATATTCCAGAGGTTACACCACCAGACGAAAGAGTAAACAGCAGTGAAGATGAAAACGATATGATATAAACATATAAAATAAAAAACTCTAAGAAATTTCTTAGAGTTTTTTGTTTGCAATTTAGTACTGTTTAGCCCAATTCATCTTCATCTTCAAATTCATTTTCACTTGAAGCAGCTTTTGGGTTTGAATAGTTTGCTTTAAATCTGCTGTTGTTTTTGAAGGTTTTAAGTTGTTCGTTTACAGCTTCGCCCATTGCAATTTCTTCTTCAATTGTATAACTGTCTTCCAAATAGAAGTTTCCTTTCTCATCAGTTTTTACAAAACTGTCAATGATTTTTGAGAAGTCAAGTCCGAGTGGAGCTTTTTCATCTTCTCTTTGGCAGGTAAGTGCTGCATCAAGAGCATTTTTGTTTTTAAAAGCTTGCTCATAATTTGAAGTGTGCTTATAGTTTGACCATTTTCTGTCTTCATCAAGGATGTAACCAGAAGAAAGAGGCTCTATAACAGTGTTGTAAAGATATGACTTCTTGAAAGCTTCAAGTTTTTCAGGATGATTTTTGTCGCTTAATTCAATAACCAAAAATTTAAGTTTTTCACCAAGTCTGTTTGTATCAACTCCAGTAAGAGCGTCACTCTTTTTAAGCTCGCCTGTAAGAAGAGAAGCACGGAGTGGACCACCAATTTTTGCGTCATTTGTTCTTACTGATTTCAAAATTTGATTTAAAGCTTTATACAAATAAAAGTTGTTTAATTTCATATTGGCAAGTTGCTCTTTACTCAAACCGCCATTTCCGTCTATAAAATATGGATTTTTTTTCATAATTCACCTCACATGAAGATTTTTTTACACCTTAATGATATCATATTCTTTTTCGTTTGTAAATAGTAATTCTTAAAAATTTATCGAATTTTTCTTGCAATAAGGTCAAAACATTGGCTTATATATGAAAAAATTCGACAGCTTGACACTTTTTTAAAAATTTTTAATCAATTCTTTGGCTGCACGACTTAAAAGTTTGGGATTATAATAAAAACCAAAGTTTATATTTGGCAGTGGATAATCGCTATATACCAGCTCAAGAGTGCCAGCCTTGACATATTTTTCAGTCAGATATGCAGGCGCAAGGGTGGTGCCAAGTCCGTTTAAAGCAAGCTCTATTGCAAAGTTATAGCCAGACACTTGAATGTTTGGAACATCATCATAGTGATAGTCCTTAATAAACTGGCTGAAAATCTTTTGTGCGTAAGAGCCCTGTGAAAAGGATATAAACCTTGTCGTTTCAGCGTTTGGAGAGCGTACAAAGGCATAAGGCTGATTGTGAAGAGGCTTGAAAACAAGCTCGTTTTTAATCTCATTGTATTGCGAGATGATGAGGTCGATTTCGCCCTTTTCAAGCTGGCTAAACATTTTGGCTTGCACATCTTCAATTTGTTTGATTTTGATTTGAGGGTGAAAATTTAAAAACTTCTTTAATGGCTCGACAAGTGTCTGTCTTGCAATATGTGAGCCGCAGCCAATCACAATTTCGCCACGAAGCAGTTGGTCTTCTTCCTCAACAATTCCGCCTATTTGGCTGAGTTGCAAAAAAGCACTGTCAACCTTATTGAAGATTTTCTCGCCAAATTTTGTAAGGGTCACTCCTCTCTTGCTTCTTATAAACAATTTGTTGCCAAGATTTTCTTCAAGATTCTTTATCGTCATAGAAACGGCTGGCTGCGAAATATAAAGTTTCTCTGCAGCCTTGGTGATGTTTCCCTCTCTCGCAACCATATAAAATATGCGAAAGTGATCTAAATTACTTGACAAATCCATAACTACCTCTTATGATTATCATTAAAAATATATATTTTACTTATACCACATTGTGTGCTATAATGCAAGTATAAAGGAGAAAGATATGACGGAAAAATTTAATGAAGCGATTATATTTGCAAGTGAGAGGCACGCAAGACAAAAAAGAAAGGTTGCGCCTTTCCCATATATTGTGCATATTTATGAGGTTATGCAAATTTTAAGAGAGAATGGTGCTGATGAGGAGACGCTGATTGGGGGAATACTTCATGACACAGTTGAAGACACAGGCACCAGCCTTGCAGAAATTGAGGGGCTTTTTGGAAAGAAGGTTGCCACCTTAGTAAGTTATGTCAGCGAGATTAAAAGCTTGCCTTATGTCGAGCGAAAAGAAGAACATGCAAAAAGGCTGGCAAATGGGCCAATTGAGGCAAAAATGATTAAATGTGCCGATTGCCTTTCAAATTTGAGGTCGCTTTATTTTGATTTGAAATATATGGGAAGGGAAATTTGGAACAATTTCAATTCAACAAAAGATAATATTGCTCAGCACTACTATCATTCAATCAAGATATTCAGCCCATTAAAACATACGCAAATGTATAAAGAGCTTACAAAATATTTCCGTCAAGTATTTTTAGAAAAAGAGGATTCTTCTGACAGCTTTAATGACAAAGGCAAAAATAATTTTAATGATTTAGATTAAAATGATTTTTACATTGGCATGATTAACAAGTTTTATTTCAACCTAAATAAATTTTGGTTTAATTGATTTATAATATGTGTTTGCTGGTTATCGAATATTAAAGAAAAAAATAAAAAGTGGGGTAGTGTCCACTTTTTTTTGTTATTTTTCATTTTCGATTGAAGAGTCAAGAATAAATGAGAGAATGTCTTCAAAGTTGTCAGTATGTTCGATGCAGCCTGTCCATTTTTCTTTATTTGCGAAATCTGCACCGTCTGGATTTATGCAAAGTGTTTTGCAACCTGTTTGATACACCCATTCATCATTGTCGCCATTGCCTACAAAGTAAACATCTTGAGGTTTTATACCAAGTTTTTTGATGACTTTTTTGGCAAAGACAGCCTTTCCTTCATAGTCATATTTGGTTGCGTCAATGCGAGAAATAAGTCCAGACTTATCAAATACAAAATGGTTTGCTGCGATAAAGTCAAAATAATCTTTGTTTTCACCCAGCACATTTTCAATGCATTCAAGCACGCTTCCACTGACTATGTATAACTTTATCCCTTTTTCTTTAAGCTTTTTTATTGTTTGGGCAAAACCATTTATCACCTTAGTGTCAGAGGTTGCACTTTTTACAATCTGCTTGCTCAAGCCCTTTTCGCGAAACATGTCACAGGTTATGTCACACCATTTTTGATAGGAAATTTCGCCACTGGCATAGCGTTTTTCGAGAATGTCATATTCAGAGCCCTCAGATAAGTCAAAGCCAAGATTTGTCCAAATCCAGTCCCAGATATTTTTGCTTTTATAAGTAATAGTGCCATCAAAATCGAAAATTATTGCCTTCATTTTTTCCCCTTGTAAAAAATATGATTATTCTTATTGTTGATTATAGCATAAGCATCCAAAAAATTCAAGATTAAAGAAAAAAAATCAATGAATAATGCAACAAAATGCTTGAAAAAAACAAGCAGAATAATGATGTTTTGTGTTTTTTAATATTATATTATTTTTACCAAATATCTTGAAATCTAAAAAAAGTTGTGCTATAATTAGCACAGGAGATTATTATGGCAAAAAGTATTAAAAAGTCAATTATGACCTCACAGCAGGTATTTAAACAATCAACTGTAAATACTAAGGATGAATTTTTCGTTTTATCTGCTGAACAAGTTACAAATATGCAAGGTGTATTGAAACAGATTTCCGCCTCAGACTATGCCGTTGCAAACCAAGCAAGAACAAACCCAAACTGTGTATGTTCGAATGGTAAATATGGTACTGTATACTGGACAAGTGATTATTATATTAAAGGCACAATCGGTGGCTTCAACCAGGCTAAGAGAGCGGTAAAAGTAGTTGACGCAGAAGGCCATTTATCACATAGCGACCAGAATGTTACAAGCTTAGTTGTTGCACCTGCTTTTCAGGTGTCAGTTAAAGACCTTAAAAATGCAGGCGCTGTATTAAAACACAATGGTATATATCAAACTGTTGTTTTTCCAGATATGCAATATCCACAATCTAAAGTGAGTGATGCGCTTGCTGAAAGACTTGAGTTTTTCTTTCAAACTGAAAGCCCAAAACCTTCTGCTTATTATATGGGGTCAACGACAGCCGCGGATGGCAAATCATGGAAAGATGAAGAAAAAGATTACGAATATGTTTATGAAGGCGAAAGATATGTCCGCGTGGTTGCTGAGTCAAAAAGCGCTAAGAATATGAATTTCTTTGCAGATCGCACAACTTGTGAAGATGGCAAGGCGTATTGGTTTAAAGTAGAGCCTATTAAATGGGTTGTTGTCAATTGGGACAGCACAAGCTTAAATCCAAACGCTTTTGACAAAGGCGACACAGTGCTCTTGCGCAGTGAAGAGGGGCTTATTGGTGGACTTCCTTTCTATATAGACAAAAATGATAGCAACGGTATTCTTTGGCAAAACTCTTATATCAGAAGTATGTTAAACGGAACAAACCTTCGTTCTGTAATTGACAACGGAAATGGTGAAAAAGACAATAAGGCTTCAACAAACATTGACTTCTCAGGTGAAAAGAGCAAAGCGTCATTCAAACATATCGTTTTCAAAGATGAAACTGAGCTTGTAGAAACAAAAGAAGTCAATCCTTATGGCATTAAAATCAGCACAAAACCAAAAACTGTTGATGAACAGCTTGCTTTCTATATTGAAAAAGGTCAATCTTTCATGCTTCATGGTCCAAGCGGTGTTGGTAAAACAAGACGCGTTCAAGAATTAGACCCAGATTTCGTTATGATAAGACTCAGAAACGGAATTTTGCCTGAAGAAATTATTGGAAAGACTGCTTATGAAAATGGAGTTTCTTCTTGGATAGAGCCTACATGGTTTACTCAAATTTGGGATATCTGTAAGAGAGAGCCTAAGAAAAACCATGTTCTTCTTATCGACGAGCTTACAAATGTAAAAGAAAATGAGCAAAGCTTGGTTTATGACATTGTCCTTGAGCGTTCAATCAATGGCAAAGAGGGCAGACTTCCAGACAACTGCGTAATCGTTTCAACAGGAAATAATCCAAAAGAGTCATCAGCGGCTTACAATATGCCAGAGCCACTTTTCAGAAGATTTTATGCTCATATTTATTTGGAGCCTGATGTAAAAAGCTTCTTGCAATGGGGTGGTCAACCACATAAAAAATTCCCAAATAGACCAAAAGTCCATCCAGCAGTTTTGTCTTTCATTGCAGCAAAAGGCATTAAGGCACTTTGCACTCCTTATGACAGTGAAGAGCCACCAGAACATGCTGTTGACCCTCGTTCTTGGGAACAAGTTTCTGATATTTTATTTGCCGGTCATGGTGAATTTGATTACAACCTTATCAAAAATAAAGTTGGCGACGCTCTTGCAAGAGACTTCTTGGCGTTTGTAAAAATTCCTCCAATTTCAATTGACAGCATTGTTAAGGGGACTTATGATATAGGCAAACTTCCAAAAGATGCAAACTCAAAGTATGCTCTTATGCTTTCACTTAGATGGGCTGATGCAAATCAGTTGAAAGCTGTAAGAAAATTCATTAAGGACAATCTTGGTGAAGAAAATCTTGCAAACTATGATCTTATTTGGTCTCAACAAAGTGATGAACATGCATTGTTCCTTCAAGAGATGGAAGATGAGGAAGATCTTGAAAATATTGATGCTTAAACATAAAAGCGGAGAATGTTCTCTGCTTTTTTCTTGCCTTGAAATATGTTTTATATAGTTTTTGATATTAAATCATTTTAAATTTATCCAAATGAAATATTTGATTGATAAAGTTTAGGTAAATTGTTTAAAAATTTATTAAAATATGTTATTATGTAAATATGAAAACATTGGTTGCTGCATTTAAGGGAAAAACTAATTCAAGCAAGCTGTTTTTGGATGAACTTACTCCAGATTTCAAACTTTATCTTGACAATGACAAAGAAAAGTCGTGCTTGCAACTAGAGCGGGCAATAAAAGCTGATGAGTTTGGTTGTATAATACTGCTTGGACAAAAACCTCTTTTAAAAGACAAAATCTCCATAGAGCTTGTGGCTAGAAAGGGCATTGACGATTGTTTAAAAGATGAAAAAAATATAAGTCAGTTGGCGATTGAAAATGAAAGAGAAATAAGAGAATTGCAAACCAATTTTGATTATGTTTGGCTGCAAAAGCTGCTTTTTGGCTGCAATATAGATTTCGTTCTTTCAAAAAAAGCAGGCAATTCATATTGCAACCATATATATAGTTTTGCTTTGTCAAAACTTGAAAATGTACAGGCCTATCCAAAAATAATATTTTTGCACCTTCCTCAAATGAAAAATTTCTTTTCTTTTGACAAGATGGTGAAGGGCTTTTCAGATATATTAAACATTATAAAAAATATGTAAAAAGAATAAAACACAAATAAGGAGAAATCAATGGATATAAAATCAACTTTTGATAATGAAGCTGAAGAATATGACTTTACAAGCAGGGCTGTAAATATATATTTTGATGAGGCACTTGACAATCTTGTTGAAAATATTTTGATTGAAAAACAAGATATTAAAATTTTAGATATTTGTTGTGGAACAGCAATTTTGACAGAAAAGGTTGCGAAAAGATTTCCAAAAGCAAAATTTTTTGGAGTGGATTTTTCTACTGGGATGCTTGCAATTGCAAAGGAGCGAATGAAAGCTTATGATTTTTCCTATCTAGTCTGTGACATTTGTGATGAAAAAGGCATGGAAGGGCTTGAGCAGTTTGACCTTGTGATTACAAGCTTTGGCGTGCACAACATACATGGACAGGAAAATAAACTTGTTGCTCTTAAAAATGTGGCAAAACATTTAAAGAAGGGCGGGCAATATATCACCTGCGATTTGATTAAGGGCAATGATGAAAATGAATGCAGACAATTTCAGCAGTTTCAAAGACAGTGGCTTAGAAAGACTTATAATGAAAAAGAGACTGAAGAATGGCTGAACTTGCTGGATGAAGAAGATGAACCTGAAACGCTTGAAGATAATTTCAAACTGCTTGAAAACTCTGGGCTTGCAAATTTAAAACTGTTATGGCGGAAAGAGTTTTTAGGAATTTGGAGCGGCGAAAAGAAATAGAGAAGTGGAGAGATTTATGAAAGAAATTATATTTGTAACATCAAATATGGGCAAGGTGGCCTCAGCGAAGAAGCATATAGAAAAAAATATCGAACTTAAACACTTTGAATATGACATTGCAGAACCAGAAGTCAATGATATAGAATATATTGCAGAATATAAAGTGAGACAGGCTTATGAAAGGGTGAAAAAACCTTGCATTTCTCTTGATGCAGGATTTTATATTCCAGCCTTTCCAGGAAAGCCTGATTTTCCGGGTGCATTTCCTAAAAGAGAACTTTTAAATAAAATGGGCATTGATGGGCTGCTTGAAATAATGAAAGATGTAAACAATAGGGAGTGTTATTTTAAAGAATGCCTTGCCTATTTTGACGGCAGGCAGGTTAAGAAGTTTTTTGGATATGTAAAAGGGACCTTGTCAACAGAAATACGTGGCAATGATACTGATCAAAAGTGGTCTGATTTGTGGTATGTTTTTATACCTAAAAATTGCCAAAAGACCATGGCGGAGATGACTGATGAAGAGCGTGCAAATAGAAATGACGGCTATGTAAACCCTTTTGTTGAATTTAATGAATGGTTTAAAAAAGAAAGCGGATTAGAGCTTGAATAAAGCTGTTTTATTAAATAAGCAGATTTTAAGAGAAAAAATAGTTTAAAAAATTAAAAATTTTAAAAATGCAAATTTTAGCATTATTTTATAAGATTTAAATTTGTATTGACTTATCAAAAATGCATATGTTAAAATATTAAAAAGTATTGCAAAGGAGGGAAAAGCGTGTTTAAACTTGAAAATATAAAGGATTTGAAAAAGATTATAAAAGAAAATACACAAAAAGAAGAGGTTTCAAGGGAGTCGTATATTCGGGCAAAGGCAAACCTAAAAACAATGTTTATCACAAACACCGCTGACGCATTTTTATACTTTGCATCAATCAATCTTATCAACACTTATGTAAAATCTCACAAAGATGTTTCTTACAATTTCAAACTTTCTGTCAACAGTGGCATTGATGGGCTGATTGCCAATGATGTAGAAAACGCCACCTTTTGTTATGACGCTGCCGAAAAGGCTATGATGGTCAATATTGCTGGATTGCAATTCAGCTTTCATAATGTAAAGCCAAATGCCAGCATGCAATATTTAATGCTCAACCCTTCAGATGAAAATGGAAAGTTTTACAAAAAGGAGATTTGGCAGGGTGTTCGCCTGCAAACCATGGCAGAAACACTTTTTGATTTTGCAAACAATCTTGATGAGCTTTCAAACACAAGTTTGGCAGGAAATTTAAAGGAATATCAAAAAGAATGTCTTACATTATACAGTAATGAGGACGAAAAAGAATAGTTTGCAAGCTATCTAAATAATTTATTATTGTTAAATGGAGTGAATAATGGAAGAGAAGAAAAAGAATAAAAAAGCGCTCAGACTTTTGTGCTTAATCCCAATTGTTATTGGGATTGTGCTTGCGATATTTGGAATAATAAGAATTACTGGTGGGAAAGGAATATCTTTGCCTGGTATGATGGAAGACGGCTGGTTTGAAGCGTCAGTAGATAAAAATGCGACCATAATGTCAGGCGTAGGAATGCTTATTGGTGGATTGTTTCTTGCAGTAGGTGGCGGACTTATGGTTTTTGGAATTGTTGCAGCAGCGACAAGCGCACATAAAGCGATAACCAGCACAAATGGCTCAAATCTCAGCAATATCGGCTCAAGACTGAGCGATGTATTCACCCAAGTCACTGGGGTGGAGCTTAACCAAAAGAAAGAAGATGTTTATTGTGAATATTGCGGAAGCAAGATCAATCCAAAAGAGAACAAGTGTTCAAGCTGTGGTGCAAAAATCACCCAAAAGAAGGGAAATTGATTTAGGCGAATTGTAAAAACATAACTATTAAAATAAAACAAACGCATTTGACAATAAATAAAAACATATTAGATGACTAATATGTTTTTTTTTGTTTTTATAAACTAGTTTAAGCATTTTTGTTAAGCATAAGCTCAATAAGTTTTTTGGTGCTGTAATTTGGAATTTGGTTTTTAAGGGTGACAACTCCAATATGCCTTTCAGGCAGGGCGGGTGAAATATTTATCTCAAACAATTCCCTTCTTTCAAGCTCTTTTTGGGCAAACTCTTTAGTGGCATAACCTATTCCAAAGCCAATTTTTACAAGCTCCATTATGAGATTATAGCTTACTACTTCCATTTTAGGGAGAAGGGAGGTGTTGTTTGCTTTGAGATAGTTGTCAAGAAAGTTGCGTGTGTTTGATGGCCTTTTTTGGAATATGGTTGGATAGTCTTTCAGCTTATTTAATTCAATTTCTCCTCCCGTCATTTCATAAAAATCTTTGTTGCCAACAAAAATGTCGTGCACAGAAAGAAGTTTTTGCACTTTAAGGTCACTTGCCTCTTCGCAGGGCAGATTTAAAAGCAAAAGGTCAAGGTTTCCCTTTCTGAGCTGACTGACAAGGTCTTTTGTGAGGGTGTTGACAATATCTATTTCTATATTTGGATAGGTTTTGTGAAACTTTTCTAAGTATGGCATAAGCACGTGTTGACTGACAGTGGTGCTTGCACCAATTCTGATGGTGCCATAATCCATATTTTTCATGTTGGTCAGAATGTTTTCAGCATTTGTAAAACTTTCTATGCCTTGTTTTATATATTCAAACAAAACCTTACCCTCTTCTGTCAAAACTACACCTTTTTTAGTGCGAATAAATAAAGGCAACCCAAGCTGTCCTTCAAGTGTATGTATTTGCCAACTGACGGCAGGTTGAGATATCATAAGCTCTTCAGCGCCCTTTGAAATACTTCCATTTAAGGCGACTGTATAAAATATTTTGTAGGCGTCAAGACTGATATTCATATTTTTCTCCATAAACTGTATTTATATTTGACATAAATGATATATATTTTATTTTATCATAGAAGTGGAGTATAATGCAAGTGAAGGAAAGGAGAAAATTATGGAAATAAAGAAATATACTGAATATACTTTGACTATAGAGGAAAATAAAACTGAAATTTTGTTTCATTTAAATAGTCCAAAACTTGAAAGATTTTTTAAAGCTGAAGAGGTGTTGGGGCTTAATGAATGGCAGAATGAAGGTATTGAAATTTTTATAAAAAAACTGCTTAAAAGTGCCAGTCATGAAAGTGAAACTGTTGTAATAGGTGTTGATAGAGAGGGGGATGACTTAAAGATAACCTTATCAGCCTTTGAAGAAAAGATTTTGAAATTGATTTGTGAGGGGGTGAGGGCTTTTTATGAGAAGAAAGAACTTCATGTATCACGAATGTTTGGAAGTTTTGTAGTCCTTCAAAAGAAAGGTGAAATATTGCAGGCGGTCAAGGCTACGCCTATTCCCATTAAATATTGCCCGCTGATGATTAAACTTTTAAAAGAGGTTGGTGGTGAAAGTGCAGAAGTGCTGATAAAAACTTTGCAGATTGAAGATGAAGAAAAGCAAACTCAAAACATGTGCAAGCTGATCAATGAGGTTGTGATTAAAGGTGGTTATTTTGATACAAACAGGCCTCTTAATTCCTGCGAAGCGAATGTTTTGTTTGGTGCATCAGAGACAATTTCTTCAGCAATGGAAGCAGGAAGGCTTGATTGCAGCGTCATTGTTTCAAACAATCTTGGCACAATTATTACCACAAATGCTTCAAACACTCAAGGTGCTGTAAAACGCATGACTGGCCTTTTTTACTCAAGTCCTTCAGCTAAGCTTGTGAAAACTGCAGAAGAGTCAGGCATAATTCCAGTCTTCCCATATACTGCAAAGATTGATCAGCTTGCAGGCGTAAAAGAAGCGATAAGGCTGGGATTTAAGAATATTGCTGTGTCAGTTGCTTGGCAGGATAATATTTTACACAAAGAGTTGAAAAGTCTTGAAAAAAATGGTGTTAAGATTTTTAAGTTTGGATTATGCTCAACTGGCATAAGTGAAGAAGCCGCTCTTTCTATGAGGCAAGGTGCAGATATTGTTTGGTCGTGTGCTTCAAAATATGTAAAAGAATATATTGCTCCAAATTCCATGGCTCAAGTAGGAATAAAAATTCCTGTATACATTATGACGCAAAGGGGACTTGATTTGGCGTTTAATCATCTGCTTAAACTTGACAACTCTTTGGCTAAAATTGATTTAAAAAAGTTTGCCTGCCCAGTCTTTTATAATAGAAAGGGAAAAATTGAAGTGATAGATAAAAGCAATCTTCATTCTTGCACCAATTGTCCTCATCCTTGTGTATAATCTTAGTTGATTATATTTATATTCAATATAAAATAAGGAGCAAAATTTTTTAAAAAACCATTTAAGACTATTGACATAATTATGAAATTATGATATTATGAAATTACATAATTACGAAACATTGCTAAAACAGCTCTATTTTGTAATGATTAAACCAAGTTAAGGCAAAATAGAATTATTCATTCGTAAATATGAAAAGTTTAAAAAGGGGGAAATATTGTGGATAAAATTGATATTATTTTGGCTCAATTAGAGGGAATAGAGTCAAGGCTGACAAAACTTGAATGTGAAAAGGGGGAGAATAGAAAAGAAAGGAAGGAGACAATTCATAATTGCACCATCCAGCCAAGCGAAATGCCAATGGGCAAATTTGCTTATGTAGGGCGATATAATTCAAAAGATGAGTCTTTTGGCTCAACCTTTGGCGCTGATTCAAATACAATTTCATCATTGTTTAAAATAAATTCTTTTGAAATGGCCAAGGTGATTGATGCTTTTGCAAGTGAGGAAAGGCTTGATATAATTAAAAATCTAATGCAGGAGCGTTTGTCAATTAAGGCACTTATGGAAAACCTGCAATATCAAACAACTGGCAAGCTTTATCATCATCTTTCATATCTTGATAAAATAGGCGTGATAACAAAAGAAAATGACCAATATTTTGTTACACCAAAATATATCAGTGCGGTTGTTTTAATACTCACAGGCGCAGAAAAACTTACAAGAGCAATGGAATAAGATTTTTTAATTTGACGGTTTTGTAAATAAAAGGTGAATTTTTCACCTTTTTTGTTTTTAATAAAAAAATATTTCTTGATTTTGTCATTTATTAGTTTTATTGAATATATCTTTTATGACATATTTGCAAATTAGATTTTTTATTTGATTGACAATTTTTTTATAATTTTGTATAGTATACATTAGTCTAATTTTTACAATTAAAACTAATAAAAGGAGAAAAAATGCTTAGGTTGTTTCGCTTTTTAAAGGCAAAAGAATGGGTTTTTATTGTGCTGAGCTTTGGCTTAATCATATTTCAAGTTTGGCTTGATTTAAAACTTCCTGATTATATGTCAAAAATCACCACTCTTGTTCAGACAGAGGGCAGCAAGATGAATGAGGTTTGGGAAGCTGGCGGACTGATGCTTGCCTGTGCGCTGGGCAGTCTTTTGACGGCCGTTGTTGTCAGTTTTATTGCATCAAGAGTTTCGGCGGTGCTTTCCTATCGTATGAGGCAGGGAGTTTATGATAAGGTGGAGTCTTTCTCAATGGAGGAGATTAAAAACTTCTCAACATCAAGTCTTATCACAAGGACCACAAATGATGTCAGTCAGGTGCAAATGGCAATGACACTTTCCTTGCAACTTTTGGTCAAAGCACCAGTTATGGCAGTGTGGGCAATTTGCAAGATTGCAAACAAGGGCTGGCAATGGTCGGTGGCTACAGCTGTTGCGGTGGCTATTTTGATTGTCATGCTGGGCGTAGTAATCATCTTTGCTGTGCCAAGATTTAAGAAAATTCAAAAACTTACTGACAATTTAAACAGCTCTACTCGTGAAAATCTTGAGGGCCTTAGGGTGGTACGAGCTTACAATGCAGAAAGCTATCAAGAAGCAAAGTTTGAAAAGGTGAACAACGAGCTGACAAAAACACATCTTTTCACAGGAAGGGTCATGGCAATTATGAATCCTGGAATGACGCTGATTGCAAGTGGGCTTACTTTGGCTATATATTGGATTGGTGCTTATCTCATTAATTCAGCATCTATCCCCGGCAAAATTCAACTTTTCAGTGATATGGTTGTATATATTTCTTACGCTATGCAGGTGGTCATGTCCTTCATGATGCTTATCATGATTTTCATGCTTTTGCCAAGAGCGAGCGTTTCTGCAAAGCGTATCAATGAGGTGCTTGATACAAAGCCTAAAATTCTTGACGGCAAAGAGACAGCTGTTGAAAATTTGGGAATTGTTGAATTTAAAAATGTAAGTTTCAAATATCCTGATGCAGAAGAATATGTTGTAAGAGATGTCTCGTTTACCGCACGCAAAGGTGAAACAGTGGCTTTTATTGGCTCGACTGGCAGTGGAAAAAGCACCCTTATCAATCTTATTCCAAGATTTTATGACGCGACTGATGGCGAAATTTTGATTGACGGGGTCAATGTCAAAGACTACGAGCAAAAAGCGCTTCACAATAAGATTGGTTATGTGCCTCAGCGGGCTGTCATGTTTGCAGGAACAATCAAGTCAAATCTTGACTTTGGTGACAATGGCAAGGGCGAGAAAAGCGATGAGGATATTGCAGACGCTGCAGAAATTGCACAGGCAAAGAAATTTATTGATAAATTGCCAGAGGGCTATGATGCGAGAGTTGCGCAAGGTGGAACAAATTTCTCTGGCGGGCAGAAACAGAGAATGGCCATTGCGCGAGCAATTGCCAGAAAGCCAGAGATATTCATATTTGACGACAGCTTTTCGGCACTTGACTATAAGACGGACAGGGTGCTGAGAAAGCAACTTAAGTCAAAGACTGCTGATGCCATAACATTTATCGTGGCACAGCGAATAGGCACAATCAAGGATGCTGACAAGATTATCGTACTTGACGCAGGAGATGTCGTTGGAATTGGCAAACACAAAGATCTTTTGGCTTCATGTGAAGTTTATCGTGAAATAGCTCTATCACAATTATCAAAGGAGGAACTTGACAAATGAAAGATGATTTAAAACAAATTTCTCCAAGCCTGCCTGAATCCAATCAGAACGATGTGACGGGCGAAAATACAGAAAATTTAAAAGAAGTTGATATGTCAGCTGTCAAAATGGAAGCTGATAAAATAGAAACTGAGAATGAAGAATTTGATGAAGATGTAGTAGAAAAATTTGCAGAGGAAAATCAAAATTTAGACGAAAATATTGAAAAACTGCAAGAAAATGGTCAAAAAAGCAATAAAAAAGCTAAAAAACCGAAGATTATAAGAGAAAAACATAGTTTTAGAGATACTTGGGGCAAACTTTTTGTCTATTGCAGTAGATATTTGCCAGCGATCATTATCGCACTTTTATTTGCGGTTGGTGGCACGGTGTTTACTATTTTAGGGCCTGACAAGATGAGTGACATGACCGAGGCAATTATGAAAGGGATTGGCGGAAACATGGATTTAAAACTCATCACCTCAATTGCTTTTACCTTGGTTGCGTTTTATGCTTCAAGCGTTGTACTTTCCTATCTTCAGGGTTTCATCATGGCGACTGTCACTCAAAAAGTCACCAAGAAGATGAGGACTGACATTTCAAAGAAAATCAACAAGCTTCCGCTCAAATATTTTGATAATACAAGTCACGGCGACATTTTGTCGAGGGTTACAAATGATGTTGACACGCTGGGGCAGACGCTCAATCAAAGCATTGTAAGTTTGGTGTCGGCAATTACATTGTTGGTTGGAACAATCGTTATGATGTTTGTCACAAGTTGGATTTTGGCACTTGTTGCCATAGCTGCTTCTGTGGTTGGCTTTATGCTGCTTTTAGTAATTGTTGCAAACAGTCAAAAGTATTTCAATAGGCAACAAAAGCTTCTTGGTAAAATAAATGGGCATATTGAGGAGGTTTACTCTGGGCATAATGTGGTGAAAGCTTACAATGCCGAAGACAAACTCAACAAAGCCTTTGACGGAATAAACAAAGAGATGTATAAGACCTCTTGGAAGTCTCAATTCCTTGGTGGGCTTATGCCTTCACTTATGGGATTTGTGGGCAATCTTGGTTATGTTGCCGTGTGCGTTGTAGGTGCAGTCTTGACTATGAGCGGCAAGGTCGGCTTTGAAGTCATTGTTGCTTTTATGATTTATGTAAGACTATTTACTCAGCCACTTTCAACCTTTGCTCAGGCAATGTCAAATCTTCAGTCGGCTGGGGCGGCAAGTTATCGCGTGTTTGAATTTTTAGGCGAAAGAGAGCTTGCTGATGAAAGCTATAAAACCGAGGTGCTTGAACATGTGGAAGGAAACATTGAGTTTAGCCATGTAAGTTTTGGTTATGATAAAGACAAAATTATCATCAATGACTTTTCTGCAAAAGCGAAAGCAGGGCAAAAGATTGCAATTGTTGGGCCAACGGGTGCAGGCAAGACCACCATGGTCAATCTGTTGATGCGATTTTATGAAACAAACAGCGGGCAGATTTTGATTGATGGGGTGGCGACAGACTCGCTTACACGAGAAAATGTGCATGATCTGTTCTGCATGGTGCTTCAAGATACTTGGCTTTTTGAAGGGACAATTTATGACAATATTGTCTACAACAACAAAGATATTCCACTTGAGCGTGTAAAAGAGGCTTGCAAAGCGGTGGGGCTGCATCACTTTATCAAGACCCTTCCTCAAGGTTACAATACGCCTCTAAATGAAGACGCGTCATTGTCGGCTGGGCAAAAACAACTTGTCACCATTGCAAGGGCTATGGTCAACAATGCGCCAATGCTTATCTTGGATGAAGCAACAAGTAATGTTGACACAAGGACAGAAGTGCTTATTCAAAATGCTATGGATAAACTCACCATTGACAGAACATCCATAATTATTGCGCACCGTCTTTCCACCATCAAAAATGCTGACCTTATTTTAGTTATGAAAGACGGAGATATTATCGAGAGTGGCAATCATGAGGATTTAATTGAAAAGGGTGGTTTCTATGCAGAACTTTACAACAGCCAGTTTGAAAAACTTGCATAAAAAATACAAAAAAGTCTCAACGATTTATGAGGCTTTTTTTATTTTAATTCCACTTAATTCAGCCAAGTTGAGTGGAAAATTGTTTTGAACTAAAAATGCTTGATATTTTTTATGTCAGCTGGGGAATTTATAATAAAATAGCAAGCTTTTCGAAAGTATTATTTATAAAACAGAGAGACATTTTAAATTTAACGGAATTTATTTAATTTAAAATAAAATTGTGTTTTGATAGGAAAACTTAAATTTTTATGATATAATTTTTATGAAAAACAATCAAGGAGAGGAGTATGGTTTTTAAAAATATAAGTGCTTTTTACAGAAAAGATGTTGCAACTCTTGTTCGGGTGTGCAGCTCTATCAATTACAACAACTTGTCGAAAAGTCAGATTGACGACTTTAAAACAAAGGTGGAAAACCATTGTGATGTTGTCATTTTGCCTGTTGAGTTTAGCATTGAGCATTATCGTGAAAACGGTCAGCATATTGCCTCTTATTGCAAGTATGACACCATAAGGTTTGATGAAGAGAAAAATTCTTACACTGTGGGTTATTTTTGTGAGCATCGCTGCAAAGTTGTCAACATTCGAGTGGAAAACAACTCTTTAAATGTTGATATTGAGCTGCTTGACGACCAAAAACTGTTGCCAGTGCATGAAAAGGCGAAGAGTGAGATTGTCGAGCGTTTTAAGGAATACATTAAATATGATGATGTTGGGCTGAGGGCGATTGAGGGTGTCAAAAATTCGACAGATATTGAAGATTTGATTTTGAATATCGTGCTTGCCTGCCGTTTTGAAGTGGATGCAAAACGCAAACTGGTGGAAGAGCCAGAAGCATCAAAGCGTTTAGAGATTTTGAAGTCCGAGCTTGAGACCAGACTTTTTGAGCAAAAGGCGGAAAAAGGACAGGATACTTTTGCATATTATAAAAACATTATAAAAAGGCTTGACCTTTCGGCTGAGATTAAAAAAATTGTTTATGAAGAGCTTACAAGGTTGAAAGCGACAAGGCCGGGACAAAGTGAATATGGCAACATTGTTGACTGGCTTGACCGCGTGATTGCACTTCCTTGGAATAAAGACAAAGAAGAAAACACAGATGTCGAGCTTGCAAGAAAGATTTTGGACGAAACGCATTATGGTATGGAGGAGCTTAAACAAAAGATTGTTGATTATATTGCTCTCAAAGAGATAAGCGGAAAAACGCCAAGTCAAATTTTATGTCTGTATGGGCCACCAGGCGTGGGGAAAAGCACTATTGTAAAGTCGATTGCAAAGGCGCTCAACAAAGACTATTATGGTTTCAGTTTGGGCGGAGTGACAAGCCCTGAAGAGCTTAATGGAATGAAGCGTTTTTATGTTGGTGCAAAGCCTGGGCGTATTATGGAGGGGCTTTCACGAGTAAACAGCAAAAACTGTGTTATGCTTATGGACGAAATTGACAAGATGAGCTCGTCAGACAATCGCGGAGACCCATACAGCGTGCTTTTGGATGTCTTAGATAAAAATCAAAACAGCGAGTTTAAAGACAAATATTTTGACCTTCCATTTGACCTTGGCGGCGTTGTATTCATCGCGACGGCGAACAATTTAGAACCTATTCCAGAGCCGCTTAGAAACCGTATGGAGATTATCAATATTGAAGGCTATTCCATCAACGAAAAGGTCAAAATTGCCAAAGATTACATCATCACCAAAAGCCTTAAGGAGCTGGGCGTAAATGAAGATTTAATCACTCTTGATGATGACACTCTTTTCTCGCTTATTGAAGATTACACCTTTGAAAGTGGGGTGAGGCAGCTTGAACGTATTTTGCTTGATATTTGCAAGAAATATCTGATTAAAAGATATCTGGATAAAAAACCTCTTGAAAAGGTGACCATTTCACTCAATGAGGCAAGAGAGTTTTTGGGTGAATATTATGAAAAAGATTATAATGTAGCACTTGAAGATGAGGTGGGCGTTGTAAACAAAATGAGTGTGACTGGGCCAGTCGGCGAAGTTTCTCGACTTGAAATTTCTCTTGTCAAAGGCACAGGCGAGCAGATTTTATCAGAAAACCTTATTGGCACTGCTAAATGGACCTTTAAAACTGTGTTTGGTCTGGTCAGGTCAAAGGCTGAAGAATGGGGTATAGATAGTAAGGTGTTTGATGAACATAATTTCTATATTCATTCACCTTTCCATGCAATCAAGCATGATGGCCCATCAGGTGGTGTGGCAGATGTGATTTGCCTGCTCTCTGCAATTAAAGAGGTGCCTGTCAATCACAAGCTTGCCTTTACTGGTGAGATTTCACTTAAAGGAAAGGTGCTTGCAATTGGCGGCTTGAAAGAAAAACTTTTGGCGGCTCAGCGAAATAAGATTGAAACGGTGGTTGTTCCACTTAAAAATAAAAAGGAAATAGAAAAACTTTCGAGTGAGATTGTAGGAGATATGAAGATAAAATATGTTGACACAATTGATGAGGTATATGATTTTGTGTTCAATCAAAATGGACAAATAAAAGGAGAAAATTTATGAGCGCTACTGTAGAACAGCAAAAATATGCGGTTGACCATTTTGTAAGATGGCTTGCTCATGAAAATGAGCTTGGACGCTATCCAAGCGAGGTGGAAATAGACAGGGTTATAGACCTTGACGGCGAGGCTTATGTGATTTTAAAATATAAGGCTGAAGATGACGGCGAATGGCTTTTTGGTGTTTGCGGAAGCTTTATTCCATCAAGAGTTGAAGACGACAACATTGTTTGGAGTGAGTTTGAAAAATATGAAGAAAACACCGTCGTTGAAAAATGTAAGAGTTATATTCAAATGTTTAAAAAGAAGAGAGAAAGTGACCCAGTCATCAACACTCAGATGCTGATTGACCAGAAAAAATGGCAAGAAGTGGTGGATTTCGTGGATAAAAATATTGAAAAATATCGCAATCCGCGTGAAAAAAATGGCGTTAAGGTATGCCAATTTTATGACTATTTTGATTTTATGTATTATTCAATTGTCAGCGGTGAGAGGCTAGAATGGCTAAGTGGCAAAGAGCTTAAACTTCTCAGTCACAAGCTCTTTGCTCAGATTGAGCTTTCTGATCCTAAAGCTCTTGATACAGCTGCCCAGATGCTTGAAATTGCACCATGTTATCTGCCTACACTTGCTGAAAGATGCGAATATTTCAAAAAGGTGGGAGACCTTAAAAACTGCAGACAGGCACTTGATGAAATGTATCCTTATATTTGGAACGCCAAGGACTTTGCCCGTTATATGCGCTCAAATGCTTGGCTTTGCATTGAAGAAGGCGATATTGAAGGGGCAATACACTACCTTTCATGGTCAGTGCTTTATGATGACAACGAGCAATCTTTTGCCTATGTTGATGGCGAGTTGAATTATATCAAACATAAATTAGGCTTTGAAAGTGTGCCAAGACCATCCTTTGCTAAGACCTATCAATATTTCAAGGAAAAGAATTTGAAAGTTTTGCCTACCTCTCAAAATCGCAACTTTTGCATGCGTCTTTATGATACTTGCCTTAGAAATAAAGAGACAAGTGAGGCAAGAGTTAAAGAAGCTAAAGAAAACCTCATTGCGATGACAAGGGTGCTTGGCACAAGCCAAGAAGATGTCAGAGTGGTTGAGGTTAATGTGCTTACTCCAAACTGGTATTGTCCTTCTTTTCAGTATGGTTTTGCTTTTCAGGTGCCAAAGAGTTTAAGAGGTGTTCAGTCTGATAATGGCAGTATTTTTGAGTTTGTCAGCGAGGATAACAAACTCAGAGTTTCAATCAAACCTTTTGCGAAGTTTGAGAATGATGATATGTTTAACAACATGGTTGAAGGTCAGTTTCTCAGTATTGACAGCACAGAATACGATGTCTCTGCTAAACAAGTTTCTCTCAATAATGGCGAGACGGTTAAGAAGGCGGAGTTTATAAAAGGTGACAACAAAGTGGAAGTTTATTTCATTAAATTTACACCAAATTTCTGTGGACAGCTTATCGCAAGCATGCCAATAGGTGACAATTTTGACAATGAAATTTTGACCATTTTAAATACTTGGGAAAAAGATTATAAAAATAATTAAGGGGTTTTAAACCCTTTTTTGTTTTTAATGAAGAGAAAAGTTTAATGATTGAAGATTTACTTTATATTATATTTAATAATTTAATTTATTTAATAATCAAAACATAATTAAATGCTTGACAAAACGTTAAGATGAGTTTATAATAAGCCTTGCAGTATTATTTTTATACCGCATCCTTGTCTTTCCAAAGAAGAGGAAAGACCATTTTGTCCAAAAGGAGGTAAAAAGTATGAATAAGTATGAACTTCTTTACATCATCTCTTCAGACGCAAGCGAAGAAAAGAGAGAAGAAATTATCGCAAAGTTTTCTTCTTACATCGTTTCTAAAGGCGGAGTTGTTGAAGGCGTTGATAAATGGGGAATGAAAAAGCTTGCTTATCCAATCAACTTTAAAAATGAAGGTTTCTATGTTTTGATGAACATCCAACTTGATTCAAATGAAGTTGACCCAATGGCCAAGCTTATGAACATTACCGAAGGCGTTGTTCGTCAAATGTTTGTAAAAAAAGAAGCCTAGAGGCTTTGCGACTTATTAGTTTAAAAGAAATATTAAATTTTCTAAAAAACTAAACAGTCGTCAAACATTTGGTTTGCGTCAAACATATGGTTTGTGTTTGCAAGCGTTATGCTTGAATTAAGGAGATTAAAATATGAATAAAGTTATGTTAATAGGAAACTTAACAAGAGACCCAGAGCTCAACACCACAAACAGTGGAGTGTCAGTTTGCAGATTTGCAATTGCTGTTCAAAGACCTTTCTCAAAAAATAGTGAAGGTCCACAGGCTGACTTTTTCAACATTGTGGCTTGGAGAGGACTGGCTGAAAACTGTCACAAATTTTTAAAGAAAGGCTCAAAGTGCTGTGTTGTTGGCTCAATACAAAACTCTTCTTACGAAGCTCAAGATGGCACAAAACGCTATTCAACAGACATTGTTGCAAGTGATGTAGAATTTTTAAGCACTAAAAATTCTGATGGCGGCAGTGATATGCCAAGACCAACTGGCACTGGCTCTGCTGAACTTGAACCTATTGATGACGATGACAGTTTACCATTCTAAATTATAAAAGGAGAATTAAAATGGCTGAAGTAAAAACTGAGGAAAGGGTTGTTGTAAAGAAATTTCGCAAGCCTTCAAAAAAGAAAGTTTGTGCTTTTTGTGTAGCTGGTGAAAAAGTAATTGATTATAAAGATGTTGCTAAAATCAGAAAATATATCACTGAAAAAGGCAAAATTTTGCCAAGACGCCAAACTGGTGTTTGCTCATATCACCAAAGAGAGCTTTGCACTGCTATTAAAAGAGCAAGAAATGTTGCACTTTTACCTTATGTAGGTGACTAATTTGTGGGATGGCAAAGTTGCCAAAGCCCAATCGTTTAAAAAGAATTTTATAGGAGGATTTTATGCAAAAGGATATGCACCCTGATTACCATGAAGTTACCGTAACTTGCGCTTGTGGAAACACTTTCAAGACAAAGTCTTGCTCTAAAGGTGATTCATTAAGCCTTGATATCTGCAACAAATGTCACCCTTTCTTTACAGGAAAGAAAAAGGTGGTTGATGCCAGCGGTAATGTTGAAAAATTCAACAAAAAATATGGTCTTAAATAATTTAAAAAATGTCGGCAAAAGTTGTCGACTTTTTTTGTTTTGGTTATGTGGAAAATCATTGGATGAATTAAACTGCCAAATTAAAGTTGAAAAAATAAAATTAAAGAAATAAACTGCCATAATAAAATGAAAATTATTAAAGACCACCAAACGAAAAAAATGTTTTTATGTAATAATTTTTGCAATTTAAAACTATGATAATTCATCTTAAAAGTTTTTATTTATTGAAAGAATTATAGAAAATAAGAACACTTCTTCTGTATTGACTTTGCAGAGAGATTGTGTTATAGTTGAATTAAGAGATAAGGAGATTATATTATGGAGCTGGCAGATTTTCTTGATGCAAAAATGTTTAGAAAAGAGATTGTAAATGAAGAGTATCAAAAACTCAATGAAAGCTTCCGCATTTTGAGTGGAATTGATAGGCATTATCGCTTCAATCAAAACGCCCATAGATATTATACTGCAGAAGAAATTGAAGAAATGAAAAGGTTTGTAGAAGAAGCTCCGGGCAAGATTGCCGAAATGAAAAAAACGGTTAAAAAAGTTGCTGGAAAGAAAGACAAAGGCAGAGATGAAGTTTTAGAGCTTGAAGAGCGTCTCAAAAATACTGCTAAGCGTCTTGAAATGCTTGCAGAATATGATAAGATTTGGGAAGGAATGGAAGAAAAAAGCATGCAAGAAATTTCAAACAAACTTGCCGAGATGAAAACAAACATGCTTAAAGAGGTTGTGCTTGAGAATTATAACGAGCCTATAGTGCGTCAAGAAATAGCAAACATTATGATAGCAGACATTATGGGCACAAGTTTCCGTTATTCTTTAAGCGGTGCATCAAATCTCTATAAATTTAGAAAAATAATAGTTGAAAAGATTGCTGGCGCAAGAGAAAGAGTTTCAAAGGTGTTAAATGAAGAAATGGAGTCTCTTAAAAAAGAAATTAAGATTGAAGAAATTTCATCAAAAGAATACGCCGATGAGGACGAAAGAGAATAATCAAAAGAGTGAATTTTTCACTCTTTTTTATTGCTTTTTTATAAAAGATAAAATAAGCAAATTTTTGTTGGTTTTTGAAAATTTGTCGGGAATTTAAATAAATAGTGTTTTGTTGTTTTTAAATATTTTTTTTGTTTTAAATAATTATTGATTTAAATAAGTTTAATATTCTGTTTTTTTAATAAAACAGCATTGAAAAATAAAATAGAGAAGAGAATTTTTTAGATTTATTTCAATATTTGACTTTTGTTTTTCCTATGTGATATCATTTAATATAGGGTGCGATTATGGATAAAAAGAATTTCAGAGTGATTGAACAGAAGCCATGTTTTTTTGAGTTTATCTTCATAAAAACCAAGGAAAAACTTGAAGATGACAGAGAATATAAAGAGCTTGTCAGGCACTTCAATGAAGCGAATATTTTGTATGAGCTTGGCTTTAAATTTTACAGTAAAAGTTTTGAAGATGAGCAGGTTGTAAGTGAGGCAGATATTACCCAAATGAAGAGTGAAATTGAAGAGTTTGAAGAGAAAAAAGCCAAATTGGAAGAAAAACTCGCCAAAGCCAAGCTCTTCAAAAAAAGACTTAGAAACAAACTTTTTCTTTTAGAAAAAAACAATCATGTAAACAAATCATATCTTGAAAAAATTGAAAAATATCAGACTTTTATGAAAGAGATTGGAGAAACAAGCGTTGGGGCGATAGGCGAAAAAATTGAAGCTTTTGAAAAGGCGACAATCAAAGCTGTCATTATAGATAATTATGAAATAGCGCCCGTTCAAATTTTGATTGAAAAGTCCTTAAAAAAGGATGAAACGTTTTATCAAGAGTTAAGTGACAGGCAAATGCTTAAGTTTGCCATGCTTGCAATGGGCTTAATAGCTGAAAATGCAGGCGGATTAACTTGGGCAGAGGATGAAAAAAATAAGAAAAATTTGATTAAAGCTGTCAAAACAAGGTTGTTAAAATAAGTGGCAAGTGTCCACTTTTTTTATTTTATGGCAAACATTTCTTGAAATTATGTTAAAAATGTGCTATAGTAAATTAGTTTAAAGAGGAAAAGATGATGAAAAACGAGAAAATAAGAAATATTGCAATTATTGCCCATGTTGACCATGGCAAAACCAGCCTTGTAAATGAGCTTTTAAAACAGGGTAGTGTATTTAGAGATAATCAGGTTATTGAAGACAGAGTTATGGACTCAAACGCACTTGAAAGAGAGAGGGGAATTACCATTCTTTCCAAAAACTGCGCTTGTCTTTATGGCGACACAAAAATAAATATTATTGATACCCCAGGACACGCTGACTTTGGCGGCGAGGTGGAACGCGTTCTTAAAATGGTTGACGGTGTACTGCTTGTTGTTGATGCATATGAGGGAACAATGCCTCAAACCCGTTTTGTGCTTCAAAAGGCACTCGCTCTTCAACTTAAAGTCATTGTTGTTGTTAATAAGATTGACAGGCAAGACGCCAGAATAAGCGAAGTGGTTGATGAAGTTTTAGAGCTTTTCTTAGAGCTTGATGCAAGTGATGAACAACTTGATTCACCATTCATTTATGCGTCAGCGCGTGAGGGAATTGCAAGCGAAGACCAAAATGTTCGAGGCACCGATATGAAGCCACTCTTTGAAAAAATATTAAGCTTTATACCTGCACCAGAAGGTGAGGAAGCAGAGGCTTGCCAAATGCTTGTTTCTTCTGCTGAATACAACGAATATGTTGGCAAACTAGCCGTAGGCAAACTTTCAAGAGGTCAAATTAAAGTGGGTCAAAGCGTGGTGCTTTGCAATTATCACGACGAAAAGAAGGCAACAAGAGCCAAAGTTGTAAGTTTGTTTGTCTTTGAAGGCTTGAAAAAAGTGCCAGTTGAAAGTGCAAGTATGGGAGACATAGTCTGCATTGCTGGACTTGAAGGTGTTCAAATTGGTGATACAATCTGCGACAGCTCAGTGGTTGAGCCTATTGAATTTGTTAAAATTGCCGAGCCAAGTGTGGAAATGACATTTATGGTTAATGACAGCCCACTAGCTGGAAAGGAAGGAAAATTTGTTACCTCTCGCCATATTCGTGAAAGGCTTTACAAAGAGGCTATCAAAGACCTTTCTCTTAAAGTTGAAGATGGACAAACTGCCGAGCAGTTTAGGGTGAGCGGCCGTGGCGAAATGCACCTTTCAATTTTGATTGAAAACATGAGAAGAGAGGGTTATGAATTTCAAGTTTCAATGCCAAAAGTTTTAATCAAAGAAATTGACGGCGTAAAATGCGAGCCAATTGACAGACTTACCCTTGATGTTCCAGAAGATTGCACAGGCGTTGTTATGCAAAAAATGGGGGTTAGAAAGGGCGAGTTAATTCAAATGACTCCACATGGAAATCGTATGAAAATGGAATTTTACATCCCATCAAGAGGCTTGTTTGGCTTTAAAAGCGAGCTTTTGACAGATACAAAGGGTGAAGGCGTAATCAATTCGGTGTTCTATGACTATCAGCCATGGAAGGGAGAAATCAAAAGAAGAGATACAGGCTCTCTTGTTGCTCACGAAAGCGGTGAAGCCATCGTTTATGGTCTGTTCAACGCTCAAGAGCGCGGTGACCTCTTTATCGAGGCGGGCATGCCTGTATATGCTGGTATGGTCGTTGGCTCAAACCCAAAAGGTGGCGACATTGTTGTCAATGTTTGCAAGAAAAAACACCTTTCAAACTGCCGTGCTTCTGGCTCTGATGACGCACTCAGACTTACACCTCCAAGAAAGATGAGTCTTGAAGATGATATTGAATTTTTGGCGGACGATGAAATTTTGGAAGTTACACCAAAAAGCCTCAGAATAAGAAAGATTATTCTTGACCATAACTTAAGAAACCGCGAAAGAGGAAAAATCTTGAGGGGAGAAATTTAACAAGCCTTACGCTTGGCGACTATTATTTTAACAAGCTTTACGCTTGGCGGCTATTATTTTAACAAGCCTTTTTGATTAAAATTCAAACTTTATTATTATGCCAAGTCAACACTTGTAATAAAAATTGCAAACAAATGGAAACTGAGAAAGCAAGCTGAAGAGCATTTTGTCAGCAGAAAATCCATAAAGAAAGTTTGGAAATCCCAGATAATTCAAAAATTTAAGGGGAAAATAAAAGAATTTCAGAAAGTCAGTGGATATTCCAAAAAGTCAGTGGATATTCCGCAAAGGGAGGGCATTGCGTTATGATGATAAATCCTGAAGAGCGAAGAGACCTAAAAAAAGCAAACAAGAGGCTTATAATATTTTTGGCACTTGTGTTTTTCATTGATGGTTTCATTTGCTTCTTATTCTATCAATACACAAACATGCATCCAGTTTTGAACGGCTTTTTAATTATTGTAATCACTTCCTTTCTTTATCTGCTTTTCATGGGCATTTGCGCCAAAATAGACAAACGCAAAGCTAGGCGTCTTGAAGAGTCTGGCAAAAAAGACCCATTTGTCAAAGAGGGTGGAAAGCCTGCTCAGTCTAAAAAAGAGATGCTTGTGCATGACAGAAAAAAATCTAAAAAGAACAAAAGAAAAGATGAAAAAAACCTTTCTTCAACTGTCTCAGAAGATGAAACTGAAAGTAATGCAAAAGTTATCGAAAATGAGACAAATGAAACAGAGGATGTAGAATAAAAAATTTACTTAGGGGGAAATATGGCTGATTATAAGATTATGCCGCATAATATTGAAGCCGAACAGGCTGTGCTTGGCGCGATTTTGATTGACTTGCAAGCTCAAGTTGATATTTTTGGTATGATGAAAGAGGATGATTTCTATTCTCAATCGCACAGCAGCATTTATGCCACTATGAACAAGATTTATCAGCGCTCCGTGCCTGTAGATTTTGTCACGCTTACAGACCAACTTGACCAAGACAAAATTCTTGATAAAGTGGGCGGAATTGAATACATAACTGCACTTACAAATGTGGTGCCATCTGCCGCAAACTTCAAATATTATTGCGATATTGTCAAGTCAGACTCTGTCAAGCGTAAGCTTATCCATTCAGGTCAAAAGATTATCGAAAACGCCTATGAAACTGAAGATAGAGAAAAGTGCCTCCAGTTTGCCGAAAAGGAAATCTTTGACATT
Organism: uncultured Eubacteriales bacterium; assembly: GCA_949031345.1. Taxonomy (GTDB): domain Bacteria; phylum Bacillota; class Clostridia; order Christensenellales; family UBA1242; genus Caccovivens. The sequence goes on along the minus strand of CARNVA010000007.1, from coordinate 16,447 downwards.
GCTGAAAATCAGTCGCGTTCGGCCCTTGAGCATGTTGGCGTGCCAAATGGTGCAATCAAGCATGTAATTGACAAATTTGATACAATCGCGAAAGACCCAACTTCAATTAAGGGTATTCCAACAGGTTATCGCGATTTTGACAAGATTACAAACGGTCTTCAAAACAGTGACCTTATTCTATTGGCAGCCCGTCCTGGAATTGGAAAAACTTCTTTTTCTATGAACATTCTTGTAAACGCTGCAGTCGAGCATGGCAAGAAATGTGCAATTTTCTCACTTGAAATGAGCCGTGACCAGCTTATGCAGAGGGCAATCTGCTCACTTGCAAAAGTGCCAATGTCGCGCGCTTTAAATGGAAGCATGGATGGCGACGAATGGAAAAGAATTTGGTCGGCAGCGAAAAGGCTTGAAGCAAGCGGACTTTATGTTGATGACTCATCATTGACTACGCCTGCTGATGTGCTTACAAAATGCAGACGCTTAAAAGCAAAAGACAACCTTGACATAATCATGATTGACTATGTTCAGCTTATGAGTTCGGGCGGTGGAAAGAAAAGTGACACCCGTCAAAATGAGGTCAGTGACATTTCAAGAAATCTTAAAATTGCAGCAAAAGAGCTTAATGTGCCAATCATAGCCCTTTCTCAGCTTTCGCGTGGAGTTGAAAGCAGGCAGGGTGACCATAGACCAATGCTTTCCGACCTGAGAGACTCGGGTGCAATCGAACAGGATGCCGACATTGTACTGTTTTTGTATAACCCAGAAAAATATAATGATGTTGCGCAAGAAGATGAGCCAGGCACTGTCGAGCTTATCATTGCAAAACACAGAAATGGTGGAACAGGCACAGTCAAACTTCGCTGGATTGGAGAATACACAACTTTTGTCAATATTGGAGAAAAACTCGCTCCAGCCAAGAAGAGAGAACAAATTGATGTTGACAAGATTGAAGAGACCCCAGTTGAAAACATTGGAAGTGTTGATGTTTTTGACTAGTTTGACCGTCCTATTTGCTATAAAAGGAAGCAAACGGGCTTGGCAAGAGGGTAATTTTTAAACAATTTGTACAAAATTTAAAATTAAATTTCGATTTTACTTGAATAGCAGACAAAAATGAGTTAAAATAGGTCTATAGAGACTATATTATATTTTATATAGATAATAAAGGAGGAGACTATGGGTAAAAGCAGTAAAGGTTACTCAACAGGTGGCGAAAAAAAATGGCTGATAGGCTTTGGTATTGTTGCACTTGTTGCAATCATTGTTGTTGTAGTTTTACTTTGTATTCCACCAAATACATACAATATGGTGCAGACTTTAAACAGAACAACTCAGACTTCATTCTTAGTTGACAAAAACGAGAAAAAGAATTTTGACAATTTGGAAGAAAAGCTTGCTTCAAACGAGTCAAATTATAAATATTACACAACTGAAATGGCTGACATTCAAATTCTTTCAGGCTCACTTAAAGATGTGCTTGCATTCTATAACAAAAATATAGTTTTTGCTTCAAACAACAAAAACTTAAACAACAATTATAAGCCAATCAAAAATAATCTCAATGACGCCAAAGAAAGTCAGAAGAAAATGGCAAACTTACTTGAAGAGACACTTCAGCACGCAAGAGACTCTGTGTATATGCAAACTTCTGTGATTGATTTTAGGCGTGAATATATCAAATGGCTTAATTCATATTCAAAGGCGGTTGTGGCTTTAAATAAAGCATACACTGGCTCTATGGGAGACATCTTGGAAAATAATGCCGCTTCAAAAATGGCATTAGATGCAGTTGAAGACTATTTAAGCGTAATCATTTCCGACATTAGGAAAGTTGAAAGTTCAGACAAAAAGGGCTCTGGTGAGGACTCATACATTTACAAAAGCCTAGATTTATCATCAAAGATACACGCTTTCTATAATTTTGTTAATACAAAGATAACCAATGAAGCTGCGATCAGAAACTATTATTTTGATACAGCAATATCAAGCAAGTATGAAAAGATTACAAAATTCTTTGAAATTTATGGAGAGAAAAATTTCATTTCGGTGATTGAAACAGTAAAACAAGATGGGACAAAATTTAATTTCAGCAAGACTTATGAAGGCGTTGAAGATGAAGTGAACGCGCTTTCGGCTGTCAAAGAATTTTTAGGAGGGAAATAATATGAAAGCAAAAAAAATTGTATTACCAATCTTTCTTGCAATTGTAATTGCTCTCTCAAGTTTTATGATGTTTGCCTGCGCTAAAGAGACATCAAGCCTTGCCACTTTCAGACTTTTCGAGCAGACAATGAGCGCTATGGAAGCAGACACAGACACATTCTCAACAGCCACATCTGAGACAAAGTGGAATTACAGCAGATTTAATGGCTTTGCCACAAAATATAGACTGAAAGATGTTTCTTGGAAGAAAGAAGTGCTTAATTCAGATAATGAAATTGAAGTGGAAGATGTCTATTATGACCAATATGTTGTTTTGGTTTCAGCAGGGCTTAATTTCATAGATAAATATTATCCAATGCTTGAAACCCTTGACAAAAGGGCAGACTTTGGGTCAATTGATGATTCAGTCAAGGCTATGAAAAAATCTTATGAGAATATGAAAGCAGAGCATGACAAGTATGTTGACGCTTCAAAAATAGAGGCAAATGTGTCAATCATGAATGGCTTCTTCTTCAACTATAAACTTAAAATAATTGACTTTTTAAACAAAGTTTACACCTGTGCTGACAGACTTGCAGGTTTCTTCAACAACAAAGTTAAACTTGCTGCAGGGTTGGGCAGCGAAGAGCAGAAAGCTGAAGAAGTTGAATTTTATCTTGATTTGAGATATTTTGATATTATGTGCGACTTTAAAGAAGTTTATATGTCAAGCTGCAATGCAGTAGTTATTGGAGATATTTATGAATATGACATCAACGAAACTTTTGCAGACTTTATGACAATGGTGGTTTCAAAAGATAAGAAGACAGACATTTCTGTAGAAGAAACTAAGACTCTTATGACATTCTTTAAAAAGCTTAAAGGAAGCAGCACGGACGCAAGACAGGCTGCAAACAACTTCTCGCTTTACAAATTCGCATTCAATTATGACAGAAATCTTGACGCTTATGAAAAAGACAATGAAAACGCAAGAATATTCTATAAAAAACTTGACAGCTATTTTATGGGAGAGCTTTGCACTATAGGAAAGACAATTATCTATTTGACAGGTATTGTTGTTGCATAATTTAAAAGAGAGGAAATGACCTCTCTTTTTTTTGACTTCTAATGAGTTGATAGGGCGTTTTTTCTTTAAAAAACAAAATCAAATCTTATTTGCTTTACTTTTTGAAAATTTAGAGTTACATTATCATTATATGATAAACCCTTTTTAAATCTATGGCAATTATAAGATAATGCAAGCTAGGCAAAATTTATTATTATTTATGATTAAAAATGATTATTATTTATGATAAAGGTGTTTATAATATATTGGAGTTGTTTATGAAAACAAGAAAAAATTGGGTTAGATTTAAAGATTTAGATAAAAAGAACAAGATTTTCAGAATTGTCAATCTTATTTTGATGATAGGACTATTCATTGCAAGTTTGACCATTTCTATAACCGGCAAAGTTGTCAAAGATGACAGCAGATTGTTTATGAGTGGGCTTACAATGGCAGCATTGTTTATCCTTCCGCCTATTATAGAGCTTATTATCGGTCGAAGAATTTCAAATATTTTGGTGCTTGCATACACTGTTTATGTTGCTTTAAGTGGCTTTGTGGGCTCTTTGCTAAGTATTTATTATATCGTGCCTGGCTTTGATAAAATGGTGCATGCTCTTTGCGGCTATATTATGGCAGCTGTTGGAATTTTGGTGATTTCACTTTGTCAAGACTACAAAAGTTTGAAAATTTCAACAGTCGTTGTATTCTGCGTGATTTTCTCACTGAGCATTGAATATGTTTGGGAGTTGTTTGAGTTTATCATTGACAGATTGCTCAATCAGACTATGCAAGGTGCGCCAATTGAAGAATATGGTTATCCACTTATCATTGACACCATTACTGATATGTTCTGCAATCTTGGCGGTGCCCTTATCTTTGCCGCTCATTTCTTGATTGGAAAACTCACAAAATGCTCGCTTGGAATAAACTATATTGAAAAAGAGCTTGTTATTAAGAAACAACAAAAGAAAGAAGATAACGCATTGGAAGAAAAATCTGCACAATCAGAAGAAAATCAATATAATAATGATAAAGAGGGGAAATAACTCCTCTTTTTTGCAAGCGGATGTAATAAGAGTTTTAAGCCGAGTTGGAAAATGAGAGGTTTATTTGTCAAAAGTTAAGCTTTGCTTTTTTAGAAAGAGAAGAAGATCAATTTGGTTGAAAGGTTTAATAAAATAAAAAAAGACAATTCTGTTGATTTTTTTTGCAGAGAGTGATAAAATAAGACAGTTGAAAATAGATTTAAAATTTTTTTTTGATATTAAGAGAGAAAGTTTAATAAATCTTTTTAAAGAGGAGAAATACATGGATAATAAAGCGATTGCAGATTTACTTTTTCCAAATGTCACATTGACAGAGGAAGAGCTTTTTAAAAAATATCCAAAAAGAAACTTAGATAAGGGGCAGATGGTGACAAGATTTGCACCAAGTCCAACAGGTCTTGTTCATATTGGAAATTTCTTTCAAGCATTTATAAGTTTCAACATCGCCAAAAACACAGATGGTGTGCTTTTTTTGCGCATTGAGGACACTGACAGAAAGCGCGAAAAGGTGGAAGCAAAAAAAGTTTTATATGATGTGCTTGGAAGATTTGGGCTTAAGTTTGATGAATATCAAACACTTGATGGCAAGGATGTTGGTGATTATGGCCCTTATGTTCAAAGTCAAAGAGTTGATATATACAAGTTTTATGCAAAAAAATTGGTGAGTGAAGGCAAGGCTTTTCCATGCTTCTGCAAAAAGACAGAAGGAAAAGAGGATGTCTTGAAATTAAGAGAAAACAAGTTTGCTGAAAATGACGAGCGTGAATATGACCCATGCAGAGATCTAAGTTTTGAAAAAATCAAAGCTCATATTGACAATGGTGACAGCTTTGCTATAAGACTAAAGACCAAAAATCAAGGCAATGAAAGAATTGTGTTTAATGACCTTATCAAAGGGGACATAGAAGCTAAGGCGAATGCGAAAGACTTTGTTATTTTAAAAACAGACGGCACTCCTCCTTATGCTTTTGCTCACGCTATTGATGACACGCTTATGGGCACAAACATTGTGGTGAGAGGTGAGGAGTATATTGCTTCAACACCTGCGCATGTAGAGCTTTTTGAGGCACTTGGTTTCAAACAAATTCAATATTGTCACAATCCACTTATATATAAGCTAAACGACCTTGGAAATCGACGCAAGATTTCAAAACGCTACGACCCAGAGTCAAACATGATGTTTTTTATAGAAAAGGGTTATCCAAACGAGGCGGTGTTTGAATATCTTCTAAATATGATAAATTCTGGTTTCGAGTTATGGAGAAAAAATAATCCAGACAAGGCATGGCAGGAATTTAAGTTTAAGCCAAATGACATCACCACAGTTGCTCCAATTTTTGACCTTGTCAAACTCAACGATATCTCAAAGAATGTCATTGCTCTTCAAAGCGGGCAGACGCTTTATGAAAATTGGCTTGATTGGGCAAAAGAATATGACAAGCCTTTGGCTGAAGTTTTGGAAAAGGATAGAGAAAAATTTATCAAAGTTTGCCAAATGGACAGAGATGGCAGACCAAAACCAAGAAAGGATATCTATTGCCTCAGCATGATGAAAGATAAGTTTGCATATTTCTTTAATAGACCAGCTGATATTCAAATTGATGAAGAAGACAGGGAAAAGGCAAACGAGCTTTTAGAGGTTTATCAAAATACTTTTGCACTTGCTCAAAGCAATGAAGAATGGTTTAATGAGGTGAAAGAGATTGCTGGAAAACTAGGCTACGCCACCGACAACAAACTCTATAAGGCAAACCCAGAAAACTTTAAGGGCAATGTTGCAAAAGCATGCGAGTTTATCAGACTGGCAATCACTGGCGAAAAAGATTCTCCAACTTTATTTACTATTATGGAAATCTTGGGAGAGGCTGAAGTAAAAGAAAGACTTGGTTTCAGATTTTAATTGTTTAAAGCTTTTTATTTTGAAAATAAAAATTAAAATAAAAATAAAATAATGAAAAATAAATAATTAAATTATTTTAATAATAAAATAAATAATAAAAATTAAAAAATAATGAAAAAAAGGCGAAAAAAAAGGAAAAACTGCAATAAAAAGCATAAAAAGTCTATTTAAGTTATTTTAATGACATTTTATTGAATTATTTTTAATTAAAACAATAATTATTAAAACAAAAAAATACCATATTTTTATGGTATTTTTTATTTTCTATTATTTAATTATTTTACTTCATATTTTTATTTTTAGATTTTTTCAAATGAAAGTTTAAAGATTGAGTTGGATAGTCATGCTGGTATGCAATCGTAGTGAATAGTTTAATTATAATATGTTTTAATAAGACTTTCTTTTAAAGAAATTTATAAAAGTGCTTTGACATATTTACTTTGCCATCTAAAAAGGTCACACCTTCCCTTTCAAGAAGGGCGCTTTGTTGATTTGCGCCGCCAAAGGCAAAAGCTTCTGACAAGCTTCCGTCGGCAAAGACCACGCGATGACAAAAAATAGTTGAAGGGTCAGGGTTTCTATGTAAAGCCCAGCCCACCTGTCTTGCGCAGCGAGGGTGGCCAATAAATTTTGCAATTTCACCATAACTTGAAACCATTCCTTTTGGAATGAGTTTCACCGCTTGATAAATTTTTTCGTATAAGTTTTCCATATAAAAATTATAGCATGAAATTATATTTTTAAAAAATGTTTTTGGCGTTACACTTTGATTGTTCATAATAAATATTATGGAAAAAGATGAAAAAAGAGAAGAAAGGCATGACAAAGAAGATGGTAAGATATGTTTGACTGGGCCGGAAATGGTGAGCATTGCTGGAAGCATTGCTATTTGTTTGTCTGAAAAATATGGAAAAGAAGATTTGAAAAAACTTAAGATTCTGTTTTCCGCAATTACGGCAAATATATCTGTGGTAGAACACGACAAAAAATGGTAATCAGCTTAGTATTAGAAAGTTTAGCAGCAAAACATTAAAAAGCTATAGCAATAAGATGTTAAAAAAGTTTAAAAATTAAAACAATAAAATAAGGTGGAGGCTAAGGTGTAATTATGTTTGTTTCTGAGCAGGTGTCATAAAACCTTACAGATCAAGCAGGCAACAACCGAGCCGACGACTGAGGCAATCAAAGCAATTGGGATGGCGTATAACAATTTTTTAACCTTAGTTTGAGAGGTGTAGACAGCGGTTACATAAAAAATGGTTTCGCTGCAACCAAGAATTACACAGGCGCAGCGGGCTATATAGGAGTCGGGACCATATTCAATCAAAACATTATTTAAAAGGGCATAACTGCCTGAGCCAGTGAATGGGCGAAGCAGGACAAGCTCGATAAGCTGGCTTGGAATGCCAAGCAGACTGAAAAAGGGAGAAAAAGCTTTTGCTAGCAGGATGGTTACTCCACTTACGCGAAGAAGTGCAACGGCAATCATGATTGTGGCGATATATGGGAAAATGTCAACCACAAGAGGAATGGCTTTTTTTGCGCCATTTACAAAAGTGTTGTAAGTGTTGACCTTTTTAAACTTGCAAAAGCAGAATAGGGCAATGAAAAGAATGGGAAGAATATAGGCACTCATTTTTCTTGTCCTCCGCTGTTTATATCTTTTAATTGCTGATTACTTGCCGGACGATTTTCTAAAGTTGAAATATTTTTATTTTTAGGTGCTTGTCCACTTTTAGAAAACTTTTTTCGAAAGTGATTGAAAAGTTTTACAAGAGAGACGCCTACAATGCAGGTGCAGACAGTGGAAATAAGGGTTGGGATGATTATATCTGCTGGGGCGGATGAGCCTGCAGCGGCGCGAAGTCCAATTACGGTGGATGGCAGAAGCTGAATTGATGTGGAGTTAAGCACGATCAGCATGATAATCGCGGGCGTGGCTATACCACTTTTGTCATCAAGTCTTTTCATTGCTGCAATTCCCATAGGAGTGGCGGCATTTCCAAGTCCAAGCATGTTTGCTGACATATTAAGCGCAATCAACTTTTCGGTTACTGGGTCGTCGATTTTAAACAACCATTTAATCACAGGGTGCAAAAATTTGGCTAGTTTTTGACTAAGCCCGCTTGCCTCAACAAGCTCTAAAATTCCCAGCCAAACAGCATAAACGGCGCACAATTCGATTGCAAGAGAAAGGGCATCTCCTCCAGCCGAAATCATGCTGCTTAAGGCGGTTGATGGGGTTGAAAATACGAGAAAACATAATGACAATGTCATCATTAAAAACCAGATAGTGTTCATAGTATAATTTATTCTAAATAAATATTTTTTAGAATTTTTATTATTAAATAGCCTGTTTTCATCCGCTTTTGAAGATGAATTTATTTGAAAAATAAAGAAGTTTACATTTTTATAAGTATTGTTTTGACTTTGATTGACTTTTTGTCAAAAAAGTTGCAGAATTAAATAGAAAAAACTTGACAAAGTTTAAATATAAAAGGTTGGTATTTTAATTGGAAGATGGCGTTTTTAAAAGAAACATTTTAATTGATACCCATGCACATTTGACTGATAAAATGTTTGATGAAGATAGAGAGGATTTGATTGCGTCATTTAAGGATTATGGCGTGGGTTTTGTTGTCACTTCAGGCTTCAATTATCCTTCTTCTGTTAGGGCGGTTAAGCTGGCTGAGAAGCATGATGGAATGTTTGCTTCAGTCGGGGTTTATCCAGAGAATATTGCTGAGCTTGACGAAGAGACTTTTGTTAAACTTAAAAATCTGGCACAATCTGAAAAAGTGGTTGCTGTTGGAGAGATAGGTTTGCAATACACTGACAATATGCCAGAGCGTGAAATTCAAAAACAGGGTTTTATAAGGCAACTTGAATTGGCAAGTGCTCTCAATTTGCCAGTGGTCATACATTGCAGAGAGGCTTATGGCGATATGCTGCAGCTTCTTAAAGAACATAAACATTTGCTGGGTGCAAGCGGGACCATGCATTGTTTTAGCGGAAGCAAGGAAATGGCAAAAGAGTTTGTTAAACTTGGCCTATATATTTCTGTCGGTGGAGTTTCAACTTTTAAAAATGCTGAAAATGTGAGAGAAATGATTAAAGAGGTGCCAATGGATAGAATTTTGCTTGAGACTGATTGTCCATACCTTGCACCGCATCCTTATCGCAGTAAAAGAAATAGTCCATGCTTTTTGCCAACTATCGCTGAAAATTTGGCAGTGCTAAAGGGAGCTGGTGTTGACGAAATTGCAAGGGTTACAACAAAAAATGCTAGGGAGTTGTTTAGGATATGATAGAACATAATTTTAAGAAAAAGTTTGGGCAGAATTTTATTTCAGACAAGAATTTATTGAGGGCTATCTGCGCCGATGCCGAAATTGAGAGTGCCGACCAAGTGCTTGAAATCGGCGCGGGCGGGGGCAGTTTGACCGCGACATTGTCGGAATTTGCAGCAAAGGTTGTCAGCTATGAGATTGACACCGATTTAAAAGAACATTTGCTTGGACTAAATTTGAACAATGTAAAATTTGTGTTTGGCGATATTATGAAGTTTTCGCTTGAAGAAATTGAAGAAGATTTCATGGCTGGTTATAAAATGGTGGCAAATCTGCCATACTACATAACAAGTCCGATTACTCTCAAATTTCTCAAATCAAAAAAGCTTGCTTCGCTTACTATAATGGTGCAAAAAGAGGTTGCAGAGAGAATGTGTGCAAAAGCAGGCGGAAAGGATTATGGAGTGCTTTCAATAATGACTGCATTTTACGGACAAGCGGAAATAAAAAGAATTGTTTCAAGAAAACTTTTTTATCCACAACCAAAGGTTGATTCGGCAATAGTTTCAATAAAATTAAACCATAATAAATTTGAAAATATTGATGGCGAAAAGTTTTTCAAGTTTGTTGCAAATGCCTTTTCGATGCGAAGAAAAACGCTTAAAAACAATCTTGCAGCTTGCGGCATAGATAAAAGTAAGCTAGACTCACTTGGGCAAGTGGTGCTGAATACGCGTCCTGAGCAGTTTGATTTGGGGCAATTTGTTGATATTTATTTAAAAATTATTGATTGAATAGACAAGTTTTTGTTGTAATTTGAATTTTTATTTGTTATAATGATAATGATAAATAGTGTAATATAAAAGGAGGGGAGAGATTATGAATGCGAAGTCGCTTTTAAACGGGGGCATTCTTGACTGGATTAAAGACTTTTTCCTTGGAATACTTGACAATATCCCAAGATTGGTTTATTTCTTCTTTGCTGCTTTTGCCAGTGGCGTAGATGCTCTTCAAAACCTTTTAAGAAAACTTGCAGGTCTTGATGTTTATTATACTAAAGTAATTAGTGATAATAAACTTGATCATTTATTGGAAGGTGATTTTGGATATCAAGATATAACAATTATTAAAAAAGGCTATTCTGCTCGATGGGGACAGGACCCACTCACTGAATTTATTTATGGCACACTTGGAATAGGTGACTCTGCGTCTGCATATAGGTCACTTACCACAGTTTTTTGGTCATTATCAATTTTTGCAATCATAATCTTAGTTTTGTCAACTATGGTTGCAATGATAAAGTCTCACTATAGTGAAGACTATCAAAATACAAACCCTTGGAAATATATTTATACAGCTATTAAAGCAGTGCTTACTTATGCTGTTATGCCAGTTGTCGTTGTGCTTGGCATGCAAATTTCTCACTTTATTTTACAAACTCTTGACAATATTACAGCGGGCACTGACGCAAGTAAGGTAGAAGCGATGTTTGGCAGAACGGTTGCAAAAGATAACTTTAAAACAAGTATCTATGCTGAAGGCACCCCCCAAGAGAAAGAGACATATACACATTATGATTACTTTGGTGCGGGGGGACCTACTACCACTACTACTTTCGGGGGTATGTTGTTCACTGCTGCCGCTTACTCTGCTAATAGATTAAGAAGTGGCACTATTTCTCTCTCTGAAATGGAAGCTACTGGGGTCTTCGCTTCTTCTAATTGTCCTGATTATGCTAAACTCACTGACCCTGAAGCTAAACAAAATTACGCTGCTGATCAAGTTGACTTCGCTTTCTCCAATAATCTTAAATGGACTAATTCTAAATCTATTTGGACGCTTACTGGCTGGTTTGAAAATGTTAGATATGTCGCATATGTTGACTTTATGAGTATTAAAGTTATGTCTAGTTTCTCGAAATATAACATTACTGCTGTTTGGATGTTCTATGATTTATGGCAATTCCAATTCATTGTTGCTTTCGGTGGGGGCGTTACCGCTGTTGGTATCTTATTATCTGTTATTTTGGGTATGATGTCTAGGCTTATAAAAGGGGCTGCTCTCTTCCTTATTTACCCTCCTTTAATTGCTCTTGCTCCTCTCGATAACTTTAAAGCTTTCAAAAGTTGGGGCACTCAATTCATGCAACAAGTACTTATGGCTTATGGTGCTGTTATCGGTATGAATATTCTTATGCTTGTTTTACCGCTTGTTCAAAACATTTCTTGGTATGGTCCTGGTATGGGCATTATTGATGCTATCGTTAATATGATTATTCTTATTGTTGGTCTACTTATTACTAAAGACTTTATAGCTATCGTATCTGGCTTTATTGGCGGCGCTGATGCTAACTCTATTGGTCAAGGCTTAAAGACTGAAGTCGGCGGTGCTGTTAAAAAAGGCTTTAGTGTTACTTCTAAGCTTGCAGGAGGTGTTGCAAAAGTTGGGGTTGCCGGCGGGGTTACTGTTGGTAAACATGTGTCTAATTCAATAAAAGCTTCTAGAATAAGAAGTAGTAAAGATGGAGGATATGGAGCTCTTTCAAAAGAGGATAAAGATAGTTTATTTGCAGATGGAGGATTAAGAAAGAAAAGTGATCAAACACTTGAAGCTGCATTAGAACAAGATAAAGATGGAAAATTTGTCAATTTAAATGGAAAAGCAGGTATTGACAAAAAAGCTGCGGGAGAAGCGCGTAAGGCATATCAAGCAGCGAAAACTCAAGGAAAAACTGATGACGAAGCAAGGTTTGCTGCAAAGAATGCAATTACTGAATCATTAAAGAATCAAACTGATAAAGCTACAGGATTATCAAAATATGATGTTTTAAAGAAAAAAGATGATGATAAGTTAGCTAGTATTCAATCAGACAAAAAGAGTAAAGATAAAGAAAAAAGCAAAGATGCGAAAGCCTTACTTAAAAAATACAAGAAAGAAGAAAAAGTTGAAGGTTATAAAGAAGATGTTGCTTCTGGTAAGTTAAAACTTGCAGATGGAAAGACAGCGGCGAGCGCTGGCGCAAAACAATTCTTTGCAGCTCCATGGAAAAGTTTTGGCAAGGGTATTGGCAATGCATTTAAAGAAGATCTTCCAGGTCTCGCAAAAGAATTTGGTAAACATATCTCTGATATGAAGATAGGCAAATCAATTGCTGATTCATTCCTTAAGGCAACAGGTGAACTTGGGCAAGCATTTGGACTTGATAAAGTTTTAAATGGAATGAAAGATGTTTTAGGACCATCATTAACTATGAAAGGTGGTGTATTTGAACATAAAGCTGCCGAAGGTGATGCTCTTCATAGAGAAAATGCTGCTACAGCTAAAGCTCATAATGAACAACAAATCAGAGCTCAAGAGAAAACAAATCAACTTCTTACTCAACTCATTCAATCTAATCAAGATATTAAAAAGGCATCTGATGCTACAAACTTAGCTATCAGTAGACTAAAAATGCCAAATAATAATACTAACAATGGAAATGGCAAGAAATAGATTTAATAAAAAACACATTGAATTTTCAATGTGTTTTTTATTTAAGTCTAAATTTGACTGAAATTATTTTTTTATAGTATAAACTATTTACAGTGAATAAGAGTGTTTATTTTAAAACAGTAAATAATGATCTACAAGAAGAGTTTTTGCGTTTATAAAGCTCTTCTTGAAAAATCTTTAAAAATGAAATCCTATCGGTAGGTCGTTGGAAATTGATGTTTATAAGAGAACGGCTTGTTCTTCTGTTTGTGTTTAGCTTTAAAAGATTGGTGTGTTTTTTTTAATTGTAGTTGGTTGGATTTTCCTTTTTGGGGGTGTGGCAAATGGTTGGTCTTGCGAATATATATGTCTAGAAAGGATATTATTCGTGTAAAGGTGAAATGAATTACTTTTTGCTGATTATAATGATTCTCACAAATGCTGGAGAAACGATTTCTTATAAAAATACAAAAGTCAAAAATGGGTTGGATATTCTTTTTGGGGTTTCTTTTTGGTCCCTTTTTTTATCTATTTTATCTCTTCCGCTTTCTTTATGCATTGGAAGTGGGCAGTTGTTTGAAAATTTTAATTGGATCAATTTTGGCTTAATCTCTTTTGGTACAGTTTTGGCTTTGTTGAGCATTACTTTTTGGGCTAAGGCGTCAAACGACATGCCAATGAGTATTGCCGAAGGTGTTTCCGAAATTTATATTGCTTTTTTAACATTTTTTTCTTGGCTGCTGTTTGGCGGAGTTTTGACTGTATGGCACATTGTTTTAATTGCTGTTGTGGTTTTGTCTTGTCTGTTTCTTGCTTTCATACAAAACAAACAAAATGGAAAGCAAAAAAATTATAACTATAAGCGTGGCTTCATATTTCTTACTTTTTGGGTGATTGTCTACATTATAAGAGGTCTTATTCCGGGTGCTTTGGCCGATGCGGGCATGAATGGAATTGCATATAATTTTATTTTAAACCTTTTAATGTTTATAGTGGTTTTGATAATTGTTTTAGTCAAAAAGAGAGGCTCTTTTGTTGGCTTCAAAGAGACATTAAAAGACCCTTGGCTTTTTATCATAGGCTTATGTCGAACGGCAAGTCAAATTAGTTTGCTGCAACTTGCTTTTACAATGAATTTGGGTGTGGTCGATGCTGTAAGTGTATTTGGCATAGTTTTAATAATGCTTTATGAGCGTTTTATCATGAAAGAAAAAATCAGTTGGCAAAGTTATATATTATTGATTTTTATCGCAGTGGCAACCGCTGCTTTAGTAGTGCTTTAAGCAGTTTAGAAAAAAGTTTCTTTAAGAAGTTTTTTTCTTTTTTATGTAAAATAATTAAAAATAGCTGCAAATTCCTTAAAAAACTATATAAAATGATAAATTTTGACCGCTTTGATTGCAAAAGCCGAAAAATGCTTGACATTTTTCGGGGGGGGGTAAAATTAAAATATAGACATTGTCAATGCTCTTTTGGCTTATAAAAGGGGAAATTATGATGAAGAGAAGTAGACTTTCTCAAGTAGCAATAATCTTTGCAATCATGCTTGCAAGTTTTTTGCTGGGAATGTCTCTTTTTTCATTCAAAAATACTTTGCGTAAAGATACTGCTATCATGGCAAGCTCTGGATTTAAAAATGTTGAAAATATAAGTGGAGCATATTCATCAATTAAAGCTTTTAAAAGTGGAATTGTTTATAAGACAACCGGCAATGCAAATTTTAATGCGGGCATTTATGTGACGGGCACTGCCGTTTTATATATTCCTTCAGGTTATACTGTAAATGTGACAGGCACAACGGGAAATGCAGGCATTCGTGTAGAAAATTCTAATACTTTAATAATAGTCGGCGATGGCAGTTTAAATGTCAAAGGTGGAAATGCGGGTAATGGAGTATCTGGCTCGAAGGGTGAAAATGGTTATTTAAATCCTAATGCAAACGGTGGAGATGGTGAATTTCGCAGTGGAGCAGGCGGAAAAGGTGGCAAAGGTGGAAGCGGTGCTGGCGCTGCTATCGGCGGCGACGGTGGAAGAGGCGGCGACGGCGGTTATGGCGGAAGTGCGACATCAACATATCGTTGCGATAAAGGTAATGATTATTGGGGTGGCTCTGGGAGTAAAGGAAGCAAGGGCGAAGATGGCTATACAATGGGCACTGTTTACATACTGGGAAATATGTCTGTGACAGCTACTGCTGGTGGAAACGCCACTGCTGGTGGAAGTGGTGGCTCGGCAGGCGGAAATGCTGCTCATAAATGGAGCAGATATTTTACCGCAACTGGTGGCGCTGGCGGAGGCGGTGGAGGCTCTGGAAAGCCTAACTCTGTAGCAATAGGCGGTGGTGCTCCAGGCGGCGGTGCCGGTGGTGGCACTTATACTTCGGGCACTGCTTATGGTTATAAATACGCAGGTGGAATTGGCGGTAGTGCTGGAGCTGGAAGTAAAACTGGTTCAGCAGGCAGCTCTGCGACTTATAATAGTGATGTAAATGGCTGGATGTCGAATGGCTCGACTCGACCAACTGGCGGCTCGGGTGGCGCGGTTGGAACAAGAAATGGCGGAGATGGGACATTTTATACTCAAGGTGGAAAGACAATCGCACAAAGAACAGGATTAAATTCAGATGGACGCCTATCTCAAATTCAATATACTGCGACTTTGAATTTGGAGGGTGGCTCTGGAAGCAGCAGCTTAACCGTTTATTTAGGCCAATCAATTGGCAACATAACTGCTCCAACTAAGAAAGGATATACCTTTCAAGGATATTTCACAGGTCAAAATGGAGCGGGTACACAATATTTCAATGCCAGTGGTCAAGCTTTGCAAAAATGGGATATCGTAGGAGATAAGACCTTATATGCTTATTGGACGCCAAACTCATACACTATATCTTTTGACAAGCAGGGTGGAAATGGCGGAACAAGCTCAGTTAGTGCCACATATAATGCAGCAATGCCTTCAATATCAATACCGACGCGACTTGGATATAACTTCCAAGGATATTTCACGGGAACGAATGGTGGTGGTGAAAAATATTACAATGCAAACGGAACAAGTGCCAGAGATTGTGATTTTACAAGTAATACAACCCTTTACGCGCGATGGGATGGCAAGCCATATACTGTTGTATATAATCCAGGCTATTCGGGTGCATCAGCCGCATCCCATACAGGTTTCAAATATGGCTCATCTACCGCGCTTAGGACGATAAGTGCTTTAGGTTTCAGCCGGAATGGTTATGACTTTAAAGGCTGGGCAACAAGCAAAAATGGTGGAGTGGTCTATTCAAACGGTCAGAGTGTAAGCAACCTCAGTTCGAACGGAGGTGAAGTAAATCTGTATGCAGTATGGCAGGCAAAAACATACACGCTGACAGCGAACGCAAATGGCGGAAGCATTCCAACAACAAGTGGTTGGAGTGGAAGCGGAGAAAGTGCAACTAAAACGATAACTTTTGATTCTACCTATGGCACTCTTCCAACGCCGACACGAACAGGTCATACCTTTGCAGGCTGGTATACAGCGTCAA
>CARNVA010000006.1:3541-85952 GCA_949031345.1 uncultured Eubacteriales bacterium | reverse complement strand
ACAAGAAGTTTAGAAGATGGAAATGAAAATGCAGATACTATAACCATAAATAATAAGCCTTATTATTTGGCAAATAGAAATAATATGACAAAAATTTTCTCAGCTGGTATTTATTCTAAAAATGAGACATTGAAATACCTTTCTGAAGGAGAAGGCTCACTTCCATTTATAAATAATATTGATTATTATAGTATAAAAGTAGAATCAGTGAATGGAAAGGCTGGTGTAAATGCTAAAATTAAAAATATTTATCAAACGATAGAAGGTGATAAAAAATACACATGCGTAAATTATGATATATTTAGTGTAAATAAAATAGAAGGTGATTATAAGACAACGATAACTTTGGATTATAAAGAAGATTTTAAAATAGATTTGGATAACTTAAAATATTATTGGACAGATTATACTTCGTTTGGAGTTTATATTCCAGACTTTAGTTATAGAGAATTGGAAGATTATTCAGTATATTACAAAGGCCAATTCATAGACAATGTTATAAGATTATCAAAGATTAAATATGATACTACCAATGAGCCTTCTGATGGGGATGACAGTTTTATTTATTTAATTTATAAAGATGAAGATAAATTAAATGGAGATATTCAATCAAGCTCTGGAATTTTTACTTACGTTCCTAATTTAACGCTCTATAATTCACATGGTGATGAGTTTTTAGTAAATGTTCAGAATGATTTTATAAATCCTAATTCTCAAAATACAGCAAATAAACAAGATGAAGGAAAAAGATTCGAAAATCAAGAAAGTTTTGCAGAAGATGTTAAAATTTTAATTGATCGTTTTACAAAAACAAACATATATTATTCAAGATCGGTAAAAATTGGTGCACCTAGGTATATTTCATTAAATAATGATAAATCTTTCACTGAATATCGTTATGTAGATGGTACAACATATAAAGCGAGTGATACGAAAACAGTTAATAAAGATTTGTATTATGGAAAAGCAATTTCAAATGTAGCGTCAGTAGACTCATTTAGTAATGGAGGATACTTAGTAACATTGAATATTAATCAAAGTTATCAAGAGATGATTGGATTGGAAAATAATAAAGTTTTGTTTGGGTTTAATAGAAACAAAACAGGTATAAACAGGTTGGCATTTTCTTCAAATCGAATTATTATAAACGGTAATTCGTATGATATTGAAGTAAAGTCTGAAAATAGTTTCTTAATTAAATCTACAAAGGATAATTTGCAAAACACTATTCAAGGGTACATGGAAGATATTAGTTTTATTGTGAATGATTTTGATCAAAAATTTATACTTTCAGATCAATTTAAAAATATTTCAGAAAATACAATAATATATCTTAAAGATATAAATAAAAATGTGTCTACTGAAGATTATATTACTATATCGAGAGAGTTGGAAAAAGTTTGGAAATATAACAATGAAATTTTAGGTACTAGTTCATTAAATAAAAATGGTATTATATTTACAAGAAAAGGAAATGATATTCAAATAGAAATAGATTCAAATGCAAATAATTTAGTTTCTTATACATTTAATGGTGCTGTTGTATATAAAGGTGGATTAACTATATCTTTATCTGAAACTTATACATCTAACTTCACTAATATAAATGAATCACATCATGGAGTAACTTTTCATAATAAACAATCAGAACAATTATATTATGATTTTAAAATGATTAAAGATGGTGCAAGTACAATAGCATATTCAGGAATGACTGCTGCTATGACGCACTTTCAACCATTGAGTGGACAGATTACTGGTGAATATAGAATTTTAGCAAGTTATAAATCTGGTTATTTAACTAAATCTAATAATATAGATGAAACTTATGAGTATAATTTACTTTTGAAAGATAAAAATCAAACCTATCATTATATAAATGCAGAATTTTTGCCATCAACATCTACAAATGAGGCCAGTTTGACAATAAAGTCAATTCAAAGAGAATATAGTAATGGTAAAAACTACACTTTGATTAAAGTAGAGGATATAGAAACCGTAGATAAGTCTGAAGATGGGAATGAAACAACTGTTCGTGAAATCACATATTCAATAGATGGAAATCCAATCTATAAAGTAAAATATGATTCGAATAGTAAAAAATATGCATATGTTGTTTATTATGATGATAAAGGAAACTTATTATATACCACAGATAAAGATGGTAATGAAATTCCTGGGAAAGAGGTTGTGGAGCCTGAAGAAATATATTTCTGTGGAAATCCAAGTGGGATAACAAAAAATGTTCAAGAATTAAGCGCGTATATAGGTACAACAACTTCTGGAAAAATCAATTTAAATAATCTGCCTAAAGTTGATGATTATAAAGATTTAATAGGTGAAAGAAAAATTCCAAAAACTATTGGAACAATTAAAGATCCTATAACTGGTGAGAATATTTCATTAACAAAGTCAGCAAATTATTTATATATTAAAGGCGATTATAATGTAGAAAAATCTTTAGAAAGAGAATATAAAGGTTTTGATTATTCAGAAGCTGAAAAAGAAACTATTTTAGAAACAAATGTACGAGTTTATGAAGTTGAGTATTCTCAATTTAAAGTGCCAAGTTATAATGTAATAAAAGAAACTTTCAGTTATAAAGGAATGGATTTGGAAGGAAATATAAATAGTAAAAATCTATTCTCAAAAGCAGAAGGTAGTATGGAAATTTATTTAAGAGATAAGGAAGATCTAAGCATACTTAATCTTATTGCAAAATTAGTTGGTACTGGTGAGCAAAAAATTGATAATGTTTCAATAAATGATGCTGATGCCGCTCGAGATATAATTTTAACTAAAGATATTTCTTTTATAGAAAATATTAACGCAAAATCAGATAAATATAATATTATAGGAAATGGATATTCAATTTCTTACTATAATGGTGCACTTTTTGATGAATTAGAAAGAAGTGAAGTTGAAGATTCTGAACCTGAGTTTTCATTTATTAGCAATATCAATTTCTTAGGTGAAATATATGGAACTCAAGCATTTATAAATAAAAAAGCAACTTCTGGAGAGAACTTAAAGGATAATTATTTATATAAAGTTTCAGCTTATGGCTCAGCAGTTAATATTCAAAGAACTGATCAAACATCTATTTTGATAAATGGGAAATGTAAAGTTTATTCTTTCAACAATTATGTTGCTATTAACGTTTTGTCAGGTTATACTGATGAAGAGAATGGTGAAAAGTACTATAAAGTATATTTAATGAGGGAAGTAGATACTTTTAATGAAAAATCTGCAGATAATCAAAATAATATTTTGAATTATGGCGTTATAGTTACAGCTTCAGGGAAAAGCGGTCAAAGTCAAAAAACAAGTAATGGAGAAAAAGGTCAAACAGCGGTTTCAATTTCTGCTTCTGATAAAATTAAAATTTCAAATAATGGATTGATCGTTTTAGGAAAAGGCGGAAATGGTGGTGCAGGCGGCAAAAAAAGTTTTTCTGGTATTAATTTTACTAATGCATACAAAGGTATGGAAAAAGGTAAAAATGGAATCGCTGAAAATTTTGCAGGATCTACAATCTCAATAGAAGTAACACAAAATGATGGATATGATGGCTTAATTCAAAGAGCAAAGATGATCGATTATTTTGGTCGAAGTTATTTAGATTTAAGTTCGCAGAATACTAATAACCGAAGAATTTCTACAAAACCAAATCCTAAAGGGCCTATTACTTATAAAGAAGGAAATGAAAGAAAATCAATAGACTTAGATGGTAGCTCAAAAAATGTAAACTATTGTGACAAAGTTCAAACTTTCTTTAATCTTTATAATTATTATATAGTTATTTAAATAAAAAGTAAGCTATAAGAAGGGCTATTGCATTGGCGGCTAGGGCTGTTATGAAGTTTAGCGTTAGTTGCTTTAAAAAGTGAGGGGGCATTGCTCCCTTACTTTTTTGTTCCTTCTCTGTCTCAAGTACCTCACTCCCAAACGGCAGCACGCATAGGCAATAAACTCCATCATCATCGTATTTGATGGATATATATTCTTGGCGTTCTAGGTAAATTAAAATGTTATCTAAGCCATCAAAGTCCACGCGGTATTTATTTGGCATGGCAGAAATAATGTCCTTTGACTCCACAATTTTGAAGGAGCCATTCGGGCATTCTTTAGCCAATATTTTTAAAACCAGTTTTGACTTTATGTCAAGCATGTCTTAATTTTTGACCAATTTTGTTTATTATAAACATTTTCACTTGTAATTAAATTCTTGGTGAAGTTGGGTTTATGTTTAATTTCTATTTTGATTTTTTAAGAAAGTGTTTATGGAAGTATTGTTAAGTTTGGTTGCAAAATATTTTCATAGATTTTGTAGCAAATTCATTATTTTTTAGTATTTTTTTATTAAAAAAAGTCAATAAAATGATGATTATATGCAAGAGCGTAAGGAGAAATTGGTTTTAAGATATTTATGTAAGGTATGTACTGGAAAGAAAACATATCTTATTTCTCCGCATGATATTGCAAAAGAGGTATGCAATAAAGTCATTTTATCGGTCAGTGAGATTGATGAGATAATGACGGGATTATCGCTTCAAAACTATATTGATTTTGTTGTTTCTGACAGCAAGAATGGATATTACTATTGCGTAAAGCTTAAGAAAAAGGGGCAGACTTATTTAGCTGATTCGCGAAAACAAAAGAAAGCGCTTATGATGTTGGTGCTTAGAAGTATGTTTCTTGCTACGGTCAGTTTTGTGTTTGGTTTGATATTAAAAGCAATATTTAAATAGAGTGAATGATTTGTATTTTTTTAAAGTTTATTGTAAAATATGTATATAAACAAATTTAACAAAGGAAATTTTATGGAATTTGATTTAGTATCTAAGTATGCTCCTGCGGGAGACCAGCCGGAAGCTATTGAAAAGTTGGTTGAAGGGTTTAATGAAGGTTTGAAAGAACAAGTATTGCTTGGTGTGACTGGAAGCGGGAAGACTTTTACGATGGCAAATTTGATACAAAAGATGAAAAAGCCGACGCTGGTAATTGCGCACAACAAGACCCTAGCTGCACAGCTTTGCAACGAGTTTCGTGAATTTTTTCCACACAATCGAGTGGAATATTTTGTATCATATTATGATTATTATCAGCCAGAGGCATACATTGTTTCTTCTGATACTTATATTGAAAAAGATATGGCAATCAACGATGAAATCGACAAGCTTAGAGCGAGTGCGACTTCATCCATACTTGAAAGGGATGATGTGATTATTGTGGCGTCTGTATCTTGTATTTATGGACTTGGAAACCCTGAAGAATATTACAACTTGCACATTTCTTTGCGTGAGGGGGATATGGTTGATCGAGATGAGGTTATATCGCGTCTCATTGATATTCAATACACGAGAAATGACATTGATTTCAAGAGGTCAACTTTTAGAGTTAAGGGTGACATTTTAGACATATTTCCAGCCAGTCAGTCAGAGCTTGCTATCAAAGTGCAGTTTTTTGGAGACGAGATTGAAAAAATATATAATTTTGAGCCAGTAAGTGGAAATCTCATCAACGAGCTTAAATATGTGGCCATTTTTCCGGCAACGCATTATGCAGTTGGAAGAGACAGAATGGAGCGGGCTTTAAAGCAGATAGAAGAAGACAGAGAAATTGCAATAAAGGATTTTGAAAATGAGGGAAAGCTCATTGAGGCTGAGCGTATTGGTCAGCGAGTTGCTTATGATATTGAAATGATGAGAGAGGTTGGCTTTTGCAGTGGTATTGAAAACTATTCGAGATATTTTGATGGAAGAGTGCCTGGCGAAGCTCCATATACCTTAATTGATTATTTCCCAAAAGGTTTTTTGACTATTATTGATGAAAGTCATATGACTTTGCCTCAAATTCGTGCTATGTATAATGGTGACAAAGCAAGAAAGCAATCGCTTGTTGAGTATGGTTTCAGACTTGACGCAGCCAGAGATAATAGACCGCTTACTTTTGACGAGTTTTGTCAAAAACTCGGTCAGGTAATGTATGTATCGGCTACTCCTGCAAAATATGAGCTCGCAAATGCTGGGCAGGTGGTCGAGCAAGTAATCAGACCAACCGGGCTTTTAGACCCGCTTATTGAAGTGCGACCTATTAAAAATCAAATTGAAGAGTTGATGGTAGAAATAACTAAGACCATCAGGCGTGGCTATCGAGTGCTTGTGACAACGCTTACTAAGAAAATGGCGGAGAGTTTGACAACATATTTGCAAGAACACAACTTCAAAACCAAATATATGCATTCTGAAATTGACACTATGGAAAGAGTGGAGATTGTCAATGGGTTGCGAGCTGGTGAGTTTGATGTGCTTGTTGGAATAAATCTTTTAAGAGAGGGGCTTGATATGCCAGAAGTGGAGCTTGTTTGTATACTTGATGCTGACAAAGAGGGCTTTTTAAGAAGCGAAGGCGCACTTATTCAAACGATAGGAAGGGCTGCAAGAAATGCAAATGGACATGTGATAATGTTTGCAGATGTGATAACAGACTCTATGAAAAGAGCAATTGAAACAACAGAAAAGAGAAGAAAATTGCAAGAAGATTTTAATAAGGCACATGGAATAATTCCGCAGACAATAAAAAAAGAGATTAAAAATACTTTGGAAATTACTAAGAAGGTGTCTACAGAAAGATTGAAAAAGGAAGAAATTCCTGAGCAGATTGAAAAGCTTACTGCTATGATGAAAGTGGCGTCAGGGGCGCTTGATTTTGAAAGGGCAATCGAGCTTCGCAATGAAATTCAAAAACTGCGAAAAAGATTGAATGGAAGATGAGATATCTTTAAAAATCTATATTTAAATCAGTTTATTAAAAAAAACACACTAAAAAGGAAGATTTTTAGTGCGTTTTTTATTTGAAATGGTTTTAAAGGTTGTCAAAAAAAACTTTGCTAGTCGATAAAATGCACCAATCTTTTCTTGCTAAAAGAGGGAAAAAAGTGGTATAATATATGCATGAATGATAAGATTATTATAAAAGGCGCAAGAGAGAACAACTTGCAAAGTGTGGATGTCGAAATTCCAAAAAATAAATTGATAGTTTTTACTGGTGTAAGTGGCTCGGGTAAATCTAGTCTTGCATTTGGCACCATTTTTGCAGAAGGTCAAAGGCGATATGTTGAAAGTCTTTCTTCTTATGCAAGGCAATTCTTGGGACAAGCTCAAAAACCAGATGTGGAAATGATTGAAGGTTTAAGTCCTGCAATTTCAATTGACCAAAAGACTACCAATCACAATCCTCGTTCTACGGTGGGCACTGTTACTGAAATTTATGACTACTTAAGACTTTTGTTTGCAAGAGTGGGCGTTCCTTATTGCCCTCATTGCAATAAGCCAATTGAGCAGCAGACTGTTGACCAAATTGTAGACTGTGTTGAGGGGTATGAAAAAGGCTCAAAAATCACTGTTATGGCACCGACAGTCCGTGGACAAAAGGGGGCTTTTGCTAAGGCTTTTGAAAGTTATAAAAAGTCTGGCTTTGTGCGCGTGCAGGTGGATGGCAGTATTTATTCTCTTGATGAAGAGATTGTTCTCGATAAAAACATTAAACACAACATAAGTGTAGTTGTCGACCGAATTGTGCTCAAAGATGGCTCAACTGCACGACTTACAGACTCTATTGAGACGGCTGTAAAACTGGCAGAAGGTTTAGTCTTGATTGATAAAGAGGGGGAAGAGGCGTTGTTCAGTACAAATTATGCCTGCTCACATTGCGGTTGGACTCTTGAAGAAATCACGCCAAGATTGTTTTCTTTTAACGCACCATTTGGTGCCTGCCCAACATGTGCTGGACTTGGTACTTTTTCAGATATAGACGAAAAAATTGTGCTTCGTGATAGTAATTTGTCAATTCGCGAGGGGGCTTTTAATATTACAGGCTGGCGGGTAGATAATGGCGGACTTGCAGCAAGATATTTTGAAGCTCTTTCAAAAAAATACGATATTGATTTAGATAAACCAGTAAATCAACTTAATAAAAAACAAATTCATATCCTCTTGTATGGAAATGATGGCGAACGACTTGAGATTTATGATAATGAAAAGCAGAATAAAACCTTTGAACATTTCAATGGCAAAAAAGCATTGTCATTTGAAGGAATCATCAACAACTTAAAGAGGCGACTTGCTGAAAGTAAAAGCGATTTTATTAGATTTGAAATTGGCAAGTTTGTTCATGAAATGCCTTGTCCTACATGCCGAGGAAAAAGGCTTAATGAAAGTGCCCTTTCAGTCAAGATTAAAAACAAGGATATTGCTGAAATTTGCGATATGTCAGTAAGCGAGCTTCTACCATTTTTTGATGACTTAAAACTTTCTAAGGAAGGGGCAGAGATTGCTAAGAGTATATTAAAAGAGATTAAAGCGCGTCTTCAATTTTTGTCAGATGTCGGGCTTGAATATCTTACTCTTGCTCGCTCGGCTGAAACACTGTCAGGCGGTGAGTCGCAAAGAATAAGGCTTGCCACTCAAATAGGCAGCGGACTTTCTGGTGTAATGTATATCTTAGATGAGCCTTCAATTGGCCTTCACCAGCGTGACAATGACAGGCTTATAAAGACTCTTGAGCATTTGAGAGACCTTGGTAATACATTGATAGTTGTCGAACATGATGAAGACACAATCAAAAGTGCCGATTGGATTGTAGATGTAGGGCCTTATGCTGGCGTGCATGGCGGCAAAATTGTTGGCAATGGCACCTTGCAAGATATCCTTAATTCATCACAGTCAATCACCGCAAAGTTTTTAAGAGGTGAAGAAACAATAGAAGTGCCAAAGAATCGAAAAAAGAGTGAAAGACATTTATTTATTAAAGGTGCAAAAGAAAATAACCTGAAAAACTTGAATGTAAAGCTTCCTCTTGGAGTTTTTACTTGCATAACAGGCGTTTCAGGAAGTGGCAAGTCTTCCCTTTTAAGTGATGTTATCTATCCATATCTTTCAAATGAGCTTAACAACAGCAGGTTGCAACTAGGCCATTTTGATGCCATTGAAAATATCGAACAGCTTGACAAAGTAATAAATATCGACCAGTCTCCAATTGGAAGAACGCCTCGTTCAAATCCTGCAACTTATGTAGGCATGTTTTCATATATTCGTGACCTGTTTGCTGCTACTGCCGAAGCTAAAGCCAAGGGTTATAGCTCTGGAAGATTTTCCTTCAATGTCAAAGGCGGAAGGTGTGACGCGTGCGAGGGTGCAGGTGTAAAAGAAATTGAAATGTATTTCCTCCCTGATATAGTTGTGCCTTGCGAAGCTTGTAAGGGAAAGCGTTACAACAGAGAAACACTGGAGGTGCATTATAAGGGCAAAAACATTTCAGATGTTTTGGAAATGACTGTTGAAGAAGCCCTGAAATTCTTTGAAAATATTCCTTCAATCAAAAATAAGGTGCAAGCTCTCCATGATGTTGGTCTTGATTATATTAAACTTGGTCAACCAGCCACAACTCTTTCAGGGGGAGAAGCACAGCGAGTTAAACTGGCGGCAGAACTTTCAAAACGCTCGACAGGCAAGACAATTTATCTTCTTGATGAGCCAACCACAGGTCTGCATATGTTTGATGTTAAAAAGCTTATTTCAATTCTTGAAAGACTTGTTGAAAACGGAAATACTGTTGTAGTAATTGAGCATAACCTTGATGTAATCAAGTCTGCTGACCATATAATCGACTTAGGTCCAGAAGGGGGAAGCGGCGGTGGAGAAATCGTTGCGCAAGGCACTCCAGAAGAGGTGGCAAAGTCTGATAAATCTTACACTGCAAAATATTTAAGAAAGATTTTAAATTAAAAAATAATAAGTTTAAAACTTAGAAACTGCATTTTTAAGATAATTGATTTATTATGATCAAAATAATTTTTTAGAAAATATTAAAAATAAATTTTCTATTAAACACAAACAAAAAACACGGAAATTTCCGTGTTTTTTATTGAATTTAAATTATTGCTTTTCAGGCTCTATAAGCTCAACAAGTGTTCCTTTATCAGTATCTGACATTTTAGAGTCGGCAATTGCATCAAACTTTTGATCTTTTGTAGTCTTAGGCTCAGTGACAATTTCATAAACTTCTTTGTAGTCTCTGTTGATAGAGCCATCTTCGTTTACATAATAGCTGTCAACGATTTTTTCCATACGCTCTTGAGTAGAGAGTGAGAAGCGACTGAGAAGTCTTGCAAGTTGAGGATAGCTTTCAGCATTTCCATCAACGCGATCTTTAATTTCAGCCATAACCATTTTTGGTGATTTAAGTCTAAGTTTGTCTCTTCTGTCACCTTTAAGCACTGGGTCTGCAGCAACAGCACGATAAAACTCTTTAATTACATCTTCATGTAAGGTTGCTTTTACAGTGTCGTCTCTCTTCAAAACTTTTCTGTTGAAAGCAAGCTCTTCAATATTAAGATTGTCTTTTTGAGACATTTTAACTCTCTTGAAGATGGTGTTCATTCTATTAAGCTCGTCATATCTGTCAAGCGCAGTTGCTTGAAGGAAAGTTACATTTGCAAGAACATCTTCTTTTGTTTCAAAGCCTGCAGGAAGCTCTACACCAAACTCGCTTGCAATAAATGTGAGAGCGTTGTTTGTATTTTCGCTTTGTCTGTAAACTTTGATTTTTGCATATTTGCTTTCAATCTTTTCAAGAGAGGTGAGCAGGTCTTGACAGTAAGCAAGGTTTGGATTTATCAATTTTTCAAAAGAGTTTAAGTTGTTTTTGATATAATCTTCAACGCTTCCTGTTCTGAAAGTTTCTTTAGGAAGAATGAAACGAGGCTTCTTTTGTCTGTCAGCTTCTTCAAAGATATCTCTTCCAAGAATTTCACATACAATTCTTCCAGCAGCATCTTCAAGACCGTTGAGCTTGTTTGAAATTCCAGACAGAATGTGTTCGCTGTCAATCTTTTCACTAAGGTTTAAGATGTCAGCTGTAAGGTTGAAACCAATTTTTCCTTGAGGGTCAAATTCAGGATTGTGTTTGAATGACTCGCTTGCAAGGGTGGCAGCAATAATGTATGCTTTATAGGTTTTATCAACGTCATTTTCGCAATAGCCGTCTTTCTTAGGATCAGTTTCGCTTAAATAATTGTCTTTAATATATTCAATAGCACCGTTGTAAGTCTCAAAGTTTCTAAGTGCTTCAACAAGCTCTTCTTGAGAGGTGATAGTTACAACATTGGAAGTTTCAAGCTCTTTCAAAGTTGTGAAGTCAAACCAAGCATCAGCTTCTTGCACTCTCTTGTTCAATAAAAGTCCATAAGCGATTGCCATGTCAACAGCGTCAGCAAATTTGCTGTCTGCTTTTACAACTTCTCTTATTTCTTGGCAAAGCATCTCAACATTTTTGTCAGATTTAAGCATTGTGTTTGCAACAGTATAGAAAAACTTTTGGATAACTTCATTGTCAACGCCTTTTCCTTCAATGCTGTTTAAAATAGCAGTGCCCCAAATGACAGAAGTAAGACTCTTGCCAGAGCAGTCAAATCTACTTGTAAATTCATCAAGAAGATAAGAGTAGTTTGTTTCTACAGGAATTTCTTCAAGAGCGGCTGATAATTCTTCAACGGTTGATTCATCAGTGATTTTTCCACCAAAAGAATTGAGTTGGTTGTTAAACTCAAATCTTTTCATAACAGCAAGTGTATAAATTTTGTTGTTGAAATGTCTCATAATTTCTTGAGTGAGCTCATCAGGGTTGGCAATCTTCTTTCTAAGCCAAGATGAGTCCTCATTTGTAATTAAATTAGGCAATATGTGTATCAATTTTTCCATAATCCCTCCAAATTCATATACCATATTTTAGCACATTATAAAGCAAATTTCAATACCCTTTTTTTAAAAAAATGATTATTTTTAAACTTTTTTAAGGCAAGACGGTCAATTCTTATAAAGTATAGTTATTATTATATAAATATTATATATAAATTATTTTGCCACATTGCCACAAATTTATTTTAAAAAGATAAAATAATATTATTGCGGCAAAAGTTTTGTGAAATAATATATTTAATAATTTGACCATTAAATTATTTTATTCTTATTTTATTCTGAAGAATGCGCCAATGTTTTGAGTTGCAACATCAATTTTGACATCTTGCCCCTCAATAATTCCATGCTGCTTGATGTCATTGCATACTGAATTATATGCAAGAGCAGGGGTGTTATTTTCACGACTAAGGTGAGAAAGCACAATTTGCCTTGTCCCATTTCCAGTCAAAAATTCAACTGCTTCACTGCTTACCTTGTTTGAAAGGTGACCACGAGGCCCATCAATGCGCATCTTAAGTGAAAGGGGGTAGCGTTTGCCTTGCATAAGCATTTGTCTGTCATAGTTGGCTTCCAAATATACAAGAGCGCTGCCTTTTATTGAATTTAAAATGCGGTCGTTTAAATGACCAAGGTCTGTGAGTATGCTGATTTTTTTGTCATCTTCATTGAAGGAAAAACCAAAACATTTTACATCATGAGGCAATTCAACTGGGTCAATAGTAAGCTCTCCAAGAGAAAAACTTCCATCAAACATCTTTCGATTTGCGCTTGAAACCTTCTTAAGCTTTCCATCTAGGCCAAGCCAAACTCCTTCATGAGCATAAACGGGTGTGTTAAACTTGCTGGAAAAAACATCAACGCCTTTAATGTGGTCACTGTGTTCATGACTTATGATTATCGCGTCAATTTCATCTGGGCTTATTCCAATTAAACTCAGCCTTTTTACAGTTTCACTGCATGAAAGACCATTGTCAAGCAAAATCTTCTTGCCGGCACTTTCAATATATGTAATATTCCCGTCACTTCCTGACGCTAAATTTATTGTTCGCATGTCAAAATTATAACATATTTTGACAAATTTTGCAATATTAAAGATGTTTTTTAAAAAAATTGATAAGCTTTAAATTAAATTTGATTTTTAAATTATTTTGCTTTTTAGTTTCTAATTAAAGATTTAGTTTGAAATTCATTTAAACTTGACTTTTTCATAAATGTTTTGTTGCAATTGCATGACAAAACATAATCGCCGTTCCCAGCGTTTTGCTGCCGCTTGTTGAGTTTAATTCCAATCATAGTAGTTGCCCATATTACAAGCACAAGCAGAGCAATTCCCACTATGAATATCAAACGATTTTTCACATTATTATTTTAACAAGTTTGACCTGCCTATTGCAAAAAATAAGTCAAAAATTAAAAGAGGGTTTTATCGAAAAGTGTCGATAATTAAAGAAAAGCAAGCCGCGAAGATTTGGATAAGTGTGCATATAAAGAAATTTGTAAAAGGCATTGAAAATATGTCAAAATGGAAATGTAAAGGAGGAGTATTTAATTGACAAAAATTTAATTTAATGATATTCTTTTAAAGAAAAAAGAAAAGACAACTTATTTGGAGGAGACATGAACGAAAAATTTTATATTACTTCACCTATTTATTATCCAAGCAATAAATTCACACTTGGAAATGCTTACACAACAATCATCTGTGACGCGTTTGCTAGATTTAACAAAAAACTTGGCAAAGATGTGTTTTATTTGACTGGCACTGATGAACATGGTCAGAAAGTTTCGCAGTCGGCGGCAAAGGCTGGCAAAAGTGAAATGGAATATCTTGACGAGATTATCGCAGACGCAAAAGAGCTTTGGAAGCTTTTGGATGTTGAGTATGATAAGTTTATAAGAACAACTGATGACTATCACGAAAGGGCAGTACAGAAGATATTTACTGAGTTATACAATCGCGGATATATTTACAAAGATTCATACAAAGGGTGGTATTGCACTCCATGTGAGTCTTTTTGGACAGAAAGCCAGCTTGTAGATGGCAAATGCCCAGATTGTGGAAGAGAGGTTAAATTTCAAGAGGAAGAGGCTTACTTTTTCAAACTTTCTAAGTTTGGGGACAAACTTATCGAGCTTTACAAATCTCATCCAGAATTTTTGCAACCAGCAAGCAGAGTCAATGAAATGGTAAACAATTTTATCAAGCCAGGACTCAATGACCTTTGCGTTTCAAGAACATCTGTGAAATGGGGTGTGCCTGTTGAATTTGACCCAAAACATACAATATATGTTTGGATTGATGCTCTTCCAAATTATATCACTGCACTTGGATATGGCAGCGATAATGATGAGAATTTCAAAAAATATTGGCCGGCAGATATTCATGTAATCGGAAAGGAAATTGTAAGATTTCACTCAATCGTATGGCCTGCAATTTTAATGGCACTTGACCTGCCACTTCCAAGCCGCATTTTTGCACACGGCTGGATTATGTTTGGAGGAGATAAACTTTCAAAAAGCAAAGAGACAGATGAGAAGGAATGTATCGACCCTCGCGTGCTTGCTCCGCTTTACAGTGCAGATGCAGTGAGATACATGCTTTACAGAGAGATTCCATTTGGAAGTGATGGAAATTATTCAACGGAGGCCTTTCTTACACGCATCAATGCAGATCTTTCAAATAACTATGGAAATCTTGTTTCAAGATCATTCAGTATGGTTAAAAAATATTTCAGCTCTGAGATTACAAGAGCGCAGGCAGATTTGTGCGAAGATGATGCAGAGTTTAGAAAGATGGTAATAGAAGAAGGGCAAAATGTGATAAAACTTATGAAAGAGTTTGGACTTACTAAGGCGGTCATTTCAGCTTTCAACATTTTTACTTATGCCAACACCTACATTCAAAAGGTGCAACCATGGGTTGTGGCTAAAGAAGAGGGTGGAGAAGAACGACTTAAGACTATCATGAGAAATCTCTTAGAAGCAATCAGAATTGGAAGCGAGCTTTGCTATCCGTTTATTCCAGAAGCAACAACAAAGGTTTTGACTGCTCTTGGCATTGATGCCAAAGCAGAGTTTGAAAACCTTGACAACTTTGACGGCTTGAAGGAAGGAAACATACTCGGCGAGCTTGGAATATTATTCCCTAGAGTTGATGTTGCAGCAGAGCAAGAAAAGCTTAGACAAATTGCAAATGCCTGAAAAAATCATAATAAAAATTGAATAAAAGAAAAAAGCATGAATGTAAGTTTCATGCTTTTTTATGAGTTTTTCTTATTTTTTAATGTTTTTTTTTGTTATTTTTGGCTTATAAAACATAAATTCTAATTTATTATGCTTAATTTAAACCCAACGAGGATCTTTTGATAAAACCACTTTGCCTTCTTTAAGAGAGGTCTGAACATCTATTGTTCGCTGATTTTTTGAGCCTTTAAATTTGCAATCCAAACTCTTTTGGCTAAGCACAAATTTTCCATCAATTAAAATGTCAATATAAGAAAGAAGCTCTTTGGCATAAGGCACACTTCCGCTTACAAGTTGCTCGAATAGATAACCTGTATAGCAGGCAAGCTCTAAGCCTTGCTCTTTAATATATTTTGCAAGAGGAAGCAGTGCTTTAGCTTGAACAAAAGGGTCACCACCAGAGAGTGTAACCCCTTGAAGAAGGGGATTTGAAGCCAAATCTTTTTTGATAGTCCTCAAAAATATTCTTTTTCCACCTTTGTATGAATGGGTTTGTGGATTGTGACAGCCCTCACAATGATGTGGGCAGCCTTGTGTAAATATGCTATAACGAAGGCCTGGTCCATCTACGATTGAGTCGTGAACAATTCCTGAAATTTTTAAAAGTGTCATAGTTTTTTCCTCGTAGTTTTAAATATTTATTGTTTAATTTTTAAAATATTTTTTTATTAAAAATTGATAATTTAATGAAAATTAAGCAAAAAATCAATAAAATACGGTTATTTTTATCAATTTTTCTTTTATTTTAATATTTTTAAACTTAATTATGAGTTTATAGAAAATATTATAATGATTAAATTAAGCAATTAAAAAGAGCCCGATTTAAGCTCTTTTTAATTTGCATATGTTTAAATTAAATTTAAGATAAAAACTGTTTAGTCTTCATCATGATTTACTCCATGTTTTACGCGGTCATGTTCTTCAGCGCGCTTGCCGTTATTAAAGCGGTCAAGTGTACCTACAAGATAACCAGTTATTCTTCTTATACGCTCAAAGTTGCCTTTGCCATCATTTTCGCTTCTTCCGCAGTTTGGACAGTGGTCACCGATAATTCCGTTATAACCACAAACTGGGTCTCTGTCGATAGGGTGATTGATTGCGCCGTAACCAATTCCTTGTTCTTTCATGTGTCTTATAATTCTTTCAAAAGCGTCAAGGTTTGCAGTTGCATCACCGTCAAGCTCGATATAAGAAATGTGTCCGCCATTGCAAAGTGCATGGAAAGGTGCTTCAAGGTCAATCTTCTTTTCAGCAGTTATGTCATAATATACTGGCACATGGAAGCTGTTTGTGTAGTAATCTCTGTTTGTAATGCCTTCAATTTTTCCATATTTTTCTTTGTCTATTTTGATAAATCTTCCGCTTAAACCTTCAGCTGGAGTAGCGATTACTGAGAAGTTGAGTTTATATTCGTCTGCCTTCTTATCAGCAAACTCGCGCATATGTTTTACAATCTCATAGCCAATTTGCCAAGATTTTTCGCTTTCACCATGGTGTTTGCCGGTGAGAGCAACAAGAGCTTCAGCAAGACCAATAAAGCCATAGGTGAGTGTGCCATGCTTAAGCACTTCGGCAATGCTTCCATTGCGGTCAAGTTTTTCAGAGTCAATCCAAACACCTTGTCCCATAAGGAAAGGATAGTTGTAAACATGTTTTGATTGTTGAATTTTAAATCTGTCAAGAAGTTGGTCGGTTACAAGCTCCATAAGTTCATCAAGACGGCTATAAAATTTCTTCAAGTCGCCTTTTGCCTCAATGGCAATTCTTGGGAGGTTGATTGATGTGAATGAAAGGTTTCCTCTTCCATAAGTGATTTCACGAGTTGGGTCATATACATTTGCCATAACTCTTGTACGGCAGCCCATATATGCAACCTCTGTTTCTGGATGACCTTCTTTATAATATTGATAGTTGAATGGTGCATCAATGAATGAGAAGTTTGGAAACATTCTCTTTGCTGAGCATTGCATAGCAAGCTTGAATATGTCATAGTTTGGATCACCAGGGTTGTAGTTTACACCTTCTTTAACTTTGAAGATTGAAATAGGGAAGATTGGAGTTTCGCCATTTCCAAGACCTTCCTCAGTTGCTCTAAGGAAATTCTTCATGACCATTCTGCCTTCTTCAGAGGTGTCAGTACCAAAGTTTAACGATGAGAATGGCACTTGAGCGCCAGCACGAGAGTGCATGGTGTTGAGGTTGTGAACAAGTGCTTCCATTGCTTGATGAGTTGCTTCATTGGTCTCTTCATATGCTTTTTTAACAGTGTATTCTTTAATTTTTGCAAATACACCTTCTTCAACATCTTTGAAAGCCTCTCTTTCGGCTTGGTCATACTCTTTGCTTCCTGCAAGGGTAGGATAAACGCCTTTTTCGGCATCAAGTTTTTTGAAAACTTCGCAAACTTCTTCTTCACTGAGCTTTCCAGCCTCTTTAAGCACATAGGCTTTTGCAAAGTTTGTTCTATAAATCTTTTTATAAGTTTTTCTTACACCAGGTGCGCAGCCATAATCAAAGTTTGGCACACTTTGCCCACCATGTTGGTCATTTTGGTTTGACTGAATTGCAATACAAACAAGAGCAGCGTATGTTCTGATATCATTTGGCTCTCTTACAAAACCATGTCCAGTGTGAAAGCCGTCTTTGAAAAGCTTTTGCACATCAATTTGGCAACAGGTTTCTGTGAGGGTGTAAAAATCAAAGTCGTGAATGTGGATGTCACCTTCTTGGTGAGCCTTTGCTTGTTTTGGATCAATGATTGCCTTTGTGAAATAGTTTTTGGCAGCCTCAGAGCCAAACTTAAGCATTACGCCCATTGGTGTGTCACCATCAATGTTTGCATTTTCTCTTTTAAGGTCAACATCTTTTGCGTCACTGTTGTTGATTTTGTCAAAGGTTTTCATGAGATTTGTGTTCATCTCTCTCACTTGGTTTCGCTTGTTTCGATAAAGTATATAGGCCTTTGCAGTGTCTTCGTGCCCCTTTTTCATAAGAACGCGCTCAACAATGTCTTGAATTTCTTCAACAGAAGGTGTTTTGCCTTGTTCAAACTCCTTATCAATCTCTTCTTCAATAAGGCAGGCAAGCTTATGAACGGTTTTAAATTCTCTGTCTCCAACAGCGTTCATAGCTTTTGAAATGGCGTTTTCAATTTTTGAAATGTCAAAGTTTGCAAGTCTGCCATCTCTCTTCATAATATTCTTTACCATAGTCTCTCCTTTAATGTAAAACCACTATATGTTGTGTTTTTTGTAAAATATTCTTAGCACATATTGTGGCGTTTCGCTATATATAGTAAAACTTTTGCCATCCTTTGTCAACGATTTTTAAAAACAATTTTTGCGATTTTGGCACCTTGGTTATAATAAGATAACCTTGCCCTAAGGGATAAGGCTGGAAGAATAACAAAAGTTTTTTTGTAGGGAAGAAATAAAACGGAGAAAGGATAAAAAGCTTTCATTTTTTAATGGGGAGGGGAAGGCGAATTTTTACAAAAAACGCCATATTTTGTAAAAAAATAATTTGAAAAATTTGAAAAAATCGTGAAATTTCTATTGATTGATTTTCGTTTATATGTTAGAATAAAAGTAATAAAAGGAGATTTCGATTATGAGTGCTTCGTTAATTGGTTGGATAATTTCAATTATTTTTGTAGTTATCCTTTTCGGCGGGTTTAGTGTGGGCTTTTGGAGAGGCTTTAAACGCTCAACTGCAAGTTTGATTTTTTCACTTGCTGGGCTGGTGCTTGCCTTTTTCATTACTCCACCAATAACTGATGCTATCTTGAAAATAAAGGTGGGCTTTAATGGAACGCAGGTTCCACTTTACAACATCTTGCTTGAGTATATGCTTTCGGTGGGTGATATTAAAACAATGATAAACAGCAATCCAAACCTTGAGGTGCTTGTTGCAAACCTTCCAAGTGCTATTTGCAATGCTGTAATATTCATCTTAGTTACTTTAGTGGTTGAATTTGTAGTATATCTTATCTTCAAAGTTATCTGCGTTGCGGTAATTAAAGATAAAGACGGAAAATGCGTTGGTGGACTAATTGGACTTGTGAAAGCGTTCATTGTGACAGTTGTTGCATGCATGCCGCTTGCAAGTGTTGTGGGCCTTGCCAATAAAATGGTTTCAACAAATGACTATGGAATTACTACAGTTGCTGTAGAAGAAGTTGAGAGAAGGGCTGAAGATGCCACTAATGATGAAAATCAAGGCGAAGAGGAAGGTGACGCAAATCAAACTGAAGTGCAGGTTGTGACAAAAGGTCTTGCAAGAGACTATGTTCCTGACAGTGTGGTGATTGTTATTCAAGGTTTTGAAAACAATTTCCTTACAAAATGCACAAATTTCTTTGGACTTGATGACAAAATGTTTGATTATTATGGCTCAGTTAAGGTTGACAACGGCAAAGTTGTCGTAAGACAGGAAATCGAAAATCTCTATGAAGTTGCTGATTTTGGCTATCAACTCAGCAAATATGGCTTAAAAAATGTTGATTATACAAAAATTGATTATGACAGAGTTGAAGCGTCTGTAAGCAGACTTGCAGATTCAGACCTATTTAAAAAGGTTGTTGCAAACTCTATTGCTGATATTATTGAAAACTCTGAAAAATATTCATTTATGTCAAGTGCAGGTGAATTCCAAGATATTCTTGATGACATAGGCGGATATTTATCAACTGTTGAAAATAAGTATGAATATTTCAGAAATGATTTAAACAATATTACTCAAACATTAAAAACTTTCGGAAAAGCTGGAATTGTCAATGAAGTGCTTGCTCTTGAAGAGCCAAGAATACCTCTCATTGCAGATATTCTTACAAAAGAGGCAAACATTGAATCTTTTGAAAGTGGCTTGAACAGCTTAATGAAAGTCAATATGCTTCAAGACAGCATTTCAACAATTGCTGGAAGGGTGATTGAAAAGCTTAAACTTGATGTTGACAACATTGGCGTTGATGTAAGAGATTTTACTGAAGAAGATTGGACAGCTGTTGAAGCTTCACTTGTTTCAGTTGTAAAAGACTTTGGGAGCCTTGCTCAATTGATTGATGTAAGCGCTCTCGTTGAAGATGCGACAATTCTTCTTGACAAAGATAAAAATTATAATATAGATGCAATCACAACTACATTTGGAAGATTGATTGATGAAATAAGGGCAAACAAACTGCTTCAAACTGCAGATGAAAAATCAATCGTTGACAGACTTATTGAAAACAACAATCTCGCCCTTACTGCAACTACAGTTTATGCAAATGACGGCAAAGAGCTTGAAATCAAAGGCTATCAAGATGCATTAGAATTTATTGCTCCATCATTAAAGCTTGCAAGAGATGAGGGAATTTACGATATTGTAAAAGTTGCTCAAGGGACAGATGATGTAATAGTTTCACTCGCAGAGCTTGTTTCAAAAGAAGGCAATGAAAAACTTCTTGGAAATATTGTACTTCCACTTTATCAGATAGATTTCACAAACACTCTTATTGTAGAACAAATTACAGAGGCTGTAAGTGGCAATTTCATTGACCTTACACTTCTTGAAAACTATGAAGATTGGAAGAATGACTTAAATGACATTTCAAATCTTCTTATCAATTTAAATACTTTAAAACTTGATAAAATGAGCTATCTTGATATACTTCTTGGCGGAAGCTATAAGATTGTATTCAATAATATCAAAGATGCAGAAGTGGATAAGATTATCCTTCCAATTCTGACCGCTAAATCAACATACCTTCTCAAAAAGGAAATTTTTGAAAGCTTGAAAGAAGAAATTGAGAAATACACAGCACAAGCAGTTGTTCTTACTACTGAAAATGTAAGCTTTACTGGCAATGAAAGTCAGGCAAACGAAGTTGTTGAAATCTTCAAGAAATTCGTGTTTGTAAACAGAACATTAAGAGAAGATCAGGCACTTAAAGATGCAGACCATAAACTTGTAGCAGAGCTGTTTGAAACTATGAAAATCAATGCTTACAGAACAGAAGGTGAGCTTACTGAAGAAGGCATGTTTAAAGATGTTTATGTAAAACTTGTAAATTCATTGAAGGCTTCTTATGCAAATGAAATTGCAGCTATTGAAGCAAACAGTGCCGCTCTTGAAAAATTGGGCGTTGAAAACCTGAGTGAAGAAAATTATAATAAACTCAGCATAACTAAGCTTCTCGAGCTTTTGGATGAAGCTGTTGCGTAAAAAGCAATAGAGAGTATAAAAAAATCAGAGAAAATGTTATATTTCAATGATTTAAATAAAAATTAAATCAAATTTGCAAAAAATATTAAGGAAAAAAATGGAATTTAAACATATCCCAGTCCTGCTTGACGAGGTCATAGAAGGGCTGAATATTAAGCGGGAAGGCATTTATGTTGACTGCACAATGGGAGGAGGCGGACATTCTTCAGAGATTGCCGCCAGACTCTCAGAGGGTGGAAAACTGATTGGCTTTGACAGAGACATTGATGCAGTTAAAGTTTGCCGCGAAAGATTTAAAGATAATAAAAATATTGAAATAATTCATGCAAATTTCAAGGACGCTCCGCACATTTTAAATGGACGGGGCGTCCTTGGTATTGACGGAATTTTGGTTGACCTTGGTGTCAGCTCTTATCAAATTGACAATGGCAGTCGCGGTTTCAGCTTCCTTCATGAAGGAAGGCTGGACATGAGAATGGATAAATCTCAAGCCAAAGACGCTTATATGGTGGTAAACAGCTATCCAAAAGAAAGGCTTGTTGACATATTATATAAGTATGGTGAAGAGAGCAATGCAAAACGCATTGTTGAAAATATCTGTCAAAGACGGGCGATTTCACCTATCGAGACAACAACTCAGCTTAAAGATATCATTGAACAGTCATTTCCTAAAAAGGTAATCTATGGAAAGGGCGGCGTTTCAAAAAAGACCTTTCAGGCGATAAGAATTGAAGTTAATGGCGAGCTTGACGGACTGGATGAATTTTTAAGAGAGGGGATAAAAATGCTCAATAAAGGGGGCAGATTGGCAGTGATTACCTTCCACAGTCTTGAAGACCGAATTGTGAAAAATATCTTCAAAGAATATGCTACCGATTGCATTTGTCCGCCAAAAACACCTGTGTGCATATGTGGACATAAGGCAGAAATCAAACTTATCAACCATAAACCAATCATTGCTGACAAGAGCGAGCTTCTTGAAAACTCTCGAAGCAGCAGTGCAAAACTTAGAGTAATAGAAAAACTGTGATTTTTCAATTTTATTTGGTCTCATTACTATTGTTTAAATATTATTATATAGTTTTTATCATTCTTAATATTTATTATATAGAAAAGGCCTTATTATATAGAAAAGGCAGGTTTTATCAGTTTAAAACTGTTTAAATAAAAAAATGAAACCAAAAGCTATACTAAATTGAAAATAAATCTTTTAAAAAGATATGATTTAAACTTTTAAAAAATTTAGTTTAAAAATAAAAAGTGAATAAAAAAACAGTTAAAAATCAATTAAAAAGGGAAAAAACATTAAAGTAATACTACGAAAAGGGGGCGAATATACTATGAGTGATAGGACTTTGCTTAAAGAAGTTGTGACTGAGAAGAAGGTTGAAACCACTACAGAAGTGGAAATAAAGCAAGAAAAACAAATTCAACCAGAAATAAAAACCGAGACTCAGAAGCAGGATGAAAAGACAATAAATATTTTTTCGGCTGCAAGTTTTCCTGCCGCTGAAATAGAAAGGCTTAAGAAAACCTATGAGCAAGAGGAAGAGGAAATCAACAAACTTGAAAGCAAGGTCTCAGAAGTAATTGAAAAGCCCAACTATGATACAATGGAAACGCTTACCGAAGTGGAGCGAAAGAAGATTTTTGTGTTTAATAAAAGCGAAAGCGGAAAAAAGACAAAGCCAAACAGATTTAAAGTCTTTGTTATTTCAATTTTGTTTGCTTTCTTTGGTGTTTGGGGTGTGGTCAATGTTGCTTCAATTGACAATATCTCAGGTCAAATAGCTCAAGTAAGCTCTCAATATGAGCTTAACCTTGCAAATTATCTCAAAAATCTCTGGACGCTTGATGCGACCAATGCGGACAACATGGAAAATCTTTTTGAAACCATTCCTGACAGCGAACTTCCACCAACTAAGGTTGATGAACAGTCAAATTGGTTTGATAGATTTTGCAATTTCTTAGGGGGCTTGTTTGGAGGTTAGCCTTGAATAAAGCCTTTACATTATTTTCATTAAAAAAGAGGATATTAGCAGTGCTTCTGGTGATATCCTTTGTTTTTTGTTCGCTTGTATGCCGCTTGTTTGTGTTGCAGATTATAAATGGAAAACAGCTTCAGTCAAGGGCTACTGATCAATGGACGCGTGATCTTGCAATTGTTGCACCTCGAGGAACAATCTATGACCGCACAGGCTCGGCACTTGCAGTGAGTTATACCACCTATAATGTCTATGTAAGGGCAAGAGAGGTGAAAGAAAGCTCGACTACAGCCCTTCATTTATCAGAAATTCTTGGGCTTAATTTTGAAAGTGTATATTCCAAAATTGTCAAGAAGAATGCCAGTGAAGTGTTGATAAAAATGCAAGTTGAAGGGGAAGACGCTGAAAAAATCTATAGACTGGGCTTGCCGGGCGTGTATCTTGCAGAAAATTCAAATCGTTATTATACTTATGGAAACTTACTCACTCAAGTGCTGGGCTTTATAAGTATCGATAATGTGGGGCAAACTGGAATTGAGGCTTATTACAACGACTTGTTGAAGGGAAAAGATGGCTTCAGTTATGTTCAAAGTGATCTTCAAGGCAAAGAAATTGGCGGCTCGCTCAGATACTATGTGGCAGGTGAGGCCGGTAAAGACCTTACCCTTACGATAGACAGCAAAATGCAACTTATTTTAGAGCAAGCACTTGAAAAGATTATGCTTGAGCAAAAAGCTAAGGCTGCCACTGGAATGATCTTAAACGCCAAATCGGGCGAGATTTTATCACTTTCAAGCAAGCCAAGCTTTGACCTTAATGAAGTGCCTCGTGATGATTTGATTGCTTTGTTTGAACAAAGTAAGGTTAGAGCGGCAACAGATATATATGAGCCTGGCTCAACTTTTAAGATTTTAACTGTTGCGGCCGCTCTTGAGGAAGGGCTTACAAACCTAAATGACCGTTTTTACTGTCCTGGGTTTAGGGTGATTGATGGTATAAGAATTAAATGCTGGCGAACGATTGGTCATGGCAGTCAAAATTTAATGGAGGCCTTTGCCAATTCCTGCAACTGTTGTTTTATGGATTTGGCATTAAGACTTGGTGTAGATAAATTCTATAATTATATGAATAAGTTTGGACTTGGTCAGAAAACAGGAATAGATGCCACAGGTGAGGCAAGCGGTATTCTGATGGCGAAAAAACTTGTCAAGAATGTCGACCTTGCCCGCATGGGCTTTGGTCACGCCGTCGCACTTACACCTCTTCAACTTCTTGCGGGGGTTTCAGCTATTGTCAATGGTGGAACATTCAACAGTCCACATTTATTGGTGGAAGGCTCATCAGCAAAAGGGCTTCGAAAGGTTGATGACATAATAGGCAGACAAACCTCTCAGACAGTAAACGCACTTTTGGAATTTGCAGAAAATAAGACGGGAAAATATACATTTGTAGAAGGTTATAATGTAGGCGGAAAGACAGGAACGGCTCAAAAATACAAGGAAACTGGTGGAATTGACAGCGGAAAATATATTTCAAGTTTTATTGGCACATATCCAGCAGACAACCCACAATATATAGTTTTTATTATGGTGGATGAGCCAAGCAATGGCGCCTATTATGGAAGCATTGTCGCTGCACCGTATGGGAAAGAGGTCTTTTACAACTTATTTGACTATCTTGGCGAAGAAAAACAGGATGAAAACGCAAGGACAGAATATGTTGAAATGCCATATCTTGTCGGAAAAAGCTTGACTGAGTGCGCAACTATATTAAAAGAAATGGGGCTGTATTTTGAGCTTGACGGTGAAGGCGAGTTTATAGCGCAGCAACTTCCACCTGTTTCCACTCAAATAGCCAAAGGCAGCACAATCTTGCTTGTCACTGACTAGCTTCATATGATTTAATTGTTTTACCTGAGATAAAATAAAGAAAATTTTTTAAATTAAAGAAAAAGGGTGTTTTGCTTTAACAGCCTTTTTTTGACTAATTTTAATACTGAATTTATTATCTTTTAAGCCTTGCAAAAAAGAAAATTGATTATTAAACTCCATTAAACTTGCAATTTTGCTTAAATTTGCAGTTAAAATGAATATTTTATTTGCTTTTAAAATAGATTTAGATTAAACTTAATATATGAATGTTTGGATAATTATCGGTCTTGTATTTGCCGCGCTTTTGGCACTTTGCTTCTTGCTTGCCATTGCAAACTTTACTGATGAAAGATTTGCAGAAAAATATAATGAATTCAACAATATTGAGGCAAATACCAATCTTTCGCCGTTAGATTTTGTTGAACAAGTTTTACGCAGATATATCAAAAAGCCTCTCGAAATTGTGCAAATTTCAAACATAGCTGGTGATGCTTATGGCAAAGGCAAACTATTTTTGTCGGGAAATACATTAAATATGCACACTCTTGCATCTTACACCATCATAGCTCACGAGCTTGGTCATGCACTTCAAGATGTCAGTGGAAATAAGTTGAAAAAATTGCATAGACTAAGAAGAGTGGGCAGATTTATCGCCAAAACAAGAATTCTGATGCCAAGTTTGGTGGCTGGAATGATTTTGTTGGCGTTTGGAGGCACTCCATTTATAATTGGTTGCGGTCTGCTTGCTCTTGCTGCTTTTATTTTCATTCTTGCTCTTGTTGTCAAACTTATGACCATTACAATTGAAAAAGATGCGTCTAAGAATGCCATGATTTATTTAGCTGAGGTTTTTGAGGGGGAACAATTAAGACTTTGTAAAAAGTTTTTAAATGAGGCAAGATTGACATATTGGGCAGAGTTTTTGCGTATTGTGCTGGGTTGGACGGGCGCTTCAAAAAAGGGGACTCTTTTCAACTAGGAGGTTTTTATGGAATATTATATTGGTTATTTGATTTGCGGCTTGGTCATTTTGGTCGCCGTAATTCTATCAATTTTTGCACAAGCTAAGGTGAATGGAACTTACAATAAATACAGAAATGTTGCATCTCCACTTGATATGACGGGCGGGCAACTGGCAGAAGAGCTTGCTGGAAGATATGGCGTGAATATCACTGTTGGGAAGTGTCATGGAACGCTGTCAGACCATTACAACTCGCGTACAAAAACTCTTGCTATCTCAGAAGGAAACTTCAATTCAAATTCGATTGCCGCTCATGCAATAGTTGCACATGAGTTTGGGCATGCTCTTCAAGATAAACAGGGCTATCTTGCTTTGAAAGTAAGGCAGACGATAATAAGAGTAAATAATTTTGTTTCGGCGCTGCTTGTGCCTATGCTTATTATTGGTCTGCTTCTTGACCTTGTATTCTTTCTTAATGCAGGAATGATTGTAATTTATGCATATATTGCAGTCTATGGGGTGTCAGTAATAGCTTCTCTTGTCACGCTGCCAGTTGAATATAACGCTTCAGCTCGTGCAAAAAAGGTGCTGACTGAAATTGGCTGCACCATTTCTGATGAAGAAAAAAGGCCTGTTGATGAGCTGTTAAACGCCGCAGCAATGACTTATGTTGCTTCGCTTCTTGTTTCACTTGGTTTCTTGCTGAGGGCAGTTTTCTGGCTGTTGACTATTACGCAAGATAGATAATTAGATAATTTTAAAAATAGAAACAATTTTAAAAAGTCACTTTTGTTGAAGTGATTTTTTTAATTACTTGACTTGGCTGTTTATAAGTGCTATATTAAGGTAAACAAAAGGTCATTGAGGAGGGAATTTTTGATGGATAGAAATAATGAACAAAATTGGACAAAGTTTATTGATTTAATGGTGAAAAGATGTGTAAGTCGTGATGAAGCTTATCAAAAACTGGGTGATTTTATTGCATATCTGAATTATTCTGAAGCAATCGAAGAGTGCAGCAAAGAGTTTAAATTGCTTTTTACAGAAAAGGTTTTAAATCCGATTGTTGAAGGCAATGAAACAACTTTCACTGCTGTTTATAATGCTTTGGTAGAAGGAAAAGACTTACACCTTAAATGTATGAAATCTTACAGCGGCACTCGCATTATGACTGAAGGCAAACTTATTGGTGAAATTGTCACTCTTGACAACGAGATAGGGCAGACTAAAGAGAAAATAGTTTCTCTCAAAAAACTGGCTCAAAATCGAAATGTGATTAAAAGTGCAAGCAGCTGTGGAAGCTCATCCTCATCTTCAAGATGCGGAAGCTCTTCATCATCTTCTTGTGGCAGCAGCAGAAGCTCAAGTGTAAGCAGATGCGGCAGTAGCTCTTCTTCAAGCTGTGGCAGCAGTATTTCAAGGTGCTAAGAAGTGGCAAATGTAATAGAGCTTTTTGGCAAACAAGTGCCAATGAAAGATAATATTTGTAATTCAAGTGGGCAATTTGAAGAGGGCAAGTATATGCGATATAATCTCTATATCAGCATAACTGATGTCTGCCTTGCAAGTTGCCCTTTTTGCAACAACAGTACAAAGAAGAAAACAACGCACAGTGAAAAAGAATTTGATATTGAAAAGCTAAAAATTGTTTTGCGTGAGTTAAAAAGGAATAAATTATTAAACAGAGTGTCAATCACAGGCGGTGAGCCTCTGTTGGATGTTGACCTTTTAAATTCTGTCTTAAATGCTGTGTTTGAAGAGTGCGGACAGTGGCAGTATGTGACCATAAACACAAATGGTTTTAATTTGCACAAAATTTTCAAACTAGACAAGCTGGATAAAATTGCAGGGATACATATTTCAAGGCATCATTATCTTGATGAAAAGAATGATGATATTTTTGGCTTCAAAACAGCACACTTAGAAGATATTAAAGAGGTCATGAATAAACTTGAAGATAAGAAACTTTTAAGATTAAACACTCTTTTAATTAAGGGGTTGATTGATAATAAAGAAGAGATATGCAAATATTTAGACATGGCTGCTAAACAGGATATTTTCAGAGTAGGCTTTGTTGGCCTTATGCCATT
Source organism: uncultured Eubacteriales bacterium (assembly GCA_949031345.1). GTDB lineage: Bacteria > Bacillota > Clostridia > Christensenellales > UBA1242 > Caccovivens. The sequence goes on along the minus strand of CARNVA010000006.1, from coordinate 57,842 downwards.
GAATGATTTTTCAAAAGATCATTTTGTGGAATATAAAGAGCTGTTTAAAGATTTTAGCGAGCGTGGAGTGACCGTTAAAGAATTTCACAATCTTGATATATGCGACTGTATAAATGGAATTTATATGACAGAGGAAGGAAAACTGGTCGAGTTTTATGCAAGAAATGTCAGAAACCTTTGTCCAAGCACCATAGGACAACTGTCTTACACTTATGACAATAAATTATGTGCTGGTTTTGGTAATGTGATTTTTTAGATAATTAAGGAAAAATTGGTTGAAAAACATGAAAATAATGCGAAAAATATTTAAAAAACTGAAAAATAATGATAAATTAAATACTTCATATCCAGTCAACAAGGAAGATTGGCTTGAATATAAATCAAATGAAAAACTGCAATTTGACAACCAAGATATCTGCTTTTATATTCATATACCATTTTGTTTGTCAAAGTGTAAATTTTGCGAATATGTCAAATATGAAAAAACTGACAGTGCTTTTGAGAGCAGATATATCGAAATTTTAAAACAAGATATTCAAAATTTTATTGACACACATAAAGATAAAAAATTGACAGGGCTTGACATAGGTGGAGGCACACCAACATGCCTTGATGAAGACAATTTCAAAAATCTTTTGGAATTTGTAAAAAAGAATATCTTTGATAAGATGAAATTGTCAAAAGATACTGAACCCAGTATTGAATCTACATTTTTAAGTATAACTGAAGAAAAGGTAAGACTTATTTCTTTAAATGGCTTCAAAAGAATCTCATTTGGTCTTCAAACAGTAAATAAGAAGTTTTTAAAAGAAAATGACAGGTCTCATCCGACAGTAGAACGAATGAAAAATGCACTTTCTTGGTGTGAAAAATATGGTATAAACAAAGTCAATATTGACCTTATGTATGGCTTAAAAAACCAGACTAAAAAAGATTTGAAAGATGCGCTTGCGACAATTGAATATTTTAAGCCGCAACAGGTGACATTATATGAATTTCGCACAAATATATTAAAAATCAAAGAAAATATGTCAAAAAAGGCGTTATTTAAGCAATATTGCTATTTATTTCACAAATTGACAAGACTTGGCTATAATGGAATTTTTGGTCAAAACACCTTTTCTCTTGATAAATATGACCTTGGTTTGTCATCCTATATTCGACATAGAATGCTAGACAACACCTCTTATAAAGGCTTTGGAATTTCAGCACAAAGTAAGGGCTCAAACGGTGTGAGCTATAACATAGGAAAGGCAGAGCAGAGTTTAGAGCAGATTTTAGCACATGGCACCTTTGATGAAGAGGATATTTATATTTTACCTAAGGAAGAAATGGCTGCAAAATATGTTGCGATAAGTGGCTATAGTGGGCGTTTCAGCTTGAAAATTTTGGATGAAATATTAAAGGAAACAGCAAGGGAATATTATAAAAATCAACTTGAATTTCTATTGAAAAAGCGTTATGCAATTATATCCGCAAACAATATCGTCCAGATTACAAAGCGAGGTTTTGTGCATTATGGTGCAATTTTATCTTTGTTCTATCCAAACTATAGTAAGCAATAATAAACAACAAAAAAACAAGGAAATATTAAAAATTCCTTGTTTTTTTGCGATTTTTATGCAGTTTTTCTTAAAATTTAATAAATTATTATGAAAATTGATTATTTTTTACTGCTTAGTTAAACTTGATTTTACTTTCAATATAAGAAGAAAGCTCGTTGATATTAAGTCTTATTTGTTCCATGCTGTCACGGTCACGAATGGTGACGGTGTTGTCTTCAAGAGTATCAAAGTCAATGGTTACGCAGAAAGGTGTTCCGATTTCATCTTGACGGCGATAACGCTTTCCAATTGAGCCAGCTTCATCATAGTCACACATAAAGTTTTTTGAAAGATTTGCATAGACCTCTCTTGCCTTATCTCCAAGATTTTTCTGAAGAGGAAGAATTGCAACTTTGTATGGTGCGATTGCAGGGTGGAAGTGCATAACAACTCTGGTTTCGCCATTTTCAAGAGTTTCTTCATCATAGGCTTCACACATAAGAGCAAGGGTAAGTCTGTCAGCACCAATAGAATATTCGACAACTGTTGGAATGTATTTTTCATTTGTCACAGGGTCAAGATAATTCATATTTTTTCCGCTGTATTCTTGATGCCTTGACAAATCCCAAGTGCCACGGTGATGTATTCCATTAAGTTCTTGCCAGCCCATAGGGAAGTAATATTGAATATCGCAGGCGGCTTTTGCATAGTGAGCCAATTTGTCATGGTCGTGAAATCTCAAATGCTGGCTTTTAAGTCCTAAGTCTTCAACAAATTTCATAGCTCTTTCTTTATAGTCTGCATATATGTTCATACTTGTTTCATCTTTGCAGAATTTTTGAAGTTCCATTTGTTCAAATTCGATTGTTCTGAAAAGAAAGTTTCCTGGGGTGATTTCATTTCTGAAAGATTTTCCAATTTGTGCGATTGCAAAAGGCACTTTTGCGCGAGTAGAGCGTTGAACATTTAAAAAGTTGATATATTCGCCTTGGCAGGTTTCAGGACGAAGATAAACGATGTCAGCTTCATCTCCTGTCATTGCTCTTGAAGTGGTAAACATTGGATTGAATTTTCTGATTGGTGTAAAGTCGCGTTTTCCACAAACAGGGCATTTGACATCATGCTCTTCAATGTAATGCTCCATTTCTTCATTGCTCATGCCTTCAGCTGAAATTTTGCCTTTACTGTGTGCTTCAATTAAAGTGTCGGCGCGGTGTCTTGTTTTGCAATTTCGACAATCCATTTTTGGATCACCAAAACTTTCAACATGACCTGACGCCTGCCAAACTGTTGGATTCATTAAAATTGCTGCGTCAACGCCATAAGTGCTTGGGTCTTCTTGAACAAATCTTTTCCACCAAGCTCTTTTAATGTTGTTTTTAAGTTCAACTCCAACAGGACCAAAGTCCCAAGTGTTTGCAAAGCCGCCATAAATTTCACTTCCTTGAAAGATAAAGCCTCTTCCTTTACATAAGTTTACAATTTTGTCCATTGTCGCTTTTGTTTCCATAAATTCTCCTTTTATTTTGGTTATTATAAAATAAATTATTGTCCGCTTTTTCAAGGCGTAAAGCTTTTTTTATTATGTAGATACAATAAAAAAGCCCCATTGCCTTTTAAAGCAATAGGGGCGTAGATTAAAACGCTGTTCCACCCTAATTCGTGACCAAAGTCACCTCATTTGAAAGTCTTTACGCCGACACGCGTTAAGCTATGGAGTTGCCAATTCCGTCATCACTTAAAAATAGTATATTCTTTTTCAAACAATAAGTCAACACTTTTTCATAGAAATTTGAAGAGGCAACAAAATATGAAATGCTTGGGAAAATAGTTGTCAAACAAAACTCACAAAAGTAAAAATGCATAGATAACAATAAAATGATTATATATGAATGGTTTAATTTGGCAAATTCTATTGACAATCGCAAGCAACAGAGTAAAATATTAGTAGGAAAAAATAATTGCAATAAGAAAAATTGTTTTGCAGTTTTAAAAGGAGGGCAGGTGAGAAAGGCAATTTATTCGATTGATGGCTATACAGAAAAGATTATAGACTTTGAAAAAATTGACTTAGTCGGCACTGATGATATAAAAGCCCTTCTTAAAGATATTTCTGATGGAACAGTTTTTATCGCGCAGAAAAATGTTGGCGTATATGCGACCAAAGCAAGTGTAGGTCAAGTGCTTGATTTAAGAATGAGATTCAGTCAAAATGGCAGAGTTTATGCTTTAAAAAAACAAAAATATGTCGTTCAAGAAAAAGATGTCAGCAGCGAATCAATGATGATTTCATATGCTGACGGTCAGACATTCTTAGTCAAGGGTGATACTTTTAAAAATAATTATAGTTTAGACAACTTAGAGTGGGATTTATACAAGCCAAATGATATTGCAAAAAAATATACAACACTTACAAAAAATATATATTTTAAGACTCCTTGGGGGGAATATGTATATGCTCCGCTTGGCTCAAAACTCTGCATTGAATATGCTTCCACGCGTGACTTTTTTATAGTTTCAAATTCGCTTTTTAAAGTGGCTTATAACATAATTGGGACTCAAGAAGATATTGACGAACAAAACATGATTTAATAAAAACAATAAAAAACCGCAATTTTTGCGGTTTTTTTCTTTAAAATAAGCATATTTTAATATTATTTGTTGTATTTTTCGATATATTCTTGATATGTTCCTGTAAAATCAATTATCTTGTTTTCATCTACAATATCAATAATTCTGTTTGCGACAGTTTCGATAATTTCTTGGTCATGAGTTGAGAACAACAGGTTTCCTCTAAAATTTACCATTCCCTTATTGAGTGCGGTAATTGATTCGAGGTCGAGGTGGTTGGTTGGCTCGTCTAAAATGACAAGATTGCCTTGTTCGAGCATCATTTTTGCAAGCATACATCTCACGCGTTCTCCACCAGAAAGAACATTTGCAGGTTTGAGATTTTCTTCGCCTGTGAACAGCATTCTTCCAAGCCAGCTTCTGATGTAAGTTTCATTTTGGTCGGCAGAATATTGTCTAAGCCAATCAACAATTGATGAGGTATTTCCTTCAAAATATTCATTGTTATTTTGTGGAAGATTGCTCATTTTTATTGTCTTTCCAACAAACACTTGACCGTGGTCAGCTTTTTCTACTCCAAGGATAATATTGAATAAAGTGGTTAAAATTTGGCTATTTTTTGCAAAAAACACTACTTTTTGCCCTTTTTCAATGTTGAAACTTAAATTTTTGAACATTCCAGCTTTTGTAAGGTGGTCTACTTTTAAAATCTCTTTGCCTATTTCTTGAGTATATTCAAAGTTGATGTAAGGATACTTCCTTGAAGAAGGTTTGATGTCTTCTATTGTCAGTCGTTCAAGCTCTCTCTTTCGGCTTGTTGCCTGTTTGGATTTTGAGGCATTTGCTGAGAAACGGGCAATAAATTCTTTAAGCTCTTTAGCGCGCTGTTCCGACTTTTTGTTTTGGTCTTTCATCTGTCTGAGAATCAATTGACTTGATTCATACCAAAAGTCATAGTTTCCGATAAACATATTTATCTTTCCATAATCCACATCGCAAATGTGAGTGCAAACTTTGTTGAGGAAGTGACGGTTGTGGGAAACAATGATGACGATATTTTCAAACTCAAGCAAATAATCTTCAAGCCAGCGAGAAGTTTTGAAGTCGAGGTTGTTTGTTGGCTCGTCAAGAATTAAAATATCTGGATTGCCAAAAAGCGCTTGAGCAAGCAAGATTTTGACTTTGATTTTGGCGTCAAGACCTCCCATCAATTCGTTGAATAAACCTTCTTCAATGCCCATACTTTGAAGGAGACTCTTTGCTTCACTTTCAGCTTCCCAGCCGCCAAGCTCGGCAAATTCAGTTTCAAGCTCGCCAGCCCTAAGTCCATCTTCTTCAGAAAAGTCTGGTTTCATGTAAAGCTCATCTTTTTCCTTTTGTATATCCATCAGTCTTTTGTGTCCAAGTAATACAGTGTTTAAAACTGTTTCGTTGTCATAAGCGTTTTGGTTTTGTGCAAGCACTGACATTCGCTCGCCAGGTGTGATTGAAATTTCACCTGTATTGGCTTCAATCTCTCCTGTAATAATTTTCAAAAAAGTAGACTTACCAGCACCGTTTGCACCGATTATTCCATAGCAGTTTCCTTTTGTAAATTTTAAATTGACATCTTTATAAAGCACTCGTCCACCAAAGGCGAGTGATACATTAGTGACTTGTAGCATTTTTACTCCTTAAATTCTAGTATAAAGAAAAGCAAGGCCATTGTCAATCAAAAACAGCCTTTTAAAATTGCCTTAATTTTTTGGGCGTGCTTGCTTATAATTTTGAGATTTATATTTATAATATATATATATTATCTAAAATAATTTTGAAAAGGGGCAAAATTATTTGCCTTTTCTTGTAATAAAAATTATAATGTTACAAGAAGGAATAGGGGCTGCTATGGCCACAAAAAAATCCTTTACCTTGCAAAATAAAATAGAGGATATGTTTGCTTCGGAAAAAGCATGCAAAATATGTTTTTATTTTGACAAGGTTTTACATAGATATGTTTACCAAAATATGATTATGAGGTGCCATAAATGAGAAAGAAAGATAAGAGTGCTGAAAATAAGAAAAAAGAGCCAAAGCTTAAGGTGCGTTGGAAAATTTGGATGACCATCGTTGCAGTTGTTGCAGGTGTTTTTGCCATTTCGGGTGCGACCGTGCTTGGCGTTTATCTTACAGGCGGGTTTGATGAAAAAGTCGTTTCACCAGAAGGGATAAATTTCTCCTATGATGATGGGCTGTTTAATGCGGCAACAAACCAGATTGAAACAGGTGAAGACTTTCAGCTTACAATAGTTGCGACAAATGAGGGTGTTACTCAAAGAAAGGTCAGCCTTTCGTTTACTGGTGGAAGCCCAACAACTGTGCTTGACGGAAAAGTCTCAAACGGCGTTATTGAAGTGCCACAAGAGGTTATTCTTGGACGACCATTCACAGTGCATCTTGTAAGAAGTGATTTGCGTGACGATGATGGGACTGTCATTCTCGACCACCAAAACAATCCTGTTCAATGGATTGCTGGCGGACTTGCATCATTAAGGGCGCAAAGTGAATACATACAAATAAATCCAGCATTTATAAATGTTGCAGTTGATGTGCCTGTTTACAGCACAGAGACATTGATTATCAACTCTAAAGGCGAAGTTGTTTCGCAAGTTGTAAAAAATGAAAGTTTTACATTGAGGTCAAAATATCTTCCAAGCAAAAGCTTGTATATGTATAGTGACAACCTCAGCGAAAGAGAAGAGTCTGCTTGGAGACTTAAAAAATCTTATTATGAACCAGTCAGCTCTGACAGCTTGACAACTGTCTATGACAGCATGCATGAATTACACCTTCTTGCAGGCGACCAAATGGCACAAAATATAAGAATAAACAGCTATACTTTCTCAAATGCTAAAGCTCAAATTGAATATGAAAGAGAGTTTGCTTCAGAAGAGGGCATTGACAATGCTTCATATTATCAAAGCGTGCTTCGCTTCTTAAGTGAAAATCAAAATCTTACAACCACATCTCATGTTATCATGGCAATCGGCGAAGAAAATATTGGAAGATTTACAGTCAACAAGTCAAATATTTCAATGAAAGCAGAACAGCCATTGAATCTCTATTTAAACAACTATTCATTCCAAAGCGACAGCGATTACTTAGGTGTAAATGTATATTCAAGCTCGGGGCTTATTCTTGACAATCTTTTGAAGAATATTGCCATAAATTTTGAGCTTGACGGAAAAGACCCAACAATAGATAATAAAATTTTGAATGTGTCTGGTGGCGACTTTGTTACAATTGGTGGCAAACGCTATTACAAACCAAATTCAAAAGTGAGCAATGTAAGATATTCTTATTGGACATTATCAGCAACAGAAGCTGCAAACATTAAGATGAACATCGCACTTATCGTAGGTGATGACCAAGCTCTATTTGAGCAAACTGAAGGAACTGCACTTATAAGAGAGGTTGTGCTTGATATTACAAAACATGTCGAAGGTGATGTCGCATGGACAGACCAATCTGATATTGATGTGCTGTTGCAATATTCAACAACTGGTGGCGTAAGCACAATTGTTCCTAAGAATGTTGACCTTGAAAATTATGCTTTTGTTCCTGAAGATAATATCTATCAAGATAAAGTTTTCTTCGCATCTTTCGGAAATGGAGATATAAATGACTATATCTCAAGCGCAAATGAAATCATTGGCGAAAATGGATATATTCGTTCAGCATCAGGCGTTTATACAATGGAAAATGGCCAACAACTTACTTTGTTTGCAATCAATGGCTCTCGTTTGACTTTATATAACACAGGTGTGTTTACACTTTATTTTGCAACAGTAAAACCAGACCTTAGCGAAAGTGGACTTTATAATATTGTTGAAATGAGCAGCGGATATAAGAGAATAAACTGTAAGAAATCTCTTTATACAGATTCTGTTTATGATTTCAATGTTGATACAACACTTTTCCCTGTTGTAAACAATGAAACAAGCATAAATCAAGGCAGTGACTATGATTTCGGCATTGGCTTTAAAATCGGAAGCGAGTCTGTGCCAGTATTTAAAGATGAATTTCAAAAAGGTCTTATGAAACCAGTGATTTTGGATGTTGCAGGAAACGACATTTCGGAATTGTTCACCTTTGACGATGGCGTACTTACAAATGCAACCGACTCTGGAGAAGCTTATCTTGAATATAGAGTGCGCACAAAATCATCTGTTCAGATAAATGAAATTCAGGGGATAAGACTGGGATATATCTCTCTTAATTATGACAATGGTGAAGATGAGCCAATCAATTGGACAAACGCTCTTACAGATCGCATTTGTGTTTATAAACCAACCGCTATGAAAATTGAGCTTACAGAAAATGATATTTCAAGAGCAATAAATGGCGGAAATAAGGTTAAGGTTGAGCAAAGCCTCAATAATGATGGATTATTTAGAACAGCCATTACAATTTCTCTTACAGCAGATACAAGTGATGTTTCAACCAATGTGACAGATTTTATCAATAAACTTGTTGGTGCAAGAGGGGCATACCTTACAATCACTGACCAAAAAGGAAAGACTGAAACATTAAGCGGACAATGGAGCTTTGCTTTGAAGGGTGGAAATATGAATATTATCACCTTGTCAGCAGACGGAAAATCATTTACTTTCAGAAATACTCAAAGTGACGATTTTGTTCCACTTTCACTTGTGATTAAAAGTGCAGACGGAAATTCAACTCTTCTTAATGAAGACGGAGAAGAATTTATAATAAATTTTGATGTAAAATCAACCGGACTTACCAAGATTGCCTATGACTCTGCAGACAACGGAAACTATGACCCTTATGTTGCAAATCCTTCAAAAGAGTCAGAGGATACTTCAAAAGCAGTAGTTACTAAATACGGTGCTTCAAGTGACAGCAATGCCTATCTTGACCTTAAAGAAGTAATCAAATTCTATTGCAAAGATGAGACTGGAAATGATGTATTATACAATTTAATTACCTTCAAATTCAGCCCTCAATATTATTCAGTTGCAAATCTTTCAGATAAACAAATTCAAGATTTATTTGGTCTTAATGGAATGCTTGAGCTTTATAATGATGCAGGTCCAATAGATTTTAGAGGCAATTATCTTGCTGAAAACATCAGAAATATTCTTGCAACAGCGACTATCACAAAAATTTATATAAAGAAAAACTTTGCTTCAGCGCACACTATCCAACTTGCAGTTTCAGACGAAGGTGGCTCTGGTGCAGTTGACACCTCTCTCGATATCGTGCTTAGACCAAATGTATCTGTCTCAAATGAGACTTACAACGAGGTTTATGCAGGCGAGGAAAATAATACAGAGCTTGTCAACAAGGTGACAAACCTCAATGCAGGTGGCGTAGAAGTTTCACTTAACAGTGCATTTACCAGTCCAACATATTATATAGTATTAAATTCTGTAGACAGCAAGTATAGACTTGTTGCCAGTGAAACTGCAATCAGTGGTGCAATTGGTGTTTATAAGCCTTTTGACAACCAACTTAAATTCAAAGATTTCTGGGATGAGGAAGTAAAGAATTTCACAGTATATTTCCAACCAGAAGGAAGCAATTACTATGCAATTGACCATCCAATTACATTCACAGTTAATCGCGACCTTAAGATTGAAGATAAAAAAGGCACGCTCTATGTGCTGGGCGACCAGTCATCAATGGGCGACTTAGTCTCAGTTACAAGACATAGTGGCGCATTGATAACCAGCAGCTCTGCAAGCGACTTTTCTATCACTTATGAATTTAGTGACTATTTCAATTATACAGCTGAAGGAATTAAAAGAGTAGAAAATAAAAATTTCTTCTTTGATTATAATCAGAAAAACCTCAGCACAACTCTTACAATCAAATATGGCTCGATTATTTTTGATGAAATTGAAGTGAATATAGAGCTTATCAACTCAGGTGAGGTTTATGACAATGATGTTTACAAGCATATCGCTTCTCAGTTTGCAATCAGCTCGAATGATAGCCTTAGCAATGCTATTAAAGTAGACACGCAAAAAGTAAAAAATGATGATAAAGATATTGAATATCTTGTATTTGCTGCAAACAAGAGCTGGGTTTGGAAGTTAAACCATTTTGATAATTACAATCTTGAAGCTGGCTCTATTGATAATTTTGGAAACAGAATAAGAAACTATGAAGTAAGCAACAGCAACATTTCATTTAAGAGCCAGACAGCAATCCTAGCTGGGCTTAATGACGAAACAAAATATTTAGTTATCAGAGTTGTCTCATCAACTGACGGTCAAACATACGCAACGATGCATATTCCTTACATTCTTTCTTCTGCTGGCTATGATTTTGTAAAATACAATTCAGACAAGGTGGCGGATGATCGTACTTTAGAGACTGCACTTTTAAAACCAGAACAATTGCTTGAAAAGGGAATATATAATGAAATAAATGCTGGTCAAAAGAGCCAAATCTTAAGTGAATACACACATGACAACAACACAAATCTTACAGATGGCGGACTTTATACAATTAAAAACTTTGCTCAATATCTTGAAAATTATGTTTTAGATGAAAACTATGTTTTACAAGGTGAGGATGGCGAAGATGTGACAATAGGCGAAAAATATGATGATTATTCAAGTCTTGTCAAAGATAAAATAGTTAATAAAGACAATATAAATAAAGAAGCAAAAGGTTATTTGACATTAAATCACCTTCCAACTTCTTTAACAGATGATGCCTTCATTGCATTTGAATATATTTTGGAAAGAAGCTCTGGAAACAGACAATCATTCTATTATCTTCTTAAAGTTAGACCTGACCTTATTGTTGAAAAACCTATCTATGCTTATAGCGACGGAGAGGGTGGAACAACTGAGTATATTCAAGGTGGGCTTAATGAAATAAATGAAGTTGACCTTGAAAAGCTTTATGACAATAAGACTTTGCATGAAAATGAAAAGAAATTTATGGTAAGCAAAGACATCGTTCTTTCTGGAAGCGATAATGCATCAAGCAAAGAAGGTGTCAACACAATTTTGACACTTGATATAAATTCAAATTCAACTATTCAATTCACCAACAAAGGTGATAAGGTGATTAAAGAGTTTGCTGCAAATACAACTCCAATCAATATAGATTTAAAAGAACATGACTATTTCTTAGATAATTTTGATGGCGAAATCATAGGTGAAGTGGTCAATGTCACCATATTAAAGGGTGACGCAAGCATTTCATACAATGGTGTGAAATTGCTTTCTACTTTAAAATATACAAATGAAGTAACAACTGTGGTTGTAGGCGACAGAGTGCTTACAAATGCAGAAATGTGGAAGAATTATCTTGATATTTCTTTCTCAAACGATTACAGAACAATGTTCTACAGACCTCTTGTTTCAACTAAGATGACTATTACAATTAAACATAGTTATAATGGCGGAACAAAGGAAGAGCTTTCTGTTGTGGGGGGCGAGCAACTTTATACATTCATTCTTAATGAAGATGCTGAAATTTTCACTGTTGAATTCAACACAGAAAATGAAAGAGTTGAAAGCACTGACTATGCAATTACTCTTAAAAATGGCGAGATGTCAAGCTATTCACTAAACATCAACCTAATAAAGAAAGAAGAGTCAGGTTCGACAATTGGCACAATAATATACAACAGATTAAGCGTAAATGCAATCAGCGGCGAAGAATTTATTGATAGTTACAACTATAATAAAGCTACAGGCAAGTTTGACATTATCCTTAAGGACTATATTGACTCAGATAAGGTTGTGACCTTTGCTGCGTATACAAATGTTGGATATCTTTCAACATTTACAGTAAACTTAAAAGCCAATGTGACTTATTATCCAAACGAAAGTAAAACAACTCTTAAAGCGGGAATGGATCACCAAGTAAACGGTCAATTCATTGCTTTAAAACAAGGGAAAGACTCTCTTGAAGAATTATTTAAAATTAAATCTGCTCAAATAAGAGGTGAAGGAAAAGATTTTGTTGAATTTATTGGCAACAACTCATTCTTCAGAGTTTATGACCTTATTTCAGACATGAAAATCACAATTGATTATGTTGTAGAATTTGATTGTGAAGGCAAAACTGATTTAAGTGAAAGCTTAATGGCTTTAGATGGAAAGCAGTTCAAGTTTACTCAAGAATATACTTTGAAAGCCAACATAAATTCAATCAGCTCGTTTACTGCTGAGGGCGAGATAATAGCCGGGCAACGCCATGAAGTTGATGTTGAAAATCTTTATAATACAACTTCAAGTTTAAGCGAAAATTCAAGCATAACTTTGGAAGCTACTTCACCAAATCCTGCATTTAAAGGGGTGGAGTTTACTGATGGTAAATTTGAATTTCTCACTGGTTATGTTTCTTCAAAGGTTACAATAGAGCTTCGTGTTGAAGTGAAAATTTTCAAAGGAAGCGTTTCAGCTGCAAGAGCAGGCGAGATTTATCAATCATATATGCTGACATATTCATTCGTAGTTGCACCAAGCGTGCAATTGAATTTGAATTATCCAGCACCAAACTCAACTGCAAACTTGACAAATGAATTTGTTGAAAGCGGCGTAGTGTATGAAAATATCAAAACTATGCTTAACAAAAAAGCAATCTTCAGCAATGCAAATCGTGTGCAAATTTTCCAAGCATTAAGTGAAAGAAACGAAAGAAATGAAGTCGTTTATAATACACAGGCAATTGAAGATTGGAACAATAATTTTGATGAAAAGAATTTTTCAGTGGTTGTCAACAGCAAGTCAAGCAATGCAAAGGTTTCTGTTCGAGAAGAAAGCGGCACATTTAAAGAGGTAAGCTTAAATGGAACAATTGATTTAAATAAAAATGTCAAGTTTGAGCTTACTGGCACTTCAGGCTCGGAAGCACTTGTTGAGCTTGCTGTGACCTATCAATCTGTAAGCAAGGTTTACTATGTAAAAATTATGAGAAACACTTTGCAACTTCAACTTCAAACAGTTTCAAATTATACTCAAGCAGGATTGTATACAGAAGAAAATGACGGAAAAACTGAGACAAACTCAGTAAGTTATGAAAAAATATATGTGGATAAGACTGCTACAAATGGCTTACTTGCAGGGGGAAGACTTATCCAAGCTAAGCTTAATGACACAATGGCTGGATATCAAGATGACTATTACTTTGTTTTCTCCGCTGTAGAAAATGGCACAGAAAATGTAAAATATTATGCATCTTTCCCAATTTTTATCTCAGCAAATGACCAAAGTAAAACCTTGTATTACGATCTTGGAATTTCTTTTCTTAATAAAACATATCATGGTCTTTATCTTGCTTCAAAACTTGATAAACTTGGCATAAGCATTAAAGGTAATGATAGATTATTGCAGAAAAAGAATGCTGAAAACCAAGATCAAGACATCACTTCAGAAGATTTAAAAGATGAAAAGACAAAGTTGGATTTAGACTTGTCAGCTTCAATTTTTGCAATACAAAATGAAAAGCCGCAAATCTCACTTGCAAACAGAATTCAAATGACTTATGGTCTTGATGAAAACGGCAAAGAGATTTTGGTTGATTATGAAAAATATAACTCTATCTTCAAAGGTGAAGATATTGATATTGAAGTTGAGAAAGATGATGAAACAACAACGGTCAACACAGCTGAAAGCAGAGGCACAATACAAAGGCCATCAAGCATCAAACTTGATGAAATCAACAAAGCTGCATTAAATCTTACATTTGTAATGAATGATGGAAGCATTGATGATGCATCAAGCAAAAGCGAAAAATTATTTACACTCAACTATTATTACATGGCAAGCGTAGATATCGAAGTTGCCGAAGCCGCATCTATGGCTGGAAACTTTATTACTCTTGAAGTTAATAGAGAGTATTCATCACTATCTACTTTGATTGGAATTAAACACCCAACCACAAACAGACCAATCTCAGCTTCAGATTTTACTCAAGGAACATCTCATATTGCATTCAATTTCATTTATGCAAATCATGAAAGATATTCCGATTTTGAAAGTGGAATTACTGAAAAAGAATATAGCAAAGGCGATAAAGATGAAATTTATCTAGGCGAATTAGTTAATTCTTATTTAAACAAAAAAGATTACAACATTGGCGAGTTTAAAAGAAGCGTAAATGATAACGGAAGCGATGACAATGTTTATAATTTGAATTATGTATTCAGAGGTGCAATAAGCAATTCAAATAAAAATGTATATGACTATACATTGATTCCTTATGGCGCGAAGAATACTGGCGATTATGTACTTGGCAAACTGGTATATAATGTTGGAGATTTCACAAGAGTATATTATGTTGTGTTTAAAATTGTATCAGACTATGTTGTATCCTTTGCAGGAAGTGCAGATAATGCAACAGAGGAAGAAAATGGCACAATCATCTCCAACTTTGACAATGTCAACACAATTTCAGAAACGAAATCAGATGACAATGGATTATATTATAATGATTTTACTTTGACAGGGCAAAATGGATATGTTTCAATAAAACATAAAAATAATCCTAGTGCAGGTGAATTGTCAACAAAGAATTTTAATATTATTATATCTGAAGACAAAATGATTGAATCTGTTTCTTTTAATAAAGCAGAAAATCTTAATCAAAAAATATTTACAAACATAAATTCTTCTCAAAAGAGTGATTGGTCTTATAATGAAGGTGCAAAACGCTATTCATATAATAAAGATGGTAAAGATATATTATTCAACAATGTTGTTGCAGTAATATTTGGTGACCAAAATTATTATTTTGAAGGAACAGATGATTATGATTATAAATATAGACTCTATTTCAGACTTCAAGCAACAAAGCCTACTCCAACAATTTCAAACAGCATTACAATTACTGAAGAGGAATTTTTAGATTTAGGCGCTGTTTATCAAGAGCTTTCTATCACAAAACAATCTGGTGGTCAAAACAATTATGTTATCAATTCATCTTCTCCACAAACGCCAAATTCAGAATTGAGCAAAGTTAAGCTTTTAAATTTCCAAAATATAGAAACTTGGCAGTTTGGAGAAAATTATACAGTTCCTCAAGCAAAAGATGAACAAAAAGTTTATTTAGAGATTCCTGCAAATAAGAACGTTTCTTATGGAAATGTAGGTTATGTTGCAAAGGACAACTCTAATGCAAGTGAAGGCGCTTACACTATTAACTTTGTAAATGGTACAGATTATTTGAAATTTCCAATGATTCAATTCATAAGCGTTGAAAGTTTAAAACTTTATAATGTAAAGACGAATGAATTTGTTCAGGATATAAATAAAAATACTCCAGTTCCTGCAGCAACAGACGATACTTCAAATAAAAAATGGACATTTGCAACCAAGACTGGTTATTTCTCAAATGAAAATGAGGAAGTAATTGAGGGTGAGGAAGTCACACCAACTACTTCAGGGCCAAGAGCCGTTCGTGGAAAAATAAAAGAAGCAACAGGAAATCAAGCAGAAGAATATGATGCTGAGCTTTGGAAGATGCCAGTAATTAAAAACACAGACATATTTGAAGGAACAAATACAGCACAATTAAGACTTGTCATTACTTTAAAATATGATTCAAATCCAAATGACAATAATCAAAGTGACTATGACAGTGTCATTGAATATTGTGATTGTCCAATCGTCATTACAATAAGACGACTTGCTTCAATTAAACAGGCTGAAAATAATGTAATTCGTGATGGAGAAGCATTTGAAGTGGGGAAAATGGTGGAAAGTGGAGATAATACTTCAGGCTTTGAAATTAAAAGTTTCTTAAATGATACACTTGAAGTTCTTGTCCCAGGAAACACAGATGTTTCATTTAATGTTTCTCTTAGAAGAAATGGAACAAATGAAAACGATACTACAAATGTTTCAACTTCAATTTCTCTTCAAAACACAGGTTATAGCTGGGCAAGAACATATTATGTTTCACTTTCACAATATTTAGGAATAAATGTTAAACTAAATGATGAAATAAAGATAAGTTCGGTAAGCAATCGTTATACACAATTCTTCTATATTAAAAATGGTAATTCAGAAATTTTAGAGGAGAAGACCGGAAAGATAATATTGCAAGAAAGTGATAATACTTACAATTTCACAGTTTCAGCAATTCAAAATGACATTGCTTTCGTTGAAAACATTGAAAGACTTGGAAGCAACAACTATTTCGGTATAAATAAATATTATATTGTAAATGGAAAATATTTAAATGATGAAACTATCTATGCTTATAGATTTACTGCAAATTATACAGTTACCGGATATGCTTATGTTCTTCAAAAGTTGCAAACGCCAATTGCGTTTACAATAGATATAACGGACGCAGGCTCTACTGAAAGTGAATATAATATCAGACTTGAAAATTGGATGACGGGTGCATTTAAATTAAAGCGAGCTACTTTATCTAATGGCTCAATAACTACAGGAGAGGATGTATCAGTTTCTGACAAATTACAATACTTCTCATTTGCGATTGAAGAGAGTCCTGATTCAAGTGGGTCTTCTGTGGGTAATGCTAAAATTTCTTCAGAAGGCATTTTGACTATCCCTAAATCATTCACTCGTGACCAGTATGTAAAAATCCAAATTCTGATGAAAGTTTCAGGCAAGGATCGTAACATAGGCGAAGATGAAACGGGTGACGGAAAGGTAATCTTAGGCACAGTGAATGTAAGTCTTAAAGAAGATTTGCCAAAGGCTTAATGCTGAGAATTAGCAATAAGATTTTAAATATTTGTGCTTATTCAAATTAAAGTGGTGTGGGCGAGGCTTGGTTGTACAAGTTTCGCCCCATCTCACTTATTTCAATTTATAAAATATTCTTTAAAAGGAGGAATTGATGTTTGGCGAAATATTAAAGTATGCGATTACTGTCGGAGCAGGCATCAATTTTCTGCTTTTACTGGGTATGGTCTTTCTTGAAAGACGAAAGCCTGAAAATATTATCGCATGGCTGACGATTTTAACCTTTGTGCCAATTATTGGTTTTATTCTTTATATCATTTTTGGAAGTGGTTTAAGTGTCAGAACAAGACGGATGATAAGAAGAAAGTCTATTTCTGAGCGTGATATCATTCGCAACATTGACGGCATTCAAACTCTGGAAGAAATGCGAATTGACTCAATTTTAAAAGAAAATCGAGAGCTTGCCTCAATGTGTTATGCATACGGCTCCTATCCATTGCCTGCAAATGACATTAAAGTTTACACCAAAGGTGAAAGCATGCTTAAAGCCTTAAAGGATGATATTTTAAAGGCAAAATATTCAATCAATATTGAGTATTACATCTTCGCAAATGATCGTGCGGGCAATGAAATTATGGAAGCCCTTTGCAAAAAAGCCAAAGAAGGTGTGGATGTTAAGCTTATTTATGACTCAATTGGATCGAGAAAAGCGCCAAGACGCTTTTTCAGAAAGCTTGAGCAGGCTGGCGGCGAAGTGGGGGAATTTTTTCCGCCATTCATGCACATTAGACTTATCAATCTTAAGTTAAACTATCGAAATCACCGAAAAGTTGTGATTATTGATGGAAGAGTTGGCTATACGGGTGGCATGAACATTCGTGACGACCACATGGGCAGAGATAAGAAATTGCGTCCATGGCGAGATACTCATATCAGAATAGAGGGTAGTGGTGTTTATGGTTTGCAAAATATCTTCCTTGATGATTGGAGATATTGCAAAAATGACAGCACTCCGCCAAGACTTTATCTTGAGAATGGTTATTTCCCAAGCCCGAGAATTTGCGGTGATGCGACGGTGCAGGTTTTAACTTCTGGCCCTGATAGTCAAGTACAGAGAATAAAAGAAACCTTTGTGAAAATGATTACAAATGCCAAAGATCGTGTCTATATTCAAACCCCTTACTTTATTCCAGACGATGTATTCTTTGCTGCGCTTAGAATTGCTGTGAAAAGTGGGGTTGATGTAAGAATAATGGTGCCAAGAAAACCGGACAAAAAAACCGTTTATCTTGCGACATTGTCATACTTAAAAGAGATGGCCGAAATGGGCGTGAAAGTTTATTTATACTCAGGCTTCCTTCACAGCAAAGTTTTGATTGTAGATGACAATTTGCTGTCAATCGGCACTTGCAATATGGATAATCGTTCGTTTGGGTTAAACTTCGAAAATACCGTGATAATTTATTCAAAATCGTTGAACAAAAATCATCAAGAAATATATGCTGAAGACATGCGAAATTCACAAGAGGTAAATATAAATTTCTTTCAAAAGAAGAGTTTCCTTACAAAAATGCTTCAAGCAATTATGCGTTTGCTATCTTCGTTGTTTTAATAAAAATTTAGATAATTTAATAAAAAAAGACATATTTCACAATAAAATATGTCTTTTTTTTGTTGTTTTGATGTTTTTTAATTAAAAAACTGTTGTTTAGCATCTTCCAAGCTCGACATTATCTTTGTCTCTTGCACGCAGAGCTTTGATTGGATGTTCTTTATCTTGAACGCGATAATCTTGACCGAATTTTTTTATATGGTCAGCAATCACTACATGAGATGGCATCTTGTCAACATTCTTGATAAATTTATGTTGATAAACAAAGAAGTCAGCATTTTCAGGCAACTTTTTGACATTTATATAACTTTCGCGATTGGCAGTATTATTGACCGTCTTAGCAATGATTTCTCTGATATAGTCCTTCTGTGGTTTGAAATTGATAAGCTCTGGAAATTCGCCATTTGGAATGACATCCTTCCAGTCTTTCTTTTCATATTTACGCAAAAGTTTAAGCGCTTCATGAAGGTGAGCCAGCTCTTGCTCATAAAACATTGCCCAGATATTTTTAATGTTTGCGTCAACCTCATCATTAAGCATTGAATAGTATAGATAACATTCAATATACTCATGCATAAGAAGAGACTCAAGAGGTGTTGCAGTAGGGTCAATCAAAGAGCCATATTGTGTGACATGTTGCTCTTCCACCATTGCAATCTCACTGTAAATTTCTCGTCCAACTTTATGTTTATAAAAAGCGCCTAAATTCATGTAATAATTCATTGTTTGCTGTTCGGCAGCGGTAATAATTGAGACATCACACATTGCAAGTGGGTCGGCAGTTTTATTGCAAATTGGCTTTTTAATTGAGTCATAAGGGTGTCTAGCATGCGCTACTGTAGGCCTTGCTGGCATGATTTCTGTATAGCTTCCGACATAACGCTCAGCATGTTCGCCCATGTCCGTCTCGAGAAGGTTTGCATAACGATAAAGGTGGTCAAAATCTTCAAGAAGTGCAAAATCCAACGCATTTTTTACATTCTTATCAAGCTGCCTTCTTGCCAATAGGGCAGTGAGGTCAACGGCAAGTTGTTCATAACCGATTGTGGTTTGAAGAATATTCTCATCAGCTGGCTTAAGTGCCGCAATAACTTTTTGCTGTTGTTGTTCACCTCTTCTAATGAGCGCAACACTTCTTCTTATATCGTTGTCTGCACAATGTCTGTTGATATGATGCTTTGACCAAACAGCTTCATATTCTGTGCCATTCATAAGAATGCAGCGTACTCTTGTGTAAGGGTCTACTTCATTTTTGTCATAAGGTTTTGATGAAAGCATTTTCATGCTCATGATTGTGCTTTCAAGTTTTTTTGGTTTTTCTAAAAATGGGTTTATACTCATAAAATTCCTCCATTTTTATAATGCCCATTTGTAAAGATTTAATTCAACTTGGTGCGCTTAATTTTTTTAGTGAATAATATCATGTAAATTATGTCATATTATATTAAGTAATAAAGACGACATGGCGGCAGGGGCAATTGACGAATAAAGTATGACAACGATTTGGGGGGATTACTTGAAAAAAATTACGCTTAATATGAAATTATATAGTATAATATTTAATATATATAATTTTTAATTATAAAATAATAATTTATTATTAAAATTGCTTGACACCCCCCCCATATAAATTATCCTATAAACAGGAGGGAAAATGGAAAATAAACAGAAAAAAACATTGTTTTATACTTTTGTTTCAGTGGTGATTGCACTTCTTTTGACTGCCATTTCATTGGGGGTTGTTGCCATTGTAGGAAAAGATGACAAAAACAGTCCAAACAAGTGGTATTCAGGTGTGGAAACTCCAGTTTCACAAGGTACAGACGGTGATTTTTACATAGATACAGATGATTATCTTCTTTATCAAAAAATCAATGGAGCTTGGACTGTCATTATGCAAAATTTTGGCAAGGGTGAGCCTGGCCAAGATGGAGTTGGTATTTTAAAAATCGAAAAAACATCAACTGATGGTTTAGTAGATACCTACACAATCACATTTACAAATGGAACAACTACTACATTTACTATCACAAATGGTAAAGATGGAGAGGACGGCGTAAGCCCAACAGTTTCAATAAATGAACAAGGTTATTGGGTAATCAATGGCGTTCCAACAAATGTCAAAGCACAAGGCGAAAATGGAAAGGGAATTGTTTCTATTTCAAAGACATCAAGTGACGGTCTTGTTGACACTTACACTATTGAATTTACAGACGGCACTACAAGCGTGTTTACTGTAACAAACGGCAGTGATGGAAAAGATGGACAAACACCAACAATAGTTATCAATGAAGATGGCTATTGGGTAATCAATGGTGTGACAACCGATGTGAAAGCACATGGTGAAAACGGAAAAGATGGAATTAGTATTGTATCTGTTAAGAAGACTGCCACAAATGGTCTTGTAGATACTTACACAATTCTTTACTCAGACGGAAGCGAAACAACATTCACTATCACAAATGGAAAAGATGGTGAGGATGGTGCTACTCCAACAATCTCAATAAATAATGATGGTTATTGGGTAATCAATGGCGTGACTACAAATATTAAGGCTCAAGGCGAAAGCGGAAATGGAATTGAGTCTATTACAAAAACATCAAGCAATGGCCTTGTAGATACCTATACTATTAGGTTTACAGATGGCTCTACGACTACATTTACAGTTACAAACGGCAGTGACGGTGAGAAGGGTGAGCAAGGCTTGCCTGGCACAGACGGCACTACTCCAACAGTTTCAATCAACGAAGATGGATATTGGGTAATCAATGGAGAAGTGACTGAAATTAAAGCACAAGGCGAAAATGGAAAAGACGGCGTTGGAATTGTTTCAGTTAAGAAGACTGCTACTCATGGAAATGTAGACACATATACTATTACATTCACTGACGGAAAGACTACTACATTCACAGTTACAAATTCACAAGACCTTTCATACACAGTGCATCAAGAATTGAATTACAATGAAAGCATTGAAACAATTGCAAACCCAGAACAAGGCTTTACTTATGCGTTGATGTATAGGAACAGCAGTGAAAATGATAACCAAGTGCTTGATTATTATAAAGAAACAAGAACATTCCGTTTGCTTGTTGATTTAAGCGCTTATTCATCAAATGCGACATGGACAAGACGTAGTACAGGCACAGGTACTACTAAAGAATTGCCAGAAGACTTTTTAAATAGTCTTCGCTATGAGCTTAATTTACTTAAAAATAAAGATAAGAATGTTGTAGTAAGATGCTCTTATTTGCCATATTTTGACCAATCACAACCTTTTGACAGGTTTGAGCCAGAATTTACTATGCTTTTAAAGCATGCAGAACAGATTGCAACACTGTTAAATGAATTTCAAGATACTGTAGTTGCAATTGAAGGCGGTTTCATTGGAAACTATGGTGAAATGACTGCAGACTCTGATTATACAGATACAACTCATATCAACCAGCTTATTGACAAGCTTTTAGACAACTCAGAAAATATTCCTGTACTCGTTCGCAGACCTCAAATGATGTATGATTATTGTGGAATTACAGAAGAGCAAGTTAAAAACAATGAAAAAGTTGTTTTGACTGAAAAGCAAAAGAGATTGGGCATTTATAATGACGCTATGTTTGGCAGTCCTACAGACTATGACACATATAATGTGACAAGCTGGGCTGAGAGATGTCAAAACATTGTTTT
Organism: uncultured Eubacteriales bacterium; assembly: GCA_949031345.1. GTDB lineage: Bacteria > Bacillota > Clostridia > Christensenellales > UBA1242 > Caccovivens. The sequence continues at coordinate 35,748 of CARNVA010000006.1, read as the reverse complement.
CCAATCTCAATTCACTGACACACCATTTGGTGGAGAAACTTTGGTTACTGACTCTGGTGCAACTCACTTCTTAAGCAAATTCCCATCATTTATTCCAGAAGGACACTTGATGAATTTAACTTATTTAAGTGCAGTTTATCATCCAACAGTTATTACTCAATGGAAAAATACTGTTTATACAGAAGAGCTTCACAACAGCACTGTTGACAATATCAATGACAAGTATTCAGCTTCTGGCTTCACTTTAAGAGATGACTCGAAATATTATGGTCAAACAGCTTATAAATATATTGAAAACCACATGGGTTATAGATTTGTTCTTAAAAGCTCTACATTCAACTATACTTGCAAGTATGACAACCTTAATGTTGAAATTGAATTGTCAAATGTTGGTTTTGGAAAACTTTTGAAATCTAAGACAGCATCACTTATTTTTGTAGATAAGTATGGCTCTGTTGTTCATGAGCAAAATGTAGGCACTTTTGATGGAAGCGATAAGGTTTCATTTACTGCTACAGGTTTGGATATTGAAAACGGAGAATATAAAGTTTATTTAAACCTTTCTTCTGGTGAGAAGGATTTAAGTGGAAATAAATTGTATAGCATTCAGTTTGCAAATGAGGGAAGCGAATCTTGGAAAGCAGATATTCGTGGAAACTTGCTTGGAAGCTTCAAAGTAGAAAAATAAGTAATTTAAAGAATACACTCTTCAAATATTCTTGAAAGAGTGTATTTTTTTTGTTTTTAAACGAAATATGTTTTGAAAACTAAAATAAGTGACTTAATTTCAAAGGTTTTATTGACAAATTGTTTAAATATTTGTACTATAATAAACATTAAAAGGACAAAAGACATGAAAGTAATTGAAGTGACAAATTTAAAAAAGACCTTTAAAAGTAAGAAAAAATATAAGGGCAAAGAAATGTGGAAGCATTTGTTTAAGAAAAAAGAAAGGATAATCAAGAATGCCGTTGACGACATTACTTTTTCTGTTGAAGAAGGCGAAAGTTTGGCGTTGATTGGCCCAAATGGAGCAGGTAAAAGCACTACTATTAAAATGCTGACGGGCATTTTGTATCCAACAAGTGGACAGGTCACTATGCTTGGGTTAAATCCTCAGAAAGACAGGGTGAAATTGTCCTATAAAATAGGCACTGTATTCGGTCAAAAAGAGCAGTTGTGGGTGCATCTTTCACCTTATGATAACTTTCTGTTTTTTGGCTCGATTTATGATATACCAAAAGTGAAATTAAAAGAGCGAATTGCCGAGCTTTCAAAGCTGTTTGAAATTGAGGAATTTATCAATCAACCAGTGCGAAGTTTAAGTTTAGGACAAAGAATGAAATGCGAGGTTGTTGCATCTCTTTTGCACCAGCCACAAATTTTGTTGTTTGATGAACCAACAATTGGACTTGACCCAATTGCAAAAGAGACGCTTAGAGGTCTTATAAAGAAAATCAATCGTGAGCTTAAGACAACAATTTTGTTCACATCGCATGATGTAGGTGATATAGAAGAGGTGTGCAAACGAGTTATCATCATCAGCAACGGCAAAATCGTGCTTGATGACAGCATGAGAAACTTAAAATATCACTATTTAAACAAGAAAATTGTCGAAGTTAATTTAAAATATGAGTGTCAGTTGGATGAAAAAGATGGAATTAAAATAATCAAAAAAAATGGCACAATGTATAAGATTGAAGTTGACATGGATAAAGCAAGTATTGACGAGCTTTTATCACTATTTAAATCTGAAGATATTCAAGATATTACAATTTCATCAACTCCGCTTGAAGAGATAATCAAGACTATTTATAAAAGGAGTGAGGAAAATGGGTAAGTATTACACGGTTTTTAGGACAAGTTTTAAACAAGAAAAAGACAGTATACTCAACACCTTGCTCAGAGCAGTGACCTTTGTTTTAATCTGCTATATCTTTCTTCAACTTTGGGGCTTCATCTATGGGGAAGGGGGAAGCGGACAGGTAATAAAAGGTTATGACCTTGGTCAGATGATTTGGTATCTTATAATTACCGAGCTTATAATTGGCACGGCAAAAACAAATCAAATTGTAAGAAGCATTTCAAACGAAATTAAGAGCGGCAGTATTTCTTATAAGCTCAACAAGCCTTACAATTATTTTTTCTATTCGATTTCAAACTTTATGGCTAAAAGTTGCATGGCGATTTTATTTTTGCTTCCTGTTGCAATTGTAATGGGGCTTGTGTTTGTTGGCGTGCCATCAAGTTTTAATTGGGCGCAAATTCTACCATGCCTGCTTGCTATTTTTGGCTCAATATTTATCAGCTGGAGCGTTTATGCTGTTGTTGGCTTGATTGCTTTCTGGGTGCAAGATGCGACGCCATTTTATTGGATTGTTTCAAAACTGTTTATGCTTTTGGGGTTGTTTTTCCCTGTTGAATTTTATCCAACTTGGCTTCAGCCTATCATAAGATACAGCCCAATTTATTCGATAATGTCGGGTCCAGCATCACTTGTTGCAAACTTCTCATGGTGGGGATTTTTGGAAATATTTATTTCACAGGTTGTCTGGGCTGTTGTGATTTTAGGGCTTGGCTTGCTTGTTTATAAACTTGGAAAAAGGAAGGTGACATCAAATGGGGGTTAGAAAAAATCTGGCATTGATTTTTAAATATTTAAAACTCAATGTTCAAAAAGAATTTCAATATAAAACATCCTTTTTTATGCAAATTTTCATGATGATTGCAAACAATGCCTTTTTCATCATTCAGTGGCTGGTAATTTTTTCAATCTCAACAAACATTGCTGGCTATGGTTTCAAAGAAGTGCTTCTATTGTGGGGTATCTCGTCTGGCATGTATGGTGTTGCGCATCTCTTTTTTGGAGGTGCATTCCATATAGGAGAGCTTGTATATGAAGGGAAACTTGATGTTTATTTGACACAGCCGAAAAATGTTTTGATCAATTTAAGCTGTTCAAGCAGTAGTATGTCTGCAATTGGTGATATTTTGTATGCTTTCATTGCACTTGCTATTATTGGGGCAAGTTGGTGGTGGTTTTTGGCAATTATACCTGTTTGCATTGTAGGTGGTATTATTTATGCGGCAATTGTAGTTTGCTTTCAGTCTATTTCTTTCTATATAAAAAGAGGAAACGCCATTGCCGACATGGTTTCAAGTGCGGTGACATTGTTTTCAAATTATCCGCCTGAAATATTCAATACAATTACAAAATTTTTGCTTTACACAATCATTCCGGTCGGATTTATCATTTTTGTGCCAGCAAAGTATATATTCTTCAGTTTCAATGCTTGGTGGATTTTAGGTATGGTTGGTTTTGCGGTTGTATTATGCGTTCTTGCTTTCCTATTTTTCTATTTGGGGCTGAAAAAATATAACTCTGGAAATCTTATGGGTGGAAGGTTGTGATTATATTTTTGATTGAGTTGCGAGGCTGTTTATAGTGTTTGGACACGCACAAGAAAGAAACTTTCAAGGGCTAGCCCCTTGAAAGTTTGAAGAAGCTGCAAGACTTTCTTGCAGCTTCTTTCTGCTTTTTAAAAAAGCAGACTTTCTTGTGCGAGAAAAACAAGAGATAAAAAAATCAAACTTTGATATTGAAAACAAAAAAATGTTGTGATATAATAAAGTCAAATTTGCATAAAAATATCATAGAAAACTGCAAATAACAGGAGCATGAGTGGATTTAAATTGTCAAATCGATAAATTTGAAAATAGAAGAGAACTTAAAAAACATGTAGCGAAAGTACTCAAAAGTCTTGACGGCCAATTTGAGTATAACATTTTTATGCATCATATAAATGATTATGACGAGGACAATGCTTTTAAACCGGGAGATAAACTTCGTCAAAGCAAAATGGAAAGCATAATAAAAAACGGATTTACTATCAGCCGCTATGCAAGCATATTTGGCACTATGATATTACTTGGAGAAAGCAAAAAGATTTCTGCAGATGATATAATAAATTACAAATATTATCACAATGACCGCACTGCATGCTGCATCTTTGCGTTGCCAAAATATGTGAATGTGGAAGGCAAAAAAGTTGAGTTTTCTTCCTTTAATGGCGTTTCCTCTTATGAACAACCAAAAGAGCTTTTTGACGAATATGATAGACAAAATCTAAACAAAATCATCCGTCACCATATCAAATCTTGTGTCTTTGATGCAATTAAGGGCTTTGGAGAACTTCCACTTTGCTATAATTTAGGTTTAATTTATGAAGATAAAAATGGCAAGTTTTATTATATAAACCCACACACTTATTTAAGTGAAAAGAATAATGAAGAATTGAAAGCTTATAATGCAGATATTGAAAAACAGATATTAAATGCTTATGGAAAATATGGAACAAAAAATAAGGCAGAGCTTATCGTAAAAGCATACGCAGAAGAAGAAACATATCGAGATGATGATTATTTAAATTTTGATTGAAAAGAACAAAAGAGATGCTTTGACATCTTTTTTTTGTTTGCGAATGAAAAATGAAGTGCAACCTGTTTGAAATGAAATTTAAATGTGTTATAATCATTAAATGGAAAATAAAGTGAAAAAAGATATTAAACATGACTGCGAATTGCTTGCTCCAGCTGGGAATATGGAAAGCTTTATGGCCGCAATAAACGGCGGCGCTGATGCTATATATTTGGGGCTGAGCGGATTTAATGCAAGAGGCAATATAGAAAATTTTACAAAAGATAATTTGAAAGAGACTGTGGAAAAAGCCCATCTTTTTGGTGTAAAAATTTATCTTACATTAAACACGCTTGTTCATGATGACGAAATCGAAGAGGCTCTTGACCTTGTAAGAGTGGCTTTGGATGCAAAAGTCGATGCATTTATTGTTCAGGATATAGGCTTAATTCATCTTTTGCGACAAAAGTTTGAAGGGATTGAAATTCATGCTAGCACACAAATGGGATTGCAAAATCTTGAAGGCGTGGAGTTTGTTGAAAAATTGGGGATAAAAAGGGTTGTTCTTGCAAGAGAAACGCCGCTTAATGAAATTAAAAGAATTAAAGAAAATTGCAATGTAGATATTGAATATTTTGTTCAAGGCGCACTTTGTGTTGGCTATTCAGGAAATTGCTATCTTTGTTCTTTGCTTGCAAATTCCAGCGGAAACAGAGGCAAGTGTAAGCAGTTTTGTAGACTTAAATACAAGTTTAATGGCAAAGACGAATATTTTTTAAGCACAAAAGATTTCTGCATGCTTCCAAAGCTTAAAGATATGATTGAAAATGGCGTGACAAGTCTGAAAATTGAGGGAAGAGCAAGGCGTCCAGCTTATGTTGCAGTGGCCGTACAGACCTATAGAAAAGCACTTGACGATAATTTTAATTATGATAATAAAGACATTGAAAGGTTGAAAAAAGTGTTTAATCGCGGAGATTATATTCCCGGCTATTTTGAAGATGGCAAAGTGATTTTCAGTCAAGTGCAAAACCATATAGGGATAAAAATCGGTAAAGTGTTGGATGTAAAAAAAGGCAGACGCTTCAATGAGGTGCTGCTTGAGGCAAACCACACACTTCAAAGTGGAGACACTATAAAACTTTTTGATGGCAAAAATGAAGTGATGACATTAAGCCCATCAGATATTAAAAAGCTTGGCGACAAGAAATATTTGATTACCACGACCAGTGATGTGAGAAAGGGGGTGGAGATAAGACTTATTGTTGACTCAGCTCTTGAGAAGAAAGCGTTAAGTAAAAAACGACTGCTCAAGTTTGATGCTTATATGGAAGCAAAAATTGATAGTCCAGCCTTGCTTAAACTAAGCTGTGAAGGTGTAGAAGTTTTTGTGCATAGCGACGAAGCTTTGACAGAAGCAAAGTCTCAGCCGTTGGGATTAAATGATTGCAAAGAAACCCTCTCAAAAGGGGGCGAAGAGTTTTGCCTTGGCAAACTTGAAACCAAACTTGAAAATGTGTTTATGAGAAAAAGCTCACTTAATGCGCTGAGAAGAGATGGGATTGAGAAGCTTAAAGCTGCGCTTATAAAATCGCATGAAAAAAATGTAAAAATAAATGAAAAAAATATTAAGTTAAATTCGACAAAAATTGCACCAAAAAATGATGAAAAAATAGTATTTTTTGATAATTTAGATAATATTAAAAAAATTCAAGAAAAATATGAAAAAAATAATAAAAATAATATTTATTATGTATTTTCTCCCAAAATTTTTATTGAGGATGAAATCATTTATTTAGCTGAAAATTTCAGGGAGAAAAATGTTTTTTTAGACATGCCTTTAATTGCAACTTATGCCGATTTATTATTTTTCAAAAAAATATTTGAAAAATATAAAAATTTTGGAATTTATGCCACAAATTATTATGCATTAAATATGCTTGAAAAAAGCAAAATAATTATCGGAAGCGAGCTTAATGTCTTTAATAGTTATGCCGTAGACTTTTATTTAAGTCAGGGTTATGACAAAATAGTTTTATCAAAGGAAAACTTTGATTTTGAAAATATTAAGGGTGAGAATGCAAAGTTGTTTATCGACACAAGAAAGCCAAGACTTATATATTTCAAACATTGCCCAATCAAAGAGCATATTGGTGGAGATTGCAATAATTGCAAATATAGAGAAGGGCTTGAATATGCGCTTGGCAAAGAGCGCCTGCTTCTTAAAAGAAAAAAGACGGTTGCATGTCATTTCTATCTTGAGGGCAGTCAAAGCTTGACACGCGAGAGTCGCTTTGGCAGAGTGGTGGAAGAATAAAATCAAGCTTAAAAAAACTGGTAAATATAACAAAAGATTAAAATTATTGGCTAAAAAGAGGTGCTTATGTTGCTTTAAATAACTTTGCGCCTCTTTTTAATTTAATAAATTAAAAAAGTTGAAGTTTTGATATTGCCTTGCTTGCTTATTTATGTTATAATCTTTCAAAGAGGTGCTATGCGCATAGACAATGATGTTTTGCTTGACCTTGATGAGCAAGATGCTTTAATAAAAACTTTGGTTGTACCAGAAGGTATAAAGGTGATAAATCCATTCGCGCTTGAAATGGGTGCTTTTGACACGATTGTTTTGCCAAATAGTTTGAAAGTTATAGAAAAAGGGGCATTTGCAAACAGCACAAACCTTGAAAATATAAATTTGCCAGAGCATTTAAACTCTATTGAAGAAAATACATTCAACAATTGCACAAATCTTAAAGATATCAAATTACCAAGTCAACTTACCGTCATAAGAGATTATGCTTTTTATAATTGTGGGCTTGAAAAACTTGTGCTTCCTCAAGGCGTCAGCGTAATTGACAGAAACGCTTTTGAAAATAATATCAATTTGAAAAAGGTGGAGCTTTCTGAAGGCTTGCACTCAATCGGCGAATTTTCTTTCAGCAAGACAGCTATTGAAGAAATTTCTTTTCCATTACGCCTAACATATATTGGAAGAGAGGCTTTTAAAGAAAGCAAATTAAAAAAGGTTGACATTCCAAGAGGGGTAAGTGAAATAAATGAATATACCTTCTCTGACTGCTATTCGCTTGAAGAGGTAAGATTGCCTTGGCGTGTTACAAGAATTAAACAGGGGGCATTTTCAAATTGCTCAAATCTTAAACAAATAGAATTTTCTGACCGAATTGAATATATTGGCAGTTTTGCTTTTTCATGCTGTCACAACCTTAAAGAAATAAATCTTCCACAAAGATTAAAAAGAATTGGAGAATGTGCTTTTGAAGCTTGCAGCAATCTTGAGGAGATTAAACTTCCTGAAGGGCTTGAATATGTGGACAACAGCGCGTTCAGCTGCTGTGAAAATCTCAAATCAATAGTCTTTCCAAAATCAATTAAAAAGGTGAGAAGTGGAGTGCTTGCTGGATGTTCCAAACTTCAAAGCGTGACTTTTGAAGGGGGCGAGCTTGAAAATAGCCTTAATCTTATTTTAAGTGACAATTTGAAGGAAATAAGGATTTCCAAAAACTGCAAGGTGTACAACTCACCACAAAATATTGACATGAAATATATCACCAAAAAGGGTGACTATTTCGTTCTGACAAAAAATAAACTTAGTTTAGACAGCTTTTCGTTAAGCGGAATAAATTGTGATATCGGAATTGTCATGGCGTTATGGGATAAGCGAGAAGAATTGAAAGACAAGTTTAAAAACCATGATGAAAAATCTATAAAAGTGGTCAATTCACTTTATAAAAGTCTCGATAGAGAAAAATTTAATGATTTCGTCAAAAATCATAATTTGAAATTTATTAAACAGCTCGATCTTACAAACGGTGAGAGTTTGCACAATTTTATCAAATTGTATTACAACCTAGGTGGATTTTTGCCGCCAGTCACTCGCATTGTAAAAAATAAGAGAGGTGAAGAGGTTGAAAAGACAGTTGATTATGCTCAAAAAGTGGCTGAGTTTTTCAAAGAAGGAATGCAGCTTGAAAAACAGCAAGACCCAAAAAGTCCAAAAGAGATATTCAGGAAATTTATCGTTTCGCTTGTTTCCGATAAAAAACATATTTTGAATGATATGAACGCTGACGGCATTAAATATGATTTCAGTGATTTCTTCCTAAACAAAGAGAATTTTATTGCTATTATGCAGGAAAATGTCAATACAGAAAATTTTCTCACTACTGTTTACAACGATTTTGAAAAAATTCAGAAAGGCAACACATCCAACAAGGGCAATCAGCGACAATTGAAGCCGACAATGGAAGTATTTAAAACTTATTTAAATACAGACAGATTTCAAGGTGTGACCAAAGATAATGTCTTTATTGCAAAGGCGCTTGCACCATTTGTAAGTCTTGGTCAAATTGATTTTGAGCGTGCAGCTCAAATAGACAGACAACGAAAGGTGCTTGGCACAAAAAATATTTTAAAAAAGCATTTGAAAGAAGACCCTTTTGAAGAGATAGACAAACTTGCAATACAATTTGAAATGGCGGCGGCGGAAGCACTTGGATTTATGACAGAAGTCGCAAATGACAACTTCACTTATGACTGGCTGGATAAAAACGATCCTGACAATTTTGTGCTTGGCAAGCTTTGCAGTTGCTGTTCTCATATAAGCGGCTCAGGCGACGGAATTATGTATGCAAGCATTATTCATCCTGATGTTCAAAACTTAGTTATTCGAGACAAGAATGGCGAAATAGTTGCAAAATCAACGCTGTATATAAATCGCAGAGAAGGTTATGGCGTGTTTAACAATATTGAAATCAACGATGACATTGATGAAAAAAGCAAGGAAGAAATATATATCAAGTATAAACTTGCAGCAAGAAGATTTGCACAGGAATATAATTTGGAAAATCCAAACGCGCCATTAAGACAGCTTAATGTTGGTATGGATAATGAAGCAAACGACCTTGACAGTCAAATAAAGAAATATAGCAAAGAGGCTCAAAAACTGTTTAAAACCATCAATTACAGCGAATTTGGTTTTGATGAAGATCATGACTATAATGGAAACAGCAAATTTTCTCAATATATAATTTGGAAGGATGACGAATATGAAAGATAATTTGAAAGAAGAATATTTAGATATTCTAAACAAAATTGATGAGCTTACAAAGGTTTTTGATGGCCTTGAAAAAGAGACAATCGAATTGAAAGTGAGATATCATGAAAACCCTAAGGATGAAGCTTTGCTTGTGGAAATAAAAAAACACGAAGAAAAATATAAAAAGCTTTATCAACAGATGCAAGATTTAAATTTAGAGGCAAAAGCCCTTAAAGATAAAAACAGCAAATAAAGAAGCTTTTATCAAGCAACATTTGGCGGAGAAATGGACAAAAAAGAGTTTAATATAGAAAATGGAATTCTTACAAAATATGATGAAAGCGCTGCTCAGCCTACTGTGGAATATGATGCAAAGTCAAAAAACCACTTAAGCCGAGTGGTGTTTTTGCCGTCAAATGTCAATATTATTGGCAAGCATGCCTTTGCTAAAAATAGTAATATCAATAAAGTGGTGTTAAATAAGGGGCTTGAATATATAGACGATGGTGCTTTTCATCTTTGTGAACATCTTACTAGTGTTGAATTTCCTCAATCGCTAACTGGAATTGGCAGGTACTCTTTCTATGACTGCCGACTTGAAGAAATAAGTCTTGGCAAAAAAGTGAAAAGCATTGAGGAAAACGCCTTTGCTGAAAACAATAGACTTTCTCGTGTTTCACTCTCTCGCGGAATTGAAAAAATCGGAAGCTTTGCCTTCTTCAATTGTGGCAATCTAGAAGAAATTGATTTGCCAGATACTATCAGAGAAATTGGCATAAGTGCTTTTTCAAACACAAATTTGACTTCAATAAAATTGCCGAAGCTGGAACGAATTGAAGATTTTGCCTTTGAAAAAACTAAACTGGAACAAGTTTGCCTGCCAAACAGCGTAGTCTCGATAGGAAACTTTGCTTTTTCGCACACGCCAATTCATTATGTAGTGCTTCCAGAAGGGCTTAAATATATTGACAATAATGCCTTTGAAAATTGTCAAGAGCTTTCTGAAATTGCAATTCCAGACAGTTTGGTTAGGTTGGGCAGAGCAGCTTTTAAAGACTGCACAAAATTAAATTTTATTTCCATGCCAGTGATTTTGGATGAAATTAAAAGTCAAACCTTTGAAAATTGCAAAAATTTAAGCAGCATCAATTTCCCTTATACTCTTAGAAAAATTGAGAATAGCGCTTTTGAAGGGGCAGGCATTGAGCAAATTCAAATGCACGAAGGCGTGGTTGAAATTGGCAAGAAAGCTTTCAAGTCTTGTGTTAGACTTTCTGATGCGGTCTTGCCTCAATCAATTATCAAATTGGGAGAGGAAGCATTTAAAGATTGCGACTCTCTTGAAAGAGTGCATTTGCCAGAAAATTTGGTCATCTTGGAAAAAGGTGTGCTTCAAAATTGTTCTGCACTTGAAAGCGTTTTAATTCCTAAAAAGGTTGAGGTGATTTCAGAAGACGCTTTCAGCTATTGCCTTTCTCTCAAAAATATTTTCCTTTCAGATTGCTTGAAAAGAATAGAAGCGCGTGCTTTTTCTGGCTGCGAAAACTTGGAAGAGGTTATCTTGCCAGACGGACTTAATTATATAGGCGACAACGCTTTTGAAGAATGCTCAAAACTTAAAAGCATTGTTATTCCTGATAGTGTTGGCTTTGTCGGAAAAGAGGCTTTTAAATGCTGCAACAACCTTGAAAGCATTGTGCTTCCAAAACATTTGAATGTAATCGTTGATGAAATATTTTTAAATTGTCCAAAGTTAAAGAACATTGTGTTTCCAACTGATTTTAAGCTTATAGGTTTTAATTCCTTCAATGGAACAGCAATTGAAAGCGTTGATGTTTCACAAGCTGAAGTTGTTGAAGAAAGTGCTTTTTGCAATTGTGAAAAACTTAAAGAGGCTCAATTGCCAGAATATTTGCCGGCTATTAAAGCGCACATGTTTGAAAACTGCAAGAGTTTGAAAAATATTACCTTGCCAAAGAAAGTGACTAGAATTGATAAAATGGCGTTTAGTTGTTGTGAAAGCTTGGAAGAGATTGAAATTCCAAGTACAGTGGAGTCTATTGAAAATGGGGCTTTCAAAAGCTGCATTTCATTGACAAAACTCAAACTTCCTAAATCAATAAAAACTATTGGAGTAGAAGCCTTTGAAAATTGTAATGGCATTAAAAAGGTTATTTTGCCAAAATCGATTGAATTTGTGGGTGAAAATGCATTTAAAAGATGCAACAATTTGAAAGAAATCACTTTTAATGGTGGCACTTTGAATGAATGTTTATTTAATATAGGTGACTCAATAGAGGTGATAAAAATAAGTCAAGACTGCAAAATCAATGCTCGCCGAGTTTATCCTATGAGCTATATCACTAAGATTGATGACTATTTCTATTTGACAAAAGAGCCTATTTCAGAAGAAAGCTTTTCACTTGACGAATTGGGAGAGACTCTGAGCATTGGCGTGATTACAAGTCAGTGGAAGGATCGCAAGCAAATAATGCGTGAAATAAATGGAAGGAATGGCGAGAATATCTTAAATCTCTATAATTATCTATTTCAAGAGCTAAGTTTAGAAAATTTCAACGAATTTTTCAATTCAAGACAATTAAAATATTTCAATCAGTATGAAAATAATTACAGCTTTAATGATCCACTTTATTATAAACTTTTCTATAATCTTGGTGGTTTTAGAAAACCTGAAATTGAGACAAGAATCAACAAGCATGGAAATATGGTCGAGAAACAGGTTGATTATGCTCAAATGGTAAAAGAAATTTTTAATGAGGTATTTTTTAAAAGCCAGTTTATCACAAATAATATAAAGTTTATTTGTGAGCCTATGCATCTTGAAGGTTTCAAGCGTGAGTTTAGCAAGTTTATAATAAATCGCGAGAATTTGATTGAAATGCTTAAAGAAGAGAAAAATAGATTTGGGTTTATTGCAAAGTGTTATAACCATTTTGAAAATGTGCAAAAAACCAACACTTCAAACAAGGGTAGTCAGCGTCAATTGAAGCCAACGGTTGAAAAATTTAAAGAATATTTCAGAGAAAATGCATTCAGCGGTATTACTGATGAAACACGAGAAATTGCTGAGACAATTGCACCGTTTACTGCAAACCAAGATACCTTTGAAGATGCTGTTGCTATTGAAAAAGAAAGGATTGCACGAGGCACGCCTACACGAATTTTGAAGGAAGAGCTTAAAGAAGAAGATGCCTTCAAAATGATTAAGGAATATTCAAAACGCATCAAACAGCTTCGCGCTGACTCTCTCAAATCATTGACCGCACTTGCTGGAAAGAGATTTTCTTTTGAGTGGCTTGAAAAGAATGACCCATACAATTTTCTGCTTGGAAAACTGACTTCAAGTTGTGCCCATCTTGAAGGCTCGGGTTATGGCATAATGAGGGCAAGTATTATTCACCCAGATGTTCAAAATCTTGTAATAAAAACCAAGAATGATGAAATTGTTGCAAAGGCTACACTTTATGTAAATCGCGAGCAAGGTTATGGTGTTGTAAACACAATTGAGGCAAATGTCAATTTGACAGAAGAAGAAAAGCATGTTGTATACAAAAAGATTAAGCTTGGCGTAAGCACTTTCGCTGAAAAATATAATAAAGAATTTCCGCAAAAGCCTTTGAAAATAATCAATGTTGGAATACATTTAAATCGTTTAGACAGTGAAATAAAGGGAAAAGAAGAAGTTTCTCCAGTTATTCTTAACTCGATAAATTATCAAGATTTTGGCGGTAGGAACAATGATTATAACGGTGACAGCATGTATGGTCAATACACCATTTGGCAGGATGAAAAATGATATAATAAAGAAAAATCACGATAAATTCGTGATTTTTTTTGCTTTTTTAATCATTTTTTAGTTATTTTGCTTTAAAATTTTATTTTAATAAGAAAATAACATCAGTTGTTTGCTTGAAGATTTTGCTTGTCTCTATAGTCCCAATTTGGATTATGTTTGAAAAGCTGAGAAGGGCGGTGGCCTTTGTCAGCAGTGTATTCATTGAGTGGGGTTACAAGCTCTGAGGTCTTTCTTCTGAAGTTTGCATCCAAAAGTTTTGTGCCTAGAATTTCTTCATAACAGTTTTTAAGCTCGGTCAAAGTAAACTTTTCAGAAAGTAGGTTGAAAGCAATGTCAGTATATTCAAGTTTATTTTTAAGTCTGTCAAGAGCATAATAAATAATTTTAATATGGTCAAATGCGACATCAGTTGAAAGAATTTCAACTTCCTTTTTCATTTCCAGTCCATTGCTGTCAAGCTTGATTTTAAGCTTGTTCTCAAGCGTTTGATTATTGTTTTTTAAGGTTATAGTCACATCTTTTTCTACAAAATAGCCTTCAATAGTAGTGCTTGAATTTGAATTTTTGATGTCTAAGTAAATGTCAAACCATTCGCCATTTTCCAATGTTTCTTCCGTGTTTGTAAGCAGCATATAACTTACTGACAAAACGCGTGTTCTTGGGTCTCTTTGTTTATCTCCAAAGGTAAAAAGCTGTTCTTGATAAAAGTTTTTAAGCCCAACTTTGTTTTGCACGCAAAGACTCATTGTGTCTGCAAGGGAGTTGTTTAGATCAATAAATGTGCCCACAATTGCATAGCAATTTATAAAAGGTGAGTATTTTCGCTTTGTCAAAAAGACTTGAAGTTTCTTTTCTGGCAATTTGCGATAGTTGTCTGTGTCTTTGTCAATCATTCTCAAAATGACAGCGTCTACTGTCACTGACGGCTTTTGATATTCGCTGTCAGAATATAATTCCAAGAATTTTTTGTCTTCCTGTGAAATTTGCATGTTCACCTCACTGTAATTCATTTTCATTGTTGATTTCTTTAAAATGCTCATTTGTTTTTGAAAGTACTCGTTTATAAGTAGGGTTTAAATAACTTTCTGCCTTTCTTACAAGGTCGTCACTTATTCCATAATAAGCACCAGCAACACTTGCCGCAATGGCAGCGTTTGTATCGGTGTCTCCACCAATTGAGAGGGCAAATTTGATTGTCTCTTCAAAGTCTCTCGCTTTCAAAAAGCAGAAAAGTGCTTGCGGAACAGAGTCAATTGCCTTGGCTGTAAAAATGTATTCCTTTTGAAGTTTTTCCAAATTAAAGTTGAGTTTTCTCCCAAGTGTCTTTTCAATGATTACCTCAATCTCAGACTTTCCGGCACCTGATTTGGCATGATATATCGCTTTGGCTGTTGCCATAGCGCATTTTATTGAGTCAGGATGATTATGAGTGCAGACAGTCGCTTTTGTTACTTCTTTCTCAAGATCATAAATACTTTTTGCTTCAAAGGCAATAGGAGAAATTCTCATAGCGCAACCATTGCCATAGCTTTCTCTGAAATCTGAGCCTTTGCACCATTCTGTAAACATTTGTCCAAACTTGTTGCGCTCTCCCTCTTTTAAAGTAAGAATTTCAGCTCTTCCATAATATTTGATATATTTTTCATAATCTTTTTCGTTTAAAACTGCATCACAAAGTGCAGCGGTCAGAATTGTATCATCAGTGTAAAACATTTTTTCGTTGAAAAGGTTGTAATCACTTTTTAAAACCTCTTGCCTAAGTTGCAAATTCGGAGTCTCTTTTCGGTGTTTCATTTCATAAATTTCCATGAGCGAGCCGCAAATATCTCCAATAACAGCTCCATAAATACCATTTTTATACATCTCTTTCATCCTCATCAAAATAATTTTTTAAATCGTTTTCATATTTTACAACACCAATTCTCTTGTGCTGTGAGATTTTGTGCATGTGTGAAATTTTATCAAACTTTTCGCCCTTCTTTCCATGACGAATAAAGTTGTCAAGCTCAGCATAAGAAAATCCAAGTTTCTCTTCATCACTTTGTCCCGATAAGCCATCATCTGGTGTTTTGTTTACAAGTCTGTCAGGCAAACCAAGCAAAATTCCTATTTCGCAAACCTCTTCCTTGGTGAAATTTGCAAGTGGGCCAAAGTCACCAACATTGTCGCCCCATTTTGTAGTATATCCAACCATGCCTTCACTTAGGTTTGAGGTGTTTGCAACAAGATAACCAAGACTTCCTGCAATAGAGTATAGGGTGACCATTCTAAGACGAGGGGGCACATTGAAGGTGGTCACTGTGCTTAATGGTTTTCCTTCTTTCTTTAAGATAGGGGTGGTGCTGTCAATTACATTACCATAAATGTTTCCAATATTGACTTCATAATATCTGATGCCAATTATGTCACAAGATTCTTTGGCAACAGAGCAATCTTTCATCTCGCCATTTGGCATTATAATTCCTATAACATTTTCTTTGCCAATTGCATCAGCACAAAGCTTTGCTGTCACCAAACTGTCTTTGCCACCACTCATTCCAAGCACAACTCCGTTTGCATGAGCCTCTTTTAAATAATCTTTGATATAATTTTTAATATTCTCAATTTCTCTTTTATCCATGTTTCTCTCCCGTTTATTGAAAACTTTTTAAATTGTTTGTTTTATTTTAAGGATTATATTTTCTTATATAATATTTATTATAACATATATCTATATAATTTGAAGAAAAATATCAATATTTCAGCCTTATTTTACTAAGAAAAACCAACCCTTACGCAATGATATTATCACAATGATAATATTTTGTCAAGAAATTTTGAAAAAATGCTTGACATATTATTTTTAATATGTTATTATCAAAATGAAAATAACAAACATATAATAAGTTAGACCCAATAAAAAGTTGTTTTAAAAGAAGAAAAGAGAGGTTATTTTCAGGAGGAATTATGAAAAATTTATTGATTATTGTTGATATGGTAAATGGATTTATAAATGACGGGGCACTTGCTGATAAAAGAATAAATCAAATTACTCCAGCCATCATTTCAAAGATTGAAGCTGCAAAGAGGGCGGGCGTGCCAATTATTGCATTTAAAGATTGTCATAAAGAAGATGATGAAGAGTTTAAGCTTTTTCCACCACACTGTATTAAAGGAACAAGCGAAAGTGAGCTTATCCCAGAGCTTAAGCCTTATGAAAAAGATATGATAATAATTGAGAAAGATACCACAAATGGTTTTAATACAAAAGAGATGAGAAAAATTTTGGCAGAAAATCATTTTGATAATATTGATATTACAGGATGTTGCACTGATATTTGCGTAAGCGGTCTTTCACAAAGCCTTGTCAAATATTTTAATCAAAACAATATTAAAACTCAAATTCATGTTTCAGCTGACTGCGTTGATACTTTCAGTAATCCAGAACATGATGCGGATAAGATAAATGCAGAAACTTTGAAAGAGTTTGAAGAAATGGGCATAAAAGTCAATTATGAAAACAAATTGAAGCCAATAAAGATAAGAAAACTTACTGACAGACGCTTTTTGAATATGTTTGAGGTGACTTATCAAGGTGAGAACGGCGAAATCAGATATGAAATGGTCACTCGCAGAAAACTTCCTGAAGTAATTGAGCCAAGTCTTAACCCAGATGCAATTCATGTAATACCTTATTCATATGTTAATGGAAAGATGGTTGTTTATCTCATTAAAGAATTTCGTTATGCGATTGGTGATTATGTTTATGCTGTGCCTGCTGGTCTTGTTGATGAGGGCGAAAGCGGAAGAGAAAGCGCTATAAGAGAATTGAAGGAAGAAATTGGAGCAGATGTAGTCAATATTGAAAGAACAGAAACTTCTTCATATTCATCGGTTGGAATGACTGACGAACGCGCTGAAATGTATGAGGCAGAGGTTAAGCTTAATGGAAAACAAAACCTTGTTGACAATGAAAGAATTGATGTTGTGCCTGTGAAACTTGAAGAAGTTGACAAACTTTTAAATGAAGAAAAGTTTGGCGCAAGAAGCAAATATGCATTAAGAAGCTTTGTATATAAACAAAAGATTAAAGAGCTTGAAAGACAAGTCAAAGCTTTGGAAGAAAAACTCGACGAGAACGAAAGGGGGGAATAATGAAAAAGGTAGGTTGCTTTGTTGGCAAATTCCTTCCACCACATATCGGTCACTTAAGTGTAATGGATAAAGCCTTAAGAGAATGCGAAAGGGTGATTGTGGTTTTGGCTGAAAACCCAGAAAAGTCAAAGAAACTGTGCCAAGATGCAAATTTCCCATACTTTTCAGCAGAAAAACGAATAGCATGGCTTGAAAAACACTATCAAAACAACAAAAATATTAAGTTTGTCTATTTGGACGAAAGTGGTTTAAAAAGTTTTCCGGAAGGTCTTAAAGAATGGTCTGTAAAATTTAGAAGAGTTGTTGGAGAAAAGGTAACTGCAAAATATGCCGATGAAAATTATAGACATCTAAATGAAAAATATTTTCCTGAATGTGAGTTTGTGCCAATTGATAGAGACGCAATTGCCGTCCATGGCACCGATATACGCACTAAACGAGAATATTTGAAATTTGTTATCCCAGAAGGATATCAAGATATATTAAATGAATTGGAAAAAGGAGAAAATGAAAATGAATAACAAAAAAAATAATATGATGATTGACTTTTATGAGCTGACAATGGGGCAGGCGTACTTTAATGAAGGCGTAAAAGATACAAGGGTGTGCTTCGACTGCTTCTTCAGAAAAAACAGAGACAAGGCAGCTTTCTCACTGCTTGGAAACACTGAGTCTATTATAAACTTTATTAAAGATTTCAAGTTTTCTAAAGAGGAGATTGATTATCTGAGAAGCTTACATATCTTCTCTGAAGATTATCTCAATTATCTTTCAACAATGAAGTTTACTGGTGATGTATATGCTGTTGAAGATGGCTCTGTCACTCTTCCAAACGAGCCTGACATAACTATCGTTGCGCCTATTATTGAAGCACAGGTTATTGAAACAAAACTGCTTACTCTTTTCAACTTTTCATCTCTTATCACAAGCAAGGCAAGCAGAATTGTAAGAGCAGCTGAGGGACATACTGTAATGGAATTTGGCTCTCGCCGCGCTCACGGAGATGCTGCAGCAAACCTCGGCGCCCTTGATGCTTATGTTGCAGGTGCAGCAGGCACAGCTTGCACAATGACAGGTATGGAATTTGGCGTTCCAGTGCTTGGAACAATGGCTCATAGTTTCATTCAAATGTTTGACAGCGAATATGAAGCTTTTAAAGCTTATGCAAAAGCTTTCCCAAACAATGCAACATTCCTTGTAGACACTTATGACACTCTTGGAAGCGGTATTCCAAATGCAATCAAAGTCACAAAAGAGGTGCTTGAGCCAATGGGCAAAACACTTGCGGGAATAAGAATTGACAGTGGTGACCTTGCTTATCTTTCAAAACAGGCAAGAAAAATGCTGGATAAAGCTGGCTTGAAAGATGCTAAAATCTGCATTTCAAACTCACTTGATGAATATCTTATTCAAGACCTTCTCGATCAAGGCGCTCCAATTGACTCTTTCGGTGTTGGTGAAAACCTCATTACTGCAAAATCTGACCCAGTATTTGGCGGAGTATATAAACTCGTTGCAGTTGAAAAAGAGGGAAAATGGATCCCAAAAATTAAAATCTCTGATGATATAGACAAAATTACCAACCCAGGCTTTAAGGATATTATTAGACTTTACGATAAAGACGGAAAGATGATTACAGACTTGGTGCAAATGGTTGAAGAGCCACTCCCAAGCGGCGAAATTAAGCTTAGAGACCCAAAATCAACTTGGAGGTATACTACTTTAAAAGATTATACTCCAGTGAGAATTAAGAAAAAAATGATTGAAAATGGTGAAATTATTCATAAATTCAAGACTCTTGAAGGCAAGAGACAACATCTTCAAGATGAGCTTGACACGTTGAAAGAAGAAAACCTCAGACTTACAAATGCTCAAACTATTCAAATCAGCTTGAGCCCAAAACTTGCTTCAATCAAAGAAAAACTTCTTGAAGAGCACAACAGAGGCAGGCATCATGATAGTGGAAATGAAATAATTGACCTTGATTTTGATGAAGATTTTAAAGGATAGGAATTAAGCAAAAATGGTTATTCATGTTATGGGTGCAAGCGGAAGCGGGACATCATCGCTGGGTGAGTTTTTGGGCAAAGAGCTTGGCTATGATGTCATCGAGTCTGACTTTTATAAGTGGAAACAAACAATTCCAGAATTTCAAGTTATGCGGCCGATTGAGGAAAGCAATACTCTTTTGCTTGACAAAATTAAAGCATGCAAAAACTTGATTATCACAGGCTCGTTGCACTCAAATAATGTTGTATTTGAGTTTATCGACCTTATTGTCTATCTTAAATGTCCAACCTTTGTGCGCATGAGACGAATTAAACAAAGAGATGTTGACACCGGTCGAAACAGCATATTGACGGAAGGTGAGGTCTATGAAAATTATTTAGGATTTTTAGAGCTTGCCAAAAATTATAACAAACTTGGTCTTGACAAACGCAGTAAAGCCTCACAAATGTGGGTAATTAAAAGTTGCAATTGTCCGACATTAAAAATAAATACAAATCAGAAAATGGAAAAAGTCAGACAAAAGGTGCTTAAAAAAGTATCAAAATATATTTAGAAATAAAAATCGTTTAAATTAAGTTTTAAGCGTTTTTTTTAGTTTTTTAGAGATAATTATTGAAAATTGACAAAATTTTTACATAAAAATGGCTAATTTTACACATATTCAAAGCGTGGAGGAATTATTATGAAATTAAAATCAAGCAAAACTTATACAAATCTTGCAAGGGCTTGGGCTTCAGAATGTCAAGCAAGAACGCGTTATGAATTTGTTGAATATGGTCTGAGATATAATGGTTTTGAGGCGCTTGCTCAAATAGTCGACACAATTGCATACCAAGAGTTTAACCATGCTAGAATGCTTTATACTCACATTCAAGATGCAGACCCAAAGGAAATTGCGAACATTGATATTGACGCAGGTTTTCCATTTAAAGAAAAGTGGGATATGGAAGAAAACTTACGCCTTCTTGCCGAGGATGAAAAACTTGAAGCTGAGGCTTATGAAGAATTTGCCCAGGTTGCCGATAAAGAAGGATTCACTGATATTGCAAAACTTTTCCGCATGATTGGCGAAGTTGAAGTGCGCCATAAAAAACTTTTCATCAATCTTTATGAGCAATTTAAAAATAAAGAACTTTATAAAAAAGATGTTGAAAAGATGTGGATTTGTCCAAACTGCGGCTATATTTCAATTGATGAAGAAGCATGGGAAACATGTCCACTTTGCCAAGCTGAGCAGGGCGTGTGCCAAGTTGTAATTCCAGAAGAATTGCGCTGTTGGTAATATAAAACAACTCGCATGAAACAGAATAAAAAAGCATCAAATTATTGATGCTTTTTTTCGCGTATATGTTAAGTGCCTTACAAAATAAAAAATAAGAAAATGAAATTATGGCGCAGCAAATTTATGTTATATTTGTTGTTTTTTTGTTGAATTTATTGTATAATATTTCTAGCAAGTGAAAATCTTTAAACAATTTGCAAATAAGGAGTAAATATGGGATTTTTTAAAAAACAATTATTATCAGTACTTGAATGGAAAGATGACTCAAAGGATATTGTAGTTTATCGTCACCCAGTTGAAGGAAGACAGGAAATTATGAACAGCTCCACCTTGGTGGTAAGAGAGTCACAAGTTGCACTTTTTGTTCATAAAGGCGAAATTGCCGATGTGTTTGGGCCTGGCACTTATAAACTTACAACTGAAAACATTCCATTTTTGACAAAATTATTATCTTTGCCTACTGGATTTGACTCAAGAATTAAAGCAGAAGTATATTTTATCAATACAAAACAGTTTATTGGACAAAAATGGGGCACTCAAAATCCAATCATGATGAGAGATGCTGATTTTGGGACTATCCGCTTAAGAGGTTATGGCACTTTTTCATTTAAAGTTGATGATGCAAAAGTGTTTATGAAAGAGGTTTTTGGTACAAATGCAGTTTACAGAGTAAGCGATGTTGCCACTCAGGTAAAATCAATTCTTATTCAAAATATTTCAGACGCTATTGGAGAAAGCAAAGTTTCAGCACTTGACCTTGTTGCAAACTATAAAGAAATTGCAGATAAAATTATTGAAGTTTCTGAAAAAGAATTCAATAAAATGGGTTTAAAACTCTGTCAAGTAATTATTGAAAATCTTTCTCTTCCAGAAGAGGTTGAAAAAGCTCTTGATGAGAGAAGCAAACTTGGCATTCTTGGTGATAAGATGGGCACTTATACACAACTTCAGGCAGCACAAGCTATGCGTGATGCAGCTCAAAATCCTTCAGGTGGAAATCTTGCTGGTCTTGGTGTAGGTCTTGGCGCTGGTGCTCACATGAGCAGTTTGTTTGCAAACACTGTTGCAAACGCAAGAGATGAAGATCCAACTGATAAATGTGTTAAATGTGGTGCAAAAATTGCTAAAAATACAAAATTCTGCCCAGAGTGTGGTGCAAGTCAAAATATTAAATGTCCAAAGTGCGGCGAAAGTGTTTCAAGTGGAGCAAAATTCTGTGCAAACTGTGGCGAAAAATTGCTAGCTCAAAAGACATGCTCAAAATGTGGCAAGTCGTTAAACTCAAATGCTAAATTCTGCCCAGATTGTGGAGAAAAACTATAATGGAAATAAACAACTGTTCATCTTGTGGAGGAAAAGTTGAGTTCAGCCCAAAAGATAAGGGACTTAAGTGTGTAAAATGTGGAAATGTTTATCCAATCGATTATAAACAAGAAGTTGAGAAAAAGCCTGTCAGCCAAATTGACCAAGAAGACTCAAATGGTTATAAAGATTGGGAAAATTCAAGCCGTTCATTTCAATGTTCAAATTGTGGAGCGCAAATAGTGATGAATAAGTTTGAGATGTCAAATATATGTCAGTATTGTCATACATCGTCACTTATTCCACTTGAAAAGCTGCCTGGGCTGAAACCTGACATAGTTGTTCCTTTCAAAATTTCAAAGGAAGAGGCGTCCAGTGTTTTTAAGGAAAGGGTGAAACATAAATGGTTTTTACCTAGGGAATTTAAGAAAAAAGTGCCCAGTGCTGACATAGGTGCAACTTACATTTCATCTTTTAATTTTGCAATGCATGTGTTTGCAACTTATACAGCCACCGAATATTACACTGTTACAGTTACTGTAAATGGAGAAAGCAGGACAGAGACACGCTCAAGACATGTTTCTGGAAGCGTTGATAAACAATTCAATAATATTGTGGTTGAGGCGAGTGATAAAATAAGCCAGCAAGATATTGACGCAATTTTGCCTTTCAACTTTGCAGAAGCTTATGACTATGACAGCGATTTTATAAAGGGTTATAATGTAGGCTATTACAATCAGTCGGCAGGTGAAGCATTTTATCAAGCAAGAAACATTGCAGACTTGAATGTTGAAAGAATAATTCGAGGCCGTTATGAGTCATTATCATTCTTAAAGGTAAACAGCGCTTATAACGATGAAAAATACAGCTACAGCTTACTTCCTGTTTATTTTGTGAAATACAAATATAAAGGAAAAGATTATTTTAATTTGATGAATGGGCAAAATGGAAATGTTGGTGGAGGGGTGCCACGCTCAACAGTAAAAATTACATTCTTTACACTGTTTATTATACTGCTTGTTGTGGGCGTTCCACTTTTAATATTCTTGCTTACCACCATTTTGAATTAGGAGGAAAAAATATGAAAGAAGTAAAAAAAGATGTTTATCAAGAGGCAAGATATGGCAGAAAAGCTCTAATGATTTTCTCAAGCGTTTTGCTTGCAATCTCTGCAGCAATTCTTGCATGCGGAATTGTACTTTTAGTAAAAGGTTGCATATCAAATGTGACTTCTGAAATTGCTTGGAAGGTGTCAGTTGGCGTTGTTCTTACACTGCTTGCGCTTGCCAGCGGAAGCATTTCATTGGTTATGCTGTTTGTTTCATTTGGAATGATAAAAACAAATAATGGAAATGTAAAAGATGGAAATAGAGCAATCGGAACAATAAATGTTCTTAAATGCGATAAGTGCGGAAGAGAGGTTGCTGAAAACTCACTTTACTGCTCAAGTTGTGGCACTGCAGTTGAGGGTACAATAAAATGTGAGTGTGGAGCTGTAAACAATCTTGACGCCGAATTTTGCTCAAGTTGTGGGAAAAAGCTTGAAAAATGATATAAATATTGATTTTTTAAGCAAAATTATGTAAATTTTGTTTAATTATGAATTTTTATTATATAATAATTAAAAAAAATAAATGAATATAAAAAAGTCAAGAGTAAGCTAAACTTTTGACTTTTTTCTTTGAAATGATATGATTGAAACTTTAAAAAATCAAAAAGGCTTGCCACTTCGTTCACTTGATTTTTATAAAGAATTAGGTAAATATATGAGCGAAATGACAATTGATGAAGCCAGCGCTGCGGAAGTCGAGTGTATTAAAACTCAACAATGATTTATAAAAGATCTCTTAAAATAAAATAAAAAAGCCTACCGAAAAAGGTAAACTTTTTGATTAGATAAAATAATTTTATACTTAAGATTTTACATTTTATATTTCTCTGTCAATTTCATCCATAGCATTGTAAACAAACATTCCAGCAATTGGGCTTTCAAAAACAAAGGACGCAAGGGTGGCTGCCGCAAATTTTTCTTCTTCACTGTAACCGCTTTGTTTGAGGGTAGGTTGATAGTTATCCCATCTTGTTTCTTTTTCTTTTGGAAGACGAATTTTCTTGACTTCGTCGTTGTTTGCAATCATATTTTTTTCTCTGATATTAAAATAATAATTTCTATACCCCTTACTAAATACGGTTTCAACAATTTCTCTGCCTTTTTCTTTTCTTATAAAAGTTTTTTCTTTATAAGGATCATAATCATATTTAAACTCAAGAAGCTCTTTCCCTTGATCATCAATCACGCCCCAATAATTAGAAGGTGGATTATAATTGCCTCTCTGATGAGTTGCTTGAGATAATAAACGATAGCTTCCATCTGGCATTTTCGCGGACTTGCGACAAAGCACTTTTGTAATCATTTTGTCAGGGGATAAGATTTCTCTATCGTCTTTCAAAGAATAAATTCCCACAGTTTCCAATTTGTTGTGATATCCAGTGGCTTTATAATAAATTATTGGCTCTTTGTCTATTTCTCTGAAATCGACAAATTTGCAATTTTCAACAATAGTCTTGTTGTCACTTAATCTGATTACTGAGGTGTCATTGACATTGAGATAAATTTCTTTACCCACTCTTTGGCAGTTTTTAATGTCACCATTAAATTTGCCAATTTGATTTAAGATGTTGTTCTGTGAATCATATTCAAATAAGGTGCTTTCATTTTTTTCTTTGTCTCGATAAAGGAAAACATTTTCACCTATGTTTTCAAAATTATTATTATCATTAAAGGTGTTTTCGTAAATAGGCTGGCCATCATTTCCGAGTATATAAATTTTATCGTTTTTATGGTCTACCACTTTGCGTAATTTTTGTTTTTTATCGATTACCATGCAATAAAAATGATTATTATCAAACATGAAAGGACAAACAACATTCAAATCATGGTCAATTCTGCCAAACTTGCCATTCTTATCAACAACTTTTAAGCCGTCGTTGTTGTCTAAAACAAATCTGTAGCCTCTTAAAGTATTTTCTGATGAGCTATAACCTGTATCTACAGAGTTTCCATTTTCATCCATTTTATAGATTTTGCCATCTGCAGCTAGATATAACGAGTCGGAATAACCTATATATTCTGGAGAAATATTTCCTGTATTTAAATTGATGTTAAAAAAGTGGTTATCATTGGTGAATGCCATAGCTTGAGTTTCGCTGTAACGAGAAAGCAACTTACACTTTTTAGTTTCCACACCTTTGTTATTCAAAGTAAAATTATGAGTTGCGTTAAAGGTATCATCAGTTTCATAAAATTTAATACCAAATTTTTTAAGTTGACGATTGCTTAACCTTTCTTTTGCTTTACTTTCAAAAACAACTCCAAATAATTTTTTCTTTGGATAAAAATCGCTTAATACAAAATCTTCCATTAAGACCTCCTATAAAAATATTATAGCATAGAAAGTCAAAAAATCAATAAAAGAGAAAAAATAATTGTTAAACGCCACCAAAAAAGCACTAAATTTAAAAAGGTTGTAAAAATTTATTGCAAAAATGAAAGAGATGTGATATAATGCAAATGTTAAAAAAAATATGCGCCCATAGCTCAGCTGGATAGAGCGTTCGTCTACGGAACGAAAGGTCGGGGGTTCGAATCCCTCTGGACGCACCAAAAATGTCTTTTTAAAAAACATTTTTTTTACTGCTTTTAGGAGGATTTTATGGATAAAGCCACATTAAACAAAAAATTCGATATGGAAAAATTACTTTTAAGTTTCTTTATTATTGCTGTTGTTGGTTTTGCGACTTTTATCATTGCACTTATTACTTGTGCCTGCGTTTCGCAAAGCTCACTTCATACTATCACTGGCACAACACCTTTTTCAGACTTTGCTGAGACTTTAGCTTATGCAACTGTACCAAATCCTTATACAGGTGATTATGGTGTAAGATCAATTTATCCTCCTCTTTCAATCTATATTTTCTATCCTTTTACTTGGTTTTGCTCTGGTGCATTGCATCAATACACAAGCGGGACTATTACCCTTGCACAACTTTCCTCAAATGCAGGACTTTTGGCAGCGTTTTTCATTTATTATTTAATAAACATGGCAATAATTATGTTTGTTGTTGCAAAAATGTCAAAATTGAAAGGAAAAAATCTTTTTTACTTACTGTCAATAGTGTTCTGTTTTGGACCTTTACTCTTCTGTTTTATTAGGGCAAATAATACTCTTACTGTGCTTACATTGACATTGTTGTTCTTTTGGCTTAATAATTGCGAAAAAAGATGGCAGAGAGAATTATCATATTTGTGCCTAGCTGGCGCTGCTACAATGAAGATTTATCCAATATTTATGATATTCTATCTTATTTGGAAAGAACATAGACTTGAAAAACTTTGGTCTGTACTTAAAACAATTGGATATGCACTTGTGCTAATTTTCCTTCCTTTTGCTATCGTAGAAGGTCACTTTGCAAACTGTGCAGTTTTAATTAAGAATGTTACTGGCTTCTCAGGTGGTGGTGCAACTCAATGGGGAAGCAATACCTCTCTTGAAACAGTTATTTATTATATAACAACAGGATTATCTCCAAAGTTGTCTATACTTCATAAGATTTTAAGTCCACTTCTTAGATATGGTTTATTAGGATTGGCTATTATTCTTCCAGCAATAAGTTTTAAGTCAAAGAAATATGAGCAATTTGTAATTCTTGCAATAGACACATATTTGTTATGGCCTGGCGTAAGCAATGGATATTGTATGTCACTTATGATTATTCCTCTTGTGCTTATCATAATGAATTTCAATTCATATAAGCTTTGGGAAAAGTTTTACTATGCTATTTTATTTGGAATTATGCTTTGTCCAATTTTCTATATGTACAGCTTTTTCCTTCCATGCGCAATAGCAAACATTGCAGTGGTTGTAAAAGTAATTGTGGATATCATAAGAGATGATTGCAAAATCTTCAAAGCGATGAGAGAAGAGAAAGCAGGGAAAACTCAAGAAACCAAAGAAGAAACAGTTGAAACGGAAAGCACGATTGCTGAAGATGAAGAAACTGAAGCTGCTGTTGAAGAAATTGCAGAGGAAGGTGCATCGCAATCAGGACAGGAGACTGTTTAAATATAAAAAAAGTTTAGAAAAATCTAAACTTTTTTTTATTGGAATTCATTAAATATTCAAATCAAATTCATCATCGTCAAACTCTCTATTTGGATTTGATGAAAATCTAAGAGTCGCAAGTGTTTCAACGATTGATTTATTCAAATATTTTTTGCTTGAAACGCACTGTTTTGACATGACCGCAAGGTCATCAATATTATGCATTCTTGTGTCATCCGGTGATACCCAGCAAATGTCATATTCTTTGTTTTTCATTGCGTACATAGACCCATAGGTTAAAGCTTTAAGATAATCTTTTGCCTCTACCAGCAATGTTTCATATCCAATATAAAAATCAGTTTTTGCATTGATTTCACGTTTATTTAAATATTCACATAATTTATCAATAGGTTCATAACTTCCAGACATAAAAGCCACTTTAGATTTTGCCATAATTTTTACATCCATCATCTTTTTTAATTATATCTTAAATTAAGCCTATAGTCAATATTTAAAGTAAAAAAATGGTTTTAAATTTCAGAAGTAATTTATAAATAATTATATGGTTTTTATTTTTAAAAGTTCAATTTGGTCAACTAGGGCAGAGGAAATTGGACTTGATAGATCGGTTGAAAGATATTTTTTATTGTCATCGGCAAAGACTGTGACAGCGTTTTTGTTTGATAAAACACAGCCTATAAAGTTTGCACCACTTGAAATTCCTACGCCAAGAGAAAGCTCTCGACAAAGCTTTTGAGCCATTGCAATTGCGTCTTCATCTTTTATTGGAATAATTGCATCGATCAAATTTTCATCATATAACTCTGGAACAATTTCATCACTTATGCCCTGAATTTTATGATGAAAATAGGGCAATTGTTTGCTTAAAATGCGTGCTTTGTCTGGCTCAACTGCAATTATTTTTAAATCCATTTTATCTTTTAAGACTTTGCCGATACCGCTGAGCGTTCCACTTGTGCCAACGCCAGAAACGAAAGCTTCAACTTTAAGCTTTTTAAGCTTTGAATATATCTCTTTCGCTGTTATATTTCTATGAGCTTTTGTATTGCTTTTATTGGCGAATTGATTGGTGCAAAAATAGCCCTTTTTGACATATTCATCAGCAAGAATGAATGCTTCTTTAAAGTTTTCGACTTCAACCAATGTTGCGCCATAAAGCCTTATCAAATGTTTTCGTTCATCGCTCATATTCTTTGGCATAATTATTGTGACATTTAATTCCAAAAGATTGGCCATTGCGCAGATTGCAATGCCCATGTTCCCGCTTGAAACCTCCACAATTTTGTCGCCTTTTTTAAGTTTTTTGTTTTTAAAAGCGTCATAAAAAATTTGATAAGCGGCTTTATCTTTTATGCTTCCAGTAAGCGAAAACCATTCACATTTTGCGTATACATGATTTATCTCATTGTTAAAACGATATTCAATATCAACAAGAGGGGTGTTTGATAATAATTTTTTTATATTCTTCAGTTTTTCCATAGTAATATCCTTATAAAAAAAGTATATGCAAAACCGCGCTTAAAAATCAACGAAGTTGTTATGATTTTTTAATAAAATATGTTATTATTGTTTTGTTGATTGAAAAATTATCAATAAACATGAAAAAAGTAAAGATTTTTTTGTTTTTAAAGCATTTTAATATAAAATCTGGGAAAAATGTTATGAAGAAAATTATTTATGTTACAGGAAACTGGGCAAAACTTGCAAGTGCAAAAAAGTTTTTAGAGCCACTTGGTTTTGAAATAGAAAATGTAAAACTTGAGACTACAGAAATTCAAGCAGACAGCGTTGAAGAAGTTGCGAAGTATTCGGCAAAAGAAGCAAGTGAGAGACTGAAGTGTGATGTATTAAAAAATGATACGGGATTTTTTATTGATGCCTTGGGTGGCTTTCCAGGTGTTTATGTGCATTATGCAGATGACACCATTGGCGAAGATGGAATTTTAAAACTAATGGAAGGAAAGAAAAACAGGAGTGCAAAATTTGTCGAATGCCTTGCTTTTTGTGAATATGGAAAAGAGCCCCTTTATTTTCTTTCAATTACAGAAGGTGAGATAGCGCTTGAAAAACAGGGGCAGTATGGCTGGAGCTGGGACTTTATATTTATTCCAAAAGGGCAATCTAAAACTTTAGGATGCTTTCCCGATGAAGAAAGGTGGCCATTATGGAATATGGACGGATATGTAAAACTTGCAGATTACTTAAAAAATCTATAATATAATTTGTTTTTAAAAAGATCTTAATATTTTTATAAAAAGCTAAACTTTAATGTTTAGTTTTTTTGCAAAAAAATCCATATGACAACAGCGAAGAGAAAATTGTAAAGATTTGATTGTTAGCAGCTGTTAGCAATTATTATCCAAAGTTGGAAAGCATTAGAAAAATAAGAAGCTATAATGAAATTGAAATAAAATTTCAAGTTTAAGGAGGGTGTTATGGAAGGTGAAATTTTAGCGAATTTAAGAGGATTGACTTGGCAGGCTGCTGTCATTGCAATATTGGTTTTTGGATTTACTATGCTGCTTAAATGGCCGATAAAAAAGGCGACTGCCAAATTGGATGAAAAAAAACGAAAGGCAATCAATACTGTTATTGTTTTTATTCCAATGCTGCTTTCTTTTTTATTCAGTCTTTTGTTTTTTGGAATTGTCGATAAACAGTGGTGCAACCTTGCTGCAATTGATACATCAATAAGCGCTTACATACTTGCGGTGGGGATCTATGCATTCTATTCAAGAGTGATAATTCTCTTTAAAGGTGTAAAAAAAGAAAATTCTCAAGATTTAAGCAAAGAAGCCGTAAAAATTGTCAAAAACAATATAAAATCGATTTCAAAAGCATTAAAAGTAGATGAAAAATCTTTAAATGAGCTTGCCGAAAAAATCGATGGACTGCTTAGTTTGCGAGAAAAATTGCTCCAAAACAATACAATACAAGATTTGCCTGCAACAGAAAATATTGATAAACAATTGGAAGAATTATCAAGTCAAAAATCGAAGTTAATTACAGAAATAGAAATAAACAAATCGCAATTAGATTCTTTAAAATCTTTAAATAAATAAAAAGCCCCCATATTTTAGGGGATTTTTTCTTAAGAATGTATAGAATTTTGTTGTTTGTAGACTTGCTTAATAAGCTTAAGTGCAAGAAAATTGATACTTGCAAAGATTGAAATATCATTTTCTTTTTCACGCATAAGGTTATTTAAAGCCTTAAGATAATCTTCATCAAATATTAAAGAGTAATACAATTTTTTGCTGCTTTTCAATCTTTCACTCATCTCTAAGATTTCTTCATAGAAAACCATCAAATCTTTTCCACATTCGCATGGATTTTCACTGTTGATTATCTCTTCAGGAAGTTTTAAGTTGTTTAATGCTTCAAGTATAAGCATCTCATTTGGACTTAATTCGAAAACTGCTGTCTTTTTCATATATTTTATTGTAATTATATTAAAAAATATGTCAATGAATTTTTTACAAAATTTTACAATATTTTACAAAATAGTATAATTGCCTGACTTTTTATTGTCTTAATTTGTCGAATTTTAATTTTTTAAAAAACTACTATTAAAAATTAAGCTAAAAAGAAAGGTTACTTATGGAAAATTATTACTTCACTGAAGATATTCTTTAAAAATTTCTTCATATTCTTCTGCATCGAATAAGATTTTCAGATCCTTTGAATAGGGCAGATAGTCAACTATATCACTTTTAAAACTAAATAAATACCAGTCACCAACGATTTTCGTCAAATTCTTGTCTTTAAAGATAGCTCCATGATATCTTTTGACGGTTACATATTCATTACTTGTCATATTTATTTTTGTTCCACTTGGGACATATATTAAAATCCCTTTTGGTTTATATAAAGGAAATATTATTAAAACAAAAGCGATTATGATAATCAATAGACTTAAAAAATAAATAAATCCTTTATATCTAAAACAATTTAATATTATAGTGAAAATTAAAGCCAACGCAGCGAATGTATATGCTATGTAAATGGCAATTCTCTGCTTTTTAGTCTTTTCCATAATATAACTCTTCATTGAATATCTACAAAATTTCATACATTACCTCTTCAGCGAATTTAATGACTAATTTGAACACAACATGTATAATTTTAAATATGAAGAAAAGTATTGTCAACAAAATTTTACAAAAAACATGAATTTTGTAAAATATTTTACAAAAATACAAACTGATTATAAAATAACTTAACAAAATGTGAAATTTTAAAGTTTTTAATTTACTTTTCGACAAATTCTGTCATGATAAAATGAGAGAGTAAAAAAGACTAGAAATCAATCTAGTAAAATATCGTCATATTTTTTATTTATTTTATGAAATGTTAATTTCTTTGAGGTTTCTCAAATTGGATTGGATAGGCGCGTCGAATGATGACGAAAAGTAAAAATCAAAAAGGGTGTCGTGTCAGAATATGTCTTTTTGTGAAATTAGAACGAAGCGAGGTGAGTGATTTTCACTTTTCGTCAATTGTCGTATTGTGGGAAATATGGTTTCGGATAGGTGTTAAGCTTTTATTTTTCGACAAGACTTGTTGCTTTGTGAAAAAAAAGTTATAATTGTCGAAAAATGAAAGAGATGGGGTGAAAGGTCGGTTAAAATTCGACAGATGAAGGCGGTTTTTGAAGCATTGGGTGGTTGTCGAAAAATGTATGATAGTGAAAATTTAACAGAATGTGAAATTCTAGAGGTTTTTTATTTTATTTTTTGACAGGTTTCGACTTGTGGTTGTCGAATTAAAGAGAAATTTGCAACTTTATGAAATAGACTTTTATGAAAAAAGCGTTCAATTTTTGAACGCTTTTTCATTTTTAACTAATTTATCTTTAAATAATGTTTCAAATTGTTCTATTGTGCCAAGAGTAATCGAATTTTTTTGACAAGGTATTATGTCTGTCGAGTCAAACTTAAAACATATACAATACCAATCTCCATAATCAATAATTTTTTTAATTTTAGAAAAATTTCTTACTTTAGGTTTTAAATTTTGAAAACCTTCAGCAGTCATGGTTATTAAATTATTTTTTGTATCAACAA